>NZ_CP017916.1:0-659665 GCF_002119525.1 Vibrio syngnathi | reverse complement strand
AATCCACAGCAGACAAGTGTTGCGGTTGAAGGTGTAAAGCTTGAGATAAGTCGAGCTTGATACTTTTGAGTACTCGCTCAAACATCACGGCGATATCATCCTGAGGTTTTTCTGGTGAAACCAACAGTAACTTGCAATCATTCGATAACAGAGTCAATTCAGATTCATAACCAGCCAAACGCTCTGGGTGACTTAACTCCCATTGGCTAATGCCCATCTCTTGTAGATATTGCGCGTGTGTTTGTGACATATCTAGCGGTCGTAACCTTTGGTTTGTTGGTATTAATATTCTTCGAGTGAACTTAAACGGTGCTCATTGGGGCTGATACTAACAAAAAATAAAGGAGCATCAAGCTCCTTTATTTAGACTAAATCAATTTGTATCTTATTGAGTGGTAAATCAGCTTATAAGTCGTTGAACTCTGGGCTGTAAGCAATTTCACCAGAATGCCCAGCAAACGCCCCTTCTACCAACTCAATCGCTTGAAAAGCGCCTTCAGGCACATCCCAAACACAACTCAGGCCAAATTCGCTCGCCGCCTTGAAACCAAAACGACCGTAGTAAGCAGGATCACCGAGTACAACACAGGCTGGGTAACCAAAATCTACCAAAGTAGAAAATGCGTCTTCAACCAGTGATTTGGCAATGCCTTGATTGCGGAACTCTTCTTTCACGGCGAGAGGTGCGAGCCCCTGCCAGTTATGATCGTCACCATCAAGAGTAAGAGGGCTAAACATCAGGTGACCAACCACCTCCCCTTCATCAGAACAAGCCACCAGCGATAGCGTTAAATGGCTATTCTCACGCAAGCTCATAACCAAATTAGCTTCTGCATCCGTTTCAAAAACAGATTTCAATAAACGATCGATGACAAGTATATCTGCCGGTGCTTCAGTTCGAATAAGCATTCATTACCTCACTTTGTGTATCTGGGGATTGTACTCCCTTCTGCACAAAATCAGCTAATTGATTTAACAAAGTTTTCATAGGAGTCGGCAATAAGTCTAAATCGACGCTATCCATCAAATTTTTCACTTCCAAGCCTAGCTCGGTATCGCCCTCAATAGACAGTCGACGTTGGAAAAAAAGCGTATCTGGGTCTTCTTTTCGCCCAGCAATCAACACGAGATCATTTAGATTGCCACTAAAACTCACATCTTCATTGACCTCTTTATCAGCGACAACTAGTTGCTCATTTTTGTAGCTAATACACCAACTTAACCCCATATCTTTTATTGAAACTTTAAGCCACTTGTCTTCTAAGAACTCAAAATCACCATCCTCTAAAGCCTCCTTGAATACATTTTTCAATGCTTCTAATAAGGCTTTTTTTTGTACTGATTTTGGTAATAACTGGACTGGAGATCGCAAAATTGATGCGGCATTTTGAACTAGTTGAGTGCGTATCTTGTTTATCACGTGACTTATCCGTAACTTTGTCAATAATATAGAAAGCATCATAGATGATGTTGAGATCTCAGTTACTGTTATGTATCAAATTAATTCAGTTTGATGCTCGACCTTTAATATATTGATGATCGCAGTTATAGTAACTCTGGTCATGAAAATCACAGCGAATCGCTGCACTCACAAGTAAACATCGATAGCTGAACAAATAGCAATCAATGTTTATCGATAGTGAATATTCAAGCTCTTGGAGAATTGGTAGTACTTTGATGCCTCCCCAGCAACTACAACATTGGTTTACACAGCTTACTGCAAACAGCCCGTTCTTTTTTGCGGTACTTGATGCTCAACATAACTATTTTATGGTGAATGAGCGTTACTGTGATATTGCTGGTTTAAGTAAAACAGAGCTTGTAGGCATGAATGACCGCCAAACCTTGGGCGAGCAATTCTACCAACACCTTAAGCCTTACTATGAGCGTGCATTCAATGGCGAAACAATTGAGGCGGAAATCACCCTAAACGAAACGGCTTTAGACACTAGCCTTCATTTCAGCCTATCTCCGCTTACCAATGGTAAAAAGACTGAATACATCATCTTTCACGCCTTCGATACATCTGAAAACCAAGTACTTGTCCGTTCTTTAGAAGAGTCTGAAGCGAAATTCCACAAGCTATCTCACCTGCTCCCAGACGGATTGCTATTAGTTGAAAACGACTACATTCTGTCTTCGAACCCTGCAGCTGCGCGCTTACTTGGTTTTAACTCCACCACAGAATTGATTGGCGAAGAGTTAGGCCGATTATTTATCGATGAACAAACCAAAACAGTCTTTAATAATGACCTCAGCTCCATTATTTCTGAGTCTGGCTTGGTTTGTTTAACGGGTGCTCGATGTGGCTTTGAACGTAAAGTTCAGTTAAATATCGACTCGACGGTCATTCTTGGAAGCAGTACCCAACTAGTACTTATTCAAGACGCTCAAGAAACAACAAAACAATACACACCCGCTAACAGTGAAGATGCCTACATCGATACACTGACTAAGCTCTACAACCGACTTGGGTTTACCAAAAGCCTTGAGCAGTTCATTCACAACAAGACCCCTGTTGTGATGCTCTACTTAGACATCGATAACTTCAAAAATATCAATGACTCACTTGGCCACCACATCGGTGATAAAGTGATTAAAGAGGTCGCATCTCGCTTAAAACGACAACTGCCTCGTCAAGCTATTATTGGCCATTTAGGCGGTGATGAATTTGGTATTATTCTACCTGAGCCTGAACACCCACGAACACCTGAAATACTCTCTGAAAAGATCATATCTCTGATCAACCAACCCTTCGATCTTCACCATTTTAGCAAGCGTTTAGCCTGCTCGATTGGTAGTGTGAGCTTTCCTCACGATGGCAGTGACGCACGTATCTTGCTACAGAATGCTGACACCGCAATGTATGAAGCTAAGGATCGTGGACGCAACCGCCTGATCAAGTTCAACGAACAGATGAACAAAGAAGCGCGAATGCGACTGTGGCTTGAGATAGAACTGCAAAAAGCACTGCAACAGAACGGGCTTGAGGTTTGGTACCAACCAAAAGTAAATGCGCGTGACTTCACCATTAACGGAGCAGAAGCTCTGGTACGTTGGAAGCACCCTGTAGAAGGTTATATTAGCCCTGCCGCATTTATTCCAGTAGCGGAACGTGCTGGCCTTATTGAACAACTTGGTCGTGTGGTAATGCGCGAAGTATTTGCCACGGTGAAACGTTGGAAGATGCAAGGTATTTTACCTGGTCGCGTCGCGATCAACCTTTCACCAGAGCAGTTTGGTAATCCAAAATTGATTGATTTCATGGAGAAGTTGCTGCGTTCTACTGAGCTAGATCCAAGTGCGATTACCTTTGAGCTTACAGAAAGTGCCGTAATGAGTGATAGTGAGCACACGCTTCAAATGCTGAACGCGATTAAGAGACTTGGCTTTGCGTTATCCATCGATGACTTTGGTACGGGTTACTCTTCTCTATCTTACCTTGCTCGCTTTCCGATTGATGAGCTTAAAATTGACCGGGCTTTTATCTCAGATATCGATACCTTACCAAAGCAAATTACCGTAATTGAAAACATCATCAACCTTGGGAAATCTCTCGATTTAACCGTGGTTGCAGAGGGTGTCGAAACCAGTGAACAAGCAACCCTGCTGTCTAACCTCAACTGTGGTTCAATTCAAGGTTTCCACTTCTATCGCCCTCAACCAAAACAAGAGGTTGAAGAACTGTTCGCCCAAAACCGTCGTCACAAGAATTAATTAAACACGCCCTCCAACACCAAGCTAAAGCGTAAATTCGCCATTCGTCAGTACCTCAAATGGGGTAAAAGCAGATTTATCCATCTAAACCTGCCTTACATCAATTCCGTCATTCATAATTCTTCATAAAATACTCGCTTCAATTTTATTCTATTGGTAGTGAGCAAATGGAACTCTTATGCCCAGCGGGTAACTTACCTGCTTTGAAAACCGCTATTGATTGCGGTGCGGATGCTGTCTACATCGGATTCAAAGACGATACGAATGCCCGACACTTCGCAGGCCTTAACTTTGCGGGTAAAAAGCTCGATCGTGCTGTGCAGTATGTACATGACCGCAACAAGAAAATTCACGTTGCCTTAAATACTTTTGCTCACCCAAACGGCTTCGAACGTTGGACAAACGCTGTAGACAACGCTGCTGCGCTAGGCGTTGATGCGCTGATCATCGCTGACATCGCGGTACTTGAGTACGCAGCAAACAAATACCCAGAACTAGAGCTGCACTTATCAGTGCAAGCATCTGCGACCAATGCAGCCGCTATCGACTTCTACCATAAAAACTTCAACGTTAAGCGTGTCGTACTGCCGCGTGTGTTGTCGATTCACCAGGTCAAACAGCTTTCTCGTAATATCACTTCTGACGTTGACCTTGAAGTATTCGCTTTTGGTAGCTTATGTATCATGGCAGAAGGCCGTTGCTACCTCTCTTCATACATGACAGGTGAATCACCAAATACCGTTGGTGCTTGTTCTCCAGCTAAATACGTTCGCTGGCAAGAAACAGAAAACGGCTTAGAGTCTCGCTTGAATGAAATCCTTATCGATAAGTATGAAGCAGGTGAGAACGCAGGTTACCCAACGCTGTGTAAGGGTCGTTTTGAAGCGGATATCGATGGTGAACGTAAGCGCTATCACGCACTTGAAGAGCCGACTAGTCTAAACACGCTATCCATGTTGCCTGAGCTTTTCGCGGCCAATGTTGCCTCAGTGAAGATTGAAGGTCGCCAACGCAGCCCTGCTTATGTTGAACAAGTGACTCGTACTTGGCGCGCTGCTATCGATCGCTACTTAGCGAATCCTGAACAATACCAAGTAGAACAAGCTTGGAACGCGACACTGGCAAATGTATCTGAAGGTACACAAACCACGCTTGGCGCTTATCACCGTAAATGGCAATAGAGCCAAATGGAGAACTCAATGAAATACGCATTAGGCCCTCTACTTTATTTTTGGCCAAAACAAGATGTTGAAAGCTTCTATGAGCAAGCGAAATCAAGCTCTGCCGACATCATCTACCTAGGTGAAGCCGTGTGTTCAAAGCGTCGTGAGATGAAAGCAAAACACTGGATGGATATTGCCAAAGAGCTGTCGGCTTCAGGCAAGCAAGTCGTACTTTCCACCATGGCATTGCTAGAAGCACCAAGCGAAGTCAACATCATGAAGAAGTACATTGATAACGGTGACTTTGCGATCGAAGCCAACGACGTGTCTGCGATTCAATTAGCAAGCGAAAGCAAAGTGCCTTTTGTGGTTGGCCCGGCGGTTAATACCTACAACGCACGCACTCTGAACCTGTTCTTGAAACAAGGTATGACGCGTTGGTGTATGCCTGTTGAGCTTTCTCGCGAATGGCTAAGCAACGTAATGACACAGTGCGAAGATCTTAATATCCGTAATAAGTTCGAAGTAGAAGTATTTAGCCACGGCTACCTACCACTTGCTTACTCAGCGCGTTGCTTTACCGCTCGCGCGGAAAACAAAGCCAAAGACGATTGCGAAACTTGTTGTATCAAATACCCAACAGGGCTACAAGTCGAAAGCCAAGAAGGCCAGTCGGTATTTAACCTTAACGGCATTCAGACACAATCGGGCTACTGCTACAACCTAGTTAACGATCTACCGAACATGCATGACCTAGTCGATGTGGTTCGTTTAAGCCCACTCGGCATCGATACCTTCTCTGAAATTAATAACTTCAGAGCGAACGAGCAAGGTCAAAAACCGATGAAAATTGAAAGCCGCCAATGCAACGGTTACTGGCATCAACTCGCAGGTTTAGACGTTAAGAACATCTAGTTCCTTAAATTAGAATAATCAGTAACAGATACAAAAAAGGTCTAGCATTCGCTAGACCTTTTATCATTCAGTTTAAGAAAAACGATCTACGCCGTCGCGGTTTCCAGCGGCGCAGCATCGAGCTTCTTTACGTCTTTGTAGAGCATGATCATAACAACTACACTTAACGCGATATTGGACAATGGATACGCAATCCAGATCCCCGGCACACCGTACAACTTAGGCATAATATACAAGAAAGGTAATTGGATAAGCATGTTACCTATCGTCACAAACATCGCCTTGCTGCCCTTGTTCACCGCTTGATAGTAAGCACCCGCTACTACTAAGAAGCCATCAAGAGCCAGTGCAAACATGTGTAGTCGAATACCCAACACGGTGTACTCAACTAGCTGAGGTTCATCTGAGTTAAATACTGACACAAACTCACGTGGGAACGCGTTCAAAAGTAGCACGAACGCAACACCGATCAATACTGAACTCATCATCGCAATCTTAAGTAACTTACGAATGTTCGCTTGATTACGCGCACCATGGTTGTAACTCACTAATGGTTGCATGCCGTTTGCGATGCCTTCAGCAGTGAGGTAGTAAACCGTCACGATGTAGCCCAAAATCGCATAAGCACCAATCATCAACTGGTCGCCATACTGGGAGAACAACGCATTGTGCAGCGCCACCATCATCGAACCATAAGCGTACATAAAGAAGCTTGATGTACCAATCGAGAAGATTTGTGGAATCACATCAAGTTTCAGTCTCAATTCATTCCAGCGTAAACGAAGGTTTGCTCGATGCGAGAAAAAGTAAGCTAAGCCAAGTGCAGTCACTACAAACTGGGCAATCGCTGTTGCTAATGCTGCGCCCATCAACTCCCAACCATATAGAGCGATGAACAGGTAATCCAGAGCTATATTGATCACCGCACCGACAATCATCAGTATCGTGGCCAAGTTCGGGCTGTCATCGTTACGCAGTAAAAACGGCATTGCGATCGAACCTAGCGTGAAGACACTGGCACCAATCAGAATATGTAAGTACTGCAGGCCAAGTTCATATACTCGCCCCTCTGCGCCCTGCCAAAGCAAGAAGTTATCAGCAAACAAAAACAGCAATACAGAGACAATAGGCGTTATCGCTAGCAACAAGGTTAAGCCTGTTGCTAAGATCTGTTTAGCACCTTGAGTATCTTTTTTACCTTGGCGAATCGAGACAAGCGCACCTGTACCTACCCCCACCAACATACCAATACCGAGAATCGAACCAATCACAGGCCACGCAACATTGATGCCTGCAAGTCCATCAGCCCCCACATAGCGGCCAATGAAGATGCCATCCACCACTTGGTAAAGGCCATTAACCAACATGGCAGCCACAGTAGGGATTGTGTATCGCCAAAACTGGCGACTAATTGAGTTACTCATTTCTTACTCTACTTTCATTTGTGAGTCGCATATCAACAAGATATGACTCGAAAAATTAGTTAACAAGGCTAACT
The DNA here is from genome assembly GCF_002119525.1 of Vibrio syngnathi. Lineage (NCBI taxonomy): Bacteria > Pseudomonadati > Pseudomonadota > Gammaproteobacteria > Vibrionales > Vibrionaceae > Vibrio > Vibrio syngnathi. Next base: position 652,372 of record NZ_CP017916.1, on the reverse strand, counting down.
AAATATCTAAATTATTTACTTCAACGCTTTAGTTAATAATAGGTTCAGCTGCTGAGATTCTTGCTCAGACAAACGACTTTCCAGTATCTGTGCCATGACCTGATAGATCTTACTTTCTTCTTCTAAACCCACTTCAGCCTTTTGGGTCAAAACCACCAACTTAGATCTCGCATCTTCAAGAGACGGTTTGCGTTCGACAAGGCCTTTTCTCTCAAGCCTTTGAACCATAGTCGTGGCTGAAGGTTTTGTCACCTGCATCTCAATAGCAAGGTCTGTCAGTCTAATAGGCTCTGGAGAAGCTTGAATGACCTTCAAATAATCGTACTCATTGAAGCTCAATTGGCAAATAGGATCTTCATTTACCTGAGTTCGCCATATCTTAGAGGCGAAGCGCTCAATCTTTTCTAAATTCTGGTTTAGCATACTCACCTAATCAAGAATAGCATTTAGTTAGCAAAGCTAACTATTTTAGTGTTGTTTAAATAAAAAGCAATCAAAAACGAGCTCCCCCCACCTGTTTATAAAAAAGGAGCATAAAAAAACCGCTGACAGGCAGCGGCTTTTCGGAATCAAAATGTATCGCTTACTTAGCGTTAGCTGCTTCTTCGGCCTCAGCCAACTTAACTTTTGCTAAGTGCTCGGCTTTAAGAGTAGTAAATATACGGCTTAGCTCTAAGAAAGAGTAACGATGCTCTACATATTCATACACATTGAAAGACACTGACAACTTGTATAGAGAGATTGCATTCGCGTAGTCACCATTCAAGTGGTAACGCTTAGCCAGGTAGAAGTATGTCTCTGTCAGGCGCTGCGCAAGTAACGTGTTATCACGAGTACCCGTTAAGATCGCCTTGAAAGCCTGCTCTTCAGTAATGTCATCAAGCATGATGGCGACTAGCACCCAGCCCCACTGCTCATCACGGCTTTCGTAACGTTTTTGTAAATCAAGCTTGGCTTGTTCTGGCGTTAACTCATGTTGAATGATGTACAGCCACAAAGCGCGAAACGGATCGCTAGGATCATCGGCATAGTGTTTCATCATCTCTTCATTGGCTAAGTCGTAACGCTCGCCATAGTAGAGTGCGATAGAGCGATTTCTTTCTGCGTAAGAGTTTGCAGGATCAAGCTCTAACGTAGAATCAAAAGATTCATAAGCGGCATCAAACTCCCCTACCTGCGTAAAGTAAACACCCAAAAGATTGAAGATATCAGGTTGAGCAGGGTTCAATGAAAGAGATTGGTTGAAGTCGAGACGCGCGAGATCACGTAGGCCAACACTGTCGTAGTAGTTACCACGCTCAAACAGCATTTTAGCTCGAACTTCATCGTTCAAATCTGGACGCTGTAATAATTGACTAAGACGTGCAATTTGAACCTCTTGCTGAACGCTTGGTTGCAGCGGCACAGCCATTGGGGGATAAACCCAACGTGAGGTGTTATCTGATGTTGTCGCACAACCTGTCAGTACAAGCAGTAAACACATACTCGCGGTTTGAAACCATTTCACAAATAATTACTCCTGTTATGACCGCAATAAAAAAAGGGGAGCGATATGCTCCCCTTTATAACATGCTTTTTTACCAATGGGTTAGAAATCACTAAAAAGCGATAGTCCCATTAGTAGGCTAAGAATTACTCAGCAGCAGGTGCTTCGCCTTCAGCTGGCGTTTCAACTGCTTCTTTCATGCTTAGACGTACACGGCCTTGACGGTCAATTTCAAGAACCTTAACTGGTACTTCTTGACCTTCAGTTAGGTAGTCAGACACTTTCTCAACACGCTTGTCAGCGATTTGAGAGATGTGTACTAGACCATCTTTACCTGGAAGGATAGTAACGAATGCACCGAAGTCAGCTAGACGAGCAACTTTACCTTGGTAAATGCGGCCAACTTCAACTTCAGCAGTGATCTCTTCGATACGACGGATAGCTTCTTGAGCAGCTGCGCCTTCAGTAGCAGCAATCTTGATTGTGCCATCGTCTTCGATTTCGATTGTAGTACCTGTTTCTTCACAAAGAGCACGGATAACTGCGCCGCCTTTACCGATAACATCTTTGATCTTATCAGAGCTGATTTTCATTGTGTGGATACGTGGAGCGAATTCAGAGATATCTTCACGAGCACCAGAGATAGCTTCATCCATTACAGAAAGGATGTGCTTACGTGCACCTTGCGCTTGGTTAAGTGCAATTTGCATGATCTCTTTAGTGATACCTTCGATCTTGATGTCCATTTGAAGTGCAGTGATACCAGCGTTAGTACCTGCTACTTTAAAGTCCATGTCACCTAGGTGATCTTCGTCGCCAAGGATGTCAGAAAGAACAACGAAATCGTCGCCTTCTTTAACAAGACCCATTGCGATACCCGCAACAGAAGCTTTGATTGGAACACCAGCATCCATAAGTGCTAGAGATGTACCACATACAGAAGCCATTGAAGAAGAACCGTTAGATTCAGTGATTTCCGATACAACACGAACTGTGTATGGGAATTCGTCAACAGAAGGCATTACTGCTTGGATACCACGTTTAGCAAGCTTACCGTGACCAATTTCACGACGCTTAGGAGAACCAACGAAACCAGTTTCACCTACACAGTATGGAGGGAAGTTGTAGTGTAGAAGGAAGTTGTCTTTCTTCTCACCCATTAGGCTGTCGATGATTTGTGCATCACGTTGTGTACCAAGCGTTGCAGTAACAAGTGCTTGAGTTTCACCACGAGTGAATAGAGAAGAACCGTGTGTACGTGGAAGAACACCAGTACGTACGTCTAGCGCACGAACCATGTCTTTTTCACGGCCATCGATACGTGGGTTACCAGCAATGATGCGGCTACGTACTACGTTTTTCTCTAGAGAACCAAGCATGCCGCGGATTTCGCGCTCATCTAGGTTTTCGTCTTGTGCAATTAGAGCTTCAACAGTGTCGTTCTTGATTGCGCCAACTTGCTCGTAACGAGCCATTTTCTCAGTGATCTGGTACGCGTCAGATAGACGAGTTTCAGCTTGCTCAGCAACTTTAGCTTTAAGCTCAGTGTTAACTGCTGGCGCTTCCCAGTTCCAAGATGGAGTTGCAACTTCAGCAGCAAACTCGTTGATCGCTTTGATTACAACTTGTTGTTGATCGTGACCGTAAACAACAGCTGAAAGCATTTCTTCTTCAGATAGGTTATCTGCTTCAGATTCAACCATAAGTACTGCGCCTTCTGTACCAGACACAACTAGGTCTAGTTTAGAGTTTTCAAGCTCAGTATTTGATGGGTTAAGAACAAGTTCGCCGTCGATGTGACCAACACGTGCAGCACCGATAGGACCATTGAATGGTGCACCAGAGATAGCAAGAGCAGCAGACGTTGCGATCATAGTGATCATGTCTGGGTTTACGTCAGGGTTGATAGAAACAACCGTAGCGATAACTTGAACTTCGTTTTTAAACGCACTTGGGAAAAGTGGACGAATTGGACGGTCAATCAGACGAGCTGTTAGTGTTTCGCCTTCAGATGGACGACCTTCACGCTTGAAGAAACCACCAGGGATTTTACCCGCAGCGTATGTACGCTCTTGGTAGTTAACTGTTAGAGGGAAGAAATCTTGACCCGCAACAGCTTCTTTCTTAGCAACAACAGAAACGAATACTGATGTATCGTCCATAGTCGCCATTACAGCAGCAGTAGCTTGACGTGCCATTACGCCCGTTTCTAGAGTAACGGTGTGGTTACCGTACTGGAATGACTTTACAACTGGTTTTTCAAACATTGTATATCCTTCATCTGAAAATCTCTTTTCAGAATAAGTGAATGAATGCTCAGCAATAACTAATCGCGACTAGTAAAAAAAGACGAGAAGTTCAATCAGACTAAACATCTGCTTTTAATAGTCGCGACCTATTGGCCGACATCTGTGACTGTTATTGTTGAGCTAATTAGGGTGCGAAATAATCAAACAATTATTCGCGTGCGAGAGTATAAACTATTTTTTTGGCAAGAGACATTTTCACGATTAAAAATCAGGTTAACCGCACAGAGAACCTACATTTTTGACATTAAAAATATAACAGGCACAAAAAAAGGAGCATAAATGCTCCTTTTCTTCAAACTGTCTTTGCAGACATCGCTATTAGCGACGTAGGCCTAGACGCTTGATTAGGTCTTGGTAACGAGTAAGGTTTTTGCCTTTCAAGTAATCAAGAAGCTTACGACGGCTAGAAACCATACGTAATAGACCACGACGGCTGTGGTGATCGTGTTTGTGCGCTTTGAAGTGACCTTGTAGGTGGTTGATAGAAGCAGTAAGTAGTGCTACTTGTACTTCTGGTGAACCTGTGTCGCCTTCAGATTGTGCGTATTCTGCAACGATTGCTGCTTTAGTTTCTGCATTCAGAGACATAAATCTCTCCTGATAAGAGTAAGTTTATATTTGTAGCAGCCAATCTCTGATTCAGCCGCTACGCGAGCCGAGGATTATAGGGAAGTTTACGAGTTGGTGCAATAACAATCGAACTCATGAAAAACGAAAAAAGCGAACCATTAAAATTAAGGGCTCGCTTTCTATATTATTGATTCGCTTTTCCAGGCTAAGCGCCAATACCTAACTAGGTTTCAGCGTTACGCTTGTGGCTCTTCATCTCTGAAAACAACCAAACGCTTCGGTGCAACTCGGCCATCTTCAGCAATCTGAGCTACGCCGACAAACAGCTTCTCTTCGCCACTTGTCATGCGAACCGTGCCTTCCGTTGGCGCACCAGCAACCTGAACTGGCATACCGTGCTGAACTAGGTCAGTCAGTTCCGCGTTCAAGTTAACTTCTGGTAAGTCTTCAACGGCTGTGTCCATTGGCATTAATAGTGGATCAAGCAGCTCTTTCGGTGCAATTTCTTGCGCCTGTGCTTGCTCTAGGATCTCGTTCAAATGCTCCAAAGTCACCATACGCTCGTACGGATACTTTGCTACACCTGTACGACGAAGCATGGTCACGTGAGCACCACAACCTAGCATTTCACCAAGATCGTCAGTAATTGTGCGGATGTAAGTGCCTTTAGAACAGTGCACTTCCATCTCAACTTCATCACCTTCAAAGCGAAGCAGTTCAATAGAGTAAACAGTGATCTTACGAGATTCACGAGGCACCTCGATACCTGCACGTGCGTATTCATACAAAGGCTTACCTTGATACTTCAATGCTGAGAACATTGATGGAATCTGGTCGGTTTCACCTTTGAAGCTTGCAATGCAGCGTTCAAGTTGCTCTTGAGTCACGTTAACATCACGTGTCTCTACCACTTCGCCATCAGAGTCAGAGGTATTGGTACGCTCACCAAGCTTAGCAATTACTACGTAGCGCTTATCAGAATCTAGAAGAAACTGGGAGAACTTCGTTGCTTCACCAAGACAAATTGGCAGCATGCCAGTCGCAAGAGGATCCAGAGCACCGGTGTGCCCTGCCTTCTCTGCAAAGTAAATACGTTTTACTTTTTGCAGTGCATCATTAGACGAAATGCCAGTTGGCTTATCTAACAGAATTACCCCGTTGATAGGGCGACCTTTACGACGGCGAGCCATTACTCTTCGTCCTTAGACTGAGTTTCGTCAGTACGGCCAGACTCTTCTTGCTTACGCTTATCGTCGTTTAAAACTTCACTTACCAGGTTAGACATACGCATGCCTTCTACTAGTGTGTTGTCGTAAGTAAAACGTACTTCAGGCGTTAGGCGGTGACGAATACGCTTACCAAGAGCCATACGAACTGGCACTTCATGCTCTTTAAGAGCAGCAAGACATGATTCAGGTGTTTGCTCACCGATACATAGGAAAGTAACGAACACTTTTGCGTAAGCAAGGTCACGAGACACTTCTACGTCTGAGATCGTTACCATACCGATACGTGAGTCACGAACTTCACGTTGTAAGATAAGCGCAAGCTCCTTTTGAAGCTGCTGAGACACACGTTGTGTGCGGCTAAATTCTTTTGACATTTTCTTTTCTCACTTAGAAAGATGGGGGGCTTGGTAATTACCAGCCCCCCATGGTGTATTCAACAACCGATTACCTTATTACCTTTATTAGTAATGTTAGTAACCTTAGTCAATATGTCGAGTCGTACAGACTGATTAGTCTAGAGTACGTTTAACCTCAACGATTTCGAATACTTCGATCTGGTCACCAACGCGAACGTCGTTGTAGTTCTTAACGCCAACACCACACTCGTAACCATTCTTAACTTCTTGAACGTCATCTTTAAAGCGACGAAGTGACTCTAGTTCACCTTCGTAGATAACAACGTTTTCACGAAGTACACGGATTGGGTTGCTACGCTTAATCGTACCTTCAGTAACGATACAACCAGCGATTGCACCAAGTTTAGGCGACTTAAATACGTCACGAACTTGTGCAAGACCAATGATTTCTTGACGGAATTCAGGAGCAAGCATACCGCCCATTGCCTGTTTAACTTCGTCAATCAGTTGGTAGATGATTGAGTAGTAACGTAGATCTAGGTTTTCGTTCTGAACTGTATTACGCGCAGTTGCGTCAGCACGAACGTTGAAACCAAGAATGATAGCGTTAGAAGCTGCAGCAAGCGTTGCGTCAGTTTCAGTAATACCACCAACACCAGAACCTACGATGTTCACTTTAACTTCGTCAGTTGACAGTTTCAGTAGAGAGTCAGCAATCGCTTCTACAGAACCTTGAACGTCAGCTTTAAGTACAACGTTAAGTTCAGCAACTTCGCCTGCCGTCATGTTCGCGAACATGTTCTCTAGTTTCGCTTTTTGTTGGCGAGCTAGTTTAACATCACGGAATTTACCTTGACGGTAGTTTGCAACTTCACGAGCTTTACGCTCATCACGTACAACAGTCGCTTCATCACCTGAAGCAGGAACGCCAGAAAGACCTAGAATTTCTACAGGGATAGATGGACCAGCAGTTTCGATGTCTTTACCGTTTTCATCGCGCATTGCACGTACACGGCCGTACTCTTGACCACAAAGAACGATATCGCCTTTGTTTAGAGTACCAGACTGTACTAGTACTGTTGCAACTGGACCGCGACCTTTATCAAGACGAGATTCAACAACAACACCAGATGCCATGCCTTCTTTAACCGCTGTAAGCTCAAGAACTTCAGACTGAAGAAGGATAGATTCTAGAAGACCATCGATGTTTGTACCCTGTTTTGCAGAGATGTGAACGAAGATGTTCTCACCGCCCCATTCTTCAGGGATAACGTCGTATTGAGCTAGCTCATTCTTAACGTTGTCTGGGTTTGCACCCTCTTTATCGATCTTGTTCACAGCAACAATCAGAGGAACGCCTGCCGCTTTCGCGTGCTGGATTGCTTCGATTGTTTGTGGCATTACGCCATCATCTGCTGCAACTACTAGTACAACGATATCTGTCGCTTGAGCACCACGAGCACGCATAGCAGTAAAGGCCGCGTGTCCAGGAGTATCAAGGAAAGTGATCATGCCGTTGTCAGTATCTACGTGGTAAGCACCAATGTGCTGCGTGATACCGCCAGCTTCGCCAGAAGCAACGTGTGCTTTACGAATGTAGTCAAGTGTTGAAGTTTTACCGTGGTCAACGTGACCCATGATAGTAACAACAGGAGCACGACCTTCAGCGATAGCATCGCTATCACGGTCAGCTAGTACTGCTTCTTCAAGTTCGTTTTCTTTACGTAGGATTACCTTGTGACCCATTTCTTCAGCAACAAGTTGTGCTGTTTCTTGGTCGATCACTTGGTTGATAGTCGCCATAGCGCCCATCTTCATCATTACTTTGATAACTTCAGTTGCTTTAACTGACATTTTGCTAGCCAGTTCAGAAACAACGATAGTTTCGCCGATAGCAACGTCAGATTTTGCAACAGTCGCTGACTTATCGAAGCCTTGCTGCATTGAAGTTGGTTTAGCAAGCTTACCTTTACCGCCACGACCACGTTGGTTACGACCACCACGGTTATTGCCAGGTTGAGTTGCTGGAGCTGGTTTCTTCTTGCGACGACGAGGTGCTTTCTCATCTTTTTTGTCTGCCGCATCTTCAGCTTCACGAGCGTAAGTAGAAGTCGTCACATGGTAATCCGCAGATTTCTCTTGCTCTTTCTTCTTCTTCTCTTCTTCAGACCAACGTTCTTGGTTCTCTTCTGCTAACTTACGAGCTTCTTCAACAAGCTTAGCTGCTTCAGCTTCGGCTTTACGAGTTGCTTCTTGCTCTTGACGAGCTTTAAGTTCATCCGCTTCTTTTTTCGCTTGTGCGTTAGCGTCTGCATTTTTTGAATTCATGTCTTTTTTAGCCTTTTCAGCTTGTGCGCGTTGAGCCTTCTCTTCAGCTTCACGTTTTGCATCCGCTTCACGTGTTACTTTTGCTTCGGCTTCGCGCTGTGCTTTCTCTGCAGCATCACGTTTCGCTTGCTCTTCAGCATCGCGTTGTGCTTTCTCTTCCGCTTCACGATTAGCTACTTCCTCAGCTTCACGTTTCGCTTCATCTTCAATAGTGCTGCGCTTCACGTAAGTACGCTTTTTACGTACCTCAACTTGAACATCCTTACTCTTACCGCCTCCAGCGGCAACACTTAGCGTGCTGCGGGTTTTGCGTTGAAGAGTTAAACGAGTCGGTTCTGTTTCACCAGAAGTATCGCCGTGCTCCTTTTTAAGGTGCGTTAGCAATGTTTGCTTCTCTGAATCAGTCACTTGGTCCGACCCTGCTTTCTTCATGCCTGCATCAGCAAGTTGTTCAATTAAGCGGTCAACTGGCGTACCAATCTCTTCACTCAGTGCTTTAACTGTTAATTGTGTCATACCGCTCTCTCTCCTTGCTGAATTATTCTTCGTCGCCGAACCAACAGATGTTACGCGCAGCCATAATTAGCTCGCCTGCACGCTCTGCAGTTAGGTCTTCGATGCCTTCTAGTTCATCAACGCCTTGGTCAGCTAGGTCTTCCAATGTCGCAACGCCTTTTGCTGCTAGCTTGTAAGCCATTTCACGCTCAAGACCTTCAAGTGCAAGTAGGTCTTCAGCTGGCTCAACACCATCGAAAGTTTCTTCTTTCGCTAGCGCTAGAGTTGTCAGTGCGTCTTTCGCGCGGTTACGCAATTCTTCAACGATACCTTCATCTAGACCATCTACTTCAAGAAGCTCGTTCACAGGAACGTAGGCTACTTCTTCAAGCGTAGAGAAGCCTTCTTCAACAAGCATTTGAGCAAAGTCTTCTTCGATATCTAGGTACTTCATGAAGTTTTCAATAGAAGCAACTGCTTCTTCTTGGTGCTTCTTCTCTAGATCAGCAACAGTCATTACGTTCAGTTCCCAACCAGTAAGTTGAGACGCTAGACGTACGTTTTGACCGCTACGACCGATAGCTTGCGCTAGGTTGTCAGCTTCAACCGCGATGTCCATTGAGTGCGTATCTTCATCAACGATGATAGAAGCAACATCAGCAGGAGCCATTGCATTGATAACGAATTGCGCCGGGTTATCATCCCAAAGCACGATATCGATACGCTCACCGCCAAGGTCGTTAGATACAGCTTGTACACGTGCGCCACGCATACCAACACACGCACCAACAGGGTCAATACGTTTGTCGTTTGTTTTAACGGCGATTTTAGCACGAGAACCAGCGTCACGTGCAGCACCTTTAAGTTCAATTAGCTCTTCACCAATCTCAGGCACTTCAACACGGAATAGTTCAGCTAGCATTTCTGGCTTAGAACGAGTAACAAACAGCTGGAAGCCGCGAGCTTCTGGCTTAACTGCGTATAGAAGACCACGAACACGGTCACCTGGACGGAAGTTTTCACGAGGAAGTTGGTCATCACGAAGGATTACCGCTTCAGCGTTGTTACCTAGATCTAGAATCACTGTGTCACGGTTAACTTTCTTAACTGCGCCAGTGACTAGCTCGCCTTCGTTATCAATAAACTGTTCAACGATTTGAGCGCGTTCAGCTTCACGTACTTTCTGTACGATAACTTGCTTAGCTGTTTGAGTCGTAATACGGTCAAACGTTACTGATTCGATATCATCTTCAATGAAACCGCCAAGTTCGATCTCTGGATCATCGTACTTTGCAGCTTCAATAGAGATTTCTTTTGTTGGGAATTCAACTTCCTCAACAGCTTCCCAACGGCGGAAAGTTTCGAAATTACCCGTTTTACGGTCAATCTCAACACGAACTTCGATTTCTAGTTCGCTTTTCTTTTTTGTTGCCGTTGCAAGCGCGATTTCAAGCGCTTCAAAAATACGCTCACGAGGAACTGCTTTCTCATTAGAAACAGCTTCTACTACCGCCAAAATTTCTTTGTTCATTAATCTAGCCTCTTAAGCTCTTCTCTCTAGGAGAACTAAAATTTAGGGATCAGGTTAGCTTTCGCAATATTGCTCAGGACGAATTCTTCTTCTTGTCCTTCAACCAATACTTTCACTGTCTCGCCTTCGATAGATTGGATATCACCTTTCCATTTACGACGGTTGCCGACAGCCATTTTCAAAACGATGCTTACCTCGTGACCAATAAATTGTTGGTAATGCTCAGCTTTGAACAGTGGTCTCTCTAAACCTGGTGAAGACACTTCAAGGTTATAAGCCACTGAAATTGGATCTTCAACGTCCATTACGGCACTTACTTGGTGACTAACTTCAGAGCAATCATCTACATTGATACCATTTGGTGAATCGATGTAAATGCGTAGCGTTGAGTGCTCACCAGCACGAATAAATTCTAATCCAACTAACTCATAACCTGATGCTGCTACTGGAGCGTCAAGCATTTCAGTAAGTTGTCTTTCTAAACCAGTCATTTAACCACTCCAGAAACAAAAAAAGGGCTCAAAGCCCAATTTAAATTCCAAGCAAACATTATCATCTAAATGCATTTATAAATGCTTAGATAACAAAAAACCCCGTATAAGCCGGGGTTTTTGTTGCTGGACCCTTATATGTCAAGTGCCATCATATTTGATATCACACTTAACTCACAGTGAGGTTCACACTGTGCAAACTTGCTACCAATACAAGCTATATAATAGCATTGAAATTGGTTGCGGGAGCCGGATTTGAACCGACGACCTTCGGGTTATGAGCCCGACGAGCTACCAAACTGCTCCATCCCGCGTCCGACTTGTGAGCATTATACGCCCAACAAGATGTTTTACAAGTTTGTAAACATGGTGCCGAGAGAGGGACTCGAACCCTCACACCCTAAGGCACTAGCACCTCATGCTAGCGTGTCTACCAATTTCACCATCTCGGCATCAAATCTTTACAGATTATTGTGGAATTTCGTCGCCTTGCGCCGGAACTTCACTCACTGCATCTTCAGCTTGTTGAATCACCTGACCTTGGGTCGGGTCAATCCATTGTGACTCAGTTTTATGTGTAGACATATTACCAAGCACTAAGCTAAGGATAAAAAATGTAGTTGCAAAAATTGCAGTCATTCGGGTAAGGAAATTTCCTGAGCCACCAGCACCAAACACAGTGTTTGAAGCGCCAGCACCGAAAGAGGCTCCCATATCTGCGCCTTTACCTTGTTGAATCAACACTAGGCCAATTACACCAAGCGCTGCCAACAGGTAAATCACAAGTAGAACTGTAAACATTTTTCCACCTATGTTCCTAATTGTTGAGCCAGCGCCGTTCAAAAAACTATTTTCAAGAACAAGGCTAGCGACCTCCTAACTGAAGGCCGAGCAATACTAGCGAATGCGACGATGACTGACAAGGAGAATTTACTAAAAAATAAGCCTTTACCAAGCAAGTGGTCAAAAAAAGGGCAAAAGGGACACAAAACTCATTTACGTCCCTTTTTAATCATCACATAACTAAAACCCGGCCCCCGCAAGTGAGACCGACTTCGCCTGTTACGGCAAACGTTTTATTAGCAATTCGCTTTTACCGCATCAGCAATTTTCAGTGCAGAACTCTGAACAAGTTCAGCGTCTTCACCTTCGACCATTACGCGCAGTAGTGGCTCAGTACCCGATTTGCGTAATAGCACACGGCCTTTCTCACCGAGTTCCGTCTCGACTTCAATAACAGCCGCTTTCACAGCCTCTGCTTCTAGTGGGTTTGAATCACCACTAAAACGAACATTTTCTAGAACTTGAGGGTATAACGTCATACCTTGAGAAAGCTCATTCAGTGTCATTTCACTATCGACAACTGAGGCCAATACTTGCAGAGCAGCAACGATAGCATCACCTGTCGTCACTTTATCTAATAGGATAACGTGCCCCGAGTTCTCAGCACCGATCTTCCAGCCTTTAGCTAGAAGTTGTTCCATAACATAACGGTCACCAACAGCAGCACGTACAAATGGAATACCTAACTGCTTAAGGCCATTTTCCATACCAAGGTTGGTCATTAGCGTACCAACAACTCCGCCTTTCAACTCACCACGACGCAGTGCATCGCGAGCAATAATGTAGGCGATTTGGTCACCATCAACTTTATTGCCTAGCTCGTCAACCATGATGATACGATCACCGTCGCCATCAAAACCAAGGCCTAGTGCTGCTTTCTCTTCAACCACTTTAGCTTGTAGAGCACGCACATCTGTCGCACCCACTTCATGGTTGATGTTAGTGCCATTTGGCTCCACACCAATTGCAACAACCTCAGCACCCAGTTCTTTAAATACAGCCGGTGCAATGTGGTAAGTCGCACCATGCGCGCAATCCACCACAATTTTCATTCCAGCTAGCGTCATTTTGTGTGGGAATGTACTTTTACAAAATTCAATATAACGGCCTGCAGCATCATTTAGGCGTACCGCTTTACCTAATTCTGAAGATTCCACGCACTCGATATCTCTGTCTAGCTCAGCTTCGATGGCGAGTTCAATGTCATCCGACAATTTAGTGCCTTCAGAAGAGAAGAACTTAATGCCGTTGTCATAAAAGGGGTTGTGCGATGCAGAGATAACAATCCCCGCTTCAGCACGGAAAGTTTGTGTTAGGTAAGCAACGGCAGGTGTTGGCATTGGACCAGTAAACGTAGCTTGAAGACCAGCTGCGGCAAGTCCCGCTTCTAGTGCGGACTCAAGCATGTAGCCAGAGATACGAGTATCTTTACCAATGATAACTTTCTTTGTGCCCTGCTTTGCAAGAACACGACCGGCAGCCCAGCCAAGCTTCAAAACAAAATCAGGTGTGATTGGGTACTGGCCCACTTTTCCACGTACACCATCTGTGCCGAAGTAACGTCTTTTATCAGACATATTGATTTTCCTTAACTATGATTAGTGATTGTTATTCATCACTTCGATTATCTTCATCGCTTCCAATGTATCTTCTACATCGTGAACGCGAATAATTTGAGCACCTTTCATCGCAGCAATGGTGGCGCAAGTAACGCTAGCGACCATGCAGTCAGCTGGGACTTTGTCTAGTAGCTTAAAGATCATCGACTTTCTCGACATTCCCGCTAAGACAGGTAGACCAAGCGTATGAAACTTTTCAAGGTGCGCTAATAAATGGTAATTGTGTTCGATGGTTTTACCAAAACCAAAACCAGGGTCAAGAATCAGCTGCTCTTTTGAGATACCGGCCGCCTCACAAGCTTCGACCCTTTCTTGTAAAAAGGCTTCGACATCTGTTAGAACATCTTCGTAGCTTGGATTGGCTTGCATAGTTCTTGGCTGACCTTTCATGTGCATCAAGCAAATAGGTACATTAGCCTCTGCGGCCACTTCTAGAGCTCCGGGCTCTTGCAGTGCGCGCACATCATTGATCAAATCAGCCCCTGCATCAACAGCTTGGCGCATCACCTCAGCTTTGCTGGTATCAATCGAGATCCAAACGTCAAACTTGGCGCGAATCGCTTTAATCGCAGGGATAACTCGAGCTAACTCTTCCTCTAAGGACACCTCTGGAGCACCCGGACGAGTCGACTCACCACCAATATCAATAATGCTAACGCCAGCCTGAATCATTCGCTCTGCTTGCAGTAAAGCATTATCTAATGAATTGAATTTTCCGCCATCAGAGAAAGAGTCAGGCGTAACATTGAGGATACCCATCACATGTGGGCGGTCTAAAACGAGCGTTTTATTGTGTGCTTTTAATATCATGAAAGGCAGGTCTTAAAGGAAAAAATATCTTGGGCTATAAACAGAAAAACCCTGAGCGTACTCAGGGTTTTAATTCAAAACTTAGTGATTAAGAATCTTTGTTTTGAGCATCATCTGATTCAGATTTAACTTCTTCAACTGTCGACTCTTCAGCTTTTGGCTCGGCTTCGGCTTGCTCTTCTGATTTAGCTTCAGGTTTAGCTTCTTCCTTTGCAGGTTCTGCTTTCGCCTGGTCACCCCAACCAGCAGGCTCACGAATGTCAGTCTTACGCTCCATGAGGTCATCAATCTGACCCGCATCGATCGTTTCGTACTTCATAAGCGCATCTTTCATCGAGTGCATCAAATCCATATTATCTTCTAGGATTTGCTTAGCTCGAGCGTAATTGCGGTCGATAAGAATGCGAATTTCTTCATCGATAAGTCGAGTTGTATCGTCAGAAACATGCTTCGCTTGGCTCATGCCGCGACCTAGGAAAACTTCGCCTTCTTCTTCAGCATAAAGAAGAGGACCTAGTTTCTCAGAGAAGCCCCACTGCGTAACCATCTTACGAGCAATATCTGTTGCACGTTCGATATCGTTAGACGCACCAGTCGAAACCTTGTCTTTACCGTAGATAAGTTCTTCAGCAAGACGACCACCGTACAAGCTAGAAATCATTGACTCTAGATGTTGGCGAGACATGCTTACGCGATCTTGCTCTGGTAGATACATAGTCACACCAAGTGCACGACCACGAGGGATGATTGATACTTTGTACACTGGATCGTGTTCAGGTACCAAACGACCAACAATCGCGTGACCCGCTTCGTGATAAGCCGTTGATTCTTTCACTTCTTCAGACATAACCATTGAACGGCGCTCTGCACCCATCATGATCTTATCTTTCGCAAGTTCAAACTCAACCATAGATACATTGCGTTTGTTACCACGAGCAGCGAATAGAGCCGCTTCGTTCACAAGGTTCGCAAGGTCTGCACCTGAGAAACCGGGTGTACCGCGAGCAATCAGAGATGGTTCAACATCGCCTGATAGTGGAACCTTACGCATGTGTACTTTAAGAATCTGTTCACGACCACGTACATCTGGTAGACCAACCACAACTTGACGGTCAAAACGGCCTGGACGAAGCAATGCTGGGTCAAGTACGTCTGGACGGTTAGTCGCAGCGATAACGATAATACCTTCGTTACCTTCGAAACCATCCATCTCAACCAGCATTTGGTTAAGTGTTTGCTCACGCTCATCGTGACCACCACCAACACCAGCGCCACGCTGACGACCAACAGCATCGATTTCATCGATAAAGATGATACAAGGCGCTGCTTTCTTCGCTTGTTCGAACATGTCACGCACACGAGATGCACCAACACCAACAAACATTTCAACGAAGTCAGAACCAGAGATAGTAAAGAACGGTACTTTCGCTTCACCAGCAATCGCTTTTGCAAGCAATGTCTTACCCGTACCAGGAGGACCGACCAACAGGATACCTGTCGGGATCTTACCACCAAGCTTTTGGAAGCGACTTGGGTCACGAAGGTAATCCACAAGCTCTTTCACGTCTTCTTTTGCTTCGTCACAACCAGCAACATCAGCAAACATCGTTTTGATTTGTTCTTCGCTCATCATTCGAGCTTTGCTCTTACCAAAAGACATTGCGCCTTTACCGCCGCCGCCGCCTTGCATTTGACGCATGAAGAAAATCCACACACCAATCAGTAAGATCATTGGGAACCATGAAATGAAGATAGTGCCAAGCAGGCTCTGCTCTTCAGGTGGTGTACCCTGAACTTTTACGTTTTGATTAATTAAGTCATCAAGTAGCTTTTGATCATAAACAGGCATGTAAGTTACATACTTAGAACCACCGCCACGACGTGTGAAGGTAATTTCGCTGTTATTGAACTGTGCGTCTTGAATCTGGCCTTGGCCAACTTCCTGTACAAACGTGGTGTAATCTACTGCTCTGCCGTTACTTTCCCCAGGGCCGAAGCTCTGGAATACCGACATCAACACTACCGCGATAACAAGCCACAGAATTAAATTTTTTGCCATGTCACTCAAGGTGTAAGCCTCTCGATAACTAATTGTAATTAAAGGTAGGGTACTACAGTTTGTAACCTGTAGCCATGTTGTTAACTCTCACTCTTGGAAGAGAATCGTTAACCTTTGTAACCAGTTGCTACGATAAACACTTCACGAGAGCGAGCTCGAGAAGAGTCGGGTTTTCTAACTTTGACTGTTTTAAACATCTCACGGACGTCCTTAACATATTGGTCAAACCCTTCGCCTTGGAATACTTTTACAACAAAACTACCATTGGTAGCTAGAACTTGTCGACACATATCCAAAGCTAATTCAACTAAATACATAGCTCTTGGCTGATCCACAGAATTGTTGCCTGCTATATTAGGTGCCATATCAGACATCACGACATCAACCATGTTTGGTTGTATACGTTCCAGAAGGGCATCTAGCACAGCTTCTTCTCGGAAATCGCCTTGTAAAAAACTCACTCCGGCAATCGGATCCATTGGTAATAAGTCACACGCAATGATTTGACCGTTGTCTCCGATAATCTTAGCAGCATATTGAGACCAACCGCCAGGCGCTGCACCCAAATCCACAATGGTCATCCCTGGAGTCAGCAATTTATCTTTCGTTTGAATCTCTTCCATTTTGAAATAAGCACGCGAACGATAGCCTTTTTTTCTGGCTTCATTTGCGTACTTGTCGTCGAAGTGTTCCTTCAACCAACGGCCCGAACTGGCCGAGTGTTTCTGTTTGCTCATTGGATACCTAAATTGGAGGAAAGTACTAATTGCTGAATAAATTATAGTCTTCAGCTTTAGATGGCGTTAAAATAGGTTTTTTCAACCCTAATACTAAATAAAATTGGCCGCGTAATGAACCTAAGTACCAAACAAAAGCAGCATCTAAAGGGCCTAGCTCACAGTTTAAAACCTGTTGTGCTAATGGGCGCAA
Source organism: Vibrio syngnathi (assembly GCF_002119525.1). Taxonomy (NCBI): domain Bacteria; kingdom Pseudomonadati; phylum Pseudomonadota; class Gammaproteobacteria; order Vibrionales; family Vibrionaceae; genus Vibrio; species Vibrio syngnathi. Next base: position 635,316 of record NZ_CP017916.1, on the reverse strand, counting down.
ATGGACTTACTGAAGCTGTTCTAGCGGAAATCGAATTAGCTCTAGACCACCACGAACTGATCAAGATTAAAGTTGCATCAGAAGACCGTGAGACTAAGCAACTGATTATCGATGCAATTGTACGTGAATCTAAAGCTGAGAAAGTACAGACTATCGGTAAAGTTCTAGTACTGTTCCGTCAGTCAGAAGCACGTAAAATCGAGATTCCACGCAAGTAAGCGAGCTTAATATAAGCTAACTTCACTAAAAGAAAGCCACTGCGCTTAGCTTTTAGTGTAGCGTGAGAAACGAAAAAGGTCGCATTAGCGACCTTTTTACTTATCAGAAACAAAGAAAAATCAATTAGATGTATTCTACTTTGTCGATTTCGAAGTCCTTGTCACCACCAGGAGTAGAGATCAGTACTTCATCACCTTCCATCTTACCGATAAGACCACGTGCAATTGGGGATTTCACAGAAATGCGACCCGTTTTGATATCGGCTTCATCTTCAGAAACGATTTGGTAGCGGAATTCTTCATCCGTATCTACGTCAATCAAAGTCACTGTCGTGCCAAAGATAATCTTGCCTGTGTTATCCATCTGCGTTACATCGATGATCTGAGCCAGTGATAGCTTGTATTCGATATCTCGAATTTGAGCTTCACAGATACCCTGCTCTTCACGAGCGGCGTGGTATTCAGCATTCTCTTTCAAGTCACCGAGTTCACGAGCTTCACCAATAGCTGCTGAAATAATAGGACGTAGCTTAAGTAGGCGATCTAATTCGTCACGTAGCTGCTGAGCGCCACGTACTGTCATTGGAACCTTTTCCATTTTTTACCTCTATGCCAAAGCTTTCTTTGGCCAACATAAATCCACCCAACATACTTATTGGGTGATAGAAACAAAACGATTTGGCTTAGTGTAAACAAACTTTATGGCTAAATCACCTTTATTCCACTTTGCGTTATAAAAGCTTTATCTAGGTCTAAATTACAGACATCACAAAAATGAATAATAACCTCCCCATCAATAAGTTAGCGATAAAATATCTAAAAAAAACAAAAATAAACCAAATAAACACAGATCACACTTTTGTAAAAAACAAACAAAAACAAAACCTTAGCAAGTGGCTATCGCAATAAAACAGTGTTCATAATTTTTATTGATATCATTTTACTACCTGATGGTGGAACTTTAGGGGTAAAAAGAACCCCACGGATTGTTCTGGCAAGTTTCACGCTTTTGTTCTAAGCATGATTATGAAGCTTGATTAATACGAGCAATACACAAAAAGGATTCAAATCCTTGATAAATACCTTTATGGACAGTAATTAGGAATTAATAACATGAACAAGACTATGATCGCGCTTGCTGTATCTGCTGCAGCTCTTACTACTGGTGCTAACGCTTCAGAACTATACAACCAAGACGGCACTTCTCTAGAAATGGGTGGCCGTGCGGAAGCTCGTCTATCTATGAAAGATGGTAACGCTCAAGACAACTCTCGTATCCGTCTTAACTTCCTAGGTCAAGTTGAAATCCAAGACGGCCTATACGGCGTTGGTTTCTACGAAGGCGAATTCACAACTGCTGAAAATGGCGCAGGTACTGACAAAAACAGCGACAGCCTAACTAACCGTTACGCTTACGCTGGACTTGGCGGTACATTCGGTGAAGTAACTTACGGTAAAAACGACGGCGCTCTAGGCGTAATCACTGACTTTACCGATATCATGGCTTACCACGGTAACTCTGCAGCAATGAAAATCAATGCTGCTGACCGTGCTGACAACATGCTTTCTTACAAAGGTCAATTCCAAGACCTAAGCGTTAAAGCAAGCTACCGTTTTGCTGACCGTACAGAACTAAAAGCTGACGGTACTCCAGCAGGCGAAGGCGATGCTGTTGCTTCTTACAGCGACAACAGTGCAGATGGTTACTCTCTATCTGGTATCTACGCAATCGGTGAAACTGGCGTTAAACTAGGTGCTGGTTACGCAAGCCAATACTCTGGTGATGATGCTCAAGACGAATACATGCTTTCTGGTTCTTACACTATGGGCGACCTATACTTCGCTGGTGTATTCACAGATGGTCAAGTTGCTAAGAACGACGGTGATTACACTGGTTACGAAGTAGCAGCGGCTTACACTCTAGGTCAAACAGTATTCTCATCTACATACAACAACGCTGAAACTAACGGCGAAACGTCTGCTGACAATATTGCTGTTGATGCAACGTACTACTTCAAGCCTAACTTCCGTGGCTACGTATCGTACAACTTCAACCTAATCTCAGCGGGTGACCAGTTCGGTACTGCTGGCGGCAACCTTGCTGCAACTTCAGCACAAGCTGAAGACGAGCTAGCACTAGGTCTACGTTACGACTTCTAATTCTGATTACCTAATTGTTTAATTAGTTAATTGAGAATCAAAACGCCCGCTGTATAGCGGGCGTTTTTTATATCTGTATACTGAAAACATCAGTCATCCAAGAAAACCTTCTATGCGCCTTCTATCCAGCTTACTCCTATGTGGTTTGTCACTGTGTAGCTATTCAATTAGTGCTTTCGAATACCTCCCTCTAGATAAACTGCCCGATGGCAGTAGCACAAGCTTGATACTGAAGTCATTGAGTGATGATTCGAGTGAGTTGAACACCAATAGCGATGGCTTTTACCCACCCGCCAGTACGTTAAAGCTAGTCACCGCTTTGGCAGCCAAATTGGAGTTAGGAGATAATTTCAACTACACGACCAGCATTGCGCGTTCTAATAAAGATGTCGTGATCGCATTCAGTGGTGACCCTACACTACAAAGAGAGCATCTAAAAAACCTTTTAGATCAATATGCTAAGTCGCAATCTAAAACAATCAAGGGCAACTTATACCTCGATAACTCAGCTTTTACTGGTTATCAACGAGCGGTTGGTTGGCCTTGGGACATTTTAGGCGTTTGTTACAGCGCTCCCTCTAGTGCAATGACCTTAGACAGTAACTGCGCACAAGCCTCTATTTATACAAAAGATAACGGTACAACACGCGTATATATCCCAGCTCACTATCCGATAGACGTGACGACCACTGCCGCCACGGTAACTCGCTCTGGGCAGAAGGCAACACAATGCGACTTGGAGCTCATAACGACACCAGACAACACTTACAAGCTATCTGGTTGCTTAGTTGAACGTAAAAAACCGTTGCCACTCAAGTTCGCGATTCAAAGTCCAGAACTTTACACCTATCAAGTCGTTACATCGATTCTTCAAGAACTGAGAATTGAAGTAAAAGGCAATGTGGTCGTTGGTAAAAAAGATAAATCAGGCAAAAGCACGTTAATCGCAAGTCACAGCTCAGAGAAACTTCCCGAACTGATTAATATCATGCTCAAGAAATCAGACAATCTAATAGCAGACAACCTAACCAAAACACTGGGTGCGACATTTTATGTTCAACCGGGCAGTTTTAATAACGGCACTGAAGCGATAAAGCAGATACTACTGACCAAAGCCAATATTGACCTAAACCAAGCACAGTTGGTCGATGGTTCAGGGCTATCCAGAAATAACCGCATGACCTCGCAAACCATGGCTCAGGTGCTTCGTTATATCTGGGAAAACGACCAACAGCTCAACCTGATTGAGGCTATGCCTACATCTGGTACTGATGGAACGCTCAAATACCGTCAAAGCATGAGAAAAGCACCAATCCAAGGTAACATTATTGCCAAAAGTGGTTCTTTGTATGGGAGCTATAACATGGCAGGCTTTGGTTTAGATAAAGCGGGAAAACCAAACTCTCTATTTGTACAGTTTGTCCGTGATTACTTTCCTGACACACCAGATCCAGAAAAACCAGTAAAAGCACCCATCACCCAGTTTGAACGAGCTTTCTACACAGATGTAGTTGAATTCAGTCAAACACAGAGCAAACCTAAATAATGTTCAACTCTGTTTAAGCTTCTACTTAAGCAATAAAAACGGCGCTGAAGATCTTGAATCTTCAGCGCCATTTTTGTCTCTAAGGTGCTTTTAGTTATTTTTATAGGTACCTATTTGTATAGGAGCTAAGCGATCCCTAAGAATGAATTAACCACAGTGAAGTAGATCCACATTCCAGAGATATCCACTATCGAAGCCAGTACAGGGCTCACTAACACAGCAGGATCAAGTTTGAAGAATCGAGCGACTATCGGTAACCCGCCGCCGAGTACAGTTGATATGGTCACTTGAATAAACAGAGCAACAGCAATCGCGTAAGCAATCATATTAATGTCGTAACCACCCGTTGACTGGTTGTCACTGAATAATAAGATTCGGCCAATCATCACTAAGGCGATCGCAAGAGCTAAACAGATAGCAACTCTAAGCTCTTTCCATAGAACGTTGGCCCACTGGCGTTTCTTCAATTCCCCTGTGGCCAAGGCCCTAATGACCAAAGTCGCCGCTTGTGTGCCTGTATTGCCACCCGCAGCAGCGATTACCGGCATATAGATCGCCAGAAGTACTAGCTGGCTAAGAATGTCTTCATACTGAGCAATGATAAGCCCAGAGACAATGCCCAGCAGCGCTAAGGCTATAATCCAACCGATACGCTGTCTAACATGGCTAAGCACTCCAGTTGAAAGGTAACCCTGTTGAGGTTCAACTTCTGAGTAGATCAGCCCTAGTTGGTGAGCTAGATGTCGAGAGCGCTTCTCAAAGCCCTGCTCTTCTAGCTCACTAAGTAAAGTCTGAATCGTACTAAGAGAGCATTGCCCAAGCACTAACACCGCATCTTCAAGTGGCATACGGTTCAAAAGGTTAATTTGTTGCTCACGTCCGTACTGTTGAAAGGCATTCGATACAGCTTGGATGTCTTGCTCTGAGTACAGAGCTTCAATAGATAAAAAAGTGTTGTTCATTACCGTCATGGCGAATCTCCCGATTGGCAAAGGTAACGACCATCAAAACAAGTAGCCTATAGAGAGTACCCGAGAGTATAGAGCGGTGTACACCAAGAACGTATAGCTATATACATCAAGAACATACAACTAATCGCACCAAGAGCTTAAAGCACTGATGTGTCTACTTGTTAGAATCTAGAGTGTGGAAAAGAATGAGGGGAAAACAAAGATACCCTACCTGAACGGCAGGATAATAGATCAATACCGAGACAGATTATTCTTCTCCATTCAAACTAGGAGGATGGTCGGTATTGTTCATAAAAATCTCCAGAATTACTGTCTATTTAACAGCGCGCATAGTGTAGCAATCCTGTAAAAAATTCTTCGTCAACTTTCTGTCAATAAATAAGGGGCAATAAATAGGGGCCCATAAAAAAGGCATCCGAAGATGCCTTTTCTATAAATCATTGAGATTTAATATTACTTAATAGTAATACGAGCAAACTTACGCTTACCTACTTGGTAAACCGCAGTACCAGCTTCAGGTACGAATTTGCTGTCTTCAATCTTCTCGCCTTCAAGCTTAGCTGCGCCTTGCTTGATCATACGCATCGCATCAGAAGTCGAGTTTACAAGACCTGCTTCCTTTAGAACGTTCGCAATTGGTAGGCCAGCTTCGAATTCAAATTCAGGCATTTCATCAGGAACTTGGTTCTTAGCAAAACGGTTAACGAACTCTTGCTCAGCCGCTTCAGCATCTGCTTCGCTGTGGAAACGAGCAATGATCTCTTTCGCAAGAAGTACTTTCACGTCACGAGGGTTTTTGCCCGCCTCAACGCCAGCTTTCAGTTCCGCTACTTCTTCAAGTGGGCGGAAAGACAGTAGCTCGTAGTAGCTCCACATAAGATCGTCAGAGATAGACATGATCTTACCAAACATCTCGCTTGGTGCTTCACTGATACCGATGTAGTTGTGCGCTGACTTAGACATCTTCTTAACGCCGTCTAGACCAACAAGTAGTGGCATCATCAGTACCGCTTGTGGTTTTTGACCTGCTGCTTTTTGCAGTTCACGCCCCATAAGAAGGTTAAACTTCTGGTCAGTACCGCCAAGCTCAACATCGCTCTCTAGTGCAACAGAGTCGTGACCTTGAAGAAGTGGGTACATGAATTCGTGGATTGCGATCGGTTGACCACCAGCGTAACGCTTTTTAAAGTCATCACGCTCAAGCATACGAGCAACAGTTTGGTTAGAAGCAAGACGAATCATGCCTTCTGCACCAAGCTCAGATAACCACTCAGAATTGAAACGAATTTGCGTTTTCGCAGGATCTAGAATCTTGAATACTTGCTCTTTGTAAGTTTCAGCATTCTTCAATACGTCTTCACGGCTTAGCGGTGGACGTGTTGAGTTCTTACCCGATGGATCACCAACCATTGCTGTGAAATCACCGATAAGGAACGTCACTTCATGACCAAGCTCTTGGAAAGCACGAAGCTTGTTAAAGATAACCGTATGGCCTAGGTGGATATCTGGAGCGGTTGGATCGGCACCCAGTTTAATGCGTAAAGGACGACCTTCTTTTAGTTTCGCAATCAGTTCGTCTTCTGGAATCAGTTCTTCTACGCCACGTTTGATCTCGGCTAGTGCAGCTTCAATACTCGCCATTCTTGTTCACTCCCACAGATTTGGCAAAAATATAATAATTAGACATCTTACTTGAATAGCGATGTATTTTGAAACCAGTTACACTATTCCGTCGTCTATTTTCATAATATTTACAGAACGAACCGGAACATGTTGTCTATTTTTGCACGCCTTCCCATTTTGCACCGGGCATTTATCGCATTTTTTAGTGCCGTAATTTTTATCGCTATTTTCTTACTCCCCGACGTCAACAGCTTACGTGACGATACGGGAGCTTTAGTCGTTGGAAAACACTACCCACTGACGATCAGTGCATCAGCACTTGTTAGCTCAAGTGACGCACCACCGACGGCAGTACTCAAATGGGAGAAATACACCGTTCGCTCTGGCGAAAGCACCTCTGTTTTATTTGAACGTATTGGCCTTTCATACCGTTTGCTGATCACTCTACTCAATACTAACAACGATATTAAGAAGCAGCTGTCCAACCTAAGGCCTGGCGACGTATTACAATTCGGCTTTGATGAAAACAACGACCTTATTCAGTTGAAGCGACAACTTAGTGCGTTTGAAAGCTTCAAGCTCACTAAGTCTGGCGATTCATTCTCCTCTAGCTTCGACAAAAAGGAAGTGGCCTACCAATACAACTATGCCGAAGCCAACATCACGTCTAACTTCTGGAATGCCGGCGTGAACGCAGGACTGACCGCAAACCAAATTATGGAACTGGCGGGCATCTTTGGCTGGGATATCGATTTTGCATTGGATATCCGTAACAACGATAGCTTCAAAATCTTATATCAAGAGAAAGTGGTTGAAGGCGAAGTTGTTGGTCGCGGTAAGATCATGGCGGCCGTGTTCAAAAACCAAGGTGATTCGTTTACCGCGGTATTGGATGATAAGAGTGGCAACTATTTCGATGAAAACGGTCGCGCAATGAAGAAAGCCTTCCTACGCTCACCGATTGATTTCCGTCGTGTGACATCTAACTTTAACCCTAACAGAAAACACCCAGTAACAGGCAAGGTTCGTGCTCACCGTGGTACTGACTACGCAGCGCCTGTTGGCACACCTATTTGGGCGGCGGGTGACGGTATCGTCCAAAAGTCGGGATACAACCAATTCAACGGTAACTACGTGTTCATTCGCCACAGCAACACCTATATCACCAAGTACCTGCACATGAAGCGACGTATGGTGAAAACAGGTCAGCGCGTAAAACAAGGCCAAACCATTGGTACTTTGGGCGGTACTGGTCGTGTGACTGGCCCGCACTTACACTATGAATTCTTGGTTAATGGCGTACATAAGAATGCACGTACCGTGAAATTACCGCAATCTAAGTCGTTAACAGGTAAAGCAAAAGCAACCTTTATTGCCAATTCAAAGATTCGACTGAATAGCCTTGAGCGATACGGCCAGTTACTAGCGACTAATTAGGCAACTAGATACCAATTAGGTTAAGAACCCTATAAGCCAACGAAAAGAGCGCCCACCAAGGCGCTCTTTTTTATGTTCATCGAACCACTGTATCTACTATTTTTCAGGCTTCTTGTCCCGCCCTAGCATTAATAGACAAGGAGTCAGTACCAAGGTTAAGACTGTCGCGAATGCTAAGCCTCCCGCAATTGCCGTCGCGAGTTGCGACCACCATTGGGTACTCGGCGCGCCAAACTCTATTTTTTGGTTGATCAAGTCGATGTTCATCTCTAATACCATCGGCATCAAGCCTAAGATAGTAGTCACTGTAGTCAGCATTACTGGCCTTAAACGCTGAACACCGGTTCTCAGAATTGCGTCGCGCTTATCTAAGCCTCTTTTGATTAGCTGATTATAGGTATCAATCAGCACGATATTGTTGTTCACGACTATACCTGCCAGTGCAATCACTCCAATACCGGACATCACGATACCAAACGGACGTTGGAAGATAAGCAGACCAACAAACACACCAACCGTTGAGAACAGCACCGCACTAAGAATCAGGAATGCTTGATAGAAACTATTAAACTGAGTAATCAAAATCAACGCCATTACCGCCAGTGCAACCATGAATGCACTTTGTAAGAAGGCTGAAGAATTTTCTTGTTCTTCATTCTGACCACGAATACGAAACTCGACACTACTCGGTAGCCCCAATTCACTCAACGCTTGCTCAATCTTTGGCAGTTCGAGGGCAAGGTTATAGCCCTCTTCCATATCCGCCATGATGTTCACTACACGCTTACCATCGAGGCGTTTAATCGTATCTTGCTTATGGTCGGGAACAATCTGAGCAAAATTGGTGATCGGTACCAAGCCAGCAGGAGTTTTGACTCTCAACTGGTCAAAGCGTCCGATATCTCTTTTATCATTAGGGTAACGCACCAAGATATCGACCTCTTCTGATGAGTCATCAGGCAGGTAGTCACCAATCTTTAATCCGTTAGTGACGAATTGAACGGTATTACCCACCAAGGTCGCATCAGCCGAAAAACGAGCAGCATCATCTCTGCGAATATCCACTTTCCAATCGATGCCATCTTTGCTCGCAGTGTCGCTGATATTGGCCAGCGCTTGATTTCCATCCGCCCAGCTTCTGACGATCTTAGCCGCCTGATTGAGCTGTTCTGGTGTTGTTGCTGACAGCTCAATCACTAAATCATTTTCAACCGGAGGCCCTGCATCTGGAAACTTATATTCAATCTCAACACCAGCGTATTGATCGGTTTGCACCTTTAATTCATCAATAATCGCTTTAACACTACGACGATATTGCCAATCAACAGGAGTAATCGAGATCAAGCCAATCTGGTCATCCCCACCCGTGCGTGTGTAAACAGTATCGAACTCATCATGATTAAGCATCATTTGCTCAATATCGCGCATGATGTCATCTTTTTCTTGAATAGAAAGATCACCATGAGAACGAACTTTAACGTTAAAGAACGGTGGATCAACCTCAGGGAAGAACTCTGCACCTAGGCCCGCTTTGGAGTAAGTAAAACCAACTGCAACCGCGAGCAATATCGCACTGAACAGAATCTTAAAGGGATGCTTAATCGCAATCGAAAGCGTGTGGTAATACGCCTTGGTTAAGCCCGTTGCTTGTGAAAAATCACCATTATGCAGTGCCACCATTCGAGCTTGGCTCTTGGGCGATACGTATTGAGGTTTACCGATCAAGCCACCTAGAACTGGAACAAACAGCAACGCCATAATCAATGAAGCAGTTAAAGTAGCGATAAGGGTTAAGGGCAAGAACTTCATGAATTCGCCGGTCACATCAGGCCAAAACAGTAACGGAGCAAATGCTGCTAAGGTTGTCGCTGTCGATGCGGTTATCGGCCACGCCATGCGTTTCGCTGCGTCTCGGTAAGCGGCTTTACGCCTTTCCCCCTCTTGCATTCGCCTATCTGCAAACTCGGTAACCACAATCGCGCCGTCGACCAACATACCAACGGCCATGATCAGCGAGAACAGCACCACAATGTTGACGGTTAGACCAAACACAGACAACACCAACAATCCCGTGAGGAATGATCCAGGTATTGAAATTCCAACCAATAACGCGGTTCGAACACCAAGAATGGCGATGATAACGATCACCACTAAAATGATGGCGGACAAGATATTGTTTTGAAGATCGTTGAGCATGATCTTCACATCTTTAGATTCATCCCAGGTGTATTTAACCAATAAGTTATTTGGCCATTCCGCTTGTTGTTGAGCACCAGCCATAACCGCTTTAACTAACTCTACGGTTTCGATGATATTTTCACCCGCACGCTTCTTGATATCCAAGACCACCGCAGATTTACCATCTAAACGGGCAAAGCTTTCAGGATCTCGAAACGCTCGACGAACCGTGGCCACATCACCAAAGGTTACAACCTGTTTACCATCCACTTTGATAGGCAACTCAAGTACATCTTTTAAAGAGTTAAACACCGAAGGAACTTTGACTGAGAAACGTCCGTAGCCTGTATCAACAAAGCCTGCAGCCACTACTCGATTGTTCAGAGCGATCAGGTTATAGATATCCGCTTGATCTAAGCTGTAGCTCTCCATCAATAACGGATCAACAATGATTTCGACGATGTCATCGCGATCGCCTGCAATATCGACTTCAAGGATCTGACGATAGCTTTCGAGTTTATCTCCGAGATCTCGAGCGATTTGTACTATGGTGCGTTCAGGCACGGTACCAAATAGAACAACAGACAGAACAGGTTGCTCAGACGCGAGTGTTACTTCATTTACGGTCGGCTCATCACTGTCTTCTGGCAACTTTGGTTTGGCTAAATCGACAGCATCTCGCACATCGGCCATTGCTTTGGTAAGGTCGACACCAACATTAAACTCTAACACCACAGACGCGTGGCCTTCTGCTGCGGTTGCGGTCATCTCTTTGACGCCTTCGATTGACCTAAGCTCTTGTTCTATCGGTCTAACCAATAAGCGTTCTGCATCAGTTGGCGAAATACCTTGATGTCCAACAGAGACGTAGATAATCGGGATGGTGATGTCTGGGCTCGATTCTTTAGGGATCGTGATATAGGTGACGACACCTGCGACCAATATGAGAGCTAAAAGGGAAAGCATTGTTCGAGCACGAGACAAGGCTGCATCAATAATTGAATACATCGGTTATCTCCTACTCTGCGGTTACTTTAGAAAGTTCAGCGCCTTGCTCAACAGCAATCACAGAATCACCATCACGCACAAAGCCTTGCCCAACAGTAATAATATCAACACGCTGACCTAACCCTGTGAGCCAAACTCCATCTTGTTCTGCCTTTACTAGCTGAATACCGACAAATTTTACGGTTGGTGAGTCATCGACTGAAACCAAAGTTTTGACTCCAAGATTACCCGCCTCATCCAGTGCCAGCATCGCAGGTGTTATCTTGATAGCATCGCTTGTTTCTAGGTTGAGTGTTACTTCAGCACTGACACCTGCAGGTAATAAACCTTTGGAGTTATCAATTTCAATCTCTATTGGGAAGGTATTAGTAGAAGCAGAAGAGATCCGAGAAACATAGCGTAGGCGGCCTTCCGCTTCTTCTCGCCCTAACAGACGAACCAAGGCAGATTGATTGACTAACAGATGCTGGATATGACGCTCACTAACATCGGCTTCAATGACCAAAGGATCGAGATCAATCACGCCTGCGACTGGATCGCCAACCCCAACGAAGTCACCCAACTCCACCATCAAGTCTTGAACCACACCAGAGAAAGGCGAAGTAATCACAGTATTCTTTAAAGCCAACTCCGCATTGCGCATCATCGCTTTCGCTTCAGTTAACGAAGCCTCTGCTGTGGTGTAGGCTATTTCGCCTTGCAGCCCTCTTTTTTTCAACGACTGCGCTGCTTTGAATTCTTTCTGCTTCAATCGATATAAAGCCGAAGCACGTTCTAGTTGAATCTCTAAGTCACCTTTATCTATCTGGGCAATGGCTTGTCCTGCTTTAACCGTATCGCCCTTAACAACGTTCAATCTAACAACCTTGCCCGCAACTTCTGCTCCCAAACGAGCATGCCTATCGGGTGCCGTTCGACCATAGAGGTCAATGGTTTTAAAGGTGGGGGATGATGTGAATGTTTGAAAGGAAACTTTGGCCAAAGGAATTTCTGTCGCCTTTTTTTCTGGCGATTCTTCCGCTTGCCCCACTCCTAAGCCAAGCCAAATAGACAACAGCACAACGAGAACCAGAGAAACCAACCATGGCTGCTTCAGTTTCTGAAAAAATGGAGTGTTAGAAAATAGAGTGGGCATAGCAAATCCTTTTGTCCGATGTGATTAAGGCGCGCTAATTAGCTTAACACTGTCATATGCAACATCCTGATGCACAGAGGTAACCTTAACAGAACCACACTCAACGAAGTTGGACGCTATCGACAGTTTAAAAAATATGGCGTTTACTATAGCGCAGGTAAATGAAATAAAGGTTACATATCTCCATTTCAAATAACTCTGATGTGTATGGTTAGAATAGATCGACTTACTGTCTGTTTTATATAGTGTATTTCTTACACACAAAAACGCCGAGCGTAGGCTCGGCGTTTAAAATATTTCTAATGTAGCTTTCCGTTCAAGCTACCTTTCAATGCACGCTAAACGCTAAATGAAGCGCCACAACCACATGTTGTTGTCGCGTTCGGGTTGTTCACAAAGAAACGCGCGCCTTCTAGGCCTTCAGTGTAATCAACCATGCCGCCCATTAAGTACTGTAGGCTCATTGGGTCAACAACCAGCGTCACACCGCTGTTTACAATGGTAGTGTCGCCATCATTTACTTTTTCATCAAATGTGAAGCCGTATTGGAAACCACTACAACCGCCGCCTGTAATGTATACACGTAGTTTTAGCTCTGGGTTTTCTTCTTCAGCAATTAGCGTTTGTACGCGGGTAGCTGCTGCATCAGAAAAAGATAATGGGATATTTACTTCGCTCACGACAACCTCTCTTACCTGTGTCAAAAACAACATGATACAAATCTAATTCGAGACCATAGTTGTTGAGTATTTTCTTATATTCTGGTGATTATCTAATACCTGACTGAAACGTTCAAGTATTCACCACAGGATCGTTCCTTTTAGTGTTGTAAACTCGCCAATACCTAACAATTAAAACGTGTAACCACACAAAACAACCAGATTCGGGTGATTATCTGGGCGAAAGCATTCCTACTTGGATTCTGGATAGGTACAATGCGTGCCAATTGGTCCGACAGTCAAAAGAGGATATATCAATGACCAAATCAGCAGAGCTATACGAAAAAGCACAGCAAACTATTCCTGGTGGCGTAAACTCTCCAGTTCGTGCATTCAATGGCGTAGGTGGTTCTCCTATCTTCGTTGAACGCGCTGATGGCCCACTTATTTTTGATGCTGATGGTAAAGCGTATATCGATTACGTTGGCTCTTGGGGTCCAATGATCCTTGGTCACAACCACGTTGTTATTCGAGATGCTGTTATTGCAGCAGCTCAACGCGGCCTTAGCTTCGGTGCTCCAACCGAAACTGAAATCAAAATGGCTGAACTTGTCTCTGAGATGGTTCCATCAATGGAACAGCTACGCATGGTGAGCTCAGGTACAGAAGCAACAATGAGTGCGATTCGTCTTGCTCGTGGCTTCACTGGTCGTGACAAAATTCTTAAGTTTGAAGGCTGCTACCACGGCCACGCAGACAGCCTACTGGTAAAAGCAGGTTCTGGCGCACTGACTTTAGGTCAGCCAAGCTCACCTGGCGTACCGGCTGATTTTGCGAAACTAACGCTAACAGCAACCTTCAACAATCTAGATTCAGTACGTGAAATCTTCGCAGCAAACAAAGGCGAGATTGCTTGTATCATCGTTGAGCCTGTAGCGGGCAACATGAACTGTATCCCACCAGTAAAAGGCTTCCACGAAGGTCTACGTGAAATCTGTGACCAAGAAGGTGCGTTGCTAATCTTTGATGAAGTAATGACAGGTTTCCGCGTTGCTGAAGGTTGTGCTCAGGCTTACTACAACATCAAGCCAGACTTAACGTGTCTTGGTAAAGTGATCGGCGGCGGCATGCCTGTGGGTGCTTTTGGTGGTCGTAAAGACGTGATGCAATACATCGCACCAACGGGTCCTGTTTACCAAGCAGGTACGCTTTCAGGCAACCCTGTTGCAATGGCTGCTGGCTACGCATGTTTGAACCTTCTAAGAGAAGAAGGCAACGAAAAGCGTCTAGCGTCAAAAACTAAGCAGTTGGCAAATGGCTTCAAGCAACTTGCTGACAAGCACGGCATCCCTATGCTAGTTCACCAAGTTGGCGGTATGTTTGGTTTCTTCTTCACAGACCAAGAAACGGTAACGTGCTACGAAGATGTAACTAAGTGTGATGTAGAACGCTTCAAGCGCTTCTTCCACCTAATGCTAGATCACGGTGTTTACCTTGCACCTTCAGCATTCGAAGCAAGCTTTACTTCTCTTGCTCATGGTTCAAAAGAACTGGATGCAACACTAGAAGCGGCTGACCGCTCTCTTGCGATCATTGCTGCTGAAAGCAAATAATCGAAAGCACTTTATAAGTCGCTAACCGATTGAATTTAGGGCTGCATTAGATGTAGCCCTTTTTTATACATCGCGTTCATTAGCCAAAAATATGACAGCTTTTTAGCCGTCGATTAAGGCTAAAGCTGAACCAAAAGCGATTAACGTTCCCAGAAAAGAAAAACCAGCAACATCAGCGTACCTAGGAACATTCTGAACCAAGGGATCTCTTTTTTTATTTGCTGTTCTTCATCTTGGCATTTCTTATCTTTATTACAGCATCCCATTATCAAAACTCCTCATTGCTAACTCTCTGTTTTGCAGCCATTATAAACTCAGAACGTAAATATAGAGACCATTAACGTGTCAGAAAAACTCAAAATCAATACCAGCCACTGGGTGATCATCATTGCCCTACTTGCGGCGGCTTATGCTTGCTACTTGCTTATCGAGCCTTACGTCAACTCAATCGTAATGGCCTTTATCATTTCACTCTTGATGTTCCCGATCCATGAGTGGCTTGAAAAAAAACTCCCGAATAAAGAAAACATCGTCTCTCTGCTGTCTTGTGTGATCCTGACTTTCATTATTGTTATCCCTTTATTGGCAGTATTTGCAGCCATTGTTCAGCAAGGTTCTCTGTTCTCTCAGAACACCTATCAATGGGTAACACACGGCGGTATTCAAACCTTGTTTGAACACCCTTTAGTAGTGAAAGCTTTATCGTTCGCGAATAACTATCTGCCTTTCGACAACATTGAGCCCCAAGCCATCGCACAGAAAGTCGGAGAATTCGCGACAAGCTTTGGTTCTAAGTTGGTTGGTATTAGTGCGAAAATCCTTGGTGATGCGACCAACTTCTTAATGGATTTCTTTTTGATGCTGTTTGTTTTGTTCTTCTTATTAAGAGATCACGACAAAATCATTAGTGTGGTTCGTCATATTCTTCCGTTATCTCGTAGCCAAGAAGACAAGCTCCTCACTGAGATTGAGCAAGTTTCTAAGTCTGCAGTGATGGGCTCATTCTTAACGGCGATTGCACAAGGTATTGCAGGCGGTTTAGGTATGTGGATTGCAGGTTTCCCTGGGTTGTTCTGGGGCACCATGATGGGTTTTTCCTCTTTCATTCCAGTGGTCGGTACGGCACTAATCTGGATCCCAGCCGCAACTTACTTGTTCCTAACAGGTGACACAACGTGGGCTATTTTCCTAACGGTTTACTGCGTAGCGATTGTAGGTTCGATTGACAACCTGCTGCGCCCGCTGCTGATGCAAGGCAGTGCCGGCATGAATACCCTAATGATCTTCTTCTCACTGTTGGGTGGTATTCAACTTTTTGGCCTCATTGGTCTTATCTACGGCCCACTGATCTTTGCTATTACTATCGTTCTTTTCAATATTTACGATGAAGAGTTTAAAGACTTTTTAAACCAGCAAGACAAGAGTTGATCAACTGTTCAGCAACTTGGTTGCCGAACTCGTATTAAACACTTCAAGCTTTGGGCGGATTATGCGAAAATCCGCCCTCATTTTTTGCTAACGATTCAATAGAGTGTCCTATGTCAGCTTATATTGCCCCAAGCCAAATTGCTCAACGCCAACTCGCCTACTTTGAAGGCAAACATGTTTTAGTTGCAGGTGAGGCAGAAGACTTATTCCCTGTTGAATTAGCGAAACATTGTGAATCAGTCACCGTATTTACCTCTAATTACAGCTACTACCGTCAATTAGAAGGCTGCAACACCATCCAACGTTTTTATGGTGCAGAGTTTACCGAAGAAACCAAAGCTGACTTAGTGATGCTGTACTGGCCAAAGGCCAAAGCGGAAGCGGAATTTCTGTTGGCGATGTTATTTGCCAAGCTAGGTAAAGATACCGAGATTGTCGTAGTTGGCGAAAATCGTTCTGGTGTTAAAAGTATCGAAAAGATGTTCGCTTCTTACGGCAAAGTCGTGAAATACGATTCAGCGCGTCGTTGTTCTTTCTACTGGGGTCAATGCTTCGAGCAACCACCAGCCTTCAACCTACAAGAGTGGTTTAAAACCTACACGGTTAACATTGGTGAGCAATCACTTACAGTGAAAAGCCTTCCAGGCGTGTTTAGCCACGGTCAATTCGATGTTGGTAGCCAACTTCTGTTGGATACCCTGCCAAAACTAAAAGGCAAAGTACTCGACTTTGGCTGTGGTGCAGGCGTATTGGGCGCGGTAATGGCATCTCGTCACCCGGATATCGAGCTAGAAATGTGCGACATCAGTGCATTTGCCGTAGCATCAAGCCAAGCTACGTTAGAAGCGAACGGTTTAACGGGGAATGTCTTCGCCTCAGATGTCTACTCTGATACATCAAAAGATTACCAATTCATCATCAGTAACCCACCATTCCATTCTGGTTTGGATACAAGCTACAGCGCGACTGAGACCTTACTTGCAGAGGCTCCTAAACACTTGAAGCGTTCTGGTGAGATGATTATTGTTGCGAACAGTTTTTTAAAATACATTCCAATTATCGAGCAAGCTTTTGGAAAATGCGCGACTCTAAATAAGACCACCAAATTCGCGATCTATCACGCAAACAAATAGCTCCTTTTACACAGCGCAGGGTCACTATCTGCGTTGTCTGTTCATATTTCTATCAAAAGCCCATAAAAATGAGCTTTTGCACACGCTTTAAATACCACTTACTTGTCAAAGTAAAAAAACTCGTTAATTTCGTTAAATTGGAACCCATTAATTCTATTCTCTGTACCTGTTTTCATCCCTTTCAAGCAGTACATCAAAGGAAAGTAGTACCCAATTTATGTTTAGATTCTATCGTAAGCAGAAGTTTAAGCGCCTTCAAAATACTCTAATGCTGGCATTTCTTGTCCTTAGTATTACCCCGGTGACACTTATCGCGATATTTTTCCTCCAATCGCACAGTCAGGATCTTCAGGAACAAAGTACTTCACACCTTGTTTCCGTCCGAGATACTAAACAGCAGCAAATTGTCGATTACCTACAAGCTCAAGAATCTCAAGTGATGGGCTTTGTTCGCTCAGAGCTTGCCAATGCCAGTGGCGGGCGATTCTATGGTTTGATCAATGCATTTCAACGCCTAGGGCTAGACATTGACGAAGCACGCGCTAATGCGCAGCAGCGTTATATAAAAGGATCTGGCGATCAAATCAAAACATCGATTCTCCCTGAATCCAGCAGCTTTATTGGCAGCGAGCGCTATCGTCTACTTCACAAGCGCTACCACAACTCTTATTTAGAGCTGCTTAAGCGTTCTGATTTTGACGACATTTTATTGGTCGACATTAACGGTAACATCGCTTATTCAGTTTTTAAGCACGATGACTACGGCACCAACTTACTGACAGGTAAGTACAAAAATGCAAACCTCGGCAAAACCTTTCAACGCCTAGAAAAGGACGTAAAAGACAAACGTAAATCCAACGAAGACTACACGCCAGTTATCGTTTCTGACTTTAAAGACGAAAATGGTAAACAGACCGCATGGTTAGGCGCACCTATCGTTCAACAGGGCTATCTACACAGTTACGCCATGTTTAGACTACCGATTAACGGTATTACGAAGCTGATCGCCGATCTCAACAAGAGCTCGAATATTCAGACCTTGCTTGTCGGCGATGATCATCTGCCGCGTAGCCTTGCCCATTCGCAAGAGTCGATTAATTTGAGTTTAGATGTTGTTGATAAAGCCCTTGCGGGAGAAACGGCCGTAGGCACCTTCGACAACGCTCAAGATCAAGCGATCATCGCTGCATATACTCCAATTGAACTCAAATATGCGACTTGGGCACTGGTCGTCGAGCTTCCTGAGAAAGAAGCGTTTGCCCGTATCCATCAGTTAGAAAAGATCTTCGTAATCGTGATGCTGACGGCGATTATTCTTGTATTTGTCGCATCCCATTATCTGTCTAACTTCATTACATCACCGTTACTCAAGCTCACATGGGCAGCAGAGAAAGTCTCTGCGGGTGACCTTGATGAAACCATGATTAATACCGAACGAAAAGATGAGATAGGCCGTCTCGCGGTAAGCTTCGAAAGAATGCAGCGTTCGATTCGTGAAAAGATGCTACTCATTAAGAGCCAAAATGATGAGCTTGAGGACAACCTTAAGACCATTCAAAAACAAAATGAAGAGTTGCAGCTTGCCAATAAACTGAAAGATGAATTCTTGGCGACGACTTCGCATGAACTCAGAACGCCATTACATGGCATGGTAGGTATTGCTGAAGCGCTAATATCTGGCGCAAACGGCCCTATTCCTGCCAATCAGAAGTACCAGTTGGATATCATCATCAATAGTGGCCAGAGATTGGCAACACTGGTCGATGATCTACTTGATTACCACAAAATGCGCTACGGCAGCTTAGACATTAATAAATCGGCTGTTGATTTATCTGCTGCTACCAGCTTAGTACTCGAGTTGTCTCATCATCTGTTGGGCAATAAGCCAATTCGAATTATTAACCAAGTACCCAGTGATTTAGGGCTAGTTTCGTCCGATCCTCAACGACTCGAACAAGTGATGTATAACTTGGTCGGCAATGCCATCAAGTACACATCAGAAGGTAAAATTGTTATCTCAGCAAGCGTTATCGACGACAACATTCGCGTACAAGTTGTTGATACAGGCCAAGGCATACCTGCTGAATACCTAGAACACATCTTTGAACCACTGATTCAAGCCGGGCAAGACTCTAGTAACTATCGCCAAGGTGCAGGCCTTGGGTTGTCCATAAGTCGTCAGCTGATTGAACTGATGGGCGGTTCACTGTACGTAAGTAGCCAGCCAATGCTTGGCACGACGTTCAGCTTTACCTTACCTTTAGCCACCCAAGAAGAGTTGGATAACTACAGTGATTCAGGAAGCTATTCGCACTTCCAAGCGCCAGATTTAATTGATAACAACCAACAAGAAAATAGTGTTATCAGTGAAGACCCAGACGGTCCGTTACTGGTGATCGCCGATGATGAGCCAGTAAACTTGCGCGTGCTAGACAGTTTCTTGAAATTGGAAGGTTATCGAGTGCGCACCGCATGTGACGGCCCAGAAACCATTGAACTGATTGAGAAAGAGAAGCCAGAGTTACTTCTGCTCGATATTATGATGCCAGGTATGAGTGGCTATCAGGTGTGTGAAGCACTGCGTAAGCAATACGATCATGCACAGTTGCCAATCATCATGCTCACTGCACTAAACCAAGCAGAAGATCGAGTTCGTGGCTTTGAAGCAGGTGCCAATGATTACTTGTCTAAACCGTTCAACAAACAAGAGCTGGCGGCGCGAATTACGGCTCACTTATCAGCAAGTAAAGCTGAGCAAAGGCGTCTTGAGAATGACCAATTGCAACTAGAGCTTAAACACAGAGCCATGGTTGAAGCTAACCTGCTAGAAACTCAAGGGCGCTTGCTAGAGCAGCTAGAATCAGCCCCAGAGGCCATCATCTGTATTCGTGATGATCAACGTATTCGATTTGCCAACGAAGCAGCAGCAAAACTATTTAGGCGTGGCCAAGAACAGCTTAAACGCTCGATGGCCGATGAGATCATTGCACCTAAATACCTTAAGGTGGAACAAGCTCACTATTGTGGTGATATTGACATCTATATAGACGACACTCGTCAGCGCATACCAAGTGACATTCTCAAGCTACCTGAAGGCTCAGGGCTCGACACTATGTATATCTTTAATGTCGGTGGTGGGGTTAATTCAAACCGAGTCAATAACCTTGAAACGGCAGTTGAGGCACTTTCAAGCTACGCCTTTGAGGGTGACAAAGATAAACTTCAACAACTGAAAGAGCTTGGCGGTGAATTTACTCGCCTTGCAGATAAAGCAACCGGTGAAGGTAAAAACAAACAAGAGCTGATGCGTGAAGTACTGGTCGATGTCATGACGAATGCCATCATCTACTGGGAGTCTGTTACTGGGGAAACCAAGTTTGCCTTCGCAGAGAAGAGTGGCTTGTGGCGCGTCTACCTAGACCGCAGTACCCTACAAACTCGAACGCTAGACAAGTACCTACGCGTAGAAACTCTACCGAAAACACCTCGCTGGCGAACGGTACTGAGCTCTATCGAGTTTATACTTGAGCACTGTAAAGAACAGACACCTGAAAGAACTCATATTGAGACTCTAAGGGATAAGCTACAAAAACTACTGACCAGTTAGCTCTGAAGTAAGCTCAAGCTACTGTAAATAATGAAGCCCACCCAGCGTGGGCTTTTTTGTGAATATCGTACGCGACCAAAGGACAATGACGTCGATTCAAATACACTTCTTTTACGGCATTAAACAAGCAAAATGACACGTTACTCAATCTTAAACAATCACCAGTTCAGTTACTATTTTGAGCCTTATTCTTGGCTGAATTTCACATTCCTCCGGCTCTTTGTTGCAGTTTGAGAAGCGAGTCACAACAGAACGGCAGATTTAATTTTCTAGAAAAATTTAACGTAAAATAGGTAAGTGACCGAGATCTACAATTACACCACAGCAAGATAAGCCCCTATAATTAAAAGTCAAAAAGGTTAGTAACCACTTACAAGAGACCACTACCACAAAACCAAATGCGAGTCACATCACCTTAACAATTGCGCACAAAAAACCACCAAAGCAAGCTATTTTGACGTTAATGACGTGGTGCTGTGTGTTTTTAACGTTTTTGACGGGAAACGAGTTTGATTAATTCATCGATAAGGTGTTTTCTTACTCCTGCCAAAGGCCTACAGGCCACTCTTACCACTTCTCAGAATCAAAGATGAATCTGGAGCAACGAAGAAGAGGTAGGCCTTTAACTAGAGTGTGTATCTACTAACTAATTAGCGACAGATAACATTCAATCCATTAGTGAAATGAAAGCAAATAGTAAGGAACAGCTATGCTTGCCAATATAAAAAAAACAGCAATAGCAACAGCAATTATTGCAACTGCTACAACAGGTTTTGCATCAGTAGCAACAGCTGCAGAGCGCAGCGAACTGACCGTTCACCCGAAAGAGTACACTACATTCGTACGTAACTTTAACCCGTACCTTGGTGCTACTAACCTACATACTACAACTGACTTCATGTACGAGCCTTTAGTAGTATTTAACGAAATGCACGGTAACACTCCGGTGTTCCGTCTAGCTGAAAACTTCAAAATGTCAGATGATCTGATGAGCGTTGTTTTCGACATTCGTAAGGGTGTTAAATGGTCTGATGGAGAAACTTTCTCTGCTGATGATGTTGTTTTTTCTTTCAACCTTGTAAAAGAGAAGCCAGAGCTTGACCAATCTGGTATCAACTCTTGGGTAACTTCTGTAGAAAAACTGAACGACAACCAAGTTAAGTTCACACTAACAGAAGCAAACTCAAACGTACCTTACGAGATTGCTAAAGTACCTGTAGTACCTAAGCACATCTGGAAAGACGTCAAAGATCCATCAACGTTTACCAATGAGAACCCGGTAGGTTCTGGTCCATTTACAGAAATCGATACGTTTACAGCGCAACTGTACATCCAGTGTGCAAACCCGAACTACTGGGATGCAGACAACCTAGATGTTGACTGTCTACGTGTTCCACAAATTGCGAACAACGACCAGTTCTTAGGTAAAGTTGTAAACAGTGAAATGGACTGGACGTCTTCTTTCGTTCCAGATATCGATCGTACATACGCTGCAGCAAGCCCTAAACACCACTACTGGTACCCGCCAGCAGGTACACAAGCATTCATCGTTAACTTCAAACACCCTGATGCTGCGAAGCATGAAGCATTGAGCAACGTTGAATTCCGTCGTGCTTTCTCTATGGCTCTTGACCGCCAAACTATCATCGACATCGCATTCTACGGTGGCGGTACTGTGAACGATTTCGCATCGGGTCTTGGCTACGCGTTTGAAGCTTGGTCTGATGAAAAAACTCACGACAAGTACAAAGGCTTCAACACTTACAACGCTGAAGGCGCGAAGAAGCTTCTTGCTGACGCTGGCTTCAAAGATGTAAACAAAGATGGTTTTGTTGACACTCCATCTGGCAAGTCTTTCGAACTAATGATTCAATCGCCAAACGGCTGGACTGACTTCAACAACACAGTTCAACTTGCGGTAGAGCAACTAAACGAAATCGGTATTAAAGCGAAAGCTCGTACACCTGACTTCTCTGTTTACAACCAAGCAATGCTTGAAGGTACATACGACGTAGCATACACAAACTACTTCCACGGTGCGGATCCATACACGTACTGGAACAGTGCTTACAACTCATCACTACAATCTGGTGATGGTATGCCTCGTTTCGCTATGCACTTCTACAAAAATGACAAGCTAGATGGTCTTCTAAACAGCTTCTACAAAACAGCTGACAAGAACGAACAGCTAGATATTGCACACGGTATCCAGCAAATTATCGCTGCAGACCAAGTGACAATCCCTGTGATGTCTGGTGCTTACATGTACCAATACAACACAACTCGATTCACTGGTTGGTGGAACGAAGAAAATCCAAAAGGCCGTCCAAACATTTGGGCTGGTATTCCAGAGCGTCTACTTCATGTACTGGACCTAAAACCAGTTAAATAAGTAATCGTTCAATCTTTGCGGCGTAACTTCTTACGCCGCTTATAAAAATCCCCACACTATCAATTGAAAGTATGGCGCTAGTCGTCAGGGGATTTTTCGTTCCAAATTTCGCTAGGAGCGACCTGAATCCAGAAACAGGGAAACAATCTGGGTGAGTAAGGTGTGAGTTATGGGTTATTTTTTAAGACGTTTGTCATTTTATTTTGTCGCGCTATTAGTTGCAGCGACGTTAAACTTTATTATTCCAAGAGCAATGCCTGGTGACCCAGTTACCATGATGTTTGCGAACGCTTCTGTACAAGTTACTCCTGAGCGTATTGCGGCAATGAAAGAACTATTAGGCTTCGTTGATGGCGGCTTACTGGTTCAATACGGCGCATACATGAAGAACATTCTAAGCTGGGAGCTTGGTACATCAATTCAATTCTACCCACTTTCTGTAAATACTCTGTTGGGTGGAGCATTTGGTTGGTCGCTATTCTTAGCAGGCACCGCCGTTATTCTTTCTTTCTCTATTGGTTCAATCCTAGGTATTTTTGCAGCGTGGAAACGTGGCAGCAAATACGATGCCTTTGTGACTCCAGGGATGCTGATTTTACAAGCCGTTCCTCAGGTTGTTATTGCCATGCTTGCGCTGTTTACCTTCGCAATTGGTTTGAAGTGGTTCCCAACTGGCTACGCCTATACCGCAGGTACAATACCTGACTGGACAAGTTGGGCATTCATCAAAGACGTTGCTTACCACGCTTTCTTGCCTCTGGTGTGTGCTTCGGTTGTTCAAATTGGTGGCTTCCTAGTAAACATGCGTAACAACATGATTAACCTACTAGCAGAAGACTACATCACCATGGCGAAAGGCAAAGGCCTGAGCGAAAACCGAGTGGTATTCAACTACGCAGCTCGTAACGCGATGCTACCAAGTGTGACTGCACTTTCTATGTCGCTAGGTATGGCAATCGGTGGTCAGTTAATTATCGAAATCATCTTTAACTACCCAGGTCTTGGCAGCGTACTTTTCAACGCAATTAACGCTCGTGATTACCAAGTACTGCAAGGTCAACTGCTTATCATGACGCTATTCATGCTGTTCTTTAACCTAGTTGCAGACATGCTTTACGTTGTTCTTGACCCTCGTCTTCGTAAGGGTGGTAAATAATCATGAAAGATATTCTAAAACTCATTTGGCGTAACCCGATGGCCTTAACCGGCGTCATCATCCTAAGTATTTTTATTCTTGGTGCTATTGCGGCTCCATTGATCACAAAACATGTGCCAGACAAGCGTACAGGTAACCCACACGAATACCCTGGCTTCGTCGTTAAGTCTGCACAAACTAACCCTGATGGCTGGGTTGCTCAAAACCTAGCAGACGATCGTCGTACGTTAATTATGTCTAAGAAGGCAGACCACGTACTGGGGACAACTCGTATGGGTCGTGACGTTTGGTCACAAGTGGTATACGGCGCACGTGTATCTCTTGCTGTAGGTTTTGGTGCGGGCCTTACCGTATGTTTACTCGCGACAGTGATCGGTGTTTCGGCAGGCTACTTTGGTGGACGTGTCGATGACATTCTGACAGCCGCAATGAACATCATGCTGGTTATTCCTCAATACCCATTACTGTTCGTAGTTGCAGCCTTTATCGGTGAGGCAGGGCCACTCACCATAACCTTGGTTATCGGCTTTATGTCCTGGGCTTGGGGCGCGCGTGTTGTTCGTTCCCAGACCTTAGCACTGCGTGAAAAAGAGTTTGTAAAGGCCGCTGAAGTTCTGGGTGAATCTTCATTCCGTATTATCTTCGTAGAGATTCTTCCAAACCTTATCTCTATTGTTGGCGCGAGCTTCATCGGTTCGGTGATGTACGCAATCATGATGGAAGCAACGATTTCGTTCCTAGGTCTTGGTGACCCGAACACAATCAGCTGGGGCATCATGCTTTACAACGTTCAAACCTCTTCATCAATGCTGATTGGCGCTTGGTGGGAACTATTAGCTCCTTGTATTGCACTGACACTCCTTGTAACTGGCCTTGCTCTACTTAACTTCGCTGTCGATGAAATTGCCAACCCGCAGCTGCGTTCTCACAAAGGCATGAAGCGTTGGAAAAAACTAGCAGCACAAGACAAAGAAGAACGTGAACCAGAACTACCACCACAAAATGCACTTTGGAGCGGAGATAAATAATCATGTCTGAACCACTAATTTCTATCCGCAATTTATGCGTGGATTACATCACAGAGTCTGGCGATGTTCGTGCGTGTAACAACGTAAGTTTCGACATTGCTCCAGGTGAAGTATTCGGCCTAGCTGGTGAATCTGGCTGTGGTAAATCAACCGTTGCTTTCTCTCTTATGCGTCTGCATAAGCCGCCTGCTTACATCAGTGGTGGTGAGGTTATCTTCAATGGTGAAAACATCCTTGAATACAGTGATGACCGTATGCAAGCGTTCCGCTGGAGCGAGATGTCGATGGTATTCCAGAGTGCGATGAACGCACTCAACCCTGTATTACCAATGGAAGAGCAGTTCTGTGACGTAATTATGCGTCACACCAACATGACTCGAGAGCAAGCTAAGCAACGCGCTGAAGGTCTACTTGAAATCGTAGATATTCATCCGAGTCGATTAAGCGACTACCCTCACCAATTCTCTGGTGGCATGCGTCAACGCTTGGTTATTGCTATCGCTTTAGCATTGAATCCAAAGCTGATCATTATGGATGAGCCAACGACCGCGCTTGATGTGGTTGTTCAACGCGAAATCCTACAAAAGATCTATGCACTGAAAGAAGAGTTTGGTTTCTCGATTCTGTTCATCACTCATGATTTGTCATTGATGGTCGAGTTCTCTGACCGCATCGGCATCATGTACTCAGGTGAACTTATCGAGGTTGCTAATGCTCAAGATATTCTAGAAAACCCTTACCACCCTTATACCAAAGGGTTGGGAAGTTCTTTCCCTCCACTAACAGGGCCAAAGACAAAACTAGCGGGTATTCCGGGCAACCCTCTGAACCTCTTAGAGATTCCTGAAGGGTGTCGTTTCCAAGCTCGTTGTGACCGTGTACATGAAACATGTACCAAGGTACCAACCAAGCTGCGTTCTATCGACCCGGGGCATTTGTCTAACTGCCACCTGTACGGTGACCCAATAGTACAAAGGAAGCTATAGCTTGCACGCTGATTCAGCGTGAATAACGAATAAGGCGGCTCGCCCGCCGAAAAGCAAGCAAAGCGAATAAGGATTCTGGAGACAATTATGAGCAAAGATTTCGGTCAATTATTGGTAGAAGGCAAGAATGTCGTAAAAGACTTCCCAATAAGCAGTACCACAATTCAAACCCCAATGATGCGTGCGATTAACGACGTATCATTCAAGATGTACAAAAGCCGCGGTCTAGCTGTGGTTGGGGAGTCTGGTTCAGGCAAATCAACAACAGCAAAAATGATCGCAAAAATGTACGCGCCTTCGGGCGGTACGATCGAATACAAAGGTCGTGATATCCAAGAGATCTCAAGCAGAAAAGATCTTATGCACTACCGTGAAGGTGTGCAGATGGTATGGCAAGACCCGTTTGGTTCCCTGAACCCAACACATAACATCTTTCACCACATAGCTCGACCATTGTTGATCCACAAAAAAGTATCTCCGGGCAACAAGAAAGAGTTACAGGAACGTGTGTACGATCTTCTAGAGCAAGTGGGCTTAGTGCCACCACAAGCAACGGCGGAGAAGTACCCTCATCAACTCTCTGGTGGTCAGCGTCAACGTGTCAACCTAGCCCGTAACATTGCGGTTGGTGCAGAAGTTGTATTAGCCGATGAACCAACATCGATGCTTGATGTATCGATTCGTGCTGGTGTTTTGAACCTGATGGAAGAGATGAAGTTTGAGAAACAAATGTCTCTACTTTACATCACTCACGATATCGCAACCGCTCGTTACATTGCTGAAGATCTTTCAGTGATGTACGTAGGACACATGGTGGAATGGGGCGATACCGATGATGTGATTGCTAACCCTCAGCATCCTTACACCCAACTGCTTGTTTCTGCGGTTCCAGATCCTAAAAAATCGATCCACGAACAACTCGCAGGCAACAAAGGTGAGATCCCTCTTTGGACACCAGTCTCAGCAGGTTGCCCATTTGCAGGCCGTTGCACTCATGCAATGGACAAGTGTAAAGAGCAGTTACCAGGGGTTACGCAGTTAGCTGATAACCATTTTGTGCGTTGTTACCTACACGAAAGCTAAGCAATAAAACCAAGTTAGGGTCTGCGGGCCCTAACTATTTATATCCAAAACATTTTATATCCAAAACATTCAAGTACCTAGCCAATAGAAACTAGGACTGTCGGAGAATATTGATGCTGTTATTGACCAACCATATTGGCTACGAATCCACGGCTCCAAAGCAGGCTATTCTGCAAACGAAGAAAGCTCGCTTATCAAGTACGACTGCACTTTTGGTGTGTGCCGACAACCATATCACTGTCGGAAGTTTTGATGTGGTTAAACAAGGCCGCGTAGCAAATTGGCATCAAGGGCAATTCTTCACTATCGATTTCAGTTCATTCACTGAATCAGGTCGCTACTACCTACGTTTTGACAACCTACGCTCTGAAGTATTTGAGATTGGTAGCAACCTATTAATGAACCACACGTTTTCTGATGTACTTCATTACTTTAAGTCACAACGCTGTGGCGGTATTTTCGACAAAAAAGATCGACAAGCACAAATTATGGGCACTGACAGATACGTCGATGTCCACGGTGGATGGTATGACGCATCAGGTGATGTAAGTAAGTATTTTAGCCACCTATCTTATGGTAACTACCTTAACCCACAACAAATTCCAATGGTCGTTTGGAACATGCTCAAAAGCGTGCGCTTGACTAGCAATAACTCAGACTTTCCTAAATTCTCTATGACTCGTTTAGTGGAAGAAGCCCTATTCGGTGCCGATTTCTTAGTGCGTATGCAAGACGCTGACGGATACTTTTACATGACGGTATTCGACAAGTGGAGTAAAGACATCAATCAACGTGACATCTGCGCATACGCCACTCAAGAAGGTAACAAATCAACGGACTTGCAAGCGGGCTACCGACAAGGTGCAGGTGTTGCTATCGCCGCATTAGCTGCTGCATCTGAACTTGAAACCTCGGGCAGTTACTCGAGCCAAACTTATCTTGAAACTGCCGTTAGCGGTTATTGGCACCTAAAAGAACATAACCTGCAGTACCTAAACGATGGCGAAGAAAACATCATCGATGAATATTGTGCCCTACTCGCTGCCAATGAACTGTACCGAGTAACAGAGGACGAGCAATACCTATTAGAAGCAAGAACTTGGGCTAGTCGCTTGATCGCACGTCAGCAATCTGATGATTCATTTGAGCACTTTTGGTCAGCTAATGCTGATGGCTCTCGCCCCTATTTCCATGCAGCTGAAGCTGGCCTTCCTGTAATTGCTCTGTGCGAGTACATCGATAATGAAACTGACACTGAGTTGAAAGAACAAGCACGTGTGGTTGTTGAGCAAGCTTGTCAGTTCGAAATCAACATTACCGACAAAGTCATCAACCCATTTGGCTACCCAAGACAATACGTAAAATCTGTCGATGGTGATAAACGCGATGCTTTCTTCGTTGCTCAGAAGAACGAGACAGGCTACTGGTGGCAAGGCGAAAACGCACGTCTTGGCTCAATTGCGACCATGGCGTACTTCGTTCAAGCACACATTCAAAATGCCGAT
Source organism: Vibrio syngnathi (assembly GCF_002119525.1). Taxonomy (NCBI): domain Bacteria; kingdom Pseudomonadati; phylum Pseudomonadota; class Gammaproteobacteria; order Vibrionales; family Vibrionaceae; genus Vibrio; species Vibrio syngnathi. The sequence continues at coordinate 606,450 of NZ_CP017916.1, read as the reverse complement.
CTTCAAAAGCGCTTAATCCAACTTTCACAAAACAGCCTTGATTGGATTTTAGGATTGAATCCTTACCACATGTGCATGCTTGATGGCCACGGTCATAACAACCCAGACTACCTATCACAGCTTGGTTTCTTCAATGCCAAGGGCGGGATCTGCAATGGCATCACGGCAGGGTTCGAAGACGAACAAGACATCGCATTCAACCCACCAGCACAGAAAGACGACATGCTTCAAAACTGGCGCTGGGGTGAACAATGGATCCCTCATGGGGCGTGGTATTTGCTAGCAACGGCTGCGCAGTTCAACTTCCTCGCGCAAAGTAAGGAGCAATAATCATGACGCTTTACTACGTAGGTATTGATGGTGGAGGCACGTCTTGTCGAGCTCGAATCAGAGATGACCAAGGCAAACTCATTGGTGAAGCAAAGAGTGGCAGTGCCAACATCCTATTGGGCGTTGATGTTGCGATGAACTCTATAATTGATGCAATTACCAAAGCCGCACAACAAGGGCAACTCGACTCTAACGATTTTTCTAATATGCATATTGGTTTGGCGCTCGCTGGTGCTGAACAGAAGTCAGCATGGCTCGACTTCATGGCACAAGCACACCCTTTCGCAAGTATGACACTCAATACAGATGCCTATGGTGCTTGCATTGGTGCACATAATGGCCAAGACGGCGCGATCATGATTGGTGGTACAGGTTCATGTGGTATCTACCTAAACAACGGCGAACAACACGTGGTTGGCGGTCGTGAATTTCCAATTTCTGACCAAGGCGGCGGCGCAGTGATGGGCCTTCGTTTAATTCAGCAAGTTCTACTCGCTGAAGATGGCATTCGTAACAAAACTTCGCTGACTCAACACGTTATGAACCATTTCAATAATGATGTTGATGCGATCGTGACATGGTCAAAAGGCGCGATTCCAAAGGATTATGGTCAATTCTCACCCGTCATTTTTCAACTGGCAAATGAAGGCGATGAACTGGCTATAGAGATGCTTAAGCAGACTGCAGCCGATATCGAAATGTTTGTATTAGCGCTGCATCGAAAAGGCGCTGATAAGGTGTGCTTAATGGGAAGTATCGCTGAACGTATTCTCAACTGGCTATCACCACCTGTACAACAATGGATCGTTAAACCTCAATTCGACGCTATTGAAGGCGCATTGATGTTTGCCGGAAAACCACAACACAACTTGTATCAACAGGCTTAGCAGGGAAGTTATATGAATTATCGCATCGACTTAGCTGTTCTTTCTGAACAAAAAAATAACTGCCGATTTGGCCTTACGGTACATAACTTGAGTGACCTCGACGTAAAAGACTGGTCTCTGCATTTTGCATTTGACCGATTCATCCTTCCTGAGAGTTTATCGCAAGGTGAACTGACTCAAGTTGGAAGCTATTGCTCGTTCAAACCAAGTTCTTCAGTATTAAAGGCCAACAACCATTACTACCTTGAATTCAGTATTCAAAGCGCCCCATTCCGCTTCTATTCTGATGGCCTTAACGATGCCTTTATCCAGTCACATCATGATGGAGAAACATCGGTACTGCCTGTCGCGATATCACCCATAGTACTGGCTTCGCCATACCGTGAACGCAATCAAATACCTGAAGTTAACGCTTCTGAGATAGCATTGATTCCTCAACCAAATCAGATCGAACTCAAGCAAGGTAGTTTCGCGCTAAGCTGTGGATGCAAGATTGAGGTTCAATCTCACCTTGCAGATAAAGCCGTCTCTTGGTTGCAGCAAGAATTACTTTCTACCTTTGAACTGTCGATTTCGAATGAGCTTCCAACTGAATTTTCAAAAGACGAAAGCGGCGACATTCTATTTCGCAGCAATCCAACATTAGACGAAGCAGAATACAAACTCCGCATTACTGAACAACAAATAATGGTTGAATCAGGTAGCCAGTCTGGGTTTACACACGCCGTGGCAAGTCTGATTCAATTGATTCAACAACTGGATGCCGAAAATTTTTCTATTCCATGCTGCAAAATCGCCGATCACCCTCGCTTTAAGTACCGAGGCATGATGTTGGACTGCGCGCGTCACTTCCACTCAGTAGAGCAAGTGAAGCGTTTAATCAATCAACTGGCGCACTACAAGTTCAACGTATTTCATTGGCACCTAACTGACGATGAAGGTTGGAGAATTGAGATTAAGAGCCTGCCTCAGCTGACTGAAATCGGCGCTTGGCGCGGCCCTGACCATGCATTAGAACCGCAATACACACACCTTGCGGATAACTATGGCGGTTTCTACACGCAGCAACAGATTCGTGAAGTCATTGAATACGCAGAGCAACGTAGTATCACGGTTATTCCTGAAATCGATATCCCAGGACACTGCCGCGCCGCTATCAAGTCACTGCCTGACATGCTAGTAGAGCAAGCAGACACCACACAATATAAGAGTATTCAGCACTACAACGACAACGTGCTAAATCCAGGTTTACCAGGTACTTACCAATTCCTAGATGCCGTTATTGAAGAAGTAGCAGAGCTTTTCCCTAGCGAATTGATTCACATGGGCGCAGATGAAGTACCACCGGGCGTGTGGAGCAACAGCCCTGCTGCTCAAGCTCTGATGAAAGAACATCAATATCAAGACAGCAAAGATCTACAAGGCCATCTATTCCGCTATGCCGAGAACAAGCTTAAGCAGTTAGGCAAGCGCATGGTGGGCTGGGAAGAAGCACAACACGGTGACAAAGTCAGTAAAGAGACCATCATCTACTCGTGGCTCAGTGAAGAAGCTGCAGTGAATTGCGCTCGCCAAGGCTTTGATGTGGTGTTGCAACCGGCACAGTTTACCTATCTCGACATGACCCAAGATTATGCACCGGAGGAGCCGGGCGTAGATTGGGCTGCTGTCATCCCATTAGAACAAGCTTATACCTACGAAGCACTTGCTGAGATATCCGACACCGACCCAATTCGTAAGCGGATCCGCGGAATTCAGTGTGCTCTATGGTGTGAGATCGTCACCAATCAAAAGCGTATGGATTACATGGTATTTCCAAGAATTAGCGCTTTAGCTGAAGGATGTTGGACACATAAAAACAACCGAAACTGGCTAGATTACCTATCTCGCCTTAAAGGGCACTTGCCGTTACTCGACAGACTCAATGTTGACTATCGCAACCCTTGGAAAGCTCAATAAAACAAAACCAAAGCGACGCTCACATCGAGCGGTTGCTGACTCAAATTAAGGTGCTCAGTTAGATAAGACTCAGCATCACTATTTAAAAAATTAGCTGCATAGATGCAGTTTGTTAAAAAGGAAATGACAATGAAATACGGCTATTTCGATAACGACAATCGCGAATACGTCATCACTCGCCCTGATGTACCAGCACCTTGGACCAACTACCTAGGTACTGAAAAGTTTTGTACCGTGATTTCGCACAATGCAGGCGGCTACTCTTTCTACAATTCTCCGGAATACAACCGTGTTACTAAATTCCGTCCAAACGGTACCTTCGACCGTCCAGGACACTATGTTTACCTGCGTGATGATGATACTGGTGATTACTGGTCTATCTCTTGGCAGCCAGTGGCAAAGAGCCTAGATGAAGCGAACTACGAAATTCGTCACGGCCTGTCATACTCAAAATTCAAATGTGAATACAGCGGCATTACCGCAACGAAGACGCTATTCATACCTAAAGGTGAAGATGCAGAAGTTTGGGACGTTGTACTAAAGAACAACACTGACAAGCCAAGAACCATCAGTACTTTCTCATTTGTTGAGTTCTCGTTCAGCCACATCCAATCGGACAATCAGAACCATCAGATGTCTTTGTACTCTGCGGGTACGTCTTACCAAGAAGGTGTTCTGGAATACGACCTGTACTACAACACTAACGACTTTGAAGGCTTCTACTACCTAGCATCAACCTTCTCGCCAGACAGCTACGACGGACAACGTGACAACTTCCTTGGCATGTACCGCGATGAAGCGAACCCGATTGCGGTTGAAAACGGTAAGTGTTCGAACAGCGCTCAAACCTGTTACAACCACTGTGGTTCTCTGCATAAGCAATTTACCATTCAACCGGGTGAAGAAGTTCGCTTTGCTTACGTACTCGGTATCGGCAAAGGCAACGGTGAGCGCCTACGTGAGAAGTACCAAAACACAGCAAACGTTGATGCCGCTTTCCAAGGCATCAAAGATCACTGGGACGAGCGTTGCAACAAATTCCAAGTTAAGTCTCCAAACGAAGGCTTAGACACCATGATCAACACATGGACGCTATACCAAGCGGAAACCTGCGTTGTGTGGTCTCGCTTTGCATCATTCATTGAAGTTGGCGGCCGTACTGGCCTTGGTTACCGTGATACTGCGCAAGATGCTATCTCAGTACCTCATGCCAATCCACAAATGACTAAGAAACGTATTATCGACCTGCTTCGTGGCCAAGTGAAAGCCGGCTACGGTCTACACTTATTCGATCCAGACTGGTTTGATCCAGAGAAAGCAGACGTTGAGCCTTCAAAATCGCCAACAGTTGTTCCAACGCCTTCAGACGACGATAAGATCCACGGCATTGAAGACACCTGTTCTGATGATCACTTATGGATCGTTCCGACCATCATCAAATATGTAATGGAAACCGGTGAACACGACTTCTTTGATGAAGTAATTCCATACGCAGACGGTGGCGAAGCGACCGTTTACGAACACATGAAAGCGGCACTGAACTTTTCTGCAGAATACGTGGGGCAAACAGGTATCTGTAAGGGTCTACGTGCTGACTGGAATGACTGTTTGAACCTAGGTGGCGGTGAATCTTCAATGGTTTCATTCCTGCACTTCTGGGCTCTACAAGAATTCCTAGATCTTGCAAAGTTCCGCAATAACGATGCTGACGTTGCTAAATATACAGAAATGGCTGCAAACGTACGTGAAGCCTGTGAAACACACTTATGGGATGACGAAGGTGGCTGGTACATCCGTGGTCTAACAAAAAATGGCGACAAGATCGGTACCGCTCAACAAGCTGAAGGTCGTGTGCACCTTGAGTCAAACACGCTAGCGGTTCTATCTGGCGCAGTTTCTCAAGAGCGTGGCGAGAAAGCGATGGACGCTGTTGATGAGAACCTATTCTCTGAATACGGCTTGCACCTAAATTCTCCTTCATTCGCAACACCAAACGACGATATCGGCTTTGTGACTCGCGTTTATCAAGGCGTAAAAGAGAATGGCGCAATCTTCTCTCACCCGAACCCATGGGCTTGGGTAGCAGAAGCGAAGCTAGGTCGTGGTGACCGTGCGATGAAATTCTACGACGCACTCAACCCGTACAACCAAAATGACATGATTGAAACACGCTACGCAGAACCATACTCGTACGTGCAGTTCATCATGGGTAAAGACCACCAAGACCACGGCCGTGCAAACCACCCTTGGTTAACAGGTACGTCGGGTTGGGCTTACTTCGCGGTAACCAACTTTATTCTTGGTGTCCGCACAGGCTTTGAAGGATTAACAGTCGATCCTTGTATCCCGACTGATTGGCCGGAATTCGAGGTTACTCGTCAATGGCGTGGTGCGACCTACAACATCACAGTGAAAAACCCGAATGCAGTCAGCAAAGGGGTTACCTCTATCACTATCAACGGTGAGTCAGTTGAAGGTGCAATCCCAGTACAAGCAGAAGGCAGCGTGAACGATGTTGTCGTTGTTCTAGGCTAGTCACTTAATTTAACGAACAGCTCTTGCCTCAAGTCTTTATCGACTTGAGGCAATGAGACTAAAAGGATTTTCTAATGATTAAATTTGGTACAGGTGGCTGGCGCGCTTTCATTGGTGAAGAGTTCACTAGAGACAATGTTCGCCTTGTAGCGCAAGCGCTCGCTAACATCATCAATAATGAAAATGCAGCGAAGAATGGATTCGTTATTGGGTACGACAGACGTTTCCTTTCAGATAAAGCGGCATGCTGGTTTGCAGAAGTGCTTGCAGCGAACAACATCAAAGTAAGCTTCATTGATAAGTTCGTTCCAACACCTATCGTGATGTTCCAAGCAAAAGAGATGGGGTGCACCTACTCGGCGTGTATTACCGCTTCTCACAACCCAGCAGACTACAATGGCATCAAGATCTTCATTGAAGGCGGCCGCGATGCTGACGAGATCATCACAGAGAAGATCGAACAGCAAATCGCAACACTGACCAACGAAGATGTTATACGAGTCGATTTCGAACAGGCGTTAAACGACAAAGAAATCGAGATCATCAACCCGATGAACGACTTTGTTGATTCGATCATCAACTTCATCGATATCGAGTCGATCAAAAAAGCCAATCTACGCGTGCTGATTGACCCAATGTTTGGCGTAGCGAAAAATGCTCTACAGACAGTGCTGATCAACGGTCGCTGTGATGTCGACGTCATCAACGATGGCAAAAACCCAGATTTTGGTGGCTTGATGCCATCACCAAATGCCGCAACGCTCTATCGCTTGAAGCACTTAGTTGCAGCAGAAGGCTATGACATTGGTATTGGTACTGATGGTGATGCCGACCGTTTAGGTATCATTGATGAGAAAGGTCACTTCATTCACCCTAACGAAGTGCTACTCCTACTTTACTACTACTTACTAGAATACAAAGGCTGGAAGGGCTCAGTCGTTCGTAACATCGCCACCACGCATCTACTCGACAAAGTAGCGGCGGATCATGGCGAGAAGAGCTTTGAGGTTCCTGTAGGCTTTAAGCATATCAGCTCTCAAATGGAAGCAGATGACTCACTGATTGGTGGTGAAAGTTCGGGTGGTTTAACCATACGTGGCCACATCAAAGGTAAAGATGGCGTATTTGCTTCAAGTTTACTGGTTGAGATGATCAGCGTGACAGGTAAAAAACTGTCTGAACTGCTTGATGAAATCTACTCTAAGTATGGCTATGCCTATACGGCAGAAGGAGATTGCCAGTTTAAGCCTTCAGAGAAAGAAGCGCTCTACACCAAAATCTACGTAGAGAAACAACTGCCTGAATTTGAATACGAAATTGAAAAAGTCAGCTATGAAGATGGTGCCAAAGTGTACTTCAAGAATGGTGGCTGGGTAATTGCCCGCTTCTCCGGAACAGAACCATTGCTGCGAATCTTCGCAGAAATGGAAGATAAAGACACTGCAGAACGTGTTCTTCAAAAAGTGAAAGACTTCCTCTCTCTATAGACTTATAGAGTGCAGCAGTTTTTAATGGGACTTAACAAACCACTGCCTTGTTAAAGCCTATAGGTGAAGAACTCTTGCCCAGTACTCTGTATCAAAGTACTGGGCTTTTTTATGACTGAATTTTATTATGCGGCAGAACGGTATTAGCTGCGTATCATTAAAACGCCAACACACCTTTAGTATCTACTTTTACTGTTACTGGCATACCAACGCTTAGAGCCTCTGAAGACGTTGCTAGCAATTTCTGTCCATTCGCTTCAATCACATAACGACAGTGGTCGCCCATAAATTGTTGCTCCAGTACGGACAGGTTACTGTCGATATCATGACTCGCCACTATATGCTGTGGTCTTAGTAACAACGCACATTCCGCTCCCACTTCGATCTGAGTTTGTGCTTTCGCTTCTATCAGACCTAAGCTCGTTTCAAATTCATTATCTGAAATACGCTTTGCATTCAAATAGCTACCACCACCTAAGAAATCAGCAACAAACTTGCTCGATGGGTGGAAGTACAACTCAGATGCTGAACCATATTGCTCAATCACACCATGGTTCATTACCGCCATCTTATCTGAAAAAGCGAACGCCTCTTCACGGCTGTGCGTTACAAAAATCGCCGTAACACCCTGTTTTTTAAATATTTTACGAATCTGAGAGATCAGCTCATGGCGAACTTGAGTATCAATATTCGAGAAAGGTTCATCCAATAGGAGTAAGTCTGGCTTGTACGCTAAAGAACGAGCAATCGCTACGCGCTGCTGTTGACCACCAGAAAGTTGATGTGGGTATCGGTCACCGAACTCATCTAAGTGAACCAGCTCCAACATCTCTTGCACTTTCTCTTTCTTTTGCTGCTCAGAGAGCCCTTTGAGGCCAAAGCAGATATTCTGATTTACCGTCAAGTGCGGAAACAGGGCGTAATCTTGAAAGATCATTCCGATGTTTCTCTGCTCAGGTGGTAACCAGTTGTCTCCATCGTCGATGGTTTGACAGTTCAAGCTCATGACACCACTACTCAATGGAAGCAAGCCGGCAATCGCTTTAAGAAGTGTTGTCTTACCACAACCACTGGCACCAAGCAGACAAACAATTTCACCATGCTCAACTTCTAAAGAAAGAGATTCCAAAATAGTTTGGGACTCGTACTTACAAGTCAGATCTTTAATTGATAATGCACAACTCATTAGTGTTTCTGCTCCAAGGAACGGTTTACGATAATCAGAGGAATTAAACCCACCAACACCAATAATACAGCAGGCATTGCCGCCAACTCTAGGTGCTCATCTGAGGCATAGTTATAAACATAAGTCGCCAATGTTTCGAAATTGAAAGGGCGTAGCAGTAATGCCGCATTTAACTCTTTCATTGATTCGATAAACACCAATAATCCGGCGATCAATGCGCCTCGTTTAATCAAAGGTAAATGAACACGACGTAACATCTGGTTGGTATTGCAGCCCATTGTTTTAGATGCCATATCCAATGAAGGAGAAACTTTACTCAAACTGCTTTCAATGCTGCCAATTGCAACCGCTGAAAAACGCACGACCATGGCAAAGATAAGTGCAAACATAGAACCAGAGAAGATCAAACCTGGCCCTGTCCATTCCATCACTTTTGCAATGTCATTGACCAAGTGATCCATAAACAACACAGGGACCATCACACCAATGGCTAACACGGTGCCTGGAACGGCATAGCCCATTGAAGCGATACGCATATAAGCCTGATTTTTCTTACTTGGGCTAACACGTTGATTGAAGTTCACAATCAAAGCAATAACGACACCAATAATTGCAGCGACTACCGAAACATAAAGACTGTTAACGGCATATTCTCTGAATTCAGGGGTCCAACTTTGAGCAAAATATTTGTAGGCATAAATCATTAACTGGCCAAGAGGGAACAAGAATGCGACACACACTAACCCCCAGCACCAAAACAATGCTAACCACTTCTTCCAACCGGAAAGGTCGTAACGAAAATCTTCACGGCTACTGAATTGATTCTGGAATAATTTCTGTTTGCGACGACTGTATCGCTCTGAACTCAGCAGTAAGATCACGATAACCAGCATAATCGCCGATATTTTCGCAGCAGCCGTTAAGCTTGAGTAACCTAACCAAGTGTCGTAAACCGCAGTCGTTAAGGTATTGACTGCAAAGTAACTCACGGTACCAAAGTCGCCAATGGTTTCCATTGCAACCAGCGATAGACCGACCGCCATTGATGGGCGAACAAGCGGTAATGAAATACGACGAAAGCTTTCCCAAGGTGAACACTTAAGCAACCGTGCGGATTGTAATAAGGAGACATTTTGCTCCATAAACGCTGCGCGGCATAGCAGATAAACATAGGGGTAGAGAACAAGTGACAGGACAATAATAGCACCGGACAAGGTTCTAATGTCTGGGAACCAGTACTCTCCGGGCCCCCACCCTGTTAACTCTCGTAGCAGTATTTGAACCGGACCAGCAAAATCAAACCAATCGGTAAAGATATACCCGACAATATAACCTGGCATTGCTAATGGCAGAACTAGCGCCCACTGCAAAACCCGCTCTCCTGGAACACGGCACATTGCCATAATCCAAGCTGACGGAATACCAAAAGCCAAAGACAGGAATAAGGTTCCTATGACTAAAACCACCGTATTATAAGTATAGGTGGGCATTACTGTGGACATAAGATGAGAAAATAGCTCATCAGTTTCTCCAACAGCAGTCGTAAAGATCGCTAAAATCGGTAAAACCAGCAATACAGCAATGATGCAGCTGCTGGTGTTCCATAAATAATTCTTTTCTTTCATCGCCTAACTACAACGAGGCTTAATGAAACACAAATGCATTTGCAAATACATCTCATATCCTTTTAATGGGGGTTTATTTATACCCATATACTGTAATGACTTCAAGGTGAGATGCTCATAACTCTGGGGATTAACGGGGAGCTTTGTATCAAAAAGTGATTTTCCAAAACAAAACAGCCCCAAGTTACCGAAATGGCGACTTGAGGCTGTCATTTTACTTGGGCCGAAGCCTACAGTAAAAAATTATAGATCGAACTTAACTTCGTCTAGTAGCTTGATTGCTGCTGCGTGGTGGTCAGCAATTTGGTCTAGAGAAATTGTATCAGCTTTGAATTCACCCCAAGAAGCAACAAGCTCTGATGGTTTCACATCAGCTTTAACTGGGTATTCGTAGTTCACTTCTGCGTACATGCCTTGCGCCACGTCACCAGATAGGAACTCCATTAGCTTAACTGCGTTCTCTTTATTTGGAGAGAATTTAGCCATTGCCATTCCAGAGATATTTACGTGAGTACCTGTTGTCTCTTGGTTAGGGAAGTTAAGGTAAACAGCGTCAGCCCAAGCTTTTTGCTCTTTATCGTTAACCATCTTACCTAGGTAGTAGCTATTACCAAGAGAAACGTCACATAGACCTTCTTTGATCGCTTTAACTTGTGCACGGTCATTACCTTGAGGCTTACGTGCTAGGTTTGCTTTTACGCCTTCTAGCCATTCTTTCGTTTCAGCTTCACCTTTGTGAGCAATCATCGAAGATACTAGAGAAACGTTGTATGGGTGCTTACCGCTACGTGTACAGATTTTACCTTTGAATTCTGGCTTAGCTAGATCAGCGTAAGTGAAATCTTCACCTAGACGACCAACACGGTCACGAGAAGAGTAAACGCTACGTGTACGAGTTGTTAGAGCGAACCACTCGTTAGCTGTGTCTTGGTACTGAGCAGGGATATTCTTTTCTAGAACATCACTTTCTACAGCTTGAACTAAACCTTTTTCAGTTAGCTCAGATAGGCGGCTGATATCAACAGTTAATACCACATCTGCTGGGCTGTATTCGCCCTCTTGAGCTAGCTTTTCTGCTAAACCTTTCTTAGCAAACTTAACATTCACCTCGATACCAGTCTCTTTTGTGAACTCATCAAACATAGGTTCAACAAGGAAAGGTTGACGGTAAGAGTATACGTTGACTTCTTCAGCAGCGATTGCAGCCGTTGGTGCGATTGCGCTACATGCTAGAGCTGAAAGAGTTAGCAATTTTTTCATTGGTAAAGTCCTTTATATCGAAATGATAATCTATATCAGTTGCGTTATTATATTTATTAAAATATTAATTTCAATGATAGAGCACAAAAAAACCTGCTCATGAGAGCAGGTTTCAAGTGGGTAATGTGTAAATATTTGTAAATTATGGATTAATACATAATGTTCTATTTTACAGACACAAACTCTGGATAAGCGCCAACACCACAATCGTGCATGTCCATACCTTCAAGTTCTTCGTCTTCAGTTACTCGGATACCGATTGTTGCTTTAAGCACTGCCCATACCGCTAGGCTAGCACCGAAGACCCATGCAAAGATTACTGCTGCACCCAGTAGTTGAGCACCAAACGTTGCATCAGCATTGCTTAGTGGCACAGCCATTAGACCGAAGAAACCACACACACCGTGTACCGAGATAGCACCTACTGGATCATCAATCTTAACTTTGTCTAAAGCAATGATACTGAATACAACCAAGGCACCAGATACCGAACCAATCGCTACCGAAAATAGTGGTGATGGAGATAGAGGATCTGCAGTGATTGCGACTAGGCCAGCTAACGCACCGTTCAGAATCATTGTTAAATCCGCTTTGCCCCAAGTTGTTTTACATACTAGTAGCGCTGCAATCGCACCTGCTGCTGCTGCTGCGTTGGTATTAAGGAAGATTTGACCAACCGCTGTTGCGTTCTCAAAATCCGAAACCATAAGTTGAGAACCACCGTTGAAACCGAACCAACCGAACCAAAGGATAAATGTACCTAGCGTTGCCAGTGGCATGTTTGAACCAGGAATCGGGTAGATTTCACCGTTCTTACCATATTTACCTTTACGAGCACCCAGTAGAAGCACACCTGCTAACGCTGCTGAAGCACCAGCCATATGCACTATACCTGAACCTGCGAAGTCACTGAAGCCAGCTTCTGATAGGAAACCTCCGCCCCAAGTCCAGTAGCCTTCCATTGGGTAAATAAATGCAGTTAGAACCACAGAGAAGATCAGGAATGACCAAAGCTTCATACGCTCAGCAACCGCACCTGAGACTACCGACATTGCCGTTGCAACGAACACAACTTGGAAGAAGAAGTCAGACTCTAGTGAGTGGTCTGCGCCTTCACCTTGAGTACCAATTAGAGTGCCAAATGAAGGCAACCAACCACCTTCACCGTTATCTACGTACATAATGTTGTAACCAACCACTAAGAAAGTCGTACAAGCAATCGCGTACAAACAGATGTTCTTAGTTAAAATTTCAGTGGTGTTCTTTGAACGAACGAGGCCAGCTTCTAACATCGCGAAGCCTGCAGCCATCCACATAACCAACGCACCTGAAATGAGGAAGAAAAAAGTGTCTAGTGCGTAACGTAGTTCCGTTACTGTTGTTGTAAGTTCCATATTAAAGTCTCCAGTCCTTGTAATTCTTTAAAGTGCTTCAGCATCCATCTCACCAGTACGAATACGTACGGCTTGGCTTAGGTCATACACGAAAATTTTCCCATCGCCGATTTTTCCGGTGTGTGCTGCTTGGCTAATAGCTTCAACAACTCGATCTACATTTTCAGCTTGAGTTGCAATCTCTAGCTTCACTTTTGGTAGGAAGTCCACTTGGTACTCCGCACCTCGATACAATTCAGTGTGTCCCTTCTGACGACCAAAGCCTTTCACTTCAGAAACAGTCATACCTTCAATACCCACATCAGAGAGCGCTTCGCGTACATCGTCTAATTTGAATGGTTTAACAATGGCATTTATCAATTTCATATTCGTTCCTTAAACTCTTCACTTAATCCGTTAATTCTCTTATTACAATCCAAGTAGCGTGCCAAAATGTTAAGTGATTGATTTTAAATAACATGAAGATTTTAGGATGGTAAGAATGAAAAAGGCCGCACCAATGTGGTGCGGCCTTTTCACTATCTTAATGCGTGGCGCTATTGTTGCTCCAGTTTTGGGCAACGGAGCCTTCAAAGCTCTAAATGACTCAAGAATAGGGGCTAACTAGCGAGTAGAAAGTTAGACCTTAATAGCCTAAAAAGTCCATCCAACGTTCGATGAGCAACTCGAAATCGTCGATTCCGCAGCTTGCTTCGCTTTCACAATTATAGAAGTCGAACTCACTGCCCTCTTCCATCTCTTGTTCATGCGCTAACACGTTTTCTTGAATCGTTACGTCATCTTCATTGATAGCAAGGCTGATCTCTTTGCCAAGCAGCGTCACTTCATTACTCAGATCCTGTCGAGATTGTTCAATCAACGCCATCACGTGATCCAGTTTCTGCTTATCTTTCCCGATCTCTTCTTGAAGCCAGCGGCCAACAATTTCATGACCCATGCTGCACTTTACATAGTACTCGCCCATTAAAGTGTTTCGTGTAAATTCAAATTCCATAAAGGCTCCGCGCACTAATGACAGATAGGGTAAAAAATGAGGCGAGAGTATATAGCGAAGTCATCAAGAGATCGAGTCGCTCGTAAACTAACATTCAGACATAAAAAAACGCCTACCGAAGTAGACGCTCTATCATTTGGGTTCCTCTAAATAGTTGGAGTTGCAGCTAGGCGACAAGTACGTTCATCCCTATGAGCATAGAAGCTCTATGTGATTAGGGTGAACGTACGCAGTCAACAACGCTGCAGCTACAAATATAACGAGGAACTAAGCTGGTTCTTGGAAGATAACGGTATCTGCTTTGTCCGTGTACTGACCCATTTTATGGAAGTTCAGGTAACGGTAAGTATCGGCAGCGGTTGCATTGATCTTCTCAGCGTACGCTAAGTACTCTTCTTTCGTTGGGATACGACCAAGAATCGCACCAACAGCAGAAAGTTCAGCAGAAGCTAGATAAACGTTCGCACCATTACCTAAGCGGTTCGGGAAGTTACGCGTTGATGTCGACATAACCGTCGAAGCATCAGCAACACGAGCTTGGTTACCCATACACAGTGAACAACCCGGAGTTTCAATACGTACCCCAGCACGACCGAAGATGCCGTAGTAGCCTTCTTCTGTCAGTTGGTCTTTATCCATCTTCGTTGGCGGAGCCACCCATAGGCGAGTATTCAAAGAGCCATTAAACTCTTCAAGCATCTTACCTGCAGCACGGAAGTGGCCGATGTTCGTCATACAAGAACCAATGAACACTTCTTGAATCTCAGTACCTTGAACGTCAGAAAGAAGACGAGCATCATCCGGATCGTTTGGTGCACATAGGATTGGCTGATCGATGTCAGCAAGATCAATCTCGATAACATGAGCGTATTCAGCATCTGAATCAGCAGCAAGCAACTCAGGGTTCGCTAGCCACTCTTCCATTGCCGTAATACGACGTTCGATAGTACGAACATCACCGTAACCTTCCGCGATCATCCACTTAAGCATAACGACGTTCGAGTTCAGATATTCTTCGATAGACTCTTGAGAGAGCTTAACAGTACAACCTGCCGCCGAACGTTCAGCTGATGCATCAGAAAGCTCAAATGCTTGCTCAACAGATAGGTGTTCAACACCTTCAATTTCGAGTACACGACCAGAGAATTCGTTGATCTTTCCTGCTTTCTCTACCGTTAGTAGACCTTGCTTGATACCGTAAAGCGGAATGGCATGTACTAGGTCACGTAGTGTGATACCCGGTTGCATTTCGCCTTTAAAGCGAACCAAGATAGATTCAGGCATATCAAGAGGCATAACGCCTGTTGCCGCCGCAAATGCGACCAAGCCAGAACCCGCAGGGAATGAAATACCTAGAGGAAAACGAGTATGTGAGTCACCACCTGTACCTACGGTATCAGGAAGAAGCATACGGTTTAGCCAAGAGTGAATAACACCATCACCAGGACGAAGTGAAACACCCGCACGGTTCATGATGAAATCAGGTAGCGTATGGTGAGTGTTTACATCCACTGGTTTCGGGTATGCTGATGTGTGACAGAAAGACTGCATAACAAGGTCAGCAGAGAAGCCAAGACAAGCCAGATCTTTTAGCTCATCACGAGTCATAGGACCGGTAGTATCTTGAGAACCCACTGTCGTCATTTTAGGTTCACAGTACTGACCAGCACGCACACCTTCAACGCCACATGCTTTACCAACCATCTTCTGAGCTAACGTGTAGCCTTTATCAGACGCAGATGGATCAATTGGTTTAGCAAACAGATCCGTTTCATCTAGACCTAAAGCATCACGAGCACGGCCTGTTAAGCCACGACCAATGATCAGTGGAATACGGCCACCAGCACGCACTTCATCAAGAAGTACTTTGCTTAGCTCAAAGTTTGAAATCACAGAACCGTTCTTGTGAACAACACCTTCGTACGGGTAGATATCAATGATATCGCCCATGTTCATGTCTTGTACGTTCAGCTCAATGGGTAGCGCGCCTGAGTCTTCCATTGTGTTGTAGAAGATTGGTGCAATTTTACCACCAAGACAAACACCACCAGTACGCTTGTTTGGTACGAATGGGATATCTTCACCCATGAACCAAAGCACTGAGTTTGTTGCTGATTTACGTGAAGAACCGGTACCAACAACATCACCAACGTAAGCCAGTGGAATGCCGTCTTTTTGCATTTCTTCAATTTGATTGATTGGACCAACGCTACCCTGTTCATCAGGAGTAATGCCATCACGTTCCATCTTCAGCATCGCTTTCGCGTGAACTGGGATATCAGGACGTGACCATGCATCAGGTGCTGGAGATAGGTCATCGGTGTTGGTTTCACCGGTAACTTTAAATACTTTAACGGTGATCTTTTCCGCTACTTTGTTTTTAGCTGTAAACCATTCAGCATCAGCCCAAGATTGAAGTACTTGTTGTGCTGAAGCGTTACCTGCTTTGGCTTTCTCTTCTACATCGTAGAAAGCATCGAACATAAGCAGAGTATGAGAAAGAGCTTTAACAGCAATTGGAGCAAGCTCTGCATCTTCTAGTAGAGATACTAGAGATTCGATGTTGTAGCCACCTTGCATAGTACCAAGCAGTTGTGCAGCTTTTGCTTTGCTTACTAGTGGAGATGTTACTTCACCTTTAGTGATAGCAGTAAGGAAGCCCGCTTTTACGTAAGCAGCTTCATCTACACCCGGTGGAATTCGGTTTTCTAGTAGGTCAAGAAGGTATTCTTCTTCACCTTGAGGTGGATTCTTCAGAAGTTCAACTAGGCCAGCGACTTGCTCTGCATCTAGTGGTCTTGGGACAACTCCCTCGGCAGCACGCTCTTCGACGTGTTTACGGTAGGCTTCAAGCACGACTTTTTTCCTCTCATTGCGGTTCACTTCTTACCTTCATAATTATTAGTAAAATAAAGAAGCGAACATCCTTGGAAACTTGGCTCTCCATTGCCATTGTTGTCATTCAATTTGTATTGATGAGCGGCATCATAGAGGCCAAACTGTGGGCGGTAGAATAGCAAATTTAACGTTAAATTAAAATCTTATCATTTTGACCAACATAGCAAGTTAAGACGAAAGTCCCACTATTTTTGCCTATTTACGCAGTTAAACGGTGACTCTACGCATGATTATTTGTAGGAAGTACCAACAATCAGATACACCGAATCAAAGTTATCTTCGGTTCGACCATAAGCTAATATGATCGGCCCAATCGGTGAGTCGACACCAGCAAAAACAGAGCCTGCTGTATACATTGGAGCTTCATCCAGTTTTAAGTCATTGTTCGACCAAACACCACCATGTTCAATAGAGGCACCCACGTAGAACGGTGATTCAAAGAGGCCGAAGTCATTTTCAAACCACTTATAACGGTAGATCAAACTGGTGTAAGCTAAGTTCTGACCAATCAAACTATTTCTTGGAATACCGGATAGATTGAGGAACCCTCCTAACTCTTTCGGATCAATAGGAAATACTGAGTTTTTACTTTCTACGATGCCGTAATCAACCTTTGCGACTAAAGTATGCTTTTCAATGCTTTGTGCTGCCATAAAATTGGCCGAAAGTTCAAAGACTGTATCGCTCTCAGAAGAAAAATCGGAACCACCATTAGAGCTCTCATTCTCAAAATCGTCATGAGAGATAAGGTACTCTAAATCGACAAAATAACCTTCGGTAGGAAGACTGAAGTTATCCAATGTATCCAATCTATAACTGGCAAAGGCACCAATACGTTTATAGCCACCACTTCCTAGTGAAGGTAATGATGCCACCTCAATGCTACCATCTGTATAACGCGCTCCAAATTTCAGCTCTTGCCACAATGTCGGTTGATAGCCCAATGCCAATTCACTCAGATACTCTTGATAAGACATTGGTAAATAGTCTTTGGTTGCATCCAGTGTAGGTTCTCCAATCTCGCCAATTCCTGCTGGCAGATTTCGATTCTGGTTGCTGTAAGCAATAGACACAGATGTGAACAACTTTTGACTCGAAAAGAATGGAGAGAAGAGTTCCGCTTCAATACGCTTGTCAGTACCCATTTCAAGATTGGTTCTTAACTCTGCGCCATGTTTGTTAATGTCAGTAAAGTTGGCAGAAACACCGAGCGAATACTGGCTGGTAGTAGAGAAATCATCTTCAAGAAAGAATCGAAAATTGAGGTAGTTTGGACCCCAGGATTTTTCGTTCACATCGACCAGCAGTTGATCCTCGCCATCAACATTTTCAAATTCATAAGTAACCAACTCGAACCGATCTAAGGCATAAAGATCTTTCACTTTAGATTCGATTTCACTGGTTTTAATAACCTGACCAGAATCGAGGTTTAAACGATTTTCGATCAACTTATCTGAATAGTGGGTGTTGTTGTTAATAATAACTCTATCAACGACAGTCTGGTCGCCATGTTTTAGCTGCTTTCGAGCTTGCTGTTTATGATCGATATACTTTTGATAGTCTGCGTTAGAGAGCGCCAACTTAGAAAGCTGATCCGTATACTGCCTTGTCGCTTCGTATCCAGCATGATAAGCCGTCGGCATTTTATCGAACTCGGTGGTCTCCATTTGCCCAACATCAGGACGTAGGAAAAAATCATCGTCTGTTAACGTCGCGGCTTGCTCTTGAGTGCTGCGTTGAACAAGGTAATTAGAGAGTTGGTCTGCTGCGGCTAAAAAGTTAGTGAAGTCTTCTTTGCTTTTGTAGTTAGTACTGATATCAATCGCAATAACGATGTCTGCCCCCATTGCTCGAGCAACATCAACTGGCATGTTATTGGTGACACCACCATCGACCAACATTCGCCCATCAACTTCATAAGGAGGAAGTGCTCCAGGTACTGACATACTCGCCATCATAGCATCAACAAGGTGACCATGATCGATCACGACTTCTTCAAGGTCGATAATATCGGTTGCGACAGAGCGATATGGAATAGCGAGGCTGTCGAAAGAATCGAGGGGAGATAAAGTACCCGTTGTCTCGCGCAGAATACGCAGCATATTCTGGCCTTGAACCACACCTTTTCTGGCTTTGATTTCGCCCCAACCTAAACCGAGATCGGTATTCAGTTGATAACGGTCTTCATATTCTTTGTCTCGCACACGGCGATCACTACGGTTAACGCGATCGCGATAACCACGATTCCAATCAACCGTATAAATAAAGCTCTCGATCTCATCAGCGCTCATCCCTGTCGCATAAAGACCACCAACGTATGCGCCCATGCTGGTACCAGTAATGTAATCAACCGGAATTTGCATCTCTTCTAGGGCTTTAAGCACACCGATGTGAGCTGCACCTTTTGCCCCACCACCAGCAAGAACGACAGCAACGGTTGGCCTTTTATGAGCTTCTTTAAGTTCAACATGTTCTGATGAATCAACCTGTGCTGCAGTAGCGGCAAACAGTTGAAAACTGATCACAGTACCGACAATACCCAAGCTACTCACTAACCAACGAGAAATCATTATCTAAACTATCCTTGTCATTCTTTTCTATTATGACTTTACCACTGAAAAAGCTTCTTTAGCCACTGTTTTGGTTGACTTTCACAGCCCTTTTTAATGCTGCCACTTTCATCCCAGACCGGCAATTTAACGGTGCCATCGCAGTCTAATTCTAAAGCGCCTTCCGGCGTTCGAGTATAGCGGGCTGTCGCGATTCCGGTCGGCCAAGGCAATAGTAGTTGCTCTGGCGTTCTTTGCTTCAAGTAATCAGCATAAACACGTAATGCACCACTAGAGCCTGTCAATTTGGTCGGTTTATTGTCATCTCGGCCTAACCAAATCGTCGTAACTTCACGACCATCAACACCCACGAACCAACTGTCTCTGCTATCGTTACTGGTTCCCGTTTTACCGGCTAATCCAGCCCACGCAAACTGACCTTGTAAGAAACGACCAGTACCTTCCGACACACCACGCTTCATCGCATAGGTCGTTAGCCAAGCGGCTTGCTGATCAACGCTTTGTGACACGCGAGGAATCGACTGATACAAAACCTCACCTTCATTATCAACCACAGAACGAAGCGCAGACAAAGGTGCGATACGACCAGAGTTGGTGATGGTTTGGTACATTTGCGCAACCTGAAACGGTGTTAATGAAAATGAACCCAAAAACATCGATGGCACCGGACGAATCTCGTTTTTATCGACACCCAATTTTCCGATCGTTTCTGAAACACTATCAATGCCTAACTGCATCCCTAAGCGAACAGTTGGCACGTTATAAGACTTAGAAAGCGCCACATATAATGGTACTTCGCCACGGAACTTACGATCGAAGTTTCTTGGGCTCCACACGCTGCCTTTACTGCCTTTTAAACTCAGTGGTGTATCCATCAAGGTTGTCGCCAATGTGTACTTCTGGGGTTGCTCTAATGCGGTTAAGTAGATTGCTGGCTTAACCAATGAACCAATAGGACGACTCGCGTTCAAGGCACGGTTAAAACCATCGTAACCGGTACGTTTACCGCCGACCATCGCTCGGATTTCTCCGGTATTTCTATCGACAGCAATCGCCGCTGCTTCCAACTTGTTACCTGCCGTTTTTGACAGTTCAGGCACCTTACGAGCAATCGACTTTTCTAGCTTATCTTGAGAAACTGGATCCAGAGAGGTAAACACGCGAATCCCTTTTTTCGCTTCAAATCGATCGCCGACATACTTCTTAAGCTCAATGTTTACTTGCTGGAAGTAAGCGGGCTGACGGCTAGCAATACGTGGGTTGTCTTGAATATCTAAATCACGACTCGCCGCTTCTTCGTATTGTCGCGGTGTTAATATGTCTTGCTGCATCAATAAGCGAAGAACCAGGTCGCGTCGAGTCTTCGCACGCTCAGGATAACGAACCGGATTGTAATACGAAGGCCCTTTCACCATACCCACCAGCAGTGCTAGCTGATCGATACGGAGCTCTTGAATTGGTTGACCGAAGTACAAACGAGACGCTAAACCGAAGCCATGAATCGCTTGCCCACCATTTTGCCCAAGGTACACCTCGTTTAAGTAAGCTTCTAGGATACGGTCTTTGCTGTAACGATGGTCTAAGATAAGCGCAATGTAGGCTTCACTAACCTTACGCCACAATGTACGTTCACTGGACAGGAACAGGTTTTTAGCCAACTGTTGCGTCAGCGTACTACCACCTTGTACCGTTCGCCCAGCTTTAACGTTAACGACCATTGCACGAGCGATGGCCAATGGCGACACACCGTCATGTTGATAGAAGTTTCGGTCTTCGGTTGCTAATAAGGCATCAACCATCACTTCTGGGAATTGATTACGTTTTAAGAACAGGCGTTGCTCATCGTTACTTTTCTCAAGCATGCCAAGCATTTTCGGTTCAACACGTAGATAGCCCATGTCGCCTTTTTTCTCTAGCGACTGAATACGAGTTAATTCGTTGCCATTGAAATGCAGCATCACATGACGATCCGCTTCCGGTCCATCGACAAACTCGAACGGACGACGAATCATTTCAATCTTGGTTGAAGAAGAAGAGTATTCGCCCGGGTGACGAGGCGCATTCACCTTACGATAATTAAGTACATCAAGCTCATTTTTAACCTGCACCAAGCTAACGGCAGTACCCGGAGACAGGTCTAGCACTCGCGCATAAACCACGGTTGGTAAATCAAACAGCTGACCTTCAAAGCGCTGCTTAACCACTGAATCCAGATAGATACCGACGAACAACAGCAATGCGGCAAGTGCTAAGCCAGCTTTCCAAGAAATGCCCCACAGAATCTTTAACCAACCTCTCTTGCCAGACGGCTTAGCCTTAGGTTTAGTCTTTTTCGCTGCTGCTCTTGGCTTTCTAGGCTTGGCTTTGGTCGCTGGTGACTTCTTTGCTGGCGCTTTTTTAGGTGGTGTCTTTTTTGGCGTTAACATTTTGGTCATCATCGATTCAACTGTTGTTTGGTTTTAGTGGTTGCTACATGGTTAGCAGGGTCATCCGGCCAAGGATGTTTTGGGTAACGGCCTTTCATCTCTTTTTGTACTTCTTTGTACGCGCCGGCCCAAAAGCCGGCCAAATCCTGAGTAATTTGCAGTGGTCGTTGCGCAGGAGAAAGCAACTCAAGCACCACCTTTTTACGCCCTTGGGCAATCAAGGGTGAATCTTGCTCACCAAAGACTTCCTGCATTCGAACAGAGATCATTGGCTCAGATTGATATTGGTATCGAATCGACTTCTTACTGCCCGTTGGCATCAGGTAATGAGTCGGTAGCCATTGATCGATTTCTTGATTCAACGGCCAACCAAGGTGTGCCGACAATGCTTGTTCAATCGATACATTCGACAGCCCTTTGGCAGACTTAATGCCATTCAAATACGGCAACAGCCACTCATCAAGATGTTCAACTAAACTCGCGTCATCCATCGCTGGCCAATCATGCTCAGGCATCCAAAGTTCAGCACAGCGTACACGCTCAACCAGTTGTTTAGCCGAAGATGTCCAATGTAAGCGATCAAGTCCGCAGCGAGCGATATAATTGAGTAGCGCCTTGCTCGCCTGATTAGCATCCGGTTCTGGTAAAGCTTGGGTGCTGATAATCAACTTGCCCAGAGACACTCGCTGCTCTGCCACTAAGCGGCCACGTTTCTCATCCCAATCGGCGTAATCGGAACGCACAAACAGCTTTGGAAATTCAACTTCTAGCTGCGCAATATCAACCGCGGTGGCTAAGAAAATCTGACTGGCTCGCCCTGTGCTGCGCATCAAATCAATCACCACGATATAGTCATTGTTCGCCAAAGGGTCATCATCACGAACCTCAGCCCCGTGGCCATTAGCTAGAAGGAAAGCACTGCTGGTCGCGCTTCTCACTTGTGCTATTCGGTCAGGGAATGCAAAACAAAGCACTAATGGTAGCAATGATTCGTCAACTTGTGACAAATCTAAGTGATGTTTTAATTTGCTGGCGAGGCTTTTCGCTCGCTGCATCACCACGCTATTTTTCGAGTGTTTTCTTTGCTTAAGTCGATGCAAAGAGTGCTGAATATCCGTGACATTGCGTTCCGGCTCTTCAAGTAAAGCGGCAGCAACAATCGCGACATTCAGTAGCTCTTGGCTGCTTTGCTGCGCTTTAACCAACATACTGGCGATGCGAGGTTCAAGTCCTAAGCGTTGAGCCTGTTTTCCTAGTGCCGTAAATTGACCATTACCGTCTAACAGTTCCAGGTTTTGTAAGAGTTGCTTGGCTTGTTCTGTTGAAGCTTTCGGTGGAATGTCTAACCATCGCAATTCATCAGCACTTGCGGCTCCCCATTGTGTCAATTCAGACACCAACGAAGACAAATCAGAATGAAGAATCTCAGGTTCTGGCACAGCAGGCTGCTGCAGAAGTTGCGTTTCACTGTACAAACGAACACACAGGCCCTCTTCAATTCGCCCTGCACGACCCGCTCGTTGTTCAGCAGAAGACTGAGAGATTTTCACTTGCTCAAGCTTAGTGATGCCCGTCTTCAAATCAAACTTTGCAACTCGTTCTAAACCTGAATCAACAACCAAGCGAATGCCTTCAATCGTCAAAGAGGTTTCCGCAATGTTAGTGGCCAATACCACTTTTCGACGCCCTTTCACCGATGGCGCGATCGCTCTCTGCTGCTGTTCAAAACTCAATTGGCCATACAGCGGACACACATCAATATCACTAGCAAGTTGTCCTAGTTGTGATTCCACTTGTTTTATCGCCGAGACACCCGGCAAGAAAGCCAAAAGTGAACCCGATTCTTTCTCCATCAGAGATTGAATCACCTTCGCCATTTTAGGGGCTAGATATTCATTCGAGCCTAATGGCTGATAACGGAAGTCGACAGGGAAAGTTCGGCCTTGCGATTCAACATACTTGGCATCGGGCAACAAAGATTGCAGCGCGTGTTGATCTAAGGTTGCCGACATCACCACCACTTTTAGATCATCACGCAGCGCGTCTTGGATCTCCACGCTAAACGCCAATGCGGTATCGGCGTGAATGCTGCGCTCATGAAATTCATCAAAGATCACCATATCAACCCCGGTCAATTCAGGGTCGGTTTGGATCATTCTCGTCATGATCCCTTCAGTAACGATTTCCAAGCGAGTCGCACTGCTGGTTTTAGATTCACCACGAACCCTAAAACCTATGCTCTCTCCCACTTTCTCTCCTAACTGGCTCGCTAAGTAAGCAGCAATATTCCTGGCAGCCAAACGCCTTGGTTCAAGCATAATGATTTTGCCTTGAACGGCATTAGTCTTAACCAACTGTAAAGGGAAGAATGTTGACTTACCGGCACCGGGAGCGGCCTTTAGAATAAGTTGAGTGTGTGTTTGTACGCCAGCGAGCAGATCTGGCATCACAGCTTCTATGGGCAGTTGTGGCAATGGGTGAACCTTGTGGTGTAATGTTGGCAACATTGTACATAAAAACCTACCTCTCTAAATAAGTAATATGCACTTCAATCCTCCATTAGAGCCAGCGACTCTTATTAAACGCTATAAACGCTTTCTCACTGACATTCAACTTCCAGACGGCAGCGAGCGTACTATCCACTGCGCTAACACTGGAGCGATGACAGGATGTGCGACTCCTGGCAATACGGTGTGGTACTCAACCTCAGACAATGCAAAAAGAAAGTACCCAAACAGCTGGGAGATCTCAGAAACAGACAAAGGTCACCGTATTTGTGTAAATACTGCGCGGGCAAACCAGTTAGCGGTGGAAGCAATTGAAAATGGGACTATAGTTGAACTCTTAGGTTATAACGCGTTACGAACCGAAGTGAAATATGGCAGTGAGAATAGTCGCATTGATATTCTGCTTGAAGATAACGAAAAGCCGCCTTGCTATATCGAAGTAAAAAGCGTCACTTTGCTCGACGATCAACAAATGTCGACTAAGCAGCAACTATCAACTAAACAACAAGCGTCAACCGAAGGGCAAGGTTTTTTCCCTGATGCAGTGACAACCAGAGGTCAAAAACATCTGCGAGAACTCACAGAAATGGTCGAATCTGGAAGTAGAGCCGTACTTTTATTCACTGTTTTACATTCAGGCATTGAAAAAGTGTCCGCGGCACACCATATAGACGCCAAATATTCGTTATTACTAAAACAAGCACAAGACGCTGGAGTTGAAGTGCTTTGCTATAAAGCAGAGCTCAGCAGTACTCAAATACAACTAAAACAAGCCGTTGAATTTATCAATAGCTAAGCAAAAATGCTGAACTATTCACATTGATTGCAAGTTTTAACAAGAGTATTTGCCACCATTCGTTCTTTCTGCTATAGATACCCGCCTTAAAAATAGCTGCTTTGCAGTTGACTAGGTGTAAATAGGAGATGCTGTATGCCAGAATCTAAGAAAAAAGCGCTAGGCATCCTAGCCATCGCAGGTGTTGAACCGTACCAAGCAAAGACAGGTGAAGAGTACATGTCACCTGAGCAAACAGAACATTTTACAAAAATTTTATCAGCTTGGCGCAACCAGCTCAGGGAAGAAGTTGATCGTACTGTGCACCACATGCAGGACGAAGCAGCGAATTTTCCAGATCCTGTTGACCGAGCTTCTCAAGAAGAAGAATTCAGCCTAGAGTTACGTAACCGTGACCGTGAGCGCCGTCTTATCAAGAAAATTGAGAAGACACTAGATAAGATCGAAGAAGACGATTTCGGCTTCTGCGACTCTTGCGGTGTCGAGATTGGTATTCGTCGCCTTGAAGCTCGTCCAACTGCTGACCTTTGTATTGACTGTAAAACACTTGCAGAGATCAAAGAGAAACAGATGCAAGGTTAATTCTTGCGGATGTAAAGAAAGGGAGCTTTGGCTCCCTTTTTTGTTTGTTCTAAAAAGCGGTTTATATCGTTGTTGATAGCGATAAGCTAAACGTCTTAAGAATCGGCTACTGCGGTACCATCAAGATTAGGTTTTCACTTATGAATTATATCGGACGCTTTGCACCATCACCGTCAGGTCCTCTTCATTTTGGCTCACTGGTTGCTGCTCTTGGTAGCTACTTTCAAGCGAAATCTAACCAAGGACAATGGTTAGTTCGTATGGAAGACCTAGATCCACCAAGAGAAATGGCTGGCGCTGCAGACCTCATTCTTAAGACGCTTGAGACTTACCACCTGTATTGGGATGGTGATGTCGTTTATCAAAGCCAGCGTCATGGCCTCTATCAAGCTCAAATTGATCAATGGGTCGCTGACAATCAAGCCTATTACTGTGAGTGCACCCGCAAGCAGATAAAGTCCTTGGGTGGGTTTTATAGTGGCCACTGCCGAGACAAAGGTTTAATTGATTCAGGCGAACAGGCAGTGCGCTTGTGCATGGACTTTCCCATCGAGTCCTTTGACGATGTTCGTCACGGCACGATTCAAATTCCCAAAGCATTGGCTGAAGAAGATTTTATTATCAAACGCAGAGATGGATTGTTTGCCTATAACTTGGCGGTTGTCCTTGATGACATCGAACAAGGGGTAACAGAAGTCGTTAGAGGTGCCGATCTGATAGAACCAACAGGTCGACAAATCAGTTTGTATAAGACGCTCAAGCAAAAAACCGTGAGCTACTTGCACTTACCATTGGCAACCGATGGCTTGGGGAATAAACTGTCAAAACAGAACCATGCCACCGCGATAGATCTCGACAACCCAAAACCGACGTTAATCAACGCGATGCGATTCTTAGGTTTTGATATCCCGAATGCTCTTTGCGAGGCGTCAATGGATGAAGTTTTATTGTGGGGCTGCCAGCAATGGAACGTCAGTCAGTTACCTGATAGTTTACAAAAAGAGCACAGCAATGAGCTCGAAACTAACGGCAAATCGCAATAACGATACATAAAAACACCGTAACAAATACCTGTGACTAAGCAGACGATGTTCTCAAATGGCTCGCGCTAAGCTATTATTAGCCGCAATTAAACTCTGCACTACCACTTTGGACTAAGAGAAAAACAAAGCTGGCGATACCTACTTTGTTATAAACTAATGAATACAAACGACAATACCCCAAGCGAACAACGCGGATTCCACGAATTAGCTCTGAATATTTATACTCGTCAAGAGCACAATATTTCACGCAAGCAGATCAGCGACAATGCACTTAAAGTGTTATATCGCCTGAATGGTGCGGGTTTTGACGCATTTCTAGTCGGTGGTGGTGTACGCGACATCTTATTAGGCTCTCAGCCAAAAGATTTTGATATCGCGACCAACGCAACGCCAGAGCAAATCAAGCACCTCTTCAGAAACTGTCGCCTTATCGGTCGACGTTTTCGCTTGGCACATATCATGTTTGGTCGTGACATTATAGAAGTGGCAACTTTCCGTGGTCACCACCAAGAGCCATCGAAAAACGTTTCTGCGCAATCTGAAGAAGGCATGTTGCTACGCGATAACGTGTACGGCAATGTTGATGAAGATGCCGAGCGTCGTGATTTCACAATCAACGCGATGTACTACAACATTGCAGACTACAGCATCCACGATTACGCGGGTGGTGTAGAAGATCTAGAAGATAAGCTGATCCGCCTAATTGGCGACCCAGAAACGCGTTACCGCGAAGACCCAGTACGCATGCTACGTGCAATGCGCTTCGCCGCTAAACTGGATTTTGATATTGAGGAAGATACTGCCGACCCAATTGAAGAGTTAGCACACCTCCTAAAAGATATTCCAGCAGCGCGCCTTTACGAAGAGTCTCTGAAATTACTTCAATCAGGTCACGGCTTAGAAACCTACCACCTGATGCGTGAGTACAACCTATTCCAGCAGATGTTCCCTTCAGTAGCGGAACACTTCACTGAAGGCTACGACTCACACACAGAGCAAATGCTTGATTTGGTACTCGACTCAACGGATCTTCGCATCGAAGATGGTAAGCGAGTAAACCCAGCGTTTATGTTTGCTGCAATGCTTTGGTACCCAATGAACAAGTTGGCTGACAAGCTTGTTGCTGAACAGGGTATGGCGCACTACGATGCGATCATGGAAGCAAGTAACATCATTCTTGACCGACAAGTAAAATCAATTGCGATTCCTCGTCGCCATACCGCAACCATTCGCGAAGTTTGGCAACTACAACTACGACTGCCTCGTCGCAATGGTAAACGTGCCGTTCGTCTGATGGAGCTCAACAAGTTCCGTGCAGGCTACGATTTCCTAGAAATGCGTGGTGAGATTGAAGGTGGCGAAACCAAAGAACTAGCAAAATGGTGGGAGCGTTATCAGACAGCAGGACGTAATATGCGTCAAGCGATGGCTAATGACGTAGCAGCACCATCAAAGTCGGGCCATAGACGCCGTAAGACTTACAGAAACAAAAAGAGTAAGCAATCAGAATGATAACAGCTTACATTGCGGTCGGCAGTAATCTTGCCGACCCCGTTAGCCAAGCAAATTTGGCTATCGAAACGCTAAAAAATCTTCCGCGTTCAACGTTTGTTGCGACCTCACAGCTATATAGTAGCACTCCAATGGGGCCGCAAAACCAACCAGACTACATCAACGCGGTAGTAGCAATTAAAACAGAATTAACGCCAATTGAACTGCTTGATTGCACTCAAAAGATCGAGCAAGAGCAAGGGCGCGTCCGTAAAGACGAGCGTTGGGGGCCAAGAACCTTGGATCTCGATATCGTGTTATACGGCAATGAGGTGATCGATTCAGAGCGCTTAACCGTTCCTCATTACGGAATGAAAGAAAGAGAGTTTGTGCTCTACCCGCTTGCTGAAATCGCACCAAGTTTACAACTCCCTGATGGGACTGAGCTGACAGAGCTACTAAAAATAGTAGATAAGAACGGGCTCAATGTTTGGCAGCAATAGCCAAGCGCATTAAGGAAAACCAATGAAAAAAGTAACCATTAACGACCTAATCAAGTGCAAACAAGAAGGCCGTAAATTCGCGACGTCGACAGCTTATGATGCGAGCTTTGCTCAATTATTCGAAAGCCAAGAAATGCCAGTTCTGCTTGTCGGTGACTCACTGGGTATGGTACTACAAGGCCGTAACGATACATTACCAGTAACCGTTGAAGATATTGCTTACCATACTCGCTCAGTGCGTGCTGGTAGCCCGAACTGTCTTCTTATGGCTGACATGCCATTCATGAGCTATGCAACACCGGAGCAAGCCTGTGAGAACGCAGCAACCTTAATGCGTGCTGGTGCGAATATGGTAAAAATCGAAGGCGGAAGCTGGTTGATTGAAACTGTGAAAATGCTAACAGAACGTGCTGTTCCCGTTTGTGCACACTTAGGCTTAACGCCTCAATCAGTGAACATTTTTGGTGGTTACAAAGTTCAAGGTCGTGACAACGAGCAAGCCGATAAAATGGTTGCTGATGCACTAGCACTACAAAATGCAGGTGCTCAAATCGTTCTTCTTGAATGTGTACCAACTTCATTAGCAAAAAGAATTACAGAAGCTTGTGACGTACCGGTTATCGGCATCGGGGCAGGTAATGTTACCGATGGTCAGATCTTGGTTATGCATGACATGTTCGGTATTTCTGCGAACTACATGCCGAAATTCTCTAAGAATTTCCTATCTGAAACAGGTGATATGCGTAAAGCCGTCGCTCTATACAAAGAAGAAGTAGAGAGCGCACGTTTCCCTGATGATGCTCATACAATCGCTTAGGAGTAACAATGCAAACTTTTGCTGAAATAGCGGCTCTTCGTGAGCAGATTAAACAGTTTAAGCGTGATGGACGTACGGTTGCTTTTGTTCCGACAATGGGAAACCTGCATGAAGGCCACTTAACTCTGGTCAAGAAAGCTCGTGAGTTGGCTGACATTGTTGTGGTAAGCATCTTTGTGAACCCAATGCAGTTTGACCGCGCTGATGACCTAAACAACTACCCTCGTACGTTAGAAGCTGATTTAAGCAAACTAACAGGCGAAGGTGTTGAACTGGTATTTACACCAACGCCAGAGGTTATGTACCCAGAAGGATTAGACAAGCAGACGTTTGTTGAAGTCCCGGGAATCTCTCACATGCTTGAAGGTGCTTCTCGTCCGGGTCACTTCCGCGGTGTATCAACGATTGTCACTAAACTGTTCAACATCGTTCAGCCAGACTTTGCATGCTTCGGTGAGAAAGATTTCCAGCAACTTGCTGTGATTCGCCAGATGACGACTGACTTAGCGTTAGACATTGAAGTTGTGGGTGTCGCGACAGTTCGTGAAATGGACGGTTTAGCAATGAGCTCTCGCAATAGCAACCTAACCATTGATGAGCGTCAACGTGCTCCTGTGCTAGCGCGCACTATGCGTTGGATCAGCAGTGCAATTCGCGGCGGTCGCGATGATTACGCATCAGTGATTGAAGATGCAACAGACCAGCTTCGCGCAGCAGATCTACAGCCCGATGAGATCTTCATTTGTGATGCTAAGACTCTACAAGCTATCACTTCAGAATCAACTCAAGCAGTGATTCTTATGTCGGCTTTCCTAGGTAAGACTCGCCTTATCGACAACCAAGTTTTAGATTTGGTCACGGAAACGAAAGAAGAAGTGAAAGAAGAAACTGCTGAGTAATCGCTTTCTTCTCTTTACGTAAACTAGCTCTTAACGCAAAGCACAAACGAAAAGCATAAAAAAGGTCGATGTAATATCGACCTTTTTCTTTGCCTGCGATTCAGGGTAATTAATAGCTCCTGGATAACTAATAGATATTGGATAACGAATAGATCCTGGATAACTAAAAGTTAGCTACGTAAGCCGATCCCCTTTGTAACTAAGTAATGTGCAACGCCATACAACGCGACGATAAACACGCCTAGTACGCCAAACGATGTCACAATCCCCACGTCAGACACACCCAAGAAGCCATATCTAAACGCGTTTACCATGTACACGATAGGATTCAACTTCGATACACCCTGCCAGAATTCAGGCAATAAACTGATCGAGTAGAACACACCACCAAGGTACGTCAGCGGCGTTAATATAAAGGTCGGAATAATAGAGATATCATCAAACGTGCGTGCGAATACAGCGTTAATCAAACCACCCAGAGCGAATACAACCGACGTTAAAAATACCGTCGCAATAATCACGCCCCAGTGGTCAACTTGCAGGTCGACAAAGAACAGCGATACGAAGGTAACGATAGTACCCACTAACAAGCCACGCACCACACCGCCCATTACAAAGCCTGCGATAATCACGTAGTTAGGGACAGGAGCAACGAGTAACTCTTCAATGTTTTTTTGGAACTTAGCACTAAAGAACGACGAGGCAACGTTGGAATATGAGTTGGTGATCACCGACATCATGATCAGACCCGGCACAATGTACTCCATGTAACTAAAGCCGTTCATTTCACCAATGCGCGCACCAATCAGGTTGCCAAAAATGATAAAATAGAGCGTCATGGTAATCGCTGGCGGGACAAGCGTTTGCACCCAGATACGAGTAAAACGATTGATCTCTTTGGTCAACAAACTACAGAAAGCGGTCCAATATAGGCTATACATATTATTTATTCCCCTCACGGACGATACTCACAAATAGCTCTTCTAGACGGTTTGCTTTGTTACGCATAGAAAGGACTTTAACTTGCTGCCCACTCAATTGAGCAAAAATGGTATTCAAACCTAGGTTCTTGTCGATTTCGATTTCTAGCGAACCATTGACCATAACTTGGCTATTCACACCTTCAAGCTTAGGTTCAGCCGCGCCCTCTTCCAGATCCAGTATAAAGGTCTCGGCACTCAATTTGCCCAACAGCGCTTTCATGGTGGTGTTCTCAATCAGTTCACCGCGATTGATAATACCAATGTTGCGACACAGCATTTCCGCTTCTTCTAGGTAGTGCGTCGTCAAAATAATGGTGATGCCCTGCTTCTCATTGATCTCTTTCAGGAATTCCCACATTGAACGACGCAGTTCAATATCAACGCCTGCCGTTGGTTCATCAAGGATCAACAAATGAGGTTCATGCATCAATGCACGTGCGATCATCAAACGACGCTTCATACCACCAGATAAGTTACGCGCACGTTCGCCACGCTTTTCCCACAAATCGAGTTGAGATAAGTACTTTTTAGCGCGTTCTTTAGCAAGTGCTTTCGGTACACCATAGTAACCCGCTTGTTGCAGCACGATCTGTTCAACCGTTTCGAACGGGTTAAAGTTAAACTCTTGCGGCACTAGGCCTAAGTTCTGTTTCGCTAACTCAAGATCGGTGTCAATGTCGTAGCCGAACACTTTAACCTTGCCGGATGTTTTATTAACCAGTGAAGAGATAACACCAATAGTGGTGGATTTACCCGCACCATTTGGGCCAAGTAGTGCGTAAAAGTCGCCTTTTTCTACTTGTAAGCTCACGCCCTTAAGAGCCTCAAAGCCCCCTGCATAAGTTTTTCTTAGTTGCTCAATTTCTAATGCATACATAGAGATAGACTGCCATTTGCTATAGATAAGATGTTGATGGCCGAATTTGAGGAAGAGAGTAATGCTTAATACGAGCTAGCAGAAAACTAACTCAAACTTGTTTACTCGGCCATTTTGCAAACAAGTTTATCGTTGATTAACGATTAATACAAATACCGAATGAGGCTTTCTTTCGAAAACAAATAAGAACCTTGATTACAGTGAAGCCTAAGTCAGTGTTCAATAAACATAAAAATGCCGCTAAGTTATTCACTTAGCGGCATTAATAATCGGTATTGAAGTGAGCGTCTATGGCTCAGTTATGTCAGCTTCTTACTGAAAATTAAACCGAGTCAAATTGATGTTCATCTCTGTCTACGTAGCTAGTTGCAGCCGTCAGGGCTTCATATCTGAATCGATAAGTATTGGATTCAGGCACAAGATCAATCACATGGAATTTTTCTAGTTGCTGACGAGTATTCTCATTAGGACACAATAAGTACACCTCACACTGCGCATCGAGGGCATCTTTGATCGCATTCTCTAACGCTAGGCCAACGGTAACATCAATCATAGGCACATCGGTTAGATCTAAGATCATCGCTTCATAATCAGAAATACTCGAGTGTTGACGTGAAATCGCTTTTGAAACACTGAATATCATCGGCCCAGAAAGGTAGAAGAACAGCACTTTACCATTGGCACTATCCAGTAATTGACGTTCACTGTCAGTCAGTGGGATATCGTCTTCATCATCACCATCACTGATCGCCTTAACTTGTCTAGCTTGCTCTCGACTCAGCCTTTCAATAATAAGAATGTTTGAGATAAAAACGCCCAGCCCGACCGCAATAATCAGATCAACAAATACGGTCAATAACATCACACCGTACATGACACCCATGCCGGCATAACTCACCTTGTGTGCGCGCTGAATAAAACTCCAATCAAGGATGTTGAAACCGACATACATCGCGATACCAGCCAACACCGCCATAGGGATCGGCTCTGTTAAGCCACCCGCAACCAATACCACGAGCGCAAGCACTAAAGCTCGAATAACACCAGAAAGCGGAGAACGAGCCCCTACCTGAATGTTGGTCACGGTGCCCATGGTTGCACCCGCGCCGGGCAATGCACCAAACAGACCTGAAATCATATTCGCAATGCCTTGACCACGAAGCTCTTTGTCTGAATCATGCTCTTTACGAGTCAATGAATCTCCGATAACCGCAGTCAAAAGCGTATCAATACAACCAAGAGTACCCAGTACCAAAGCATCGAGAACCATGGCAGTGAATTGCTCTGAGCTGATAGTCGGAATAACAAGAGAAGGTAAGCCTGCGGGAATTTCACCAATACGGCGAATAGAGTCGGTATCAAAGATAATAACGGATAAGAGCGTGACAGCCACTAACGCGACCAATTGAGCGGGCACATACTTACGGTATTTAGCTGGAAAACCGAAAAGGATACCAAGCGTTAATACCCCTAAAAACAGCTCACTGACTTTCAGATTCGCCAGGGTATCAGGAAGTGCCGAAAGCGTGCCCATCACTCCACCAGAAGGGGCTGCGTGCCCCAGCAAAGGGGAGAGTTGCAGAATGACAAGAATCACGCCAATACCAGACATAAAGCCAGAAATTACGCTATATGGCATCAAAGTAACGTACTTTCCGAGTTTTAATGTACCGAGTAATATCTGAAAAGCACCTGCCATCATTACCACGGTAAAGGTCATTGCCATACCTGTTTCAGGGTACTTGGCCACCATACTGGTCATTACTGCCGTCATGATCACAGTCATCGGCCCTGTAGGCTCTGATATCAAGCTGCTTGAGCCACCAAACAATGCTGCAAATAGGCCAACCATGATGGCGCCCCAAAGGCCAGCTTCCGCGCCCGCACCAGAAGCGACACCAAATGCCAACGCTAAAGGCAATGAGATGATGGCTGTAGTGACACCGCCAAACATATCTCCTTTGAGATTGATATCTGTAAAACGACTTCCAAACAAAACACACCTTCCTGATGATGAAATGACAAACCTTATCACTTTAACAAATGTATCAACGGTTCAGAAAGTGTTAATTTAATCACACTATTCGTCTCTTATATTCAGATCATAGCTTTTACGCTAAGTTAGTGATTTTAACGACTAGTACACGTCAGATGAGTACTATTTGACACAGTTTTTACAAGATTGAATTTGTAACATTGTGTATAGTTAGAGTTCTTAATTAAGGGATGTAAGACGCAAAATGCCAGAGATTAAACAGCTTTTTGAAAACAACTCTAAATGGTCAGAAGAAATTCGCTCTCAACGACCAGAGTATTTTACAACGCTTGAAGAGGGTCAAAGCCCTGGTTTTCTATGGATCGGCTGCTCAGATAGCCGCGTTCCGGCCGAGCGTCTCACTGGTTTGTATTCTGGCGAACTGTTTGTTCACCGAAATGTCGCTAACCAAGTGGTTCATACCGACCTAAATTGCTTATCAGTAGTGCAATACGCTGTTGATGTGCTCAAAGTTAAACATATTATTGTCTGTGGTCACTACGGCTGTGGCGGTGTTAACGCAGCGATTGATAACCCTAAACTGGGTCTTATCAACAACTGGCTACTGCACATTCGCGATAACTATCTTAAGTACCGAAAGCAAATTGAATCTCTGCCTCGTGAACAGTGGGGTGACAAGTTGTGCGAAATTAACGTTGCAGAACAGGTCTACAACCTTGGTAACTCAACCATCATGCAAAGCGCATGGGAGCGTGGACAAGATATTGAAATCCACGGTGTGGTTTATGGTATTGGTAATGGCAAGCTGCAAGATCTTGGTGTTCGTTGCTCAAGCAATAACACATTAGAGAACAGCCATTTAGCGGCGCTTGAAAAAATTCTATCGTCTCCAATCCTAGGTTAATTCTTAACATCTAACCCGTTGATATAAGAAAGAATAGATATAAGAAAGGCTCGCGTTTTGCGAGCCTTTCTTGTTTTTTCAAAGAGTCATAATTACTCTTGAGGTACCACTTTACCGATGTACGGTAGGTGACGATATTTTTGAGCGTAGTCGATACCCACACCAACAACAAATTCGTCTGGGATTTCAAAACCAATCCACTTTGTATCTACAATGACTTCACGACGAGACGGCTTGTCTAATAGCGTACAAATTTCGATAGACTTAGGACCACGTAGGCTCAGGATCTCTTTTACTTTAGTCAGTGTGTTACCAGTATCGATAATGTCTTCTACAAGTAGAACATCTTTACCTTGGATATCATCATCAAGGTCTTTCAAAATACGAACATCACGTGAGCTTTCCATACCATTACCGTAGCTAGACGCGGTCATGAAATCCACTTGGTGAGTTAAATCGATAGCACGAGCAAGATCCGCCATAAAGACAAAAGATCCGCGCAATAAGCCAACTAAAACTAGATCTTCGCTACCTTGGTAGTGCTCCGTGATCTGCTTGCCTAGTTCGTTCACTCGATCCTGAACTTCTTGCTCAGAGATCATGACTTCAACTGTATGCTTCATACTGCTCTCATTTTATTTGGTGATTGCGACGAATGTTGACACTTTCGTCAGTTGTGTCGCTCAATTTTGTGCGTAAGTCTAGCACTGCTCAAATACCCACACCACCTTATGGTTCGAATTTACTGTTAGATTCTCAATGAAATGTGCATTGGTGCATTATCCAATACTCGCATCCTTTTACATCAACACTGATCACGCTTTATGTATCAAGTTTGATGTAACTGTCTATAAAACAAGCACAAGGGATTGACCATTCACATATGCACCATTACACTCATCTTGGCTTAAATAATAATAAAATCATTAATATAAAAATTCGTTGGCAAGGAAAAACAAAATGGACTCAATAACGAAGAGACCTAGAACTAGGCTTTCACCCTTAAAAAGAAAACTTCAATTGATGGAAATCGCACTTGAAGTATTCTCTCGCCGTGGCATTGGCCGCGGTGGACACGCTGACATTGCCGACATCGCTCAGGTGTCAGTAGCAACAGTATTTAACTACTTCCCTACCCGTGAAGATCTGGTTGATGAAGTACTTAACCACGTTGTTCGTCAATTCTCGAACTTCCTTTCAGACAACATTGACCTAGATATTCACGCAAAAGAAAATCTACGTAATATTGCGACTGAAATGGTGACTTTAGTGGCTCAAGATAGCAATTGGTTAAATGTATGGTTTGAATGGAGCGCTTCGACTCGTGATGAAGTGTGGCCTCTGTTTGTAACCACTAACCGCACTAACCAGATGTTAGTACAAAACATGTTTAGCAAGGCGATTGAACGCGGCGAAGTCTGTGACGATCACGATCCTAAACATCTAGCAAATCTATTCCACGGCATTTGCTACTCGCTATTCATCCAAGCGAAACGTGTAGATACACAAGAAGAACTTTCGACCTTGACGGATAGCTACCTAAATATGCTGTGCATTTATAAGTAGATTCGAGATAAATGATTTAAGGGTTGGCTTTTGGGCCAACCCTTTTTTATTACCGATAGAAAACCAGAATGAGATCCCCTACTCCCTCCTCCGTCAGTCTAGGGAGTGACGGATATAAAGAACCACTGCGCTTAACTTCATCGTCACCGTAAACTACAGAAGAAAAATTAATCAGACACTAAAGCCTGAGATTCCCTATTCCTTCCTTCGTCAGTCTAGGGAATGACGGACATAAAGAACCACTGTGCTTTACTTCATCATCACCGTGAACGAGAGACGGAAAAATTAATTAGATACTAAAGCCAAAATTTTCCAATTACCTCATACGTCTGTCTATAGAACGATGGGAATATAGAGCTACGGTCCTCACCTTTACGCTAGAGATATCGCCAAAGCATAAACTTCAACACCACACTTCGTCATCCTCAAGAGCGAGGAACGAGCGAGTTGGGGATCTCTTACAGACATGGCGACTAACTTTTCTTCAAATACAAAAAAACCGCTGACGAATCAGCGGCTTTTATAATCTAGATATACTCAAAATAATTGGAGTTGCAGCTAGGCGACCCTTTCTTTGTTAAGTGACTGAAGTTCAGCCCTATGAGCATAGATTTACTATGTGATTAGGGTGAACTTACGCAGTTAACAACGCTGTGGCTTCAAGTATGAAGAGTATTTACTTTTTCTTTTTCACTGCTTTCTTATTTGGAAGGTCAGTGATTGAACCTTCGAATACTTCCGCAGCAAGACCAACAGACTCGTGTAGAGTTGGGTGAGCGTGGATAGTCAGTGCGATATCTTCTGCATCACAACCCATTTCGATTGCTAGGCCGATTTCGCCAAGAAGTTCACCACCGTTAGTACCAACAACAGCACCACCGATTACGCGATGAGTCTCTTTATCGAAGATCATCTTAGTCATACCGTCAGCACAGTCTGAAGCGATTGCACGACCAGAAGCAGCCCAAGGGAAAGTAGCAACTTCGTAGTTCAGGCCTTCCGCTTTCGCTTCTTTCTCAGTCTTACCTACCCAAGCAACTTCTGGCTCAGTGTACGCAATTGATGGGATTACTTTAGGATCGAAGTAGTGCTTCTTACCAGAGATAACTTCAGCAGCTACGTGACCTTCATGCACACCTTTGTGAGCAAGCATTGGTTGACCAACAACGTCACCGATCGCGTGGATGTGAGGAACGTTAGTACGCATTTGCTTATCAACGTTAATGAAACCACGCTCATCAACTTCGATACCTGCTTTTTCAGCGTCGATAAGTGCACCGTTTGGAACACGACCGATAGCAACAAGAACAGCATCGTAGCGCTCAGCTTCTGCTGGTGCTTTCTTGCCTTCCATTGAAACGTAGATACCGTCTTCTTTCGCTTCAACCGCTGTCACTTTAGTTTCAAGCATTAGCTTGAACTTATCTTTAATGCGCTTAGTGAAGACTTTAACGATGTCTTTATCCGCAGCAGGGATAACTTGATCGAACATCTCAACAACTTCAACTTTAGAACCTAGAGAGTGATAAACCGTACCCATCTCTAGACCGATGATACCACCGCCCATGATAAGCAGTTTTTCTGGTACTTCGTTTAGTTCTAGTGCATCCGTAGAATCCCAAATACGTGGGTCTTCATGTGGGATGAACGGAAGTTTGATTGGGCGAGAACCCGCAGCAATGATTGCGTTATCAAAGTTAATTGTTGTCGTTTCTTCGCCAACAACTTCGATGCTGTTAGGGCCAGTAAACTTACCGAAACCGTTAACAACAGTAACATTACGCATCTTAGCCATACCGCCAAGACCGCCAGTTAGTTGATCAACTACTTTGTCTTTCCAGATGCGAACTTTGTTGATGTCCGTCTGTGGCTCGCCGAATACTACGCCGTGCTCTGCCATCGCTTTTGCTTCTTCAATTACTTTAGATACGTGAAGAAGTGCTTTTGATGGAATACAACCAACGTTTAGACATACACCACCAAGAGTGCTGTAACGTTCAACTAGTACTGTTTCTAGACCTAAATCCGCACAACGGAATGCCGCTGAGTAACCAGCAGGACCTGAACCAAGTACAACAACTTGGGCTTTAATTTCTTTGCTCATTGTGACCTCTTGTAGTCATTATCCCTAACAGGCTGAGTAGATGTTCTTAAAATTATTGGGCTTTCAAACAGGAAACATTTTACAGAGATGTTAACAGTGTGAAAGTAGCTTTAAGTTAGCCTGTGAGCTAGACAACAATTCCCCCGCAGTTTATGAGAAATGCCGGAAACTGTTCTCTAAAAATAGTCTTTATATAAAGAATTAAGGTGACCCGAAAGTCACCTTAATAATTACTTTCTCAATTACAGTACTAGACGACGAATGTCAGATAGTGCGCTGTTTAGGAAAGTAATGAAGCGTGCACCTTCAGCACCATCGATCACACGGTGATCGTATGATAGAGACAGTGGAAGCTGTAGACGTGGTTGGAACTCTTTACCATTCCAAACTGGCTTAATTTCAGACTTAGATACACCTAGGATACCTACTTCTGGAGCATTTACGATTGGAGTAAATGCAGTACCGCCAATACCACCAAGGCTAGAGATTGTGAAACAACCGCCTTGCATGTCTGCCGCTGTTAGCTTACCAGAACGTGCTTTCTTAGAAACAGCCATTAACTCTTCAGATAGCTCGTAAATGCCTTTCTTGTTCACGTCTTTGAAGACAGGAACAACTAGGCCGTTTGGTGTATCAACAGCGATACCCACGTTTACGTACTTCTTAAGAATGATGCTTTCGCCATCTTCAGAAAGAGAAGAGTTAAACGCTGGGAATGCTTCTAGCGCTTTAGCAACAGCTTTCATGATGAACACAAGTGGAGTGATCTTCATGCCAGTGTCTTTCTTCGCTTCGATTGCGTTCTGTTCTTTACGGAATGCTTCTAGCTCAGTGATGTCTGCGTTGTCCCACTGTGTAACGTGAGGGATCATTACCCAGTTACGGTGCAGGTTAGCGCCAGAGATCTTCTTAATCTTAGAAAGCTTCTGAACTTCAGTTTCGCCGAACTTGCTGAAGTCAACTTTTGGCCAAGGTAGTAGACCAAGAGCAGAACCATCGCCGCCTTTGCCAGATGCTGCTGCACCAGACTCAAGACGCTTAAGTGCATCTTTAACGTAAGACTGAACGTCTTCTTTAAGTACGCGACTCTTACGACCAGTACCTTTAACTTTCGCTAGGTTTACACCGAATTCACGAGCTAGACGACGAACAACTGGAGATGCGTGAGCGTACTCGCCGTTCTCTTGGAAGTCGCCAGCTACTGGAGCTACTGCTTCTGCTTTAGGTGCAGGTGCTGCTGCTTGTGCTGCTGCTTGTGCTGGAGCTGAAGCTGAAGCTGCTACTGGAGCTGCGCCTTCAACAACGAAAGTCATGATTGAAGAGCCTGTTGACACTTTGTCGCCAGCTGCAATCTTGATTTCTTTTACTGTACCAGCGAATGGTGCAGGCACTTCCATTGAAGCTTTGTCGCCTTCAACAGTAATTAGAGATTGCTCTTCTTCTACTGTATCGCCAACCGCTACCATGATTTCAGTAACTTCTACTTCGTCGCCACCGATATCAGGAACGTTCACTTCTTTCTCAGCAGATGCTGCTGGAGCCGCTGCAACTGGTGCCGCCGCTG
This sequence comes from Vibrio syngnathi, assembly GCF_002119525.1. Taxonomy (NCBI): domain Bacteria; kingdom Pseudomonadati; phylum Pseudomonadota; class Gammaproteobacteria; order Vibrionales; family Vibrionaceae; genus Vibrio; species Vibrio syngnathi. The sequence continues at coordinate 566,267 of NZ_CP017916.1, read as the reverse complement.
GAGCAGGAGCTGCTGCAACTGGAGCGCCAGAACCTGCCACTTCAAATACCATTACTAGAGAACCAGTAGATACTGAGTCACCAGAAGCGATCTTGATTTCTTTAACGATACCAGCGAATGGTGCAGGTACTTCCATTGAAGCCTTATCACCTTCAACAGTAAGAAGAGATTGCTCTTCTTCTACTGCGTCGCCGATAGCTACCATGATTTCAGTTACTTCAACTTCATCACCGCCGATATCTGGTACGTGAACTTCTTTCAGTTCGTTCGCAACAGAAGGGGCTGCCGCTGCAGGAGCAGCTGCAACTGGTGCCGCCGCTTCAACTGCTGGCGCAGCCGGTGCTGCTGCAGCACCTTCCGCTTCGAAGATCATAATAAGAGAACCAGTAGAAACAGAATCACCTTCTGAAATCTTGATTTCTTTAACGATACCCGCTTGAGACGCAGGAACTTCCATTGAAGCTTTGTCGCCTTCAACAGTGATCAGTGACTGCTCTTCTTCAACCTTGTCGCCAACGTTTACAAGAATCTCAGTTACTTCAACCTCGTCAGCACCGATGTCTGGTACATTAATTTCGATTGTCATTGTATTTACCTACCTTAATGCCAGTCTTATGCGTATTGCGGGTTAATTTTGTCTGCGTCGATGCCGAATTTAGCAATTGCTTCAGCAACTACTGATTTCTCAACATCACCACGTTTAGCCAGTTCAGTAAGTGCTGCAACAACAACGTAGCCTGCATTTACTTCGAAGTGACGACGTAGGTTTTCACGGCTGTCTGAGCGACCGAAACCGTCAGTACCAAGTACTTTGTAAGACTCAGAAGGCATGAATGCACGTACTTGCTCAGCGTAGTTCTTCATGTAATCCGTAACTGCGATTGCAGGTTCGTTACCAAGAACAGTTGTGATGTACGGTACTTTCTCTTCAGCTTCTGGGTGAAGCATGTTGTCACGCTCTACCGCTTGGCCGTCACGAGTCAGTTCGTTGAACGACGTTACAGAGAATACATCAGATGCTACGCCGTACTCTTCGCTCAGGATTTGAGCGGCTTTACGTGCTTCGTTCATGATAGTACCAGAGCTCATTAGCTGAACTTTCTTACTTTGTTGATCAGAAGCAGAACCAGCGTAAGACTCAAGCTTGTAAATACCCTTACGGATGCCTTCTTCAGCGCCTTCTGGCATTGCTGGCATTGCGTAGTTTTCGTTCATTACTGTTAGGTAGTAGTAAACATTCTCTTGGTTCTCACCGTACATGCGACGGATACCGTCTTGCATGATTACCGCTAGCTCGTAAGCAAACGTTGGGTCGTAAGAGATACAGTTAGGTACAGTGTTCGCCATGATGTGCGAGTGGCCATCTTCGTGCTGTAGACCTTCGCCGTTTAGCGTTGTACGGCCTGCAGTTGCACCAAGTAGGAAACCACGAGCTTGTTGGTCACCTGCTAACCAAGCCATGTCACCAATACGTTGGAAACCGAACATTGAGTAGTAGATGTAGAACGGAATCATCGGTAGATCGTTTGTGCTGTATGAAGTTGCAGCTGCAACCCATGAAGCCATAGAACCTAGTTCGTTGATACCTTCTTGAAGAACTTGACCAGAAGTCGCTTCTTTGTAGTAAGAAACGATGCCTTTATCTTCAGGCGTGTAGTCTTGACCGTGTGGGTTGTAGATACCAACCTGACGGAATAGACCTTCCATACCGAATGTACGAGCTTCATCACAGATGATAGGAACAATGTTCTTACCAATGTTCTTATCTTTAAGAAGGATGTTAAGCGTACGTACATAAGCCATCGTTGTAGAGATATCACGCTTCTGTTCACCCAGTAGAGGTGCGAATGCGTCTAGCTCAGGAACTTTGAACTCTTGAGTGAATTTTGGCAGACGCTGAGGAGTGTAACCTTGTAGTGCTTTACGACGAGCATGTAGGTATTCGTACTCAGCTGAACCTTCTTCCAGTGTTAGGTAAGGAAGCTCAGATACTTTCTCATCAGAAAGGATGTCTTGTAGGCCTAGACGGTCACGTAGGTATTGTACGTGAGTCATGTCCATCTTCTTAACACCGTGAGCGATGTTCTTGCCTTCTGCAGCTTCACCCATACCGTAACCTTTAACTGTCTTAGCTAGGATTACTGTTGGTTTGCCACCTGTCTCTTTTGCATTGTTGAATGCAGCGAACAGTTTAGAAGAGTCGTGACCACCACGTTTCAGTTCGAAGATTTGGTCGTCAGTCATGTCTGCAACTAGTGCAGCTGTTTCTGGGTACTTACCAAAGAAGTGCTCACGTACGTATGCGCCATCTTTAGATTTGAATGTTTGGTAGTCACCATCGATAGTTTCATTCATTAGTTGAAGAAGCTTACCAGTAGTGTCTTTAGCTAGTAGAGAATCCCAGTTGCTACCCCAGATAACTTTAACAACGTTCCAACCTGCGCCTTTAAATAGGCCTTCAAGTTCTTGGATGATGCTACCGTTACCCATTACAGGGCCGTCTAGACGCTGTAGGTTACAGTTGATTAGGAAACATAGGTTGTCTAGCTTCTCACGCGCAGCGAAAGAGATAGCACCACGTGATTCTGGCTCATCCATCTCACCGTCACCTAGGAACGCGTATACACGCTGACCTGAAGTATCTTTCATGCCACGACCTTCAAGGTACTTAAGGAAGCGCGCTTGGTAGATAGCAGAGATAGGGCCTAGACCCATAGATACTGTTGGGAACTGCCAGAATTCAGGCATTAGTTTAGGGTGCGGGTATGAAGGGATACCTTTACCATCAACTTCTTGACGGAAGTTATCTAGCTGTTCTTCAGTTAGACGACCTTCAACGAATGCACGAGAGTAGATACCAGGAGAGATGTGACCTTGGTAGTAAACTAGATCGCCACCGTCTGTCTCGTTTGGAGCACGGAAGAAGTGGTTAAAACATACTTCGTAGAACGCAGCAGCTGACTGGTAAGAAGCCATGTGACCACCAAGGTCTAGGTCTTTCTTAGAAGCACGCAATACAATCATGATTGCGTTCCAGCGAATAATCGAACGAATACGACGCTCAAGAGTTACGTCACCAGGGTAAGCTGGCTCTTGTGCTGCTGGAATTGTGTTGATGTAGTTCGTGTTGATGCCTGTAGCCATATCAACACCATCTAAACGCGCTTTATCTAGAACTTGTTCTAGTAAAAACTGTGCACGTTCTACACCTTCTTCACGTACTACTGACTCAAGAGCTTCTAACCAATCTTGAGTTTCCAGAGCATCAACGTCATGCTTCATGTCAGACATGGCGATCTATCCTTTTTGTTAGTTGGATTCTACTAAACACGTAAAAAGCCGAAGTATTACGACTATTTACCCTGTTGGATTCGACGTAAAGAACGTTCGCGGCGCGATTCTTCTTTGGTCAAATCCATCAATGTTTCTTCGATGTAAGCTAAATGAGAGTGTGACATTTCACGCGCCTGTTCTGGCTGTCCTGAAACGATCGCATCTACAATGTTAGCTCGATGTATACTCACTTTCTCCACAACGTCTTTACGACGATGCAACAGTTTTAAATTTTCTAAGACGTTTTGTTCGAGTAACGGAGCCAAACTACGAACAATGTGTAATAACACCACATTGTGCGCTGCCTCTGTTAAAGCAATAAGAAAAGCCATCACAGCTGCAGACTCGGCTTCAATATCACCCTTATCTTGCGCACCGCGAATTTTTTCTTGGCATGCTTGAATTCGAGCAAAGTCTTCATCAGTACCACGCAATGCCGCGAAGTAAGCCGAAATCCCTTCCATCGCATGACGCGATTCCAACAAGTCTAGTTGGGTTTCAGAATGGGAGGACAACAAATTAAGCAAAGGATCTGAAAAGCTTTTCCAGATATTTTCGCTAACAAACGTACCTCCACCTTGACGGCGAGTAAGCAAGCGTTTTGCTTCTAAACGTTGTATCGCTTCTCGGATTGAAGGACGAGACACATCGAACTGTTTCGCCAGTTCGCGCTCAGGCGGCAGCTGCTGCCCTGGAGCCAGTGTTCCTTCCACTATCAACCTTTCTAACTCTTGTTCGATAACGTCCGAGAGTTTTGGCTGACGAATCCTTTGATAAGCCATAGTTTGTTGTTCTTCTTTTTCTTCGCTGACAATTGGTATTACCAATTTTAAGTTGGGCAGAAATTAACATAATTAAAACGCCACTGTCCAGACTAAAATTGACCTGAATCATAGAACACAGCACGAATTAACCATGATTTAACAAATGAAATTTAAAACAGCAACCAATTTGGTCTTACCATTTACAGGGGTAATACTTTTGGGGAGTATCCGTGCTAGAAAGTTTCAGGATAAAAATGGATTGTTTCAGAAAGATGAGTGCCACTTGATTAAAAATCAAACCAAGCGCACATTAGAGGTAGAAATTCTGTTCATAACTTTTAATATTAGATCGTTTGATAAGCTCGTCACACTCTCGATTTATTGACGCCCTCCCCCTAACCACTTTATTTACATCGCAACAACAAAAATTCACAAGTCATTATGCTAGGCGTTGACTATTCAACCACCAGCAACAATAAGAGCATCTTCGATAATGAGGCTTAAACCTTGAGCTCGCCTTTAAACTTCTGCCAGTCGAAAACCAAACCAGGGTCAGTTTTGCGTAACGGGGCTATATATTGATGACCAGTGATACGCTCGGTGGTTATTTGAGGGAAAGTCGATACGATCGTTTCTGTTAATCGAGAAAGCGCTTGGTACTGCTGCTCTGTATAAGCGATAAAGTCGCTTCCTTCCAGCTCAATACCAATCGAGTAATCATTACACCTTTTACGCCCCGCAAAGCTCGACTGGCCTGCGTGCCAAGCTCGGTCAAGAAATGACACAAACTGTACCACCTCACCATCACGGCGAATCAAGCAATGTGCCGAAACGCCCATTTGGTGAATCACTTTAAAAAATGGATGATCTGCCGGATCAAGTTTGCCCGTGAAAAACTGTTCAATGTAAGGGCCGCCAAATTGGCCTGGTGGTAAACTAATGTTATGAACCACCAGCAGAGAGATATCGTCGACGCTCGGTCTAACATCAAAATACGGGGAAGGAACATGCCGAGCGTTGTCATACCATCCGTTGAAGCTGATCGTCATCTTGGTCTCACTTTCTTTTCTGCTAGCACAATAAGATGTGACCTTACCCATAGAGCAGTCACGCTAGCCTCTTTAATTTGAAGTTAAGCAAGAGTATCATTCCATTCCCACTCCCTTTCAAGATTAGATTTGCGATGAAAAACACACATAACAGCCACCAACGCCTTGACTACTTAAAAGAGCAACTGCCTCTCGAGATCACTCGCTCAGTGGCTGAGACCATCAAAGAAGATCTAGGCGGAACGTTAGATCCAGCGGCTGATATTACAGCAAGTCTAATCCCAGCAGACGCAATCAACAGCGCAACCATCATTACCCGTGAGCACGGTGTGTTCTGTGGTAAAGCTTGGGCTGATGAAGTGTTTAAACAGTTGGGCGGTGAAGTCACTATCGAGTGGAACGTAGAAGATGGCGACAAAGTTGAACCAAACCAAACGCTTTGTAGCTTAACTGGCCCAGCACGTGCACTATTAACCGGTGAGCGTAATGCAATGAACTTCATTCAAACGCTATCGGGTTGTGCGACTACAACAGCAATCTACGCAGACAAAGTTAAGCACACAGAATGCCGCTTGCTAGACACTCGTAAAACAATTCCAGGCCTGCGCAGCGCACTAAAATACGCTGTTGCTTGTGGTGGCGGTTTCAACCACCGTATTGGCGTTTTTGATGCTTACCTAATCAAAGAAAACCACATCATCGCTTGTGGTGGGATTGAGAAGGCTATCTCTACTGCAAAAGAGCTGAACCCAGGTAAGCCAGTGGAAGTGGAAACAGAAAGCCTAGCAGAGCTTGAGCAAGCGATCAGCGCCGGTGCAGACATCATCATGCTAGATAACTTCACCACTGACATGATGCGTGAAGCCGTTAAAATTAACGCAGGTCGTGCAGCACTAGAAAATTCAGGTAACGTGACTTTAGATACGATTGCAGAGTTCGCAGAAACGGGTGTCGATTACATCTCTGTCGGTGCACTGACTAAGCATCTAAAAGCAATGGACCTTTCAATGCGATTCAAAGCTTAATCTCATAGTTCTATCAATCACTTAACTTCTAGGCATGGCAATCAGCCATGCCTTTTTATTGCTTTTATTATCAGTATATCAATCAGTTAACTAAGCTGATCGCATAATTTTGCGCTCCATATGAAACAACACACCAATAAATACAAAACCACTCGCGCCCACACCTGAACACCATTCCACTTCTAAATCTCAACTTCTATTCTTTCCATCAACCTGTGCTTGCACTGAAACAAACTAACGAATGGAATAGAACTATGAAAAACAAAAATAAAAGAACAAATCAGAAAGGCTTTACGCTGATTGAATTGATGATTGTCGTGGCAATTATTGGGGTGTTATCGGCAATTGCTGTACCGGCTTATAAAGATTATGTATCTAAAAGTGAACTATCATCAGGGCTTAAAACGGTAAAAGCACTAGTCACTCCAGCAGAACTATATATTCAAGAGAATGGCGCACTTACAGCCACAATAGGCGATATTGGTTCGACAGGATCAGCTAATTCATTGGGGGGAATAACCACAACAACCGCGAATGTTATTGAATTCACATTTAATTCCACCAGTGCAATTAATGGAACAAAAGTTACATTAACGAGAGATGCTAGCACAGGTTGGAGTTGCGCCTTTACTGCTGGTACCGGTGTCACTCTTCCAACTATTGATGGTTGCTCATAAGTGCTAACCAACCTCCCAACGGTTCTTCGTCAGGCTGGTTTACTTAGCCTGACTCAAGAACACGCTATTGCGGAACATGTGCAAGCTTCAGGTATTTCTACACCTGAAGCTTTGCTTGTTCTAGACATCTTCTCTGACGAGAGCCTCGCTAATAATATAAAAACCATTTTTGGTTTACCGTTAGTACAGCTGGCCAATACTGACTATGAAATCTTGTGTGACCAATTAGGGCTTCGTGAGTTGATCACCAAATATCGTGCAATCCCAGTTGCCATATCTAATACTACTCTCACACTCGCTTCTGCCGACCCAACCGACTTACAAGCTGAAGACGATTTCCGCTTTGCCACCGGATTACAGATCGAATTAGTTGTCGCTAACTACTCAGAATTAGAAGGCGCCATACGAAAGCTGTATGGCCGATCTATTTCCGGACAAGACTCCAAGCGCAAAGAGATCACCCAAGACGAACTCGCCAATCTTGTTGAAGTCTCTGACGATGAAATGACGTCAATTGAAGATCTCAGCCAAGACGACTCCCCTGTTAGCCGTTTTATCAACCAAATATTAGTAGATGCGGTACGCAAAGGCGCATCAGACATCCACTTCGAACCTTATGAAGAAAACTACCGAGTGCGTCTGCGTTGCGATGGTATTCTTGTTGAGGTCCAACAGCCCGCGTCTCATTTAAGCCGTCGGTTATCCGCTCGTTTAAAGATTCTCGCCAAACTTGATATCGCTGAACGTCGCTTACCTCAAGACGGCCGTATTAAGCTGCGTTTGAACGACGAGCTGGCGATCGATATGCGTGTGTCGACTCTACCGACATTGTGGGGAGAAAAGATCGTACTGCGTCTTCTAGACAGCAGCGCAGCCAATTTAGATATCGATAAATTAGGTTACAGCGAGGATCAAAAAGCGCTCTATCTCAATGCCCTAAAACGCCCGCAAGGGATGATCTTAATGACTGGGCCCACTGGCAGTGGCAAAACGGTATCTCTTTACACTGGACTTCGCATGCTTAACACCTCTGAGCGTAATATCTCAACAGCTGAAGACCCGGTGGAGATCAACCTGTGTGGTATCAATCAGGTACAGGTGACGCCAAAGATCGGTTTTGGGTTTGCCGAAGCACTACGATCCTTCTTGCGACAAGATCCTGATGTGGTGATGGTCGGTGAGATCCGCGATTTGGAAACCGCAGAGATCGCGATCAAAGCGTCGCAAACGGGTCACTTAGTCCTTTCGACACTCCATACTAACTCAGCTTCGGAAACCGTGACTCGGCTCGCCCATATGGGGATAGAACCCTTTAACCTCGCTTCGTCATTAAGCCTGATTATCGCGCAGCGACTGGCAAGGCGACTGTGCAACCACTGTAAAGCAGCTGACAACTCGCCGGACATATTTCTGCGTCACTCAATTCCTAACAATCAAAAACTCTACAAAGCCACCCCACAAGGATGCAATGAGTGTAATCAGGGTTACTCCGGTCGAGTGGGTATCTACGAAGTAATGCCGTTCACCGACAAACTAAAAAATAGTCTGATCAATAAACCTAACGCGTTAGAGATTGAAGATCTCGCGCGTAGAGAAGGAATGAGAACACTGCAAGAATCCGGTATCGATAAGTTGCTTGAAGGCACCACCAGCTATCAAGAACTGCAACGTGTCCTGTATCTATAATCCATCGGAGCACTCATGAGCACTAAACTGCAGTCACAATTAAAAAACTACCACTGGAAAGGCATAAACAGCTCAGGCAAAAAGGTGTCCGGGCAAACCTTGGCACTCGCCGAATTAGAAGTACGAGAAAAGCTCAAAGAGCAGCATATTCAGATTAAGAAAATCAAAAAGAAAAGTATCTCAGCAGTCACTCGTTTAACACATCGAGTCAAAGCCAAAGACATCACCATTTTGACTCGACAACTTGCGACCATGCTTGCCACTGGCGTGCCTATCGTTCAGGCCATTAAGCTAGTGTCAGACAATCACCGTAAAGCTGAAATGAAATCAATTTTATTGCACATCTGTCGAGGTGTCGAAGCGGGAACCCCTATATCAAAAGCGATGCGGACGGCAAGCACTCACTTTGACGACCTGTACACCGATTTGGTCGCTACTGGCGAGCTTTCCGGAAACCTAGCGCAAGTCTTTGAACGCTTGGCAACCTATAGAGAAAAGAGTGAGCAGCTAAAGTCTAAGGTCATAAAAGCATTGATTTACCCCACAATGGTGGTCGCTGTCGCTTTGACTGTCTCTTACTTAATGCTCACCATGGTCATTCCTGAATTTGAATCGATGTTTTCTGGTTTCGGAGCAGACTTACCTTGGTTCACCCAGCAAGTGCTCTACCTTTCCCATTGGATGCAGGCTTATAGTTTCTATAGTGCCATCGGTATTGGTTTATTAATTCTGTCTTTTCAGCAGCTGCGTCAGCGATCCTACTCGATTCGACTTTCAACCAGTCGCCTTGGCTTACGCTTTCCTATCTTGGGTGCTGTCATCACCAAGGCATCGATTGCAAAGTTCAGCCGAACACTTTCAACCAGTTTCAGTTCAGGGATTCCTATTTTAACCAGCCTTAAAACAACGGCTAAAACCGCAGGCAACCTGCATTATGAATCGGCCATCATCGAGGTTCACCGTGAAACTGCCGCAGGCATGCCGATGTACATTGCAATGCGCAATACCAATGCCTTCCCAGAGATGGTTTTGCAGATGGTGATGATTGGTGAAGAGTCCGGAAATCTTGATGATATGCTCAATAAAGTGGCCTCTATTTACGAATTTGAAGTAGACAATACCGTCGATAACTTAGGCAAGATTTTAGAGCCACTGATCATCGTCTTTCTAGGCACAGTTGTAGGGGGGCTAGTTGTCGCGATGTACTTACCGATCTTTAATCTTATGAGTGTGTTAGGATAGCTAAAAGCAACCAAGCACCCCTCAAGCAGAGAACCACTGCTTGTATTGATTAAGTGGTAAAGGACACTATGGAAGTATTTCACTACTATCCTTGGCTATTCCCCGTATTAGCTTTCATTTTTAGCCTTCTTATTGGCAGTTTCCTCAACGTAGTCATACACCGTTTACCGATTATGATGGAACGAGAGTGGCAACAAGAGTGCTCGGAGTATTTCTCTCAATATAAAATCCCAGCGCCAGAGGGGAAGTTCAATCTCAGTATCCCTCGTTCGGCTTGCCCGAAATGTAAAACCCAGTTAAGAATCGTCGACAATGTTCCAGTATTAAGCTGGTTGTTCTTGAAAGGTAAGTGTCATAGCTGTGCTAACCCAATCAGTGCTCGCTATCCATTGGTCGAACTGCTGACTGCAATACTATGCACCGTCGTGGCTAGCCACTTTGGTTTCAGTTACTACGCCATTGCTTTGATTTTTTTCACCTTTGCATTGATTGCCGCAACCTTTATCGACCTAGATACCATGCTGTTACCTGATCAAATCACCTTACCTTTGGTTTGGTCTGGTATCGCTTTGGCACTGTTTAACATCAGTCCTGTATCGCTTCAAGATTCCGTAGTTGGCGCAATGGCTGGCTATCTAGCTTTGTGGTCTGTTTATTGGTTGTTCAAGCTACTAACAGGCAAAGAAGGCATGGGATATGGAGACTTCAAACTCCTTGCCGCATTAGGTGCATGGCTTGGCTGGCAACACCTACCAATGATCATTCTTTTGTCGTCGCTGGTCGGTTTGGTTTTCGGCTTGATTCAACTTCGCTTGAAACAGCAAGGCATAGATAAAGCCTTCCCATTTGGCCCATACCTGGCGATTGCGGGTTGGGTAAGTTTGATGTGGGGCAATGACATCATGGGTTGGTATTTCACTTCTGTACTAGGGATTTAATCATGGCAATCATTATTGGATTAAGCGGTGGGATCGCCAGTGGTAAAACCACAGTAGCTAACCTGTTCAATGAGCATTTCAATATTGATATTGTCGATGCTGATATCGTGGCACGTGAAGTGGTGGCGCTGGGCAGTGACGGCTTAAAACAGATTACAGAACACTTTGGTGAGTCTATCTTGCTTGAAGATGGAACACTTAACCGAAGTAGACTGCGTGAGCTGATCTTCTCAGATCCTAAAGAGAAGCAGTGGCTCAATGATCTTCTTCACCCAATGATTCGCGACAAAATTGACAGTGACCTGTCTAAAATCACATCTCCGTATGGTTTATTAGTTGCACCGCTATTGGTTGAAAACCAAATGCAAGGCATGGCCGATCGCGTATTAATCGTTGATGTGCCGGTAGAAGTGCAAATAGAACGTACGATGAGTCGCGATAATGTTTCTAGGGAACAAGTTGAATCAATTTTAAAATCACAGGCATCAAGAGAACAGCGCTTAGCAGTTGCAGATGACGTGATTAAAAACCATACTAAAAACCAAGAACTTTTGCCTCAAATCACAGATTTACATCAAAAGTATCTGGCAATCAGTACTGTAGATGGGTCAGAATAGAACAATGTTGAATGAAGGTTTGCTCGATGATCACCCACAAATTTGAACATCCTCTAAATGAGAAAACACGCATCTACTTAAGAGTTGAATCACTCTTGAGGCAGTTACACTTGTCTTCTGCATTTTCCGATGCTCAACAGTATCAACTCTTTTTCCGCTCCATCTTTGATCTGATTGAAATATTCGAACAGATCCAACTCAAGAGCGAACTAGCAAAAGATATTGAGAAACAGCGTGTAACCTATAAAAGTTGGTTAGATGTTGAAGGTGTCGATCAAGAGATGCTGACATCATTGCTCAATGACATCGGTAACATCTATCGAGAACTGATGCAGGCAGAGCGTTTTGGCCAATCACTAAAGGAAGATCGCTTCCTAAGTGCCATTCGTCAACGCTTTAACTTACCAGGTGGCTCATGTTGCTTTGATTTACCGGCTCTGCATTATTGGTTACATCTTCCTCTGGATAAGAGAATAAGAGATGCTAAGACATGGATGGATAGCCTACAGCCTCTGTATGAAGCGCTAACACTATGGTTGAAGCTCACCAGAGAGACTGGCCACTTTAAGGATCAGATCGCTCGTACTGGTTTCTTCCAGAGCGATGCTGATGAAGCGAATATCCTTCGCCTTTCAATCCCAATGCAATACGGGGCCTATCCGATGATTTCAGGTCATAAAAACCGTTTCGCTATTAAATTTATGAGCTTTGAAACAGGGCAAGCTTGTACTCAAGATATTGAATTTGAGTTGGCTATCTGCAGCTAATTCATTCCCTTTATTGTTTGGCTTGGGTTCTTATCCGAGCCTAAACTATTTCTTACAATCCCCTCTAATTAAGAATCACTATGTCGAAGAAAATCACCATCGTTAAATGCCCTCAATGTAACACTGACGTTGAATGGGGTGAACAAAGCCCACATCGCCCGTTTTGCAGCAAGCAATGTCAGATGATTGATTTCGGTGAATGGGCTGACGAAGAGAACAGTATCGCTGGCGCACCAGACATGTCGGATAGCGATGGTTGGTCTGAAGACCCACACTAGGCGAATAGCGAATAGCGAATAGCGAATAGCGAATAGAATTTGAAGTACGGCAATCCTTTTTTATTGCCTATAACACGGTGCTACTAGAGATTCCCTACTCCTTCCTTCGTCAGTCTAGGGAATGACAATTTAATTTGGTTTTCAGTTTAGTTCGTCATCCTCAAGAGCGAGGAACGAACGAGTTGGGGATCCTACAATTCAGAACTCGATAAATAATACGTAATTTGAGAGATTCCCTACTCTTTCCCTCGTCAATCTAGGAAATGACGATTTAATTGGATTTTCGGTTTAGTTCGTTATCCTCAAGAGTGAGGAACGAGCGAGTTGGGGATCTCTTACCTGTGAGACTCTAAATAGCAGACACAAAAAAGCGGAGCCAAATGGCTCCGCTTTTATCGATAGAATGCAAAAAGAATTACTTCTTAGTAAGCTTCTCTTTAATACGAGCTGACTTACCAGAACGCTCACGTAGGTAGTACAACTTGGCACGACGTACTGCACCACGGCGTTTAACTTCGATGCTATCAACCATTGGAGAGTGAGTTTGGAACGCACGCTCTACGCCTTCACCGTTCGAGATCTTACGAACTGTGAATGCAGAGTGTAGACCACGGTTACGAATAGCGATTACAACGCCTTCGAAAGCCTGTAGACGCTCACGGTCACCTTCTTTTACCTTAACCTTAACTACAACAGTGTCACCTGGTGCGAATTTAGGAAGGTCTGATTTTAGTTGCTCTTCTTCAAGAGCCTTGATGATGTTGCTCATTTGTATAAATTCCTAGAATAAACTGATACTAAATTTAATAGGTTACTGCTTGCTTTTCGTTAAGAGCGTTGCTCTTTAATGAATTCAGCCAGTAATTGTTCCTGTTCGTCAGTCAGAGCTAGGTTTTCCAGGAGTTCTGGTCTTCTTAGCCAAGTTCGGCCCAACGATTGTTTTAATCGCCAGCGACGAATGTCCTTATGGTTTCCAGACTTGAGTACCGATGGCACATCTTTGTCGTCTAGTACCTCAGGGCGCGTATAATGGGGACAATCTAGCAAGCCATTTGCAAAAGAATCTTCTTCTGCTGATGCGAAATCTCCAAGTACACCCGGAACAAACCGAGAGACTGAATCAATCAACGTCATGGCTGGCAACTCGCCACCCGTCATCACAAAATCTCCAATCGACCATTCTTCGTCGACTTCAGATTGAATGATGCGCTCATCTACCCCTTCATAGCGACCACAAATAAGAAGCAAGTTCTCGTTTGTTGCCAGCTCTTCTACACCTTTCTGGTCGAGTTTACGACCTTGAGGTGAAAGGTAGATAACTTTCGCCTTTCCCGGTGCTGCCTGTTTGGCTGTTTGGATAGCGTCGCGCAAAGGCTGAACCATCATTAACATGCCAGGACCACCACCGTAAGGTCTGTCATCAACAGTGCGATGTTTATCATGAGTGAAATCACGAGGATTCCATGTCTCAATAGATAAAAGACCTTTTTTAACCGCTTGACCTGTTACTCCAAAATCAGTAACAGAACGGAACATTTCAGGAAAAAGGCTAATAATGCCAACCCACATGTGTTCTCTCGCTCTGTAATTTGGAGTTAGAATCCAGGATCCCAGTCAACTTCGATCCGGCGAGCTTCGCGATCAACTTTCTTGATCACTTGCTCTTCAAGGTACGGGATTAACCGTTCCTTTTGGCCAAAAGCATCTTTAAGATTTGCTTTGATTACTAGAACATCATTCGAGCCAGTTTCTAATAGGTCAGTGACCTCACCAAGGTTGTAACCTTTAGTGGTAAAAACTTGCATACCGAACAATTCGCGCCAGTAGAATTCATCTTCTGACAATTCAGGTAATGAAGCAGGGTCAATAGCAATTTCAAAGTTGGTCATCAGTTGCGCGTCTTCACGTACATCTAATCCCGCTAGCTTACATACATAGCCTTGACCATGACGTTTCCAGCTTTCAACTTTATACTCAACCCACTCGCCCTTTAGCTTTAAATACCAAGGACTGTAATCAAATATGCTTTCAGCATTGTCTGTGTAGGAGAACACTTTAAGCCAGCCACGAATACCATAGGTAGACCCAAGTTTACCCATAACAATTCTTTCGTTTTGCTCGCTCATCGTTTCTTTACCCTTCATCGACATAAGCTATTTCTCTTTTTAAAAAAGAATTAAGCCGCTTTTTGAGCGTCTTTAACTAGCTTAGCTACGCGGTCAGATAGAGATGCGCCTTGACCAACCCAGTGGTTAACACGATCTAGGTCTAGACGTAGACCTTCTTCTTGACCTTGAGCAGTAGGGTTAAAGAAACCTACTTTCTCGATGAAACGGCCAGTTACAGAGTTACGGCTATCCGCAACTACGATTTGATAAAATGGGCGCTTCTTTGCACCGTGACGTGCCAAACGAATGGTTACCATGTCGTCCTCTTTGCTTTCTTAATAAAATAATTAACCCCAAGTATAAGTAAATAGCTTGGGGTCTCGTGCCAAATTAAAGCCCCGGAATTTTACTCTTATTCCGGTGCAATGCAAGGGCTTTAGCTATTTTTTCACCAACATAGCCACCGGACACTTTCTGTGACACGGCTAACACTATGAAAAGTAACGTAGCTAAAGCTTACATTTGTAGATTATCGACCAAACGGGTTAAAACCACCACCCATTCCGCCCATACCTCCACCGCCGCCCATCATGCCTTGCATGTTGCGCATCATGCCTTTCATTCCACCTTTCTGCATTTTCTTCATCATCTTCTGCATTTGAGTGAACTGTTTAAGCATACGGTTTACATCTTGTACCTGCGTACCAGAACCTGCAGCAATACGCTTTTTGCGTGAGCCTTTGATTAGGTCTGGACGCTGACGTTCTTTCATTGTCATAGAGTTGATGATCGCTTCCATTTGCTTGAACATCTTGTCATCAACTTTATCTTTAACGTTGTCTGGTAGCTGAGACATGCCTGGAAGCTTATCCATCATGCCCATCATGCCGCCCATGTTTTTCATCTGACCAAGCTGCTCACGGAAGTCTTCAAGGTCAAAGCCTTTCTTCTCTTTGAACTTCTTAGCCAGCTTCTCTGCTTTCTCGGTATCAACGTTTTTCTGTAGGTCTTCAATAAGAGACAGTACGTCGCCCATACCTAGGATACGAGAAGCAACACGATCTGGATGGAATGGTTCTAGTGCGTCAGTCTTTTCACCAACACCTAAGAATTTAATCGGCTTACCTGTGATATGACGAACAGACAGCGCAGCACCACCACGCGCATCACCATCAACTTTCGTTAAGATAACACCGGTTAGTGGTAGCGTATCACCAAAGGCTTTTGCAGTATTAGCAGCATCTTGACCTGTCATTGCATCAACAACGAACAGTGTCTCTACTGGTTTAATGGCAGTATGAAGCTCTTTGATCTCGCCCATCATCTCTTCATCGATAGCCAAACGACCGGCAGTATCGACAATTAGCACGTCGTAGAATTTCTTCTTCGCGTGGTCGATTGCAGCGTTTGCAATATCAAGAGGCTTTTGGTCAGCTGAAGATGGGAAGAAGTCGACGCCAACATCGCTTGCTAAGGTTTCAAGCTGTTTGATCGCGGCTGGACGGTAAACGTCGGCAGACACAACCAAAACTTTCTTCTTATCACGCTCAGTCAGGAGCTTAGATAGCTTACCTACCGATGTGGTTTTACCCGCACCTTGTAGACCCGCCATTAAGATAACAGCTGGCGGTTGTGCTGCTAGGTCAAGAGCCTCGTTAGACTCCCCCATCACAGCTTCAAGTTCAGCTTGGACGATCTTAATGAATTCTTGACCCGGTGTTAGAGATTTAGAAACCTCGACACCCACAGCGCCTTCTTTTACGCGCTTAACAAAATCGCGGACAACGGGCAATGCAACGTCGGCTTCAAGTAGCGCCATACGTACTTCACGCAGTGTCTCTTTAATATTGTCTTCGGTCAGACGACCTTTACCGCTGATGTTCTTCAGCGTTTTGGATAGACGATCCGTTAAATTATCAAACATAGTTTTCTCTTCGCTCAAAACTGCGACTATTACTGTGAGTATACATTAGCACGGATTAGAGTCATACCCGTTGTAGAGCGTTAATCATCCACGCATGTGATGTGAGACATTATTCACTTGGAATTGAGTGAGGTTCACCGTAGCCCCAAAGAGCGATGCGAGGTATAATTCGTCAATTAGTAATCATTTAAATGGACACCATGGACAGTCTTATTGCGATCGCAGCAGCCTTTCTTTATACAATGGCGATTTCCACGATCATTCCAGGTCTCGTGCACCAAACAGGAATCCGTGTCAAAACGGTGTTTATCAGCGCATTACTTGCTTTAGTTTTCCATGCTTGGTTGCTGGGCGATTTAATATTTAATGCCAGTGGTCAAAACCTCAGTATCTTAAACGTTGCTTCATTAATCAGTTTAATCATATCTGTGGTCATGAGCGGTGCTATGCTCAAAACCCGTTTGTGGTTCATTTTGCCTGTTGTCTATAGCTTCGCTGCTCTAAATCTAATGGCTGCTACTTTTCTTCCTAGCACCTTCATCAAACATCTAGAGAATGACCCAAAGCTACTACTGCACATCTCTTTGGCTTTGTTCTCATACGCGACGCTAACCATCGGTGCGCTATACGCTCTGCAACTCGCGTGGCTCGATCACAAACTTAAAAAGAAAAAAGCGTTAGTGATAAACCCTAACCTACCTCCTTTAATGATGGTGGAAAGACAGCTTTTCAAGATCATTTTAATCGGTAATGGTTTGTTAACCGGTACTTTATTAACTGGACTTATCTTCGTACAAGATATGTTTGCTCAAGGTAAAGCACATAAAGCGGTATTGTCTTTTATAGCTTGGGTTATCTATTCCATCCTTCTTTGGGGTCACTATCAGAAAGGCTGGCGTGGGCAAAAAGTCACATGGTTTGCCCTTGCGGGTGCCACCATGCTCACATTAGCTTACTTCGGTAGCCGCTTCGTTCAGGAAATAATCCTGAATTAGTCTGTATGATGAAGGCAAGGTCTCACACACCTTGCCTTAAAAATATTGAGTACGATACATTCAATTGACATCTCGGCCATGTTCGGTCATAAATTAATCAAGATACACAAAAAGGAAAAGAATAGTTTTGGACGACATATCAACGGGTATCTTATTTGCGCTACTCGCGTGTCTCATTGTAATTTCTGGTTATTTCTCTGGTTCCGAAACGGGCATGATGTCCTTGAACCGCTACCGTTTAAAGCACTTGGCCAATACGGGTCATAAAGGTGCCAAACGCGTAGAAAAACTTCTAAGTCGCCCTGACAGATTGATTGGCCTTATTCTCATCGGCAACAATCTCGTCAATATTCTTGCATCCGCGATCGCGACTATTCTTGGTATGCGTATCTACGGGGATATCGGTGTGGCTATCGCAACCGGAGCCTTGACCCTAGTGATCCTCGTGTTTGCTGAGGTTACACCAAAAACCATCGCTTCTCTGTTTCCGGAACGAGTTTCTTACGCCAGCAGTATTCTATTGATAATACTGATGAAGGTGCTATCTCCATTAGTTATCTTGGTCAACTTTATTACCAACGGCTTCATTCGTATCTTAGGCGTTAAAGCCAACCATGATGCAACCGATCATCTCAGTTCAGAAGAACTCAGAACGGTAGTAAATGAAGCGGGTAGCCTGATACCACAACGTCACCAAGATATGTTGGTGTCTATTCTCGATTTAGAACACGTCACCGTGAATGACATAATGGTGCCTAGGAATGAGATCACTGGCATCGACATCAATGATGATTGGAAATCGATCGTTCGTCAGCTCACTCACTCACCTCATGGTCGCATCGTGCTGTACCGTGATCAGATAGATGAAGTGGTTGGTATGCTGAGGCTACGTGAAGCTTACCGCTTGATGCTCGAAAAGAACGAATTCAATAAAGAGACCCTGCTGCGTGCAGCGGATGAGATCTACTTTATTCCGGAAGCGACACCGCTTAACACCCAACTGCTTAAATTCCAACGCAACAAACAGCGTATCGGTTTGATTGTTGATGAGTATGGCGATATTAACGGTTTGGTTACCCTCGAAGATATTCTTGAAGAGATCGTGGGCGAATTTACGACTTCAATCGCACCAAGTTTATCTGAAGAGATCACACCGCAAAGCGATGGCAGCTTCTTGATTGAAGGCAGCGCTAACATCCGAGACATTAACAAAGGCTTACAGTGGGCACTGCCTACTGATGGCCCAAGAACGCTTAATGGTTTGATACTGGAACATCTTGAAGATATTCCAGAGAGTCACCTGAGTGTTCAGGTTGCGAGCCATCCAATGGAAATTGTTGAACTCGAAGAGAACCGTATCAAGCTTGTGCGTGTATTCCCGCAGATCGTAAACGGATAAAGTGGTTTGCTGGACTGGGGTAACTAAGTGAGTAATCACAAGCTCACATGCGACAACTGCCTAGCCCTAAAATATGTCTCGTCCTAAAATACGTTGTCGAAAAAGGCCCGGTTCATTGAACCGGGCCTTTTAGTATCTAACTTGCTCTGTCTCTAGATTGAAATGTATCTAGAGTGCAGCGCATTTAAAGTGAAGAAAAGTGATTAGTCGATTTTAAGCTCTTGAAGCATAGACTCTGGCAATGCCAGTTCATCATTTTTGTTTACTGAAACACCTGCAGCGATGATTGCATTCGCAATCTCTTTCGCTTCATCCAAAGAGTGCATTGCTGCGGTACCACATTGATATTCGTTCAACTCAGGGATCTTATTCTGGTTCTCAACTTTCAGTACGTCTTGCATCGCTGCTAACCAAGCGTCAGCCACTTGCTGCTCTGAAGGCGTACCAATCAAGCTCATGTAGAAACCGGTACGACAACCCATAGGCGAAATATCAATGATCTCAACAGCAGAGCCATTGAGGTGAGCACGCATGAACCCAGCGTATAGGTGCTCGAGAGTATGAATACCTCTCTCAGATAGGATATCTTTGTTTGGCGCAGTAAAACGCAGGTCAAATACCGTAATGGTATCCCCTTTTGGGGTTTGCATTGTTTTAGCAACACGAACTGCAGGTGCGTTCATGCGCGTGTGATCAACAGTAAAACTATCTAATAAAGGCATTGCTATTCTCCATGACGATTGGCTTTAAAAAAACCAACTTCGATTGTCTTCTAGTTCTTTTCGGCACTGTTTAAGTTGCCATCCATAATCTTTTGCTTGCTGTTCAACTCTGCGAGCCACCTTAATCAACGATGGTTTGCTGTTGTATGATTTGCGCTTATAGCCACCACGGCCTTCATGATAAGCTAGGTATTGATTATACGGGTCCCATAATGAGATCCCTAACTGACGGCGCGTCTCGCTGGTGTACCAACCAATGAACATCAATGCATCATCAAAGTTGGTTCTCGAACCACCATTATTGGTCGCTTTTTGGAAGTCTTCCCAAGCAGGGTCTTGAGCTTGTGCATAACCATAAGCACTACTGACTCTTCCCCACGGGATAAAGCCAAGAATGTAATCTTTGGGTGGACGCGCATCATGTCGAAAGCTGCTCTCTTGTTTAACAAAAGCCATCGCGACGTTAATAGGTGTGCCCCACTCATCTTGCATATCGAGCGCATCTTCATACCAAGAAGGGTGCTCTCTGAAGATGCTGCATATATTATTTTGCTGCTTAGGCGGAGGCGTCGCACATCCAACCAATAGGCTAGAGACAACACCAACGGTCACGACAGGTAACCATTTCCCACTCACATGAGTAGACTGACCTAATAAGGCTTGCTTCCTTTCCACCAAAGTCTCGCTATGCTTTTAAATATGAAAAATAGTCCGTTAAGAAGCTATCAAAATCTTGAGTGCTCGCTTCTTCACTTTGCTGTTGAGCAATGACAGAGCGTTGAACTTCCGCTTCCATTAACTCAGCAGAATACACTTTATATTGGTGTGCCTTGTGTTGCTGAGCGTACGTTTTTCCTAACGCACAACCCACTTTACCCAAACCACCCAATTTCTTGGTCTCTTCTAATAACTGGCCAGAAATGGTCAACTCTGGGTTATCAATCCAAGCTTCAAGCGTATCGCACGTTTCTTGGTATGCACGACCACCTTGCTCAGCATCCATCAACTCAGCGATAACTCGAAGATCTTTGAATACATTTTTCGCCCAGTCTTGCAGAGACAGTCTTTCGCCATCACAACCAATCTTGAGCTCTAAACCAACCTGACGACCTTCTAAGATCACCTTATTCCAGTTATCGCGCCAGCATTCAAGCTCGCAGTTATCCATCTCAGCAGAGTCTGATAGCACGCTCCACGTTAGGAATAGGTCTAAGAAGCGAACTTGCTGTTCATTGATACCAATTGAACTGAATGGATTTACGTCTAAAGAGCGAACTTCGATGTACTCAACACCAGCACGAGCCAGTGCTTCAGATGGTTTCTCGCCACTTTTCGCCACACGCTTAGGACGGATCGGAGCATAAAGCTCGTTCTCGATTTGAAGAACGTTACTA
The DNA here is from genome assembly GCF_002119525.1 of Vibrio syngnathi. Classification (NCBI taxonomy): domain Bacteria; kingdom Pseudomonadati; phylum Pseudomonadota; class Gammaproteobacteria; order Vibrionales; family Vibrionaceae; genus Vibrio; species Vibrio syngnathi. The sequence goes on along the minus strand of NZ_CP017916.1, from coordinate 545,349 downwards.
TTCAATTGACGGTATTCACCATCAACCTTAGTGCCAATCTCAGCGAATTCTTCTGATGGTGTTCGAATCGCTTGATTCAAACCTTCAAGGTACTGGTCTAGGCTGTTGAAGCCAATCTTTAATACGCTTTGAGCACTATTGGTGTAGCCAAGATCACTCAGGCGAAGTGCCGTTGCTTTTGGCAGATACAGCGTCTCGCCAATCTTTTCAAAAGGCAGACTTGTCTCTCTTCCTTTGATGAAAGAGGAACATAGCGCAGGTGAAGCACCGAAGAAGTATGGGATTAACCAACCAAAGCGGTAGTAGTTACGAATCAAACCAAAGTAAGCATCAGACTTAGCTTCACAACGCGCTTCTTCTGTTTGCTCTCCAAACAGACTGTCCCAAAAGCTTTCTGGGAAAGAGAAATTGAAGTGAACACCCGAAATAATCTGCATCAGACTGCCGTAGCGACGCTTTAGGCCTTCGCGATATAGTGTCTTCATTTTACCGTTGTTAGAAGTACCGTATTGCGCTAACTGAATGTAATCTTCACTCCCCACATAACAAGGCATAGAGAGTGGCCACAGCTTTTCTCCGTCTAACTTGGTTTGCGTGAAGTGATGAATATCAGACAACTGATTCAAAAGCGTCGGAACGTCGTTAGAAACAGGCGTGATAAACTCCAGTAGCGACTCAGAGAAATCGGTCGTTACCCATTCGTTCATCAACGCAGATCCTAAAGCCTTAGGGTGCGGCCCAGTAGCAAGATGCCCATCTTCCGTGTAGCGCAATGTTTCCCTTTCAACACCACGACCAAATTGAGAGAAGGTCTTAGGGTTGGTTGCAACTTGCTTTAGTCGCGCAGCAAAATCAGTCAAAATTCTGTTCACTTATCTTATATTGTTCTTATTAGAACTATCATAAATTAGGTTGGAGGAGAAAAGTAGAATCTCTTCCCTCCCCTTTTAATGTGTACTCTAACGAATGATTTCAAGCTCTTCTATTGGAATATCTAACTTTTCTAATTGAGGACGCAAGGAAGTCGCGTCACCAACAACAATTATTTGATAATCATTCGGGTCAAACCATTTCTTCGATAGCTCATTTAAAGTTTCTTTTGAAACCGTTTCTACTATCTGGTTGCGCTGCTGTAAGTAGTCTTCATCAAGGCTCAATGCAACAATATTACTCAACAACCCGGCCTTTTGACTGGGTGTTTCGTATTTAAGCGCATCTTGTTGACCGACAGCAAGGCGCATAAATTTCATCTCTTCGTCAGTTAATCCACTCTGACTAAATTCGTTTAGCTCAGCGATAAACTCTTGAATCGATGGAACCGTCGCATTGGCTCTAACTTGAGCACTAAACACTACCGCACCAGTTTCACGCGTACTCGCAAAGTAACCGCTTGCACCGTAAGTGTAGGCTTTGTCTTCACGCAGGTTCTGGTTGATACGGCTATTGAAGTTACCAGCTAAATTAAAGTTAGCTAGCTGGCTTAAATACAACTCACCGGTCGCATCAAACGGCAGGCCTTTACGAACTAGGCGTACAATACTTTGCGGTGCTCCCGGCTTATCCACTAAGTACAAGTTCTGCCCCGAAAGCTCCTTGATGATCTGTGGACGAGTGAGTGGTGCAGCGTCACCTTGCCATTTTTCAAAGAACTGAAGCTGCTTTCCAACCTCCTCCTTCAAGATGTCCCCTACAATAACAATATTAGCTCCCTCAGGAGTATAGTGCTGACTGTAAAACAGTTTTACATCGTCTAGAGTTAGCGACTCTAGAGAGTCCTTGGTGCCATCACTCGCTCGACCAAAAACAGTGCTACCGAACAACACTTCTCGGGTTGCTTGAGAAGCCATCCAGCTTGGCTGTTGGTGTTGATACACTACGCCTTCAAGCATCTGCTTCTTAACACGTTCAAAGTCTTGCTCATCAAACTTAGGCTCGAATAGAACTTCTTGCACGATCGCTAAGGTTTGAGGCAGATTTTTCTCTAACGTCGAGACTGAAATATCTGTGGTATAGCTGCCGGCACTAATGCTTACGCTACTGCCAAGCTTATCTAAGGTCGCCTGTAGTTCTTCAACCGTTCGTTTAGTCGATCCCTCTTCCATCATCGAAGCCGTTAGGTTCGCCAAGCCTTCTTGACCTTTACGAACATAGCGTTCGCCTGCAGGCAGTTGAATTTGCAGCTGTACTGTCGGCGTTTCACTGGTCACGGTACCAATCAAATCAGTGCCGTTCGCAAAGTGCATGCGATACAGCTCAGGCATGGTCGCTTCAACACCAAAGTTCACTTCTGGCATCACGCTGCGATCAAATGTGTTTGGCGCCTTTCTGAAATCCAGTTGCTCTTCCGTCACCTTACTGTATTCAGGAAGGGTACGTGCAGGTGTGGTAAAAGTAGCCTCACGAACCGCTAAGTCGAGTTTTTTCTTAGGAACCACACTCAACGTAACCTTGTGCTTGCCTTCGATGAAATCTTGGTATGCCTTGCTTACGCTTTCTGGAGTAACCGCTCGAATTTGATCGAGTTGCGATTCAATGCGATCCGGCTGACCATAGAAGGTTTGGTTAGACGCAAGCTGTGAAACCTTGCCTTTAACACTTTGCAGTGCAAAAACTGCATCCGCTTCTGCCATACCAGTGATCTGATCTAAACGCTCTTGTTCAACGCCCTCTTTCGAGAATTGATCTAAGGTATCCATCAGCTCTTTGTTTAGAACCGTCAAATCGCCTTTTTCACCTGAATTACCCATCGCATACACATACATGGTACATGCAAGCTCAGCACAATCATGGAAAGATCCTGCGCTCACCGCTTTTTGCGTTTTTACAAGGTTTTGATACAGATAACTGTTGGTGCCAGAACCTAACACGTTGGACAGTGCATTCAATGAAGCCTGCGTCTCTTCACCACGATACGTTGTTGGCCAACCAACAAGCACCATCGGCTGACGAATATTATCTTTTAAGGTGATGTACTTGTCTTCAGTCAGCACTGCAGGTTGCTTCTCTGCCGCCTTAACTTCAGGTCCTTGAGGGATAGGGCCAAAGTACTTGTTAACCCACTCTAGCGTGTCATCAACGTCGATATCACCACCGATCGTTAACACGGCATTGTTTGGGCCATACCAACGTAAGAAAAATGCCTTAAGGTCATTCACATCAACACGATCTAAGTCTTCAACATAACCGATTGGTTGCCACGAGTAAGGGTGACCTTCTGGATACAGTGCTTCTCCCATGCGCTCCCACATCAAACCGTAAGGGCGGTTTTCATAGCTTTGCGCTCGCTCATTCTTAACCGTGCCTCTTTGCACCTCAAATTTCTTTTGAGAAACTGCATCTAGCAAGAAACCCATTCTGTCCGATTCTAACCACAACATTTTTTCGAGTTGGTTAGAAGGAACGGTTTCAAAGTAATTAGTTCGGTCACGGTTGGTGGTGCCATTTAACGAACCACCCGCTTCGGTGATGATCTTGAAGTGCTGTTGATCACCGACGTTCTCAGAGCCTTGGAACATCATGTGTTCAAAGAAGTGAGCAAAGCCTGATTTACCAATCTGTTCACGAGCAGAACCCACATGATAGGTCACATCAACATGAACAAGTGGATCAGAATCATCAGGAGAAAGAATAACGGTCAAGCCGTTTTCAAGCTGATACTTCGCATAAGGAATCACCACTTTATCTTTAGAAGGCTTAACCTCTTCTAACAGAGTGACGCCTTCCGGTAACGAGGAAAAGAAGGGTGTTGAGCTAGGTACATTGTAAGAACAGCCAGCAATGGCGATAAGAGAAAATGTACCAAGTAAAACCTTTTTCATAGGTTCTCCTTAGAAAAAACCGAAGTAGATAGCAGCAAGTAAGCTGTAGCGAGCGGCTTTGCCAATCGCTATCAAAATAACGCTAGGGATAAATTTCATTCTCAGCCAACCCGCAGCCAGACATAAAGGATCACCAATGATGGGTAACCAACTGAATAACAATGTCCAGTAACCATAACGGCTCAGCCAAGCCATAGCCTTATGACCATGCTTTTCAGATTGAGTTCGATTAGGCAACCATAAACCAATCCAATAGTTGGTCAGGCCCCCCAAAGTATTACCGAGTGTCGCCAGAAGAATGATCGATGATGTTGAGAACTGATCTAAGCTCAAGGCTGCCACAAGGCTCGCTTCTGATCCCCCGGGCAATAATGTGGCACTCAAAAAGCCACTAATAAAGAGTACCCACAGCGCCGAGTCAGAGAACCACAGCGCTATGTTTTCAAACAGAGAATTAAAAAACTCTAGCACTGCATATCAACCTTCTTGCATTTTAAGTAGTACCTTGCCTCTGGTATGTCCGGTTTCAACCTGTAGATGAGCTGACTGCGCTTCGTCTAACTGGTAGATACCTTGAATTTCTGTTTTGAGCAATCCGACACTGACCATGTACAGCATAGTGTCCATTTGCTCTGGGTTTGGCTCAACCAGCATGCCTGATGCAGTAAAGCCTAGTAATGTTGCTTTTTCGCAGATCAATTCTGCAGATAAAGTGGGGACTGTCACGACTCTTGCGCCATCTTTTAGACACTTCAATGCATCGAGAGCAGTATCGCCACCAACCAAATCAATCAGCACATCAACATCAGAGACTCTTTCTGATGCTGGCGCAAACTTATAGTTAATCGCATGGGCGCCTAACGTTGCTAAGTAATCAAGATTCGCTTCACTACAAGTTGTGTAAACCTCGGCTTTCGCTGCCACGGCGATTTGAACCGCTAGATGACCAACGCCGCCAGCACCCGCTAAGATAAGTACGCGATCGCCCTCTTTCACTTCAGCTTTATTGAGCGCTTGGGCTGCTGTTTGACTGGCTAATGGTAATGCTGCGGCCGCTTCTAGAGTTACCGAATCAGGAACCATGCTTAATGCCGCTTCCGGGACACACACATATTGGCTGTAACCGCCACCTTGCAGTGGGAAACCAATAAAGCCTGCCACGTTGTCGCCAACCGTAAAGCGCTCAGCCTGCTCCCCTAGGGTGGCAATTTGCCCTGAAATGTCATAACCAGAAACCCAAGGCAGGTTATCTTTGTTCTGTGCTGCAGCCCAACCTAGACCAGCACGGGTTTTAACATCAATCGGATTAATGCCCGAAAAGGAAACTTTAACCACGACTTCTCCAGCCTTAGGCTCAGGAATAGCACGGGTTTGAATACTAAGGTTTTCGACACCGCCGAATTGAGTAATCGCTATCTGTTTATTTTCCATTTCCACATTTCCTTGATTGATAAAAGCCCTAATGAGCAAGCACCCTAATTGATAAAAAGAAAGGGATGCGAAAGCATCCCTTTGACTATAAACCATTTAATAAGGCTAAGTTAACCGCTCATTCGTAAATTGACGACCAATTAACGTAACGATACGTGACCTAGGAACCTACTAACCCACTAGAGCTAATAGAATACCCGCCGCAACCGCACTACCAAGTACACCAGCTACATTCGGGCCCATCGCATGCATCAACAAGAAGTTCTGAGGGTTTGCCTCAAGACCAACCTTGTTTACCACACGAGCCGCCATCGGAACCGCTGATACACCAGCCGCGCCAATCAATGGGTTGATGTCTTCTTTAGAGAAGCGATTAAGCAACTTCGCCATTAACACGCCACCCGCCGTACCAATACTAAACGCCACCGCACCTAAACCTAAAATACCCAGCGTCTCTAAGTTCAAGAACGTGTCCGCTTGAAGCTTAGAACCAACACCTAGGCCAAGGAAAATAGTTACGACGTTAATCAGTTCGTTTTGAGCTGTTTTTGAAAGGCGATCAACCACACCCGCTTCACGCATTAAGTTACCCAAGCAGAACATACCTACTAGAGGTGTTGCTGAAGGTAGGAACAGAATCGTCATCAGTAGTACAGCAAGCGGGAAAAGGATCTTCTCGGCTTTACCAACGTGACGTAACTGCGCCATCTTAATCTTGCGTTCTTCCGGCGTCGTTAGCGCTTTCATGATAGGTGGCTGAATAATAGGAACCAAAGCCATGTAGCTATAAGCCGCAACCGCAATGGCACCTAGTAGGTCAGGAGATAACTTACTCGCCAAGAAGATCGCGGTTGGGCCATCGGCACCACCAATGATCGCAATTGACGAAGCATCTGCCATTGAGAATTCCATTCCTGGAACATAGTTCAGCAAGATCGCACCAAATAGCGTTGCGAAGATACCAAACTGAGCCGCAGCCCCTAGCCATAACGTTTTAGGGTTAGCAATCAACGCACCGAAGTCCGTCATTGCACCAACACCCATAAAGATCAGCAGTGGGAAAATACCCGTTTCAATACCAATGTAGTAAACGTAGTAAAGCAAACCACCTGGATCAGTAAACCCAGCATTTGGAATGTTTGCTAGTACAGCACCAAAACCAATCGGTAATAAAAGTAACGGTTCAAATCCTTTACGAATTGCCAAAAACAACAATAAGCAACCGACCAGCATCATACAAATCTGGCCGAACTCAAAGTTAGCGATCCCTGTTTCAGACCATAAGGTCATCAATCCTTCCATGGTACTCCCTTACGCTAAGCTTAGTAGTGGAGCGCCTACAGTAACTGCATCGCCTTCTTTAACATTCAATTCCTGAACGATACCACCACGAGCAGCACGAACCTCCGTTTCCATTTTCATCGCTTCCAAGATCAGTAGCACATCGCCTTCAGCCACTTCAACACCAGGCTGAACGATAACTTTGAAGATGTTACCTGCTAATGGAGCTGGAACCGCTTCTGCATCAGAAGCCGCGGCAGGTGCAGCTTGAGACGCTTGTGCTGGTTTCGCTGATGGAGATACTGATGTCAGTTCGCCTTGTGGCCCGACTTCAACATCATAAACTTGACCATCAACCTTCACGCTGTAGCTTTCAATGCTACCTGCAACAGGCTGTGGTGCCGCAACAGGAGCTGCCGTTTCTGCAGTTGGTGCAGGTTCAAATGCTTCAGGATTACGACGGTTCTTAAGGAACTTAAGACCAACTTGTGGGAAAAGTGCGTATGTCAGTACATCATCAACGGTATCTTCAGCGAGTGAAATGCCATCTGATTTCGCTTTTTCTAAAAGGTCTGTCGTTAACGTATCCATTTCAGACTTAAGTAAATCAGCAGGACGACACGTGATTGGCTCTGCACCATCTAACACTTTCGCTTGCAATTCAGCATCAACCTCAGCAGGCGCTTGACCGTATTCACCTTTCAGTAGACCCGCAGTCTCTTTAGTGATGCTCTTGTAGCGCTCACCCGTCAGAACGTTGATAACCGCTTGAGTACCAACAATCTGAGAAGTAGGAGTTACCAAAGGAATGTAACCCAACTCTTTACGTACGCGAGGGATCTCTTCGAGCACTTCGTCCATACGGTCGGCTGCGCCCTGTTCTTTAAGCTGGCCTTCCATGTTGGTTAACATGCCGCCAGGAACCTGAGCAATCAAGATACGTGAATCAACACCTTTTAGCTGACCTTCCCACTTCGCGTACTTTTTACGTACATCACGGAAGTAAGCCGCGATGGGTTCGATCTGATCGAGCTTAAGATTGGTATCACGCTCTGTACCTTCTAACATCGCAACAACCGTTTCGGTTGGCGTGTGACCGTAAGTACAGCTCATTGAAGAAATAGCGGTGTCTAGAATATCGATACCCGCTTCAACGGCTTTAACCGCTGTTGCTGTCGATAGACCTGTTGTCGCGTGGCTATGCAACGCTAGAGGAACGTCACACGATGATTTGATACGTGTAATCAGCTCTTCCGCTTCATACGGCTTTAATAAACCTGACATATCTTTGATACATAGTGAATGACAACCTAGATCCTCTAGGCGTTTAGCCAAATCAACCCAAGTATCTGAGTTGTGAACCGGACTGGTTGTGTAAGACAACGTACCTTGAGCGTGACCACCAACATCAATCGTTGCTTTCACTGCTGTTTCAAAGTTACGTACGTCATTCATCGCATCAAAAATACGGAATACGTCCATGCCGTTCTTATGGGCACGTTCAACAAATTTCTCTACTACATCATCCGCGTAGTGACGGTAACCCAATAAATTTTGACCACGCAGTAGCATCTGCATTGGTGTGTTTGGCATCGCTTTTTTCAGCTCACGCAAACGCTCCCACGGATCTTCTCCTAGAAAACGAATACACGAATCAAACGTTGCGCCGCCCCAAGTCTCTAAAGACCAGTAACCGACTTTATCCAGTTCTGCCGCAATTGGCAGCATATCTTCGATACGCATACGAGTAGCAAATAGTGACTGGTGCGCGTCACGAAGTACCACATCTGTGATAGCTAGTGGTTTAGACATGCTCATAAACTCCTTTTTAATCCTTTAAATGCTACTTAGCAGTAGACGCACGGTATTGATGAACCGCGGCCGAAATTGCTGCCACTACCTGTGGACTAACAGCTGAAGGGTTTGATTGTGATTTTTTAATTTTTTTAGGTGCTGCGATCGGCTCTGGTACTTCTTCTGGTACCAGTTTTGACATCAACCGAACGAGGTAAACTAGAATAGTTAGGAAAATAAAGACAACGGACATCCCCGTTATCATTAGAGTCGCCGCATCTCCTAGCAGGCTTCCAATATTAGTCATGTTGCTTCCTTTCTTCGTCATCCTGACATACGTGCAGGATTTCAGCGAATAGTGATCCCGACCCATGGATTATCTCGATTGGTAAAAGTTTGTCAATTTTGTTTAAGGTTCTGTTACGGATAACGCACACATAAGGTTAATTATTCGCCTATCAGATCACATAAATCTGTCAAATACGTCATTTATAGATATTTAAACTGTGACTTAAACGGGGCTTTTCTTAGAAATGATATGAGAAAGGTGGAATAACAAAGAAGCAATCAAGAATTACTTTAAATACAACAAGTTAAACAACGACAAAATTTAACATTATAGCAACAAATTTGCAGCAGACATAAAAAAAGCCTCGTATAAACGAGGCTTTCTTTAATAAGGTGGTGCGCCCTGGAGGATTCGAACCTCCGACCGCCTGGTTCGTAGCCAGGTACTCTATCCAGCTGAGCTAAGGGCGCAACGGTTTCGATATTAAGCTGTTAGTTAAGGCAATAAAGCAGTTAAGACTATAAAGCAAAACTAAACGTTCAACATCAGGATTAGTGAAAACCCTAAATAGTGGTGCGCCCTGGAGGATTCGAACCTCCGACCGCCTGGTTCGTAGCCAGGTACTCTATCCAGCTGAGCTAAGGGCGCAACGGTTTCGATATTAAGCTGTTAGTTAAGGCAATAAAGTAGTTAAGACTATAAAGCAAAACTAAACGTTCAACATCAGGATTAGTGAAAACCCTAAATAGTGGTGCGCCCTGGAGGATTCGAACCTCCGACCGCCTGGTTCGTAGCCAGGTACTCTATCCAGCTGAGCTAAGGGCGCAACGGTTTCGATATTAAGCTGTTAGTTAAGGCAATAAAGCAGTTAAGACAACAAAGCAAGACTAAACGTTCAATATCAGGATTAATGAAAACCCTAAAAGTGGTGCGCCCTGGAGGATTCGAACCTCCGACCGCCTGGTTCGTAGCCAGGTACTCTATCCAGCTGAGCTAAGGGCGCAACGGTTTCGATGTTAATTGTGAAGTAAGGCAATTAGGCAAAACTAAACGTTCAACATCAGGATTAATGAAAACCCTAAATAGTGGTGCGCCCTGGAGGATTCGAACCTCCGACCGCCTGGTTCGTAGCCAGGTACTCTATCCAGCTGAGCTAAGGGCGCAACGGTTTCGATATTAAGCTGTTAGTTAAGGCGATAAAGCAGTTAAGACAATAAAGCAAAACTAAACGTTCAACATCAGGATTAATGAAAACCCTAAATAGTGGTGCGCCCTGGAGGATTCGAACCTCCGACCGCCTGGTTCGTAGCCAGGTACTCTATCCAGCTGAGCTAAGGGCGCAACGGTTTCGATATTAAGCTGTTAGTTAAGGCAATAAAGCAGTTAAGACAATAAAGCAAAACTAAACGTTCAACATCAGGATTAATGAAAACCCTAAATAGTGGTGCGCCCTGGAGGATTCGAACCTCCGACCGCCTGGTTCGTAGCCAGGTACTCTATCCAGCTGAGCTAAGGGCGCACGGTATCTTCAAGTGAAGAAGTTGTGAAATATATCACATTCTTGTTTCTACGAAACAAAAAAAAGGCCATAGGCCTGTAATGAATGGCGGTGAGGGAGGGATTCGAACCCTCGATGCGGCTACAAACCACATACTCCCTTAGCAGGGGAGCGCCTTCGGCCACTCGGCCACCTCACCTAATTCATTATTCTTATCCATTACTTCTTAACAAAGTAATCTAAAGAATGGTGCGCCCTGGAGGATTCGAACCTCCGACCGCCTGGTTCGTAGCCAGGTACTCTATCCAGCTGAGCTAAGGGCGCACATTGTTACTTCTGTGTTTGCTTGCAAATTCAAACGTGCAAGAAATGGTGGTGAGGGAGGGATTCGAACCCTCGATGCGGCTATAAACCACATACTCCCTTAGCAGGGGAGCGCCTTCGGCCTCTCGGCCACCTCACCGTCTTGCGGAGGCACATATTACGTTTTACCGAAAATATGTCAAACACTTTATTGAAAAAAATAGGACAAAAACATCCAACCGTTTGCTATTTAATCAAAGCGCTTGCAAATTGAACTTATAAGATCAATTTAACGCTTTTTCCCTTAAAAATTAAGGTGAAAGATTAGCCATAAGAAACAACTGAAAACAATTATCTAATTTATCCAGCAGCAAGTGCTACCGCTGTTTGCACAATACTACGGGATGCGTAATTGCGCCATAGGGTAAACTAACAAATCTTGAGCTTTGGCAAACAAAAACAGATAAACGCTCGTACTCAGCACGTTTGCATTTCACCGATTAATGAAACAGTCGCTTCGCCAGTTCAAAACAAAGCAGTTATACAACCAATGTATATCTAAACGTTCTTTTCTGTTCCTCAAGATCAAAAAAGGCTAGCAACAATGCTAGCCCTTTCTCTACGCAAAAGTATTAGTAGTTGCCAGGTGCAACGTTACCATTACCTTTTTCAGCTTGAATGCGCATGTAGATCTCTTCACGGTGAACAGATACTTCTTTAGGTGCGTTAACACCAATACGTACTTGGTTGCCTTTAACGCCTAGTACAGTAACTGTTACTTCATCACCAATCATCAGTGTTTCGCCAACACGGCGAGTCAAAATTAGCATTCTTTGCTCCTTGAGTAATCTCTAAATTTATCTAGCTACGAGAGCATTATCCAACAAAAGTTATATTTTCGTAAACTATCGATTGAGTTTATTTAACCAAAATGCACTTCTTTTTTAGGATAACCCTGTGTTTCACGCGCTACGATGTATGCATTGTGTAATATGTTAGCAGCCATATCGACTTGCGTTGGTGATATCACCAAAGTTAAAGACTGCTGCTGCAATAAGTGATGTTGTACATCAATTTCGCCTTCAGACAACAATCCATGTGAACTGACCACAATATCTTGTGTTCGGCTTCCTACCACAGTTAACAAACTAACCTGTTCACTATTACGGATTTTTTCTGCAAAAACTAGTTTTAATTTAGCACTTATGTCTTGTTTAATAATGAGTGCTGCTCGTTCTGTTTCCTCGATCACACTACAGACTTCGATCCCTAACAGTTGGCAATGCGATATGAAAGATGGTAAATCTTCATTCAAACACTCAATACGCACCATATCTCTTTGAATGGCAATGCCAGCAATATCATTCAAACACTGGTGACCAGCGATCAACGTGCCCTCGCCTTCTTCAAAACTTGAAAGCACTCTCAGTGGTACATTGTGGTGCCACGCAAACTGAACACACGGCAGGTGTAATACCTTTGCGCCTCTACGAGCCATTTCTTCCATAGACGGAAAGTCTAAGGTATCTAATTTTTTCGAATATTTCACGACTCTGGGGTCGCAAGAGTAAACACCATCAACATCAGTATAGATCTGACACTCTTTCGCTTGAAGTGCTCCAGCCAACGCAACCGCAGTGGTGTCTGAACCACCTCGACCTAATGTCGTGATATCGCCTTTTGCATTAACGCCTTGAAAGCCAGCAACAATGACAATCTGGTCATCATCTAACAGCGCTTTAATAGGAGCGGTATCAATACGCTCAATCGTCGCATTATTATGATTAGAATCGGTGTGTATTTTGGCTTGATAGCCAGTCATCGATGTCGCTTCATAACCCAACTTGTGCAACGTCATCGCCAACAAAGCCATGGAAACTTGTTCTCCGGCCGTTAACAGCACATCCAACTCTCTAGCGTTTGGTACGCTATCAACTTGTGAAGCTAAGTTAACTAACCGATTTGTTTCACCTGACATAGCAGAAACGACAACCAGGATCTGGTTCCCTTCATTTTTCGCTTCAATGATTTTTTCTGCTACATGATGGATTCGTTCAATTGAACCCACCGACGTTCCACCAAATTTCTGCACGATAAGAGGCATTTTCACCCTTCCTCACCTTCCCAAGACCAATGTCTATATATGACAAAAAAACACATACTCCGCGTCATGGCGAAGCAATAAAAAATTAACCAAGGAGTCTAACGTTACCATTAGCCTTCTTGGTTAATCTCAATCAAACCTTTTTCAAAGGTTCTTCCAATGGACAAAATAAAAGATGCCCAATCAGTTGATTGGGCATCTTTGTATCAATTACTTAAGCTTAAAGACGCTCTTCAAGCCAAATACGTACTGATTTAAGCGCTTCAGGTAGTGCTTCAACGTCAGTACCACCCGCTTGAGCCATATCTGGACGACCGCCGCCTTTACCGCCAACTTGCTCAGCAACCATCTTAACGAGGTCACCCGCTTTAACTTTGCCGATAAGGTCTTTAGTTACGCCAGCAATCAGGCCAACTTTACCGTCTGCTACGTTCGCGATCAGGATGATGCCGCTACCTACTTGATTTTTAGCGTTATCAACCATAGTACGTAGGTTCTTGTTGTCTGCGCCTTCAATGGCAGCAACCAGTACCTTAGTACCAGAGATCTCTTCTACTTTACCCATGATGTTTGCACCTTCAGCTGCAGCCATCTTTTCTTTAAGTAGTTGGATTTCTTTCTCTAGCGATTTCGCTTTCTTAGCTGATTCAGCCAATTTCTCTTCGTAAGCGTTATTCTGAGCATCAACTGCATCTAGAGCAGCTTCACCCGTTACCGCTTCAATACGACGAATACCCGCAGCAATACCACCTTCAGAAGTGATCTTGAATAGACCGATATCACCCGTGTTGCTCGCGTGGATACCACCACAAAGCTCAGTAGAGAAATCGCCCATAGACAGAACGCGAACTTCATCATCGTACTTCTCGCCAAACAGTGCCATCGCACCTTTTTCTTTCGCTGACTCGATGTCCATGATGTTCGTTTCAATCACATGATTCTTACGAACTTGTGCGTTAACTAGACGCTCTACTTCTTTAATCTGTGCAGGTGTTACCGCTTCAAGGTTAGAGAAGTCAAAACGTAGGTTGTCTGGCTTAACTAAAGAACCTTTCTGAGCAACGTGCTCACCTAGCACTTCGCGCAATGCAGAGTGAAGTAAGTGAGTTGCAGAGTGGTTTAGTGAGATAGCAGCACGACGCTCAGCATCAACACGCGCTTCTACTTTATCGCCTTGAGCAAATACGCCTTCAACTAGCTCACCGTGGTGTGCAAATGCATTACCTAGCTTCTGAGTATCTTGTACTTTGAATAGACCCGACGCAGTGCTTAGCGTACCAGCGTCACCACATTGACCGCCTGACTCTGCGTAGAATGGTGTCTCTTCAAGGATGATGATTGCTTTGTCGCCAGCCGATAGTGAAGATACCTCTTCGCCGTCAACGAATAACGCAGAAATCTCACCCGCACCTTCAGTACCTGTGTAACCACAGAACTCAGTGTTCGTGTCTACTTTGATCGTTGCGTTGTAATCAGTACCGAACTGACCCGCTTCACGTGCACGCTTACGCTGTGCTTCCATCGCCTTCTCAAAGCCTGCTTCATCGATAGTAAAGTCGCGTTCACGAGCTACATCGTTAGTAAGGTCAGCTGGGAAGCCGTATGTATCGTAAAGTTTGAAGACTGTTTCACCGTCAAGCTCTTTGCCTTCAAGTGCGTCTAATGCGTCGTTAAGGATAACCATGCCACGCTCTAGCGTGCGACCAAAGTTCTCTTCTTCGATGCGAAGTACTTTTTCAACAAGCTCTTGCTGTTTCTTAAGCTCTTCAGCCGCAGAACCCATCACTTCAGCCAGAACACCCACAAGTTTGTGAAAGAACACGCCTTGTGCACCAATCTTGTTACCGTGACGAACTGCACGACGAATAATACGACGTAGAACGTAGCCACGACCTTCGTTTGAAGGCATTACGCCATCAGCGATTAGGAATGAACAAGAACGGATGTGGTCAGCAATAACGCGCAGAGATTGGTTAGATAGATCGTCGTGACCCACTACTTCTGCTGTCGCTTTGATTAGCTTTTGGAATACATCAATTTCGTAGTTAGAGTGAACGCCCTGCATGATTGCAGAGATACGCTCAATACCCATACCAGTATCTACAGCTGGCTTAGGTAGCGGTTCCATAGTGCCGTCAGCGTGACGGTTGAACTGCATGAATACGTTGTTCCAAATCTCGATGAAACGGTCACCATCTTCTTCAGGTGTACCAGGGCGACCGCCCCAGATGTGCTCACCGTGATCGTAGAAGATTTCAGTACATGGACCACAAGGACCTGTGTCACCCATTGTCCAGAAGTTATCAGATTCAAACTTCTTGCCACCTTCTTTGTCGCCGATGCGAACAATCTTGTCAGCTGGGATGCCCACTTTCTTGTTCCAGATTTCGAATGCTTCGTCATCTGTCTCGTAAACCGTTACTAACAGGCGATCTTTTGGCAGACCGAGCGTTTCAGTCAGGAATTCCCAAGCAAAGCCAATCGCTTCTTCTTTGAAGTAGTCGCCAAAGCTGAAGTTGCCTAGCATTTCGAAGAACGTGTGGTGACGAGCCGTGAAACCTACGTTTTCAAGGTCATTGTGTTTACCACCCGCACGTACACAACGCTGAGCCGTAGTTGCTCGAGTGTAGGCACGTTTTTCTGCGCCTAAGAAGCAATCTTTGAATTGGTTCATGCCTGCGTTAGTAAATAGCAGGGTTGGATCGTTATGTGGAACTAACGATGAACTGTCTACGATTTGGTGTTCTTTGCTCTCAAAGAACTTAAGGAACGCGTTGCGAACCTCATCAGTGCTCATGTACATGCAGCTCTTCCTGAAAATAGTCGAGTTAGAATTTTGCCGTATTGTAGATCATGGTTAAGGCTTCGACTAGTTTTCTTGTAGAAAAGACACCCTTGGACAGGATTTTAGTTGGAATTCGATAAAATGAAGAATATTCCACTAGCTCAAGCGAAGAAAAACAAAAAAACCTCGCACACTATGTACGAGGTTTATGCTGTTGATACTCAATCGAAAACCAGTAAAACCGTTATCAATAGCCTGTATTACCTGTTAGTGCTTAGTGCGTAAGATAACCACTTCATTTTGGTCTAGATTAAATGTACCGCTGCCATTAGAAACAACGACTTGGTCAGTGCCTAATACACTGTCGTAAGTTCCGTTTGCCAATCCTAAGTTCACCGCGTTAACCGATGTACCTTGACCGAGGTTCATTGCAACCACAACTACGTCATCGCCTGCGTTACGTTCATACACCAATACATCATTGCTTATCCAACGCTCGATATAATCACCTTGCTGCACCGCATAGCTGTCCTTACGTAACTTACTCAATGTTCTTATCATCTTGTAAGCATTGGTCGTTTTATCAAAACTTGGCATCATTTCACGGTTGTATGGGTCATTACCTTGCTGGCCAAAACCATTGGTAGTGAAGTTAGCCGCGTAGTGCTCTGTTCCGTAATAAATACAAGGAATGCCACGAGAGGTCATAATAAGCGCTAAACCCAGCTCCACTCTGTCTTGTGCAAATGCAACACTTTGACGACCACCCCACTTGTCTTTACCTGCGCCAAAGTTCTTCGCGTCTGAGCGTAAAACGGTAGAGATACGTGACGCATCGTGGTTATCTAAGAACACCACTTGCCAATCACTGCTTGTGAATTTTTGGTCTCTCAGCTTCATGTAGTTATTAATAGCATACATGCCAGTACCATTGTGGTTTAGCAAGGCATTCTCAATGGTGTTTCTCAAGCCAAAATCAAGCAGTGCAGAACCTGATGTATTGGCAAAATCGATAGAGGCAAAGTTTGATCCCGTTGCGTCAGCACCTGAATCCATCCACTCACCAAAGAAATAGAAGTCTTTGCCTTGGCTTTTCTTCGCGTAGGCGTTTATTTGTCCGGTAAAATCTTGGATAAACTCTTTATCCATATGTTTCACCGCATCAATACGAATCGCATCCACCCCTAAATCTACCCAGAATTTCGCGCCATCAATCAAGTACTGACGCGCAGGACCATCTTTACGTTGGTCAAAATCGGTTAAGTTAAACAAGGTTTTATTACGAACTGCCCATGCGTCGTTCCATTCCCAATCTTTACCGTTTTCAGCGATCGCTCCATTATGATGGTAATACCCTGCATTATCATTTTTGTAGTCGGTAACTCGGACACCCTTTTTATAAAGTGCACCGTATTCCCCTTCATCATCAGGGTTAGAGTGATTAGGCGCATAGTCCAGCACGAGTTTCATGCCGTAGCTATCCATTTTCGTCTTTAATGCTTTAAAATCTTCAACGGTACCTAGGTGCTCATCAACTTTAAAAAAGTCACGTCCCCAGTAGCCGTGGTAACCAGCTCCACCCCGACTGTCAGGTACGTTAATGTTATCAGCTGGAGGCGTTATCCAAATGGCCGTGATCCCCATATCATGCAAGTAATCTAGCTTTGCAGTTAAACCTTTTAAGTCACCACCAAAGTATTTTTTGAAATCCGATTTGTCTGCCGAATACATGTCGGCACCCGTCGCTGTATTATTGGCTGAATCGCCATCATAGAAACGGTCAAGAAATACGAAATACATGGTTTCATCACGCATATCAAAGGGCAGTTTTTCATGGACCACCACTTTATTCGTGTCGTCATAGAAATTAATTTCGTAGGTTTTATTAGGGTCAACAGAGAAATTTGATAGAGGATAGTTTTCAGACCAATCACCAAAGCGATCAACCTTAAAACTAGGAGAGTTCGTTCCATCACCGGTGTTAAATTTTTTCACTATTTGCCAGTGGTTTGCTTTCACTTTAACCATAGATTCAGCTTGCCAGTTATTGGCGGTACCACGGAAATAGGCCTGGTTCCAATCTGCCATAGCAGGTAGGGAAGCCAGTAATGCTGATAGCACAATAAGCTTATTCTTCATGTGTCGTCCTTTATTCACGTTATGGGTTTCGTTTTATTTTGTTTTTGCTTTTTATTAATGCCGCGCTCTATAGCTGTTACGTTAAATCACCATAATGAGGTCTATCAGCAACAGTAAATTTCAGGTACGACAAAGCCTTAAGAAATAATTCTCAGGATCATTTATATTTATTAGAATTCGGGTAATGCCCTGAACCTAGCAGGCAGGCTCAGGGTATGTTGTTAAGGTAAGTCTTGTAGAGTAATAGCTTTTACTGTTTTGATCTTATTGACACTTTTTGTTGTGAAGCATTTTCGTTATAAAAAATAAACTTACAACGTCAGATTCTGCTCAGTTTCCCCATCAAAAATATGACAGAACGCAGAATCAAAGTTGAAACGTACTTGGCTGCCAATATCTGATGTACTTATGCTTTGGTTGTTCACTCGCGCGACAATTTCGTTATCACCCAATTTGAAATACAGGTATTTTTCATTCCCTAAGTTTTCAACCACGGTCAGCTCACCAGGGTGTACGTTCACCATCTCATCATCAGCAGCAATATCTATATGTTCAGGTCGAATGCCTAGACACACTGGCTTATCAATATGATCCACAAGCTTTTCTTGTAAACGTTTAGGGATAATAATTTGCGCGCCAGGGGCAAGTTCCACGTAAATGTCATCACCTAACTTACGCAGGGTCGTGTTCACTAGATTCATGGCTGGGGAACCGATAAAACCCGCCACAAACTTGTTCTGTGGCGCGTTGTACAAGTTGGTCGGCGTGTCCACCTGCATAATATTACCTTGATTTAATACACAAATACGGTCGCCTAAGGTTAAAGCTTCCGTTTGATCGTGCGTGACATAAATCATGGTCGCAGGGTTACCTTCATCTTTAAGAGACTTGTGCAATTGTGCGATTTTCACACGCATCGAAACACGCAGTTTGGCATCAAGGTTGGATAGAGGCTCATCAAATAAGAACACGTCCGGTTTACGAACAATAGCTCGCCCCACCGCGACACGCTGACGCTGACCACCCGACATTTCTTTAGGCTTACGATACAGGAGATCAGTGATTTCTAGTTTTTCAGCGGCATCTTCTACGCGTTGTTTGATCTCTTCTTTTGGTCGCTTTTGCATTTTCAAACCAAAGGCCATGTTATCGAAGACCGTTTTGTGTGGGTACAACGCATAGTTTTGGAATACCATGGCAATACCACGCTCTTTAGGCGCTAAATCATTCACCACTCTATCGCCAATACGCACTTCACCTGCCGAGATATCTTCTAAGCCAGCAATCATTCGCAATGTGGTAGATTTGGCGCAACCAGACGGCCCCACAAATACCATGAACTCACCTTCGTGAATATCTAAGTCAATTCCGTGTACGGCTTTAAAACCATTATCGTACTGTTTTTCTACTTTACGCAGGCTAACTGTTGCCATTTGAAACTCCGAATACGGGTTAAATCTTGATAGGTAAAAATCTTTTTAGCCAGTGACTGGAGCTCTCAAGTTACTGGCTAAAAAGACGTAAACGTTAATCATTGAACATTTAAGGTTTATGTTTAAAACATAGGCACTCTGATATTCAGAGCACCTTTCTTCTGTATCACTGCGTTCAACCACGAGTTTATAAACGGTGTTATAGCGTGGTTATAAATGGTGATATAGAGTGAGTTATGTCGGTTGGCTACATCGCTTATTTACACGCTTTAACCAATGCACGAACTGGCTTCTTATCTTCGCTAATTTCAACACTCCATAAATATTTGCCATCCTCTGGAATATTAACGGTGGTGTTTTTTGCAAAGCCACCACGTTTTAGCGTTTTCTCATAACCCGCCGTCATCGACATGCCAGCTGCGGTAAATTGTGGAGACCAGCCCATCGTTGCGAACTGCAAACTTACGTTGCCCGCTTTTTCTTCGCTTACCACTTGGTAAATACCTTTGCCTTTATGCGACATTTGACGGTTTTCCATGTGGATCCACTGGCCATCAGGGAAAGTGCCTATAACATAAAGTGAAGGACGAATTGGCCCGCGATCTTCCACCGTGGCGAGATTACAATCGGCGAAAGGACCTGTTGCTTTCATTTGAACAGCTGCTGGCGTGTCAGCTGTGCTCGCACAGCCCATTAACGCTGAAGATAAAAGTGCGGCTACAAGTAGAGTACGTTTCATTGTCATTTCCTTATTATTTTTTATATATGTAGGGTTCTATTCCGTTTTAGTCATCGCGAGTTAGGGCTTTAAATTTTAAAAGCTCTCGGTTCGGCAACCTATAAACGAAATAGTCTCGCTATTAAGCTCTTTTTCGGTACCACCGCTCTTTTGTCTGTATCAAGTTCTGACGATTTAGAGTTTGGACGGGGGTTACTGTTTTTTTGATGAGTTAATTTGTTCAATACGGCTAAGTTTTTATAATAAGAACGTGCATCTTTCGCCGGATAACCGAACAGATCACTATTGGCAGGGAAAGAGTGGCTCACACCTGATTTGGCTTTAATAACGGAATTTTTCCCGATAGTAAGATGCCCTGCGGTACCGGCTTGACCATGTACAATGACATGATCTTCCAAAGTAGTGTGGCCCGCAAAACCAGCCTGAGATACCAGTAAACAATGTTGGCCTATTTTGCAGTCATGCCCTATTTGCACTAGGTTATCTATTTTAGTTCCACGACCAATAACGGTGTCGCCTAAAGTGCCTCTGTCGATGGTGTTATTACAGCCAATTTCAACTTCATCACCAATGATCACTCGACCCACACTTTCCACGCGCTCATAACGGGTGTTGTGCCCGGTCATGTATTCGAAGCTGTAATTACCAATGGAGTTGTTAGAGTCGATGGTGACATTGTTACCAATCACTGTGCCTTCTTTGATGACTGTATTGGCATGAATTGCAACGTTATTGCCGATTGTTACCCCGTTCATGATTTTAACACCGGGCATGAAATGGCAACCTTCACCTATTTGACAATGCTTACCGATATAAACATCGGGAGTCTCTGATGTGTTCCCTTGATCAAATAGTTGATATTTTTGAACTTTATAGTGACGCATCAGTTGATTGAGCTTCTCAGCTTCAAGCTTCTCAATCACGATTTTTGTTTTTGCTTTGGTCTGTAAAATGGCCTCGGGCCCAACAATGACATCAGCCAAAGTTTCAGATAGCCCTTTTAAATCGGCTTTAGCAAAGACAATGGCTAAGCCGCCTTCTTCTACGCTGGAAACTGGACGAATCTTCGATATCTCTACCGTGTTATCACCTTCAATTTTTCCGCCAACGATTTGGGCTATATCTGAAACTTTGATCATAATATTACTCTGTCATTTGAGTTGTGATTAATGCTACTTAGAAGCGGTAAAGCGCTTGTAGGTACATTGTTTCTTGTTCTACAGTTTTCTCTTCGCCTTTCAGCTTAGAGAAAGTCTCTGTGTCTTTAGCCCACTCAAGTTCGCCTTTTACCAACCAATCGTCGCCAATTGCTTGCTCATAGCCTAAAGTTGCCTTACGAATATCTTTGAAGAAAGTTTCGTTCTTTGCCCAACCGTCTGTATGTTTCGTTTCGTTTTCACCAATACGAGCACGAACGTACATAGTACCGGCCTCTTCAAAGCTGTACTGAACGATTGGCTCAATGTACATTTCGGTGAAATCGCTGGCTTCATTGAGTGAACCGTTAGCGGTTTTCGCTTTATTTTCTTTAACTTGATAGTAGAGCTCAGCTGCAACTTCCCACTGACCAAAGCGCTTGTAAGGTTTAAATAAGAAACTGTAACCTTCCTCTTCACGAGAACCCCAAGCACTCTTATCTGAATCGTTGTATAGATACTCTAGGTTTGAATAGAAACCCGCTGAATATTCATTATTCCAGTACGTAAGATATGGACGAATACTGTGCTCAGCTTTCGTGGTTTTCAAGCCGTCGACTTTTGCGGAGGTAACAATATCACCCTTTGTATATTCCAACTCATAGATCAAGCCCGTTCCCCAACCATTTCCTAGTTGAAAACTTTTATTTAATGATAATAAGTGCTTATATCCATTTTCTGTTTCTGCGTATGCGCCTTTCTTTTTCTTACGATTTTCAAGTTTGAACGCGTAAAGTGCGGTCGCATTCCACGCAGCGTTGTTATAGAAGACGTTAAACACTTCATGAGTCGTTGTACGCTCTTTAGACTTGCCGCCACCCCATGATGCAAAATCAGTGATGTTTTTCTCTTCGACTTCAATCGATGTTCCAACATGCCCACCAAATTTTAAAGCGTCATAAAAAAAGATATCACTTGGAGACATAGTTCGGTCAGCAGCCGAAGCGCCAGCACTAATAAGTAAAGTGTTGGTGATCACTACAGACAATAATGTTTTTTTCACGGTCATTCCTTATTGATTCTTCACTGAATCATTTGTTGTTATTTGTAGGGTTATTTTTGTTCACTGTTTCTCTTTATCTATCCACTGTGTCTCTTGATAGGCTTGCTGATTTCGCAACATTTAACCAGAAAAACATAGTCGTCCGTAATGAACGCCTATTTATTGTTCTAGAATTATAAATGTTTTGCTTCCTATTGAATTTAGAAATGAGAGATCAATCACCCTTGACTGCGGAGATTATTGATCACCATCACAAACGGTAGGCTTTTCATTAATCTAAGTATCAAAACGAACAAAGCACCGTTCAAAACCCCCAATAAACAAGACATAAAACCCTATAGCTACTAGATGTAAAAAGCACAAACAGAAGGTGACGAGTATCACAAATGCACTGACACTTTAACCAGGTGATGTTGACATATTGTCGGTGAGACATACCATAGTAGTACCTAACGAACGACTACTAAGAATTTAAATAGCGCGGTGTCAGTATGAAAAATTCAGGAATGAAAAAGAATCTATTCGCGGCAGCCTTAATGGCGGCAACGTTAACGACCAGTACATTAGCGGCTGCAGCAGATGCAAACGCAGACACAATTCAGCCAGAAAATGGGGCTGAGTTGTTAATCTGGACCGACAAAACAACACTCGACTACATGGAGTACGCCGCTCAGTCCTTTAATAAGGAGTTAGGATACGATATTGATTTTTCATTCCGTGGGTTAGCGCCTATCGATGCCGCTTCTCGTTTGATTCAGGATGGCGGCTCTGCTCGCGTGGCAGATGTGGTAGAGATTGAACATGACTTATTAGGGAGATTAGTCGTGGCTGGTGGGGCGATGGAGAATTTGGTGTCTGCCGAACGTATCTCGAATACTTTTATGCCAAACGCGATTAATGCGTCTCAAGCTGAAGGGGTGAGCTATGGCTTCCCAGTTAGCTTCGCCACTACCGCTCTGTTCTACAATAAAGATTTACTGACTAAAGCACCTGAGACTTTTGAAGAAATTATCGAATTTTCAAAAACTTTCAACAATAAGCAAGAACATAAATACGCACTGCTTTGGGACATACAGAACTATTACGAGTCTCGTATGTTTGTCACACTTTACGGCGCATACGAATTTGGTAATAACGGTACCGATGCAAAAGACATCGGCATCAATTCTGAAAAAGCCCAACAAGGCTTAAAAGCAATGAAAACCCTACAAGTGGCCAACAATTCAAATCCAGTTGATATGCGCAACCCGCAAGTACGTCGTGGCTTATTTAATGAAGGAAAAGTCGCCGCTATTATCGACGGCCCTTGGGCAATCGAAGGGTATCAAGAATCAGGTATAAATCTTGGTGTTGTACCTATGCCTAAATTAGCAGGCCAACAACCACGCACTTTTGCAACTGTTCGTCTTGCGGTTGTGTCTTCTTACACTGAGTATCCGAAAGCCGCACAATTAT
Organism: Vibrio syngnathi; assembly: GCF_002119525.1. Lineage (NCBI taxonomy): Bacteria > Pseudomonadati > Pseudomonadota > Gammaproteobacteria > Vibrionales > Vibrionaceae > Vibrio > Vibrio syngnathi. The sequence goes on along the minus strand of NZ_CP017916.1, from coordinate 522,081 downwards.
TTGCAGACTACCTTACTTCCGACGCGATGCTGAAAAAACGCTATGAGATGTCAAGAGCACTCCCTCCGATCCAGTCGGTTATGGAAGAGATCATTGTTGATGCTGATGAAGCCACTTACGCCATTATTACGCAAGGTTTCTACTCAGACGCAATGCCATCGATTCCTGAAATGGGCTTCATTTGGTCACCAATGGCCAGCGCTATTACAGACTACTGGGTAAACGATAAACCTGCGAGTGCTGTTCTTAACCGTGCGCTTTCGATCATCGAAGAACAAATAGAATTACAAGAGTAACCTCTGAACTCCCGTCGCGACTCACGAGCTACTTAGTTCATGCGCTGTGTCATAAAGCCACAGCGCTAATTCAGAGCGTGACCCGAAAACGAATACATAACGACAACCTAAACAATAGAGATAAACAATGTTGTTAACAGAGAATCAGCCGGCATCACGAATGCCCGCTTCACTCCTTATTATGGGGAGTACACAGATCGTAAAAGGTCATTGGGTAAAAGGCGGTGTATTTTTAGCCATGCAGCTAATCACACTGTTGATTCTCCCGGAGCTGTTGGCCTCACTAAAAAGCTTAGTCACTTTAGGCGATGTGGCTCAAGTTCGTGAAGGCTTTAAAATCATACAGGGTGATAACTCGGTCTTTATGTTGGTAGAAGGGGTCATCGCGCTACTCTACAGCTTCTTATTCATCTGTCTGTACATTGCTAATATCCAAGATGCAAAAGTCAGCCTTAAGTCACGGCTGAACCTCCGTGAACAATTTAAAGACATTTACGACCAAAAGTTCGCATTCATTATGCTATCGCCAGCTTTTGTTGCCAGTATCGCATTCATTATTTTACCGATTATTATTACGGTACTTGTCTCTTTCACTAACTATTCTGCGCCCCATCATATCCCACCAAGAAACCTCGTAGATTGGGTGGGGTTTAAAAACTTTATCGCGTTATTTGAACTGAAAATATGGTCGAGCACTTTCTTCGGTGTCGCTTCTTGGACGGTTCTGTGGGCATTTTTTGCCACCATATGTACTTGTGGGTTTGGTTTTTTACTGGCGCTTGCGCTGCAAAATCGAAATATTAAAGCGAAAAAAGCATGGCGCTTTATCTTTATTCTCCCTTATGCCATTCCGGCTTTCGTAACCTTATTGATGTTCCGCTTGCTACTGAATGGGATTGGGCCAGTCAACGCGACGTTAAACTCGTGGGGCTTTGATTCGATTGCCTTCTTATCAGACCCCTTCACCGCAAAAATTACCGTTATCGCGGTGAGTGTTTGGGTTGGCGCACCTTACTTTATGCTGCTTATTGCAGGGGCTCTGACTAACATCTCAAGCGAACTTTATGAAGCCAGTGAAGTCGATGGTGCAAGCAAGTTCCAGCAATTTAAAGAAATCACCCTGCCTATGGTGTTGCACCAAGTAGCCCCATCGTTGGTCATGACCTTTGCCCATAACTTCAATAACTTTGGGGCGATTTACCTGTTAACTGAAGGGGGACCTATCAACCCTGAATATCGATTTGCAGGACATACCGACATTCTGATCACTTGGATTTACAAGCTCACACTCGACTTCCAGCAGTATCAAATCGCCTCGGTTATCTCAATCATTATCTTCTTGTTCTTGTCTGGTATTGCGATATGGCAATTCAGCCGCATGAAGTCATTCAAAGACGATGTAGGTATGTAACATGGCTAATTTAAATAGTACGGATAAGTTAATTAACATGGACAAATACATTGGCAAAATAGGCACCCTAGTCGTGTACTTATTTCTCATTGCCAACGCATTATTAGTACTTGGCCCGGTAATTTGGACAGTGCTAGCTTCATTCAAAACGGGGAATAACTTATTCAGTTCTTCTTTCACAAGTATTGATTTTACGCTCGACCACTACCGCGCGTTATTCACGGACACACCCTATTTAGACTGGTATAAAAACACCTTTCTTCTCGCTACAGCGAATATGGTTATTTCACTGGTTGTCGTAACTATTTCAGCGTTTGTGTTCTCTCGCTACCGCTTCAACGGTAAGCGAAACATTATGATGAGCATTCTTGTATTGCAGATGTTCCCGGCCTTTCTTTCGATGACAGCTATCTACATCTTGCTATCAAAAATGGGATTGATTGATACCTATGCTGGCTTGTTATTTGTGTATGTAACGGGCTCATTACCATTCATGATTTGGTTGGTGAAAGGTTATTTCGATGCCATTCCCACTTCATTGGACGAAGCTGCGAAAATTGATGGCGCAGGTCACATGACCATTTTCCTAGAGATCATTCTCCCTCTCGCGAAACCTATCTTAGTGTTTGTTGGTTTAGTCTCTTTCACCGCACCTTGGATGGACTTCATTTTACCTACGCTCATCTTACGCAGCGAAGAAAAAATGACGCTAGCCATCGGTATTTTCAGTTGGATTTCATCTAACTCAGCAGAGAACTTTACGCTGTTTGCCGCGGGTTCATTATTGGTTGCAGTGCCTATCACTTTGCTATTTGTTGCGACTCAAAAACACATTACTACCGGCCTCGTCAGCGGCGCAGTTAAAGAATAATAATTTGGGATGATTTCCGCTATGGCTATTACAAATTCAGTTATCAACAAACCGATTACAAAAAGCTCGCTGACTCACTCAGCAAAAAGCGCAGACAGCTACGCTTATAACAATGAAACCCTTCACCTTCGACTACGAAGCGCAAAAGGGGAACTAGACAAGGTCTCACTGTGGATCGGCGACCCGTATCACTGGGCAGAAGGCGGCCTCGATGGTGGTAATTTAGGAGGCAGTGATGCTCACGGATGGGTGGGTGGCAATGAAGTGACCATGATTCATGAAGGAGAAACCGAGTACCACGACCACTGGTTTGCGGAGTTTACTCCACCGAAACGTCGCAGCCGCTATGGTTTTATTTTGTACGGAAAAGGCGGCGAAAAGATCCTGTTTGGCGAAAAACGCTGCGCCGACATTTCAACGCCTGAAAGTGCAGAGATCGAGCTGAGCAACTTAAGCAATTTCTTCTGTTTTCCTTACATAAACCCTCGTGACGTTTTAAAGACGCCCGCGTGGATAAAAGACACCATTTGGTACCAAATATTCCCAGAGCGCTTTGCCAATGGTCGCCCTGAAACATCACCTGCCAACGTGCAGCCTTGGGGAACCCGACCTGTATCCGACAACTTTATGGGTGGCGATTTATGGGGCGTGATCGACAAGCTCGATTACCTGCAAGATCTTGGCGTGAACGGTTTGTATTTGTGCCCTATTTTCACAGCCAACGCCAACCATAAATACGACACTGTTGACTACTACAATGTAGACCCGCACTTTGGCGGCAATGAAGCTTTTAAAGCACTCGTCGATGAAGCCCATAAACGCGGCATGAAAATTATGCTCGACGCGGTATTCAACCACATTGGGTCTCAATCACCACTATGGCTAGACGTTGTGAATAACGGGGCAAAGTCCAAATACGCCGACTGGTTTTGGATCAATCAATTCCCTGTATACCCAGACACGCCAAAAGAAGAGTGGGATTTCTGGAACTTGAACTACGAAACCTTCGCGAATGTCGTCGAAATGCCCAAGCTGAATACTGAAAATGAAGAGTGTCGTGCATACTTATTAGACGTAGCACGCCACTGGGTAGAAGAGTTCAACATTGATGGTTGGCGTTTAGACGTAGCCAACGAAGTGGACCACGCGTTTTGGCGTGACTTCCGAAAAGTCGTAAAAGATGCCAACCCAGACTGCTACATTCTTGGGGAGATTTGGCACGAAGGTATGCCTTGGCTACGCGGCGACCAATACGATTCGCTGATGAATTACCCGCTGACACAAGCCATTACCGACTACTTTGGTCTTGGCGACCTTGATAAAGAGAGCTTTGTAAATGCAGTGAACGCGTCGTACATGGCATACCCACGCAACGTAAATGAAGCGATGTTTAACTTATTAGATAGCCACGACACCACTCGCATTATCTCTTTATGTCAGGGCGACAAGCGCAAAGCTAAATTAGCCTATCTATTTATGTTTACCCAAGTTGGCGCTCCATGTATTTACTACGGTGGAGAAATTGGTATGGATGGCGGCCGCGGCATGGGCAGCGAAGACAACCGAAAATGCATGATATGGGAAGAATCAGAGCAAGACTTAGAGTTTAAATCCTTCATTCAAGAAATGATCGCTTTACGTAAAGCTAATCCCGAGTTTAATCAGCCTAGCATTGACTGGTTAAACGTGAGGGATGAAAAAGGGACGACAGACAAAGAGTGCATTGCTTACCGCCGTGGCAATTTAACGTTTGTTTTAAACAACAGCGATAAAGATAAACAGATCATACTCGATGATAAATCACTGACCATTAGCGCTTACGGCTACGTGATTGAGCAAGCGAACTAAATCCAAGTGTGTCATTAATCAAATCATGCTCATTAAAGCAGAACCAAATATAGTAATGGGAATCGCGATTGATTCCCACTCTATTTACTCGGTCGCCAGCACTTCTAACGGACAAGAGGTGTATAGAATGGTGCAGCGCATTCCTGGCGACCTTGCCCACTTGGCCCAACATTTGATAACCAGAATATCAAGCGTCAGCTACCGCTATGGAAGTATCGCCGCGATAGGCATAAGCACATCCGAGTTTTTTTCATCTCATCGCCAGTCAGTAAATAATCTGACAAAGCAAAGTCAAACTCACTCGCCAGAACTCGCCCAATTACCAATGAACCTGATTCAGCACTTCAAGGTCGATTGCTCGCTTGTGATGCATTCACACAGTGCGGCTATTGCGTGCGACGCGATTAGTAACGCAACGACGAACGCTGACTTAATTGAACAACCACTCTCGGCAGATTCAAGTCTAGATAAGAGGGCTAGAGGTTTACACAAAGAGGCCACACTCAGTGTATTTTTGGGCGATGGTTGTGGTATGAGTTTTTACAAAAATAACGAGCAAGAACACCACCCGTTAAGCTCACATTGGGCACATTCAACGTTACCAAATTTTCAATGGCTCGTTGATGGTTTAACTCCTATATGTCGCTGTGGCAATGAGGCCTGCATTGAACAGTTTTTATCCGCACCAAGTATTGAGCGGCAATATCATCAAGTCGTGCTAAAAGACCAAACTTTAACGCAAATTTTTTCAGGCGTAGACCAAAGTGAACCGCATGCATCGCGCATCTATCGTACTTATATCGACCAATTGGCGCGCAGTTTAGTTAATCCCATTCAGCAATTACAGCCCACACGACTCGTATTATCAGGCGAAGCAACGACCTATCCTACATTAACGGCAGATTTAAAAGTCGCATTGTCTCGCTACATTCACGTTAATGAAATTCCAGTGATTATTCACCCAAAACAAGATGAATTCACCTTTGCTCGCGGAGCGTTTCTCATCGCTGAAAAAAATCACAACAATCATTTACGCTCGTCGTGACAAGAATGGTAACCTTAGAAGGAGAAGATATTGAATAGTTTCAGAGGACAACCCGTGTCAGAGCTAGTCACCAAATTAATGGATTTTGGGTTTACCAAAACCGATGCGCTTGTTTATATTAATTTACTCAAAAATGGCCAATCCAGCGGATATAAAATCGCGAAAGAGATCTCTATCTCCCGCTCTTCTGTTTACTCGTCTATCGATAACCTTTATGCCAATGGCTACATTTTCATGTCTGATGGCGACACCAAAGAGTACGAAGCTAAATCACCAGATTTGATTTTCAGCCAGATAGAAAAAAAGACCGTCACCAATATTAATTTCCTTAAATCAGAATTATCGAAGATGATGCTGAAAGAGGAAAAAGAGTTCGTTTACAACGTATCGGGGTTCGACAACTTACTGCAAAAGGCCAAAGAAATCATTAATCAGGCAAATCTAGAAATTTATCTGAATACCGATTTTAACCTTGAGCTGTTTGGCAAAGAATTATGCGACGCCGTGGAACGTGGCGTACGAGTGATTGGCTTTTCATTCAACAAAATGGCGAGCCCACATGAAAAGATAGAACTACATTCGCGTTCTGAAAATGAAGAAACTGAATACCCTTCACACCGCTTTATGTGCGTAGCCGATATGAAGCTCGCCCTCATGTTCTCACACCGTGAAGAAACCTTAGGTTTATATGCCAATAATCGCTTAATTGTAAAAATGATCGCAGAGCATATTCACAGCGATATTTACCTAACAGAATACGAACGCCTGGCTCCTAATCAGCACCAACACGTTAGGGTGAATACGATTCACGAACAGCATAATGCTATGGTACTCGACGAGCTTAAGAAGCACTAACTCAGCAGATCGAATTCAATAATCAGATACGAACAAAGGTCTAGTAATAGGCCTTTCGGGGAAAGAACTTTTGACGGAAATCTATTTAACCTAAAGGGTTTCTTTAGTTATTTGATAAAGAATAGACTTATAAGTGCATAACTATAAGTAATCTAGAGCAGCCACCTACGGTCACTTTCCTCTAAACAATCAAATACCTTACATTTTTACGACTAAAACAATAAAGCCTCGAAACTTCGAGGCTTTAAAATCTTTCAAAGTCATACATTCTTATGAAGATGACTTAACAAAACGTTAGCTTATAGCTCTTCGTTTTCTTCTTCCTTCTCTGCACCTTTCTCTTCAAGCACAGCAGGAGTTAGCAGTAACTCACGAAGTTTAGTATCAATTTCTAGAGCAACTTCTGGGTTTTCACGTAGGTATTTACCAGCGTTAGCTTTACCTTGGCCGATCTTGTCGCCTTTGTAGCTGTACCAAGCGCCTGCTTTTTCTACTAGCTTATTCTTAACACCTAAGTCGATAAGCTCACCTTCGCGGTTGAAGCCTTTGCCGTAAAGGATTTGAGTTTCAGCTTGTTTGAATGGTGCAGCAATCTTGTTCTTAACAACCTTGATGCGAGTTTCGTTACCAACAACTTCATCACCATCTTTAATCGCGCCAGTACGGCGAATATCAAGACGAACAGATGCGTAGAACTTAAGTGCGTTACCACCGGTTGTTGTTTCTGGGTTACCGAACATCACACCAATTTTCATACGAATTTGGTTAATGAAGATAGCCATACAGTTAGACTGCTTGAGGTTACCAGTCAGCTTACGCATCGCTTGAGAAAGCATACGAGCCTGAAGACCCATGTGGCTGTCGCCCATTTCGCCTTCGATTTCTGCTTTAGGTGTTAGTGCTGCTACTGAGTCAATAACAAGTACGTCGATAGCACCTGAACGAGCCAGTGCATCACAGATTTCAAGCGCTTGCTCACCCGTATCAGGTTGAGAAACAAGAAGAGCATCGATATCAACACCCAACTTTTGAGCGTAGATAGGGTCTAGTGCGTGCTCCGCATCAACGAATGCACACGTTTTGCCCACTCTCTGTGCTGCAGCAATAAGCTCCAGCGTTAGCGTTGTTTTACCTGATGATTCTGGACCGTAAACTTCTACGATACGTCCCATAGGTAGGCCACCAGCACCTAGTGCGATATCTAGAGATAGAGAACCTGTAGAAATAGTTTCTACGTCCATTGTGCGGTTATCACCAAGACGCATGATAGAACCTTTACCAAATTGCTTTTCAATCTGACCAAGGGCTGCGGCTAACGCTTTTTGTTTATTCTCGTCCATTACTATCTCCACATAATCGGTTGTCTTAACAAGCGATCTAGAATCTATTTCTAACCCACATAGGGGTGACTAATTGGCTTTCATTATACTGTTTATTCATACAGTGTCTATACCTGTATGAAAATAATTTGTACAAATGCTACTTACCTTCCATTGATAGGTAATCATAAATAACTTGCAGGGCATGGTGCGTGGCTTGTTGGCGTACTTGTGATCTGTCGCCTGTAAATAGATGCGTTTCTACTTTATCCCAGCCATTTAGTGCTTTCCAAGCGAAACATACTGTACCAACGGGTTTATCTTCGGTCGCGCCACCTGGGCCAGCAATGCCACTGATCGATACAGAGATAGTCCCATTTGAATGTTGCAATGCCCCGCTCGCCATTTCTATCACTACAGGCTCACTCACTGCACCAAACTCAACTAAGGTTTTAAGCTGTACACCAATCATCTCTTGCTTCGCTTCATTACTATAAGTAACAAAAGAGCGATCAAACCACCCAGAGCTCCCTGCGATATCCGTCACTGCGCTAGCAACACCACCGCCAGTGCATGATTCAGCCGTCACTAAAACGTGTTTGTGTTTAGCGAGTAAGTGTCCAAGCTGTTCACTAAGATCTTGAGTCATCTGCATCATCAACTTCCCTTTATTTACTGTCATATCATTCGGATTCGCATCTTTTCGCATGTGTCGCTTTTCGCACGAAACGCTTTCACGTATCCTAAGCCGCAATAGAAATAAACGAAAGAAGTTAACTGTGAAAGCCGATCAAAAACATACTCCCATGATGCAGCAGTACCTAAAGCTAAAAGCAGAAAACCCAGAAATTCTGTTGTTCTACCGCATGGGCGATTTCTACGAGCTTTTCTACGATGATGCTAAAAAAGCCTCTCAACTCCTCGATATTTCACTGACCAAGCGTGGCTCTTCAAATGGTGAGCCTATTCCTATGGCGGGTGTTCCGTACCATGCCGTTGAAGGATACCTTGCGAAGTTAGTGCAACTTGGTGAATCCGTAGCTATTTGTGAACAGATTGGTAATCCAGCGACTTCAAAAGGCCCGGTTGAACGTGCTGTTGTACGCATCGTAACGCCTGGTACCGTAACGGATGAAGCATTGCTTTCTGAGCGTGTTGATAACCTGATTGCAGCCATTTACCATCACAACGGTAAGTTTGGTTACGCGACACTGGATATTACCTCAGGTCGATTCCAACTTTGCGAACCAGAAACCGAAGAAGCGATGGCGGCAGAGCTACAAAGAACGTCACCACGTGAACTGCTGTTCCCTGAAGATTTCGAACCCGTAAATTTGATGGCAAGTCGTAATGGCAACCGCCGTCGCCCTGTGTGGGAATTTGAATTAGATACCGCTAAGCAGCAATTGAATAAGCAGTTTGGTACTCGTGACCTAGTTGGCTTTGGCGTAGAAAGCGCGAAACTAGGCTTATGTGCGGCTGGTTGTTTGATCCAATACGTGAAAGATACCCAGCGAACTGCCCTTCCACATATCCGTTCACTGACGATGGATAAACAAGATCACTCAGTGATCCTCGATGCTGCGACTCGACGCAATCTAGAGATCACCCAAAATCTTAGTGGCGGCACAGACAACACCCTAGCAGAAGTACTTGATCACACTGCGACAGCAATGGGTAGCCGTATGCTTAAGCGTTGGTTACATCAACCAATGCGCAATATCTCTGCACTCGATCAGCGCCTAGATGCGATTGGCGAGATGAAAGATTTGGCTCTGTTCACAGAGTTACAACCAACGCTGAAACAGATCGGTGATATCGAACGTATCTTAGCGCGTTTAGCTCTTCGCTCTGCTCGTCCTCGCGATATGGCACGACTTCGCCAAGCTATGGAATATTTGCCTGAACTTGCCGAAACGCTGACGCAACTTAAGCACCCATACCTAACTCAGCTTGCTCAATATGCTTCTCCTGTGGATGAAGTATCTGAACTACTTGAGCGAGCGATCAAAGAGAACCCGCCCGTAGTGATTCGTGATGGTGGTGTGATAGCAGAAGGCTACAACGCAGAACTCGACGAATGGCGCGACCTTGCCGCTGGTGCAACCGAATTTCTTGATAAACTTGAGCAAGAAGAGCGTGAACGTCACGGTATCGACACGCTTAAAGTTGGCTACAACAACGTACACGGTTTCTTCATTCAAGTAAGCCGCGGACAAAGCCACCTTGTGCCACCACACTATGTTCGCCGTCAAACGCTGAAAAATGCAGAGCGTTACATCATTCCTGAGCTAAAAGAGCACGAAGACAAAGTGCTTAGCTCTAAATCGAAAGCCCTAGCTATCGAGAAGCAGCTTTGGGAAGAGTTATTTGACTTGCTACTGCCGCACTTAGAGCGCCTACAAAACATCGCCTCTTCAGTGTCTCAACTTGATGTTCTACAAAACTTGGCTGAGCGTGCAGATACCCTTGATTACTGTCGTCCAACCATGACAGAGTCTGCTGGCGTACAAATTCAGGCAGGTCGTCACCCTGTGGTAGAACAAGTAATGGACGAACCCTTTATTGCTAACCCTATCGACCTCAATGATCAACGTAAGATGCTTATCATCACAGGTCCAAACATGGGTGGTAAATCAACCTACATGCGCCAAACTGCACTCATTGCGCTGATGGCTCATATTGGTTGTTATGTTCCAGCAGAAAGCGCGACGATTGGTTCTATCGACCGTATCTTTACGCGTATTGGCGCATCCGATGATTTGGCTTCGGGTCGTTCAACCTTCATGGTTGAGATGACAGAAACCGCGAATATTCTGCACAACGCAACACCAAATAGCCTTGTGTTAATGGATGAAATTGGTCGTGGTACTAGTACTTACGATGGTCTGTCACTGGCTTGGGCAAGTGCAGAATGGCTAGCCAATCAAATCAATGCGATGACACTGTTTGCGACGCACTATTTTGAGCTAACTGAGCTACCGAACCAACTACCAACTTTAGCAAACGTACACCTAGATGCGGTTGAGCATGGCGACAGCATTGCCTTTATGCACGCGGTTCAAGAAGGCGCAGCAAGTAAATCTTACGGCCTAGCGGTAGCTGGATTGGCTGGTGTACCGAAAGCGGTAATCAAGAATGCTCGCGCGAAGCTGACTCAACTAGAAGCATTAAGTATGGAGTCGCCAACATCGAAGCCAAGTGGCGTTGATATCGCCAACCAACTGAGCCTGATACCTGAACCAAGTGAAGTAGAACAAGCGCTAGCGAATGTTGATCCTGATGATCTGACTCCTCGCCAAGCGTTAGAAGAGCTCTACCGCTTGAAGAAGTTGCTTTAGTCTTTTTCCAAATAGCTTGTTATTGTCGCTTTGTACTGTCGTTTGAGTAGGCAGCATCAAATACAAAAGCCACAAACAAAAAAACGCTGACTTAAAGTCAGCGTTTTTATTTGTCTTCTATTCAAAGAAACATCATCAGTTCATTTAGTCATTTTCTACGTTGAACAGATTTTCCATGTTCAAGCCTTGCTTGATTAGAATCTCACGTAGACGGCGAAGACCTTCAACTTGGATTTGACGAACACGTTCACGAGTCAGGCTGATTTCACGACCTACTTCTTCTAATGTTGACGGTTCATAGCCAAGTAATCCAAAGCGACGCGCAAGCACCTCTTTCTGCTTAGGATTCAGCTCATCAAGCCAGAAAATCAACGAGTTCTTGATATCGCTATCTTGAGTTGAAACCTCAGGGTCTGAGTTGTTGATGTCAGGAATTATATCCAGTAGCGCTTTCTCACCGTCACCACCGATAGGTGTATCAACGGAGCTTACTCTTTCGTTCAGACGAAGCATCTTACTCACATCACCGACTGGCTTATCTAGCTTAGAAGCAATTTCTTCTGCCGTTGGTTCGTGGTCAAGTTTTTGAGATAGCTCTCGTGCCGTACGCAGGTAGATATTCAGCTCTTTCACAACATGAATTGGCAAACGGATAGTGCGAGTCTGATTCATTAGCGCACGTTCAATGGTTTGACGAATCCACCATGTCGCGTAAGTTGAGAAGCGGAAGCCACGCTCTGGGTCAAATTTCTCTACGGCGCGGATCAAACCTAGGTTGCCTTCTTCAATTAGATCGAGAAGTGCAAGACCACGGTTGCTATAACGACGAGAAATTTTTACCACCAAACGCAGGTTACTTTCGATCATGCGTTTGCGTGCTGCTTCATCACCGCGTAGAGCTCGACGTGCATAAAGCACTTCTTCTTCAGCGGTTAATAGTGGTGAGAAACCAATTTCGCCTAAGTAGAGTTGAGTCGCATCTAAGCTTTTAGACGTAACTTCAGTCTCTTCTTTCGCTTCGGTTTTCTTAGTGACTGTTCGTTTTGCTTTTCCAAGAGCTTCCGGTTCCGTGGTTGCTTGGTTAAGATCGAACTCTTCTTTGGTTACTGCATTGCTTATACTCATAACGCCTCCCCCTGGCGAAATTAGCATGACATTACAACTTCATATGTCGCTAAATGACTATGTCACTCCATACAATACGTGATTTTTGCATATTGTATTTAAGGTAAATACCGTTTTGGATTAACTGATTTACCTTGGTAACGAATCTCAAAGTGCAGCCTAACACTGCTGGCTCCAGAGCTTCCCATTGTTGCAATCTTCTGCCCTGGTTTCACACTTTGCCCTTCAGATACTAATAGTCGGTCGTTGTGCGCGTATGCACTTAAGTAATTATCATTATGCTTCACAATCACTAGATTGCCGTAGCCTCGTAATGCATTACCCGAATAAACAACCGTTCCCCCTGCAGTAGATACTATTGGCTGACCTCGCTGTCCTGCTATGTCTATGCCTTTATTTCCTTGTTCGCCTACAGAGAAATTCTTAATTACTCTCCCTTTCGTTGGCCACAACCATTTGGATACTTTATTACTCGTTGGTTTTGTTGGCGGTGTAACATTCTGTTTACCTTTAGAACCAACATACTCCTTTGATTTGGATTGTACAACCTTCTTTTGTGGATCTTTTTTCGCCACTTTGGTGGTTGTTTGAGCGGGCGCAGGTTTAGAGTTTTTACTCTTTTGAGGTGTTGTTTTAGGTTTGCTTGAGGCCAACAAAGTTGTGGATGCGGCAACTGGCGCAGCAACGGCTGCAACCGCTACCGTTGATTTACCATACGCTGGTGCATTGTAGCTAGGACGCCATAACTTAAGGCTCTGCCCTGGATGGATGGTATAAGGTGCAGACAGATTGTTATAGCGAATCAGTTCTTTAACATCTTTATTTGTTACGTAAGCAATAAAATAAAGGGTATCGCCTTTTTTCACTTCATAGTAACTACCGCGATAACTACCACGATCAATCGATGAGTAATTCTTGTTTAAGCTTGAAACTGGCGCAGGCGAATTCGCAGCACACCCAACAAGTGCACAGCTAAGCAGTAGAGAACTTCCTTTAAAAACCTTCGAACGCATCGACTTTCTATCCACCTACACCATTAATATTTTTATTAAGCTAACTCACCAGGTACAAGAGGTACAAATCGCACCATCTCGATAACATTCGATAAGAACTCATCGCCGTGGCGAACAATCTTCAACAGTTGTTGTTCGTCTTCCCCAACAGGAATTAATAAGCGACCGCCATCTTTCAACTGCTGCAAAAGCGCTTGAGGGATCGACTCTGCAGCAGCGGTGACGATAATCGCGTCAAAAGGCGCCTTAGAAGACCAACCTTGCCAACCATCACCGTGCTTGGTTGAGATGTTGTAAAAATCGAGTTGCTTCAACCTACGCTTAGCATCCCACTGCAGCGACTTTATTCTTTCAACCGAATACACGTGATCAACCAGCTGAGCCAATACAGCCGTTTGGTAACCAGAACCCGTTCCGATCTCCAAAACGCGACTGTCTTGTTGTAACTCAAGCAATTCAGTCATTTTAGCAACAATGTAAGGCTGAGATATTGTCTGCCCCTGTCCGATAGGCAGCGCATTATTATCATAGGCTTGGTGATGCATCGCCTGTGATAAAAAGCTCTCTCTCGGTAGTTGGTAAATAGCATCAAGAACCTTTTGGTCCTGAATACCATTTTCTATCAGAAAAGTAACTAAGCGCTCGGCTTGTGGATTACTCACTTATTTATCCCCTAACCATGTAGTCATCGCACCCAACGACTCATGCGCCGTCAGATCAACTTGTAGTGGTGTTACCGACACAAAGCCATGTTCAATGGCGTAAAAATCGGTACCCTCACCAGCATCTTGCTCCTTACCAGGAGGGCCAAGCCAATAAATATCATGACCACGTGGGTCTTTCTGCTTAATCATATCTTCAGCATGGTGACGAGCACCTAAGCGTGTCACCTGAGTACCCGATAGTTGTTCTAATGCTAAGTCAGGGACATTCACGTTTAACAGGCGGTTGGTTGGAATTGGGTTAGCTAAATGTTGTTCGACGATACGACGAGCAATCGCTGCCGCTGTCTTAAAATGTTTTTTACCCACCAGAGAAAACGCCACCGATTGAACGCCTAAAAAATGCCCTTCCATTGCAGCTGCCACCGTGCCTGAATAAAGCACATCGTCACCCAAGTTAGCACCATGATTAATGCCCGTTAATACCAGATCAGGCATATCATTCTTTAGCAGTTCATTTAACGCAAAATGTACGCAGTCGGTCGGTGTTCCTTGTACCGAATATGTATTTTCGGTAATTTCTTGAACACGTAAAGGCTGTTCTAAAGTTAATGAATTTGAAGCGCCCGAGCGATTACGGTCAGGTGCAACAATGATAATTTCAGCAAGATCACGTAATTCATTGGCCAGCTCATGAATACCTTGAGCGTGCACACCATCATCGTTGCTGAGTAAAATCTTCATCTTGTATCCTTTCTTTTTTTCCAATGCCAAGTCACTTAGATACCGATATAAAGTCACCTAAATACCAATATAAAGTCACTTAAATATCAATATAAAGTGACTTATACCCCAGCAAAATCATTATTGCTCGTAGGTTCTTTCTACGTGTACTTCTTCAACTAGCTCACGAACGATAGCGGTTGCGAAACAGCCTGCATCCAGAGAGAATTTAAGAGTGACATTGTCTTCGTTTACTTCCCACGCTAAGCCCATCGGCTTCAGCGACGCTTCACGGCGATCATGGCGCATACGGTTACCACAAATAAGCGCCATTAGATCCGGTTCAGCATCAAGGTGTTTCTGCTCTAGAGCTTGAGATACATCAGTCGTCGGTAACGCATTATCTCCAGCTAAAGCAACGGTAATAAACGCAGAACCGTTCACGATGTCTTGATTTACGGTTTCGATATTGTCTGCCGTCACCGCTAATTGCGCGCCGTCTTTAACGACGATATCGCCAACCAATGCCGACGCAAACGCATCTTGCTCAATACGATCAGAAAGGATTAAGTTGTAGATCCAAGAACGAGCAGCAGAGAGATACAAGCTGCGCTTATTTTGATTACGCGTACGAACGTTTTCACGCCCCCAACGACGAGCTTCAGATAAGTTGTTACCTTCATTACCAAACCTCTGAGCACCAAAATAATTTGGCACGCCCACTTGAGCAACTTTTTCCAAACGCTTTACCACATCCTCACAGTCCGTTACTTCAGACAAAGTTAGCTCGAATTGGTTGCCAACTAAATCGCCTGGACGTAACTTTTTGTTGTGGCGTGCTGTCGCCAAAATCTCAATGCTTGGGTATTGTGCAAGAAAAGCAGAAAAATCAGGTTCACCTTTTGGTAGATGCACGCTCAACCACTGTTCTGTCACAGCATGACGGTCTTTCAAGCCAGCCCAGCTCACGTCTTTCGACTTAACACCACACGCTTTAGCCAGCTCGTTTGCTACAAAGCTCGTGTTCTCACCCGTTTTGCGAATACGAACCATAAGGTGTTCGCCTTCACCAGTGAACTCAAAACCTAGGTCTTCATTAACGACAAAGTGTTCGGCTTTTGCTTTTAGTTTTGCTTTCGCAGTTGGTTTACCGTTTAGATAAGCCAATGAAGATAAAATATCTGACATGCTGTTCTTTTCGTGTTGGTGCTTACGCACTTTTAGTAATTAGGACCACCGCTTCACATGCGATGCCCTCTTTGCGACCTGTAAAACCTAAACGCTCAGTTGTCGTCGCTTTTACATTCACATTGCTAATGCTGGTATCTAAATCTTGTGCGATAGCGTGGCACATAGAGTCTATATGAGGCGCCATCTTTGGAGCTTGCGCCATGATAGTAATATCCGCATTACCAATCACGTAGCCTTGTTCTTTTACTCGACGATAAACATCTTTTAGCAGTTCACGGCTATCCGCGCCTTTCCACTCATCATCGGTATCGGGGAAATGACGACCAATATCACCGGCAGCAATCGCACCTAATAAAGCATCACACAACGCATGAAGGGCAACATCACCATCTGAGTGTGCGATAAGCCCCTGCTCATAAGGGACTCTAACGCCACCTATAATTACCGGACCTTCACCACCAAACTTATGTACATCAAAGCCGTGACCAATACGAATCATCATTATTCCTTATTCTGACTTAAATAAAACTCAGCCAAAGCTAAATCTTCAGGCTGAGTAATCTTAAAATTATCTGAACGCCCCGCTATTAAGGCTGGTGATAAACCTTTCCACTCAAACGCAGACGCTTCATCGGTAATTGAAACACCTTGCTCTAACGCCTGACTCAATGCGTTACGTAAAGGCTTAGTTCGAAACATTTGTGGTGTAAGGGCGTGCCATAAATCGGCTCGATCAACGGTATGCTCAACCTGCCCTTGGGCACCTCGCTTCATCGTATCGCGAACAGGCGCAGCTAAAATAGCCCCTACCTCATGGCTCATCGCGCCGGAAATTAGCTTGTCGATATCACTGAGTTGAACACAAGGTCTTGCCGCATCGTGAACCATTACCCAATCGCTAAGCTTCTGCTCAGCGATATAGTTTAGCGCAGAGAGTACCGAGTCCGCTCGTTCGCTTCCGCCAGACACTCTGACCACTTTTGGATTCTGGTTGAGTGCTAACTCCGGGTAATAGGGGTCATCATCGCTGATCGCAACGATAATTTGAGAGACTTGTGGATGCGACAGTAATTTCTCAATGGTGTGCTCTAAAATCGTTTTGCCGTTAATCTTAAGATATTGCTTAGGGCGGTCTGCTTTCATTCGGCTGCCGACGCCCGCTGCAGGTACAACGGCAATCACACTTTGAAGTTGAGTCGACATTAATGGGATTCCTCACCAATGATGCGAAAAAACGTTTCGCCTTCTTTTACCATTCCAAGCTCATGACGTGCGCGCTCTTCTATCGCGTCTAAGCCTTGGCGTAGATCGTCGATTTCCGCAAACATCTCTGCGTTACGAAGATGGAGCTTTTCGTTTACTTGCTGCTGAACTTGGATTTCGTTGTTCACACCGTAGTAATCAGAAATACCATTTTTACCGAGCCACAGTGTGTGTTGTAGCCAGCCAAACACTATGAGCAGTACTAAAGCAAAAATTCGCATAACACCTTTCGCCGGTTGAAAAAGAAGGAACTAGAATAAGGCACATATATACCATAATGAGCTTATTGGTGCGAGATATGTGGTGTCAGGGAATCAATAAGTCGGGGAATTATTGTTATGCGAAACCTGTGGTGAGAGTCCCGACTCCCTCCTTCGTCAGCCTAGGGAGTCATGAATTAGATAAACCAATACCTGCAAAAGAGAAAACGACACACATTGACCAACGACATCTAACCACGTCATTCCCAAGAAGGAGGAACGACTGAGTTGGGAATCTATCACGATTAACGTAAGCAAGAGATTCCCTATGCCTTCCTCCGTCAGTCTAGGGAATGACGAATTTGAGGCAAAAAAAACGCCCTACCGAAGTAGAGCGTTTTCAAAAGCTTTAAGCTAATAATTCGCGAGGCTTTAAGTCTTGAAGAAAGTGCTGACCTTTAACTTCTTTAAGACCGCTTTCGTTGTAAAAAGGAGGAGTTTTAGAACCTAGAGCTTCTTCCCGTCATTTTCTACAGACAAAAAAATGCCCCGCATAAGCGAGGCATTTAAAAAGCTTAGATTAATAATTCGCTAGGAATTATTGACCTTTAACTTCTTTAAGACCGTTGAAAGGAGCTTTAGAACCTAGAGCTTCTTCGATACGGATAAGTTGGTTGTACTTAGCAACACGGTCAGAACGGCTCATAGAACCAGTTTTGATTTGACCTGCAGCTGTACCTACCGCTAGATCAGCGATAGTTGCATCTTCAGTTTCGCCAGAACGGTGAGAGATTACTGCAGTGTAGCCAGCGTCTTTAGCCATCTTGATAGCAGCTAGAGTCTCTGTTAGAGAACCGATTTGGTTGAACTTGATAAGGATAGAGTTAGCTACGCCTTTCTCGATACCTTCAGCAAGAATCTTAGTGTTTGTAACGAACAGATCGTCACCAACGATTTGAAGCTTGTCGCCTAGAAGTTCAGTTTGGTGCTTGAAGCCATCCCAATCTGACTCGTCAAGACCGTCTTCGATAGAAACGATTGGGAAGTTGTTCGCTAGGTCAGCTAGGTAGTGGTTGAACTCTTCAGAAGTGAAAGTTTTACCTTCGCCCTTCATGTTGTAGATACCAGCTTCTTTGTCGAAGAACTCAGATGCTGCACAGTCCATAGCAAGAGTAACGTCTTTACCTAGTTCGTAACCAGCAGCTGCAACAGCTTCTGCGATAACTTCTAGAGCTTCAGCGTTAGACTTAAGGTTAGGAGCGAAACCACCTTCATCACCAACTGCAGTGCTGTAGCCTTTAGACTTAAGAACTTTAGCTAGGTTGTGGAATACTTCAGCGCCGATACGTAGACCTTCTTTAAGAGTCTTAGCGCCAACTGGTTGGATCATGAACTCTTGGATGTCAACGTTGTTATCTGCGTGCTCGCCACCGTTGATGATGTTCATCATTGGTAGAGGCATAGAGAATTGACCTGCAGTACCGTTTAGCTCAGCAATGTGCTCGTAAAGAGGCATGCCTTTCGCAGCAGCAGCAGCTTTTGCGTTCGCTAGAGATACAGCTAGGATAGCGTTCGCACCGAACTTAGACTTGTTTTCAGTACCGTCTAGGTCAAGCATGATTTGGTCAACGTCAGCTTGTGCTTTAGCGTCAGAACCTACTAGAGCTTCAGCGATTGGGCCGTTTACAGCTTCAATAGCTTTAAGAACACCTTTACCTAGGAAACGTGATTTGTCGCCGTCACGTAGCTCAAGAGCTTCGCGAGAACCAGTAGATGCGCCAGATGGAGCAGCAGCCATACCTACGAAACCGCCTTCTAGGTGTACTTCAGCTTCTACAGTTGGGTTACCACGTGAATCGATGATTTCACGACCTAGAACTTTAACGATCTTAGACATTGAATGTTTCCTTCTCGTTGAATATATAAATGTCAAATTTAAAAGGTAGCAGCACAACTTACGCAGCTACCTGTATTCCTTTTTACTTCTCTAATTCGCCGCGCTGGAACTCGCCAGCTGCTTTAACGAAACCTGCAAACAATGGGTGACCATCGCGAGGTGTTGAAGTGAACTCTGGGTGGAATTGAGCAGCAACAAACCATGGGTGGTTCGGGTTCTCAATAACTTCAACCAGTTTCTTGTCCGCAGATAGACCCGATACTTTTAGGCCCGCTTTTTCAATTTGTGGACGAAGATTGTTGTTCACTTCGTAACGGTGACGGTGACGTTCATGGATCGTCGCGCTACCGTATAATTCGTAAGCTTTTGTCCCTTTAGCTAGGTGACAAAGCTGTGAACCAAGACGCATTGTACCGCCAAGGTCAGATGTTTCTGTACGCTCTTCAACTTTACCTTCGCCATCAGTCCACTCAGTGATAAGACCAACAACTGGGTACTTAGTTTCAGTACAGAATTCAGAAGAGTGTGCCCCTTCCATTTTCGCAACGTTACGAGCGTACTCGATAAGTGCTACTTGCATACCTAGACAGATACCTAAGTACGGTACTTTGTTTTCACGAGCGTATTGAGCAGCAAGAATCTTACCTTCAACACCACGATCACCAAAGCCACCAGGAACTAGGATTGCGTCTAGGCCTTCTAAAACTTCTACGCCACGAGACTCAACATCTTGTGAATCTACGTATTTAATATTCACGCTTAGGCGATTTTTCAAGCCCGCGTGTTTTAGCGCTTCATTTACTGATTTGTATGCGTCTGGTAGTTCAATGTACTTACCAACCATACCAATCGTCACTTCACCCGTTGGGTTAGCTTCTTCGTAAATTACTTGTTCCCATTCAGACAGGTCTGCTTCTGGAGCTGTGATGCCGAAACGCTTACATACAAGTTCATCAGTGCCTTGAGCTTTAATAAGCTGAGGGATCTTGTAGATAGAGTCAACATCGCGCATAGAAATAACTGCATTTTCTTGCACATTACAGAACAGAGCAATTTTCTTACGCTCGTTCGAAGGAATGTTGCGGTCTGAACGACAAACTAGGATGTCTGGCTGAATACCAATAGACAGCAGCTCTTTTACAGAGTGTTGCGTTGGCTTAGTTTTCACTTCGCCCGCAGCTGCTAGGTATGGCACTAGAGTAAGGTGCATGAACATTGCGCGTTCACGGCCTAGCTCTACTGCTAGCTGACGAATCGCTTCCATGAATGGTAGAGATTCGATATCACCAACCGTACCACCAACTTCAACAAGCGCGATATCGTGGCCAGCTGCGCCAGAAATTACACGTTCTTTGATAGAGTTAGTGATGTGCGGGATAACCTGAATAGTTGCACCTAGGTAATCACCGCGACGCTCTTTAGCGAGTACGTCTGAGTAAACACGACCTGCAGTGAAGTTGTTACGCTTAGTCATCTTGGTGCGAATGAATCGCTCGTAGTGACCAAGGTCAAGGTCAGTTTCAGCGCCATCTTCCGTAACGAACACTTCACCGTGTTGAGTCGGGCTCATTGTGCCTGGATCAACGTTGATGTAAGGGTCAAGCTTCATCATAGTCACTTTAAGACCACGAGCTTCTAAAATAGCCGCAAGAGATGCTGCTGCAATACCTTTACCTAGAGAGGATACAACCCCGCCAGTAACAAAAATGTAATTTGTCGTCATGTTTAACCTGAAATTGGTTGAATGAGGGAAATGGATTACTTCTGGACGGGATGAAAATATACCAGAAGCCCCTTATCGCCACAACGTGAAATCTATCACACTGCTATTTTTTATTTTTTGCTTCAAATCAATTCATGATAAAAGCTTTGATGATCTTTTCTCCGCCACTTTGACTTCATCCCATATGGAATCAAGCTGTTGTAGAGAAAAGTCGGTCAAAATTTTATCTTGCTGACGAACTTTTTGTTCCACACCTTTAAAGCGGCGTGAAAATTTCAGATTGGCTTTATTGAGAGCCGTTTCTGGATTTTTACCCAAATGTCGCACTAAATTGACGGTAGCAAACAACAAATCACCCAGTTCTTCTTCAACTAAATCTTCGTTTGGCGTTACTTGAAGCGCTTCTTCTAGCACCTCATCAACTTCCTCTAAAACCTTATCTGCGACTGGACCAATAGAGTCCCAATCAAAGCCAAATTTCGCGACTTGCTTTTGAATTTTTGTAGCACGCGAAAGTGCAGGTAGAGAGTTTGGTATTGAGTCTAGAATACTTTCTTGAGTTTTGCCTGCCTGTGCTTTTTCTTTGGCTTTTTCAGCTTCCCAGTTAGCATTAATTTCTTCATCACTGGCAAACTCGGTATCAGAAAATACATGTGGATGACGGCGCGTCAGTTTCTCATTAATACCGTCGACCACATCAGAGAACTCAAACAAGCCCTGTTCTTTTGCTAATTGACTGTAGAAGATCACCTGAAACAACAGGTCGCCTAACTCTTCTTGTAAGTTTGGCCAATCTTTGTTGTGAATCGCGTCCACCACCTCATACGTTTCTTCGATCGTATGCGGCACAATGGTTTCAAAATTTTGTTTCAAATCCCAAGGACAGCCACCTTCAGGATCGCGCAGCTTAGTCATGATCTGTTCAAGTTGTTCAATCGGGTGATTCATCGTTTTATTCCTATTCACTGTCTTTGATTTTTAAATTTAAAGCTTCACTAAAACTAATAAGTACTCAGACTAAAAGATACTAGAACTAAAAAAGGTGAGCAGCCAAAACCACTCACCTTTCTATTATTTCCGTCATCCTCAAGAGCGAAGAATGAGCTAGTTGGGGATATCAAATCGCTTGGCGAGATTCCCTATCACGTTCATCCCTCACTGTAGGGAATGACAACTATTTTTGTTTTACTAAGTAATTGGCTCTTCTAACAAGGCAACAAACTTACGAGACTTCTGAGCATAGCTTGTCTATGTGATGAAGCGAGTATAGTGCAGTTAACACAGTGAGAAGGCCAAGTACGACGTAAAAACTAGCCTAGGCGTTTTACGCTCATGACATCTTTGATTTGCTCTACTCGGCTTGTCACGCGACTCAGAATTTCAATATTGGTCACTTCCAAATCAAAATCCATCACCGACAATTGACGTTTATAGTCAATACGGCTCTTCATTGTCGTCACACTGACTTTTTCGTTCAAGAACAGGGATGTTATGTCTTTCAACAAGCCGGTACGTTCTAGCGCCTCTACACGCAGCGTTAAGATATACGAGCCTACAAAACCATCGCCCCACACCGTATCAATGATACGTTCGGGTGCATGTAGGTTAAGCTCACTTAACTGCTCACAATCGCTACGGTGTACTGAGATACCACGCCCTTGAGTAATGTAACCTTTGATCACATCGCCTGGGATAGGCTGACAACAACGAGCCAAGTGGGTCATTAGGTTATCCACACCTTCAACGACGACGGCATCCTTTTTCGGACGGCTCTGATGCGCAGGCTTATTGTCCGACTCAAGCAACTTCTCGAGCGCTTTCTTGTCTTCTTCTTCAGCCGTCGGCTTATTGACCAGAGCATTGATGTGATTAACCACTTGGTTAATACGCAAATCACCGCTACCAATACCTGCATACAATTCATCAGGTGTATTGACGTTGAATCGTTTCAGCGCGTATTGCTCGGCATCTTTCAGTGTTGCACCGACTCTGCCTAGCTCGATTTCTAGGATGTCTCGCCCAGCTTCTAGGTTTTTCTCACGACTCTGAGCACGGAACCAAGCGTTAATTTTTGCTCGAGCTCGACTTGAATGAACAAAGCCTGTGGTCGGATTCAACCAATCACGTGATGGATTCGGTTCTTTTTGAGTAATGATCTCAACTTGATCGCCCATCGCCAACTTATGAGTAAACGGAACGATTCGACCTGCGACTTTGGCACCGATACAACGGTGTCCAACCATCGAGTGGATGTGGTAAGCAAAATCCAACGGCGTTGCACCCATTGGTAAATCGACCACATCACCGCGTGGTGTAAAGGCATAGACACGGTCATCAAAGACTTGGCTACGTACTTCATCCAGCATTTCGCCAGAATCCGACATCTCTTCTTGCCAGTCGATAAGCTTACGCAACCAAGTGATTTTCTCATCGTAGCCACTGCGTACGCCGCTAGATGCACCTTCTTTGTATTTCCAGTGCGCAGCAACGCCCAATTCAGAGTCTTCATGCATCTGCTTGGTTCGAATCTGAATTTCAATGGTCTTGCCTTCAGGGCCAAGAACTACGGTATGAATCGACTGATAACCATTTGGCTTAGGATTCGCCACGTAGTCATCAAATTCACTGGGTAGATGTTTGTATTTGGTGTGAACCACACCTAAGCCGGCATAACAGTCTTGCAGTTGGTCTGCGATAATACGTACGGCACGCACGTCAAAAAGCTCATCAAACTCCAAGCCTTTTTTCTGCATTTTACGCCAGATACTGTAGATATGTTTGGGACGCCCGCTGACTTCAGCATTGATGCTTGAACGTTTCATTTCGGACGTGAGATCATCAACAAAGTCAGTGATGTATTGTTCGCGTACGATACGGCGCTCTGACAACTGTTTGGCAATTTGCTTGTAGGTATCGGGTTGTTGGTAGCGGAAAGCGTAATCTTCAATTTCCCACTTTAACTGACCAATACCTAAACGGTTTGCAAGAGGCGCATAGATGTTGGCACACTCTTTTGCTGCCGCACGGCGCACAGCATCAGGGGCTTTTTTCACTTCTATGAGGTTGCAAATTCGTTCTGCTAGCTTGATCACAACGCAGCGGAAGTCGTCGACCATCGCCAGTAGCATACGACGAACGTTATCAACTTGACCCGAGGCAGCACTGCCTTCAAGGGTCACGTTGAGCTGGCCTAACGCCGCCATTTCTTCAACGCCATCAATCAGCTTTACGGTTTCTTTGCCGTAGCATTCTTCAAACGCTTCACGCTCAAAAACGCCGCTTGAAACGACAGGGAAAAGTTGTGCAGCAATTAAAGTGGCACGGTCCATCGACAATGTAACCAAGATTTCGATCATCTCGCGTCCACGCCAAAGCAGGAGCGACGCTTGCTCGTGATCTTTTAATAGCTCTTCACAGTGACGATAAACTTTGGTCAGTTTATTCGAGGTTTTTACGTCTTGATTCAATGACGCAATCCAACTTTCTAGCTCAAACTGTTCGCTTGGGTTTAAATGTGCGCTTCGTACCGCAACCATCATGCCTTCCTAGTTATTATGTTTTATACCCAATTCAATATGACTAACTGATTCCAAGTTAGTTCGACTCATATTGATATCAGCGCAGGCTTCCCTGCACCTTTGTAATACATTTTTAAGCCTTATTTAAGGGCTTCTAAGCCTTGATAAAGAGAGCCATCGATTCTAGATGACTGGTATGGGGGAACATATCCAACATACCAAGTTTGGCTAATTGATAGCCTTGTTTTTCTAAACTCTCAGAATCTCTCGCTAGAGTAGCAGGATTACACGAAACATAAACCACACGCTTCGCTCCTAACGCTGAAATTTGATCTACGATCCCACTCGCTCCAGCGCGTGCTGGGTCAAGTAATACTTTATCGAATTTCTCTTTTGCCCAAAGCTGTGAAGATAAATCTTCTTCGAGGTTCGCTTGGTAAAACTCCGTATTGCTTAATTGGTTTAACGCCGCATTAGATGTTGCTTGTTGAACCATTTCATCAACACCTTCCACACCAACGACAAACGCCGATTGTTGTGCGATAGGCAAACTGAAATTGCCTAGCCCACAAAACAGGTCAAGCACACGTTCATCCGCTTGAGGCTCTAACCACTCAATCGCTTGAGCAACCATCTGCTGGTTCACTTTCTGGTTCACTTGTATAAAGTGGTTTGGCTCAAAAGGTAAGGTCACACCGGTTTCGCTATAAGCTGGTGCGTCCCCGACCAAACGAACCAACTTATCGGTTTCTGGCATCGAGTACAGCGTAGCGCCTTCTGCATGAGCCAACTCAATCAAAGATTGCTCATCTTTTTCAACCAAAGGCTTAAGGTGACGCAGCACCATAACAGGGCCAGTATCCCCAATCACTAATTCAACGTGTCCTAAAGACGTAAGGTTGCTGAAAGTATTCAGTAAACTTTTCAGTTTTGGCAGCAGTACATTAAGGCGAGGGTCAAGCACCGCGCAGTCGGTGATGTTTTCAATCTGTTTACTTTGTTTCTTACGGAAACCAAACTGAAGCTGCTGTGTCTTCTTATCAACAAATAGACTGATACGCGCGCGACGACGATAGCCAGTTTCATCACCCACAATCGGTTCAACAACTTCGGTGTTAGCCGTTTGGTATTTGCTCATCAGGTGCGTCAAAGATTGTGATTTATGCTCAACCTGAGATGAGTAACCGAGATGCTGAAGATGGCAGCCACCACACTGATTAAAGTGCTTACAAAATGGCTTTAAACGCAGTTCACTCGGTTGAAGTAATTTGATGAGTTTTGCTCGCGAAAACTTACTTTTGCTCTCAGTAAGTTGAATAACCACCTTCTCACCGGGCAATGCGCCATCAATGAAAACGGGTTTGTTCTTCTGATAAGCGATGCCAGCGCCATTGTGATCCATTCGTTCAACCAAAACCGATTGATGCTTGGTCTCGAGTTGAGTTTTCTTTTTTGGTTGGAAAAAACGTGCCATTGCTTGTGCCTAATGTATCTTTTAATAAGTAATTGGTATCCAGGACTCACTATTCTGTCTTGGAATCATTGTCGAACGTCACGGCTTTGATTAAGCTTACCGTTCACTTAACCGCCATTGTGTGCGTTATTTTCCCATATCCAGACCTCGATGTAATTAAAGAACATGACCAGATATGGCTTAAGAGCCCGTGTAATTACCTTAACTCTAGCTCCAACCCTGATTATTGGGCTGCTATTGAGTGCATTTTTCTCATTTAACCGCTATCAAGACCTTGAGGGTCAAGTGGTTAACACTGGTACTAGCATCATTGAACCACTAGCAATTGCGAGTGAGTCTGGCATGAAGCTCGAAAGTCGAGAGTCTGTTCGTCAGCTGATTAGCTATGCGCATCGAAAAAATTCTAAGCTAGTGCGCAGTATTGCGGTGTTTGATGAACGTCATGAGTTGTTTGTAACATCAAACTTCCACCCTGATTTTGAAAGCCTGACCTATCCGAAAGATAAACCGATTCCGCATTTAAGCTCATCGGATCTACTCGACAATACGTTGATCCTGCGGACGCCTATCATTGCCGAAGGCCAATACATCAACTCAGCTAATGGCCAGTCTCAAGCAAACCAAGCGATCGGCTACATTGCGATAGAGTTAGACTTGTCGTCACTTCGATTGCAGCAGTATCAAGAAGTGTTCTCTGCGTTCTTAGTATTAATTCTTGGGCTTGGTTTATCGGGCGTATTTGCCTTCCGTTTAATGCATGACGTCACCCAACCGATCACGCATATGAAAAACATGGTCGACAGAATTCGTCGTGGTCATCTCGATGTGCGTATCGAAGGCAAAATGCACGGTGAGCTAGACTCACTGAAAAACGGTATCAACGCGATGGCGGTCTCGCTATCAGAATATCACGTCGAGATGCAGCACAGTATCGACCAAGCAACATCTGATCTGCGTGAAACCCTAGAGCAATTAGAGATTCAAAACGTTGAGTTAGACATTGCGAAAAAACGCGCTCAAGAAGCAGCTCGTGTTAAATCTGAGTTCTTGGCAAATATGTCTCACGAGCTTAGAACACCGCTTAATGGTGTGATTGGCTTTACTCGCCAGATGCTCAAGACCCACCTATCGAACAGTCAAACCGACTACTTACAAACCATTGAACGCTCGGCTAATAACCTACTCAGCATCATCAACGATATCTTGGACTTCTCGAAACTTGAAGCCGGCAAGCTCGCTCTAGAAAACATTCCATTTGAGTTCCAATCGAGCCTAGAAGAGGTGGTTAACCTTCAAGCCACTAATGCCCATGAGAAAGGCCTTGAGCTTACGCTTAAGATCGACCCGAAAGTACCACCAGGCGTTGTTGGTGATCCACTGCGTATCCAACAAATCCTGACTAACCTCGTGGGTAACTCGATCAAGTTTACCGAGCGTGGCAACATTGATATCAGCGTTGAGCTGCGTTCACAAAGCGAAGACAGCATTGAGCTGCAGTTTATGGTTCGAGACACGGGTATTGGTATCTCAGAGCGCCAACAAGCACAACTTTTCCAAGCTTTCAGTCAAGCCGATGCGAGTATCTCTCGTCGTTATGGTGGTACAGGCTTAGGTCTGGTCATCACCCAAAAACTGGTCAGCCAAATGGGCGGAGAGATCAGCCTAACCAGTCGTCTTCACCAAGGCTCCACCTTCTGGTTCACCCTGAGACTATCGACTACCGATATGCCGATGACAGAACTAATAGAGACTCAGTGCCTGCAAGACAAGCAACTGCTGCTTATCGAGCCAAACATGCAAGCGGCATCAATTACTCAGCAGATCCTAACCCAAGAAGGCTTAGTGGTAACGTACCGTTCGGTTATGCCTGACGAATCTACCTCGTATGACTACGTTCTACTTAACTTAGCCGCGAACCAAGAGTATCAATTTGATACCGTGAGTGGTTGGGCGATTGGCGCGAAGAAGATCGCTCAAAACGTGATTATTGGTACACCAAGTACCGAGCTAGCGTTGGGTGAGCAATTGATGAAAGAGGTCGATGTTCAGTGCATTACTAAGCCTCTCTCTCGCAAGAAGTTACTGCAAACTTTGGTATCGAATCAAGCTCCAACCTTAATTGCACCCGCGATTGAAACACACTCAGAAGAGAAGCTACCGCTTACGGTATTGGCGGTTGATGATAACCCTGCCAACCTTAAACTGATTACTGCGCTGCTAAAAGAGCGCGTAGAGACAGTTATCAGTTGTACCAGTGGTCAGAAAGCTATCGACAAAGCGACAGAGACTCCATTTGATGTCATTTTCATGGATATTCAAATGCCGCAGATGGACGGCGTGACCGCTTGCCAAAAAATTAAGGCGTTGGCGAACAATGCAAACACGCCAGTGATTGCCGTTACTGCGCATGCAATGATGGGGGAACGTGACCGACTACTTGAAGCAGGTATGGATGACTACCTAACGAAACCCATTGAAGAGCATGTATTACAACAGGTTCTTATTCATTGGAGCCCTACCTCTGAGATTGAACACATTGATAAAATAGACCCAGATCACCCGGCGGTCTCTGCTGAAATCGACCACAGCTCTGTTTCAGAAGTTGAAGCTAGCGAGCACAAGAACATCATCATTGATTGGCAAGCCGCTTTGAAACAAGCCGCCAATAAAGAAGACCTCGCACGCGATATGCTGCAAATGCTCGTAGATTTTATTCCTGAGGTTTATGAGGCAGCAGACAAGGCGATAGAAGACAGTGACTACCCCATTGAAGCGCTGACCCACATCATCCACAAAATGCATGGCAGCAGCTCATACAGTGGTGTACCAAGGCTTAAGTCGGTATGTGCAACGATAGAGAAAGAACTTCGTTCAGGCTCTTCTGTTGAAGACATTGAACCGGAGCTTTTTGAACTTCAGGATGAATTAGATAAGGTTCAAGCAACCGCGATTCATTATTTGAAACCAGACAAGACCTAGCGAATATTTCTTACTCACAAATATTCATTAAATGGTTTACCAGCCAATAAAAAAGCAGAGCTCATGAGCTCTGCTTTTTTCTGTCTAAAACCTAGGGTGCTAGATATAATACCAATCACAGTAAGTAAGTGTTCAGAAATAGAGCAGGGAAAAGGCTTGAGAACAAGGCAGCTCTTTTCAATAAATAGTTTCGATAAGTAGTTATTCTACAATAAAAAATTATAACGCAGTTATCGAGCGTTTTAACAAGCTAGGGTGACCAGTTATTTACTACGATTGGTATAAAGTAGCGATAATCTGTTTACGATTCGAGTAACACAGTTGCCACGGCGTAGTGGCGCTCATCCGAGATAGTCAGATGAATCGATGTTGTGCCATTTGCCTCTGCGATTTCACGCGCTTTTTTATGCAAGCTTAGAACTGGCTTGCCATGTTCATCGTTTGAAATCTCGAAGTCGTGGAAGGTCACACCAAGAGCAATCCCCGTACCTAACGCTTTAGACGCTGCTTCTTTAGCAGCAAAACGCTTTGCAAGGTAACGCCCTTTTTGCTTCAGTTGTTGAAACACTTCAAATTCAGAATCCGTCAAAATACGCTGAGCGAAAGCCTCACCACTTCGTGATAATGCCTTTTCAACACGTTCAATTTCTGCGATATCTGTACCTAATCCAACAACAGCCATGTTTACCCTACTACCAACTTCTATCTATTAACTTTTTCGATTCTACTGATTAACCGCTTAACGCTTACAACTAAATGAATGACGAGTTAAAGAACTAAGCGTTGTTGCGTGCTGTTTCCATCACGGCTTTCATGTCTGCAACGGCTTTATTCAAACCATCAAACACTGCGCGTCCCATGATCGAGTGACCAATGTTCAACTCGTAAATCTCAGGAAGTGCCGCAATCGGCGCAACGTTGTGATACGTCAGACCATGACCCGCATTGACTGTGATACCAAGATCGTCTGCGTAGCTTGCGCCTGCAGCAATCTTTTTAAGCTCATCTTGCTGATCTTCTTCTGTTTTCGCATCAGCGTAATGACCAGTATGAAGCTCAATGAACGGTGCGCCACATGCTTTTGCTGCATCGATTTGCTCACGATCTGCATCGATAAACAGAGAGACTTTGATACCCGCAGCCGACAATTTTTCCGTCGCCGCTTTGATCTTTTCAAGTTGACCAACCACGTCCAAGCCACCTTCCGTCGTCAGCTCTTCACGCTTTTCTGGAACTAGGCAAACGAATTCAGGATTAGTATCGAGTGCGATTTGAACCATCTCGTCCGTCACGGCCATCTCTAAGTTCATGCGAGTCTGGATAGTTTCAGCAAGAATACGTACATCGCGATCAACAATATGACGGCGATCTTCACGCAGGTGAATGGTAATGCCGTCAGCACCCGCACGTTCAGCAATTTCAGCTGCGTGTACTGGATCTGGGTATTTAGTACCACGTGCATTACGTAGTGTAGCAATATGGTCGATATTAACGCCTAAAAGGATTGAGCTCATTTTCCAATACTCCGTGCTCTAGAGAGGGCTATTGTTGGCATAAATAGCTCTCTACTTTTTAATGGTTTGCCGCCAAGATACGGCTTTAAGGCTATGCGTGTAAAGCGTTTTGCTGCTTTTAACTGCTCTTTAGTGATAAACCTACGTTCGCTAATTGCGATAAGTTCATCGCCCATAAATGTCAGGTTATCTCGACGTACAGAAGCGATGAAACCTTTCTGCTCTCGATAGCGATAAGTCATACTTGGATCGATCGCTTCACCAGTACCTGCGCAATGCAAAAAGTCGACGCCATACCCCATAGCCGAAAGTAGAGCCAATTCAAAACGACGTAGCGCTGGCTCAGGGTTCTCATTATGAGCTAGCTCTGTTAAGGCATGAAGATAGTCGTGAAAAAATGCAGGCATGGCCACTTCGGCCATCAACACTCGCCCAACTAATTCATTAACGTACATTGCTGAATACAGATTGATACCGGCAAGAGGAAGCCCCAAGCTGATCGGTTCAGCTTGGCGCAACGTTTTCATTGAACCATTGCCAGACCACTTCAGCAGCAGAGGCGTAAAAGGTTGCAATGCACCTTTCAAATTAGAACGCTTACTCCGCGCACCTTTAGACATCAACGTCACCCGACCGTACTCTTCACTGAAGACGTCCAGAATCAGGCTCGACTCACTGTATGGTCGACGGTGCAACACAAAGCATCGCTGTAACCCTTCGCTCAATCACTTACCCTTCTTACAGATACAAAAAGAGAGAGTTCGCACTCTCTCTTGTATTTATATTCAATTCAACTTTCTTAATATCAGAAAGTGACGTTCAATATATTATAGATCGTCGATGTAGCCTAACGAGCGAAGTGCACGCTCATCGTCAGCCCAACCAGACTTAACTTTAACCCAAGTCTCTAGGTAAACCTTACGACCGAATAGTTCTTCCATGTCGATACGAGCTTCACGACCAATCGTTTTGATCTTCTCGCCCGCTTTACCAATCACCATCTTCTTCTGACCGGTACGTTCAACAAGAATCAAAGCATTGATGTGGAAGCCATCATTATCTGGGTTGTAATCGAAACGCTCGATTTCAACCGTTACTGAGTAAGGTAGCTCTTCGCCTGTGAATCGCATCAGTTTTTCACGGATGATTTCAGAGGCCATAAAGCGCTGTGAGCGATCCGTTACGTACTCTTCAGGGAAGTGGTGCGTCGCTTTTGGTAAAGAATTACGAACGTGCTTACGCAGTACATCGATATTCTTACCTTGCTTCGCCGAGATTGGCACAACATCAAGGAAGTCCATCTTCTTAGACACTTCCATCATGTGTTGCATAACGTCAGTACGGTCTTGAACGTTGTCTACTTTGTTAATACAAAGGACTACTGGGAAATCTGTTTTTCTCAGCTTGTTCAGTACCATCTCATCGTCGTCAGTCCAGTGAGTACCGTCAACAAGGAAAAATACTAGGTTCACATCGCTCAGTGAGCTGTTCGCCGCACGGTTCATCAAACGGTTGATTGCACGCTTTTCTTCGATGTGAAGTCCAGGAGTATCAACGTAGATCGCTTGGTAATCGCCTTCAGTTTCTACGCCCATAATACGGTGGCGTGTCGTCTGAGGTTTACGTGATGTGATCGAGATTTTCTGACCCAAAATATGGTTCAAAAGCGTCGATTTACCTACGTTTGGTCGACCCACGATAGCGATGAAGCCACAGTGTTGGTTTTCCGGTAGGCCCGTTTTTTTGCTATCAGATGAAAAGAATGCATCGATATCGAAATCTTGATTGTTATCAGACATTGCTTAGTTGCTCTAATGCTGTTTCAGCAGCCGCTTGTTCTGCCTTGCGGCGGCTAGTGCCTTTACCGATAACAGGTTTATCCACACCTGCCACTTCACACTCAACCGTAAACTCTTGGTTGTGTGCTTCACCTTTAATATTAGTCACTGTGTAGACAGGCAGGGGATTTCTTCGACCTTGCAAAAACTCTTGTAAGCGAGTTTTTGGATCTTTTTGAGATACACCAGGCTGAATAGACTCTAGGCGAGATTGGTACCAGCTTAAAATAATACGGCGAACAACCTCGGTATCACTATCTAAATAGACAGCGCCGATGATCGCTTCAACCGCATCCGCTAGAATAGAATCACGACGGAAACCGCCACTCTTCAACTCACCTGGACCTAATTTTAAGTAATCTCCTAGTTCGAATTCACGACCTAGTTCTGCCAATGTATGACCACGTACTAATGTTGCGCGCATGCGGCTCATATCACCTTCGTTTACCTTAGGGAAACGGTGGTAAAGATCATCAGCGATAACAAAACTTAAAATTGAATCGCCCAGAAACTCAAGACGTTCGTTATGTTTACCTGCGGCACTGCGGTGAGTCAGTGCCAAATGGATAAGATCGGCATCATTAAACTGATAGCCAATCTTTCTCTCTAGTTTATCAATTGGAGAATTCATGCTCTCTCGATGTGTTATGTGATCGATTAGTGAATCCCACCGATGCGATTAAAACGCACACCAGTAGGAATCCATGTTGGAAGTACGCTGTCTGAACCGCGTTCGAATTCGAAGCTGATCCAAATAGCAACGGCCTTACCAACAAGGTTTGCTTCAGGGACAAAGCCCCAGTAACGGCTGTCAGCACTGTTGTCACGGTTATCACCCATCACAAAGTACTGGCCTTCTGGAACGACCCATTCGTTAACACCATTGCGAGGCTGATACGCTTGCACACGATCACGGCGTAATGGGTTAACTAAAATCTGATGTTCTACGTCTCCAAGCTGTTCATTCAGCTGAATCAGAGGCACACCATCTTGAATAAATTGGCTTTCTTCAACATTACTTAGTTTCACTGGGTCACAGCTACTTGTACCCTTCGCCTGAATACAGATCTCTTTACGAGAGCTGTAGCGAATGGTGTCGCCTGGCATACCTACGACACGCTTGATGTAGTCGATATTAGGCTGAGGTGGGTACTTAAATACGATTGAATCACCACGTTCTGGTTTGCCTGTTTCTACCAATTGAGTGCGCCATACCGGGTCTTTTAGACCATAAGCGTACTTTTCTACCAAGATGAAATCACCAACCAATAGTGTTGGCATCATCGAGCCAGATGGAATTTGAAACGGTTCATAAATAAATGAACGCAAAACCAAAACAAATGTAATTACAGGGAAAATGGACACACTGTTCTCAACCCACCAAGGCTGAGCCGTAACTTTTGCGCTGGTTGCAGCGTCTAGGCCATTCGACTGTGCTTCAACGTCAGCCAGTTTTTGTTGGCGCTTCTTCGCCCACACAAACTTTTCCAACGCCCATACAATGCCGGTCACTAGAGTTACGATCACTAAGATAAGCGAAAATGTATTAGCCATTGATATCCCTTAAATTTCATTTCTTTAAAAATAACGAAAGTGAAAGAGTATAACCCTTTCACTTTCAATTATTCGTTTACTGCTGGAGAAAGTTAATCTTTACCAACGTGAAGGATTGCTAAGAATGCTTCTTGAGGCAGTTCAACGTTACCGATCTGCTTCATACGCTTCTTACCTTCTTTTTGTTTCTTAAGAAGTTTCTTCTTACGACTGATATCACCACCGTAACATTTTGCGATTACGTTCTTACGCAGTTGTTTCACTGTAGAACGAGCAATGATGTGGTTACCAATCGCTGCTTGAATCGCGATATCAAACATTTGACGAGGGATGAATTCTTTCATCTTCTCAACCAATAGACGACCACGAGACTGAGCAATGTCTTTGTGCGTAATAATCGCCAGTGCATCAACCGTTTCGCCATTAAGCAATACGTCAACACGTACCATGTTTGATGCTTCGTAGCGTTGGAAGTTGTAATCCAATGATGCGTAACCGCGAGACGTTGACTTCAGACGGTCGAAGAAATCTAGAACCACTTCAGCCATAGGAAGATCGTACGTCACAGCAACTTGGTTACCGTGGTAAACCATGTCGACTTGTACGCCACGCTTCTCAACACACAGTGTGATTACGTTGCCTAGGTAGTCTGAAGGTACCAGGATATTACAACGAGCAATCGGTTCACGAATTTCTTCTAAGTCATTAATAGCTGGCAGTTTAGCCGGGCTATCAACATAAAGAATTGTGCCATCCGTTTTTACAACTTCGTACACTACGGTAGGTGCCGTTGTGATCAGGTCTAGGTCGTATTCACGCTCTAAACGCTCTTGGATGATCTCCATGTGAAGCATTCCTAAGAAGCCACAACGGAAACCAAAGCCAAGTGCTGCTGAACTTTCTGGTTCGTAAAACAGTGATGCATCGTTCAGGCTTAGTTTGCCTAGTGCGTCACGGAAGTTTTCGTAGTCATCAGACGATACTGGGAATAGACCTGCGTATACCTGAGGCTTCACTTTTTGGAAACCAGGTAGACGTTCTGTGCTGCCGCCTTTTGCAAGCGTCAACGTATCACCAACAGGTGCGCCAAGGATGTCTTTAATACCACAAACAACCCAGCCAACTTCGCCAGTATTTAGCTCAGTTGTGTCGATTTGCTTAGGTGTGAAGATACCTAGACGGTCAACACCCCAAACTTGGTCTGTCGACATTACTTTAATCTTGTCGTTCTTCTTCAGCTTACCGTTCTTGATACGAACCAAAGAAACAACGCCTAAGTAGTTATCGAACCAAGAGTCAATGATCAGAGCTTGTAGTGGCGCTTCTGGATCACCTTCCGGTGGCGGGATAGCCGTTACGATGTTTTCAAGAACGTCATCAACACCGATACCGGTTTTTGCAGAACAACGCGTCGCTTCCATCGCATCGATACCAACGATCTCTTCGATTTCTTCAGCAACACGCTCAGGTTCAGCAGCAGGTAAGTCAATCTTGTTCAAGATTGGCACGACTTCCAGTTCCATTTCGATCGCGGTGTAACAGTTTGCTAGAGTTTGAGCTTCAACACCTTGGCCAGCATCTACTACTAGAAGCGCACCTTCACAAGCGGCTAGAGAGCGAGATACTTCGTAAGAGAAGTCTACGTGTCCAGGGGTATCGATAAAGTTAAGTTGATAAGTTTCACCATCTTTAGCTTTATAATCTAAAGTCACACTCTGCGCTTTAATTGTAATACCACGCTCGCGTTCTATATCCATAGAATCGAGGACTTGAGCTGCCATCTCACGTTCACTTAACCCTCCACAAACTTGGATTAAGCGGTCAGAAAGGGTCGACTTACCGTGGTCGATGTGGGCGATAATCGAAAAATTACGAATGTGCTTCATAGGCTTGGTGTGACTAAACTCTTTGAATAGGGATAATAAGAAAGCCGTAACGCGTCCAATCTACAGTCAGCATTGGTACGGCATTTCAATCAAGTTGGCAGATTCTACCCAATTTAAGGGCAATAAGCATCATAAATTAGATGAGAGACTTGCCTAGGATTCTAATCAAGACAACTTCTTGCTTGGATTTGTCTTCCATTGGTTTAGCTAAGCGCTTCGCCAAACCAATACCACCAGCAGTAAACAGCGCTGCAGTTAAGATAACAATGCCCTCGCCCCCTTGGAGTAAGGGTTGTAACAAGAGTTGTCCAAAACCAGCACCAACCATCAACATGAAAAGCGGGATAAGATAAACAATAGCCGCAGACTGAAGTAAGCTTTTTTCTGGAAAGCCAATTTCTACGATCTGGCCAGCTTTGACTAGGCTTTGGGTTTTAAGCTGCCAAAACAAGGATTTATTGCCAACAGCCTTGGTAACAATACCCGTTCCGCAGCTTTTTTGAGATGAGCAGCTGCTGCAACTAGTTTGTTGTTCGCAGCTCAGTTGAACAAAATATTGCTTACCTTTTTGTTCGACTGAGCTAACGGTCGCCAACGCAGTCATCATTGCGCAGGTGCCGATTTATTGAACGAGACAGATTGAGCGATACGCTTAGCCGTTGCTGGCGGAATATCACCAACCACAGAGATTTCTTTGTCGCCAATCACTAAGCTGTGCAAGGTTCTTCGCCCTTGGCGTACCAGTTGTCCTTTCAATGAATGTTCATCTTTATCGGCGATATAAACCGAAAAGCTAAATAACCCATCACTGAAAAGCTGACTTTCAACCATTTTTTCGGTCGCAGCCATTTGGTAACGGCTGAGTTCTTTCGATTTAAATCCTTCAGGTACCCACGAAGCTTGCCAGTCGGTCTCACTCACCAAGCCTTCTGGCAATGACAAAACCTTCGGCAATTTAGCTTGATTCAAGCCGCTCATTGCTTCTGCAATCTTATCGTTCACTACGTAAGAGATAGTGCGGTACTGCTCAAGCACTTCGCCATCACGATCTAAAAGGTCGGCACGCAAAGGAAGGTTAGTTTTCTCGTCGACCCAAACCACGTAAGAGTATCGAAGACCGTCTTTCGGCACGACGCGTAATACTTGTGTAGTACTGCCCGCCTCACGAGAGCGCCCAACTTTTACAAAATCGTAGTATTGGTTGAGAGAGTCGATATCTCGATTAATCATCGGAATGACAGGTGCAACCATGCTGCCAGACTGAATAGTAAATGGCTCTGTACCCGGTTCGATGTAGCTAACTTCATTACCACGTCGAATAACCTCACGAACAGGGCCGCTTAGATAAACAAGGTGTGCAAGTTGTTGGTCGTCGTTAACTGCATGACGATAAAGCAGAGGTTCAATACTGCTCTTCTTTATCAATATGTAGGAGAGTTCGTAATTTAGATGCTGACTGGCCTCGTTCATTTGATGCAACAAGGCCTTTGCAGTGGTTTCCTCTGCAAAGGCTGTTGGAGACATCAAGCTGAACAGTGTCAGTGCACTGACCAGGATTTTCTTCATTCAATATCCGATTCTAGGTGTGCATCTTTCATTGGCGATGCATCACTGTTTAATCTTAGTTGTAGCTCATAATCTTCTAACAATGCATGAACGCGTTTGCGTTGCTCTTGCATGTTAGCTTCAGATACAGGCTTCTCAACAGAGTCACGCGTTAAACTTACTGGCTCCGCAGAACCCGCAAATGGGATCGTTTGTAGCACAGGCAGCTGTTCTGGTGCTGCTGGGTCACTGCCACCATATTGTTGAACACCTAACACAACAGCTAGAGAAACACAGGCTGCAACGGCAACTTGTCCAAATTGTTGTAACCACGCAGGAAGCTGACGCTTCGCTTGCTGAGGTTTAGGCTGCTCTTCAATCGGAGCAACAATAGGTTCAACATTCACTTGGTGCAGGTTCGACATTGAACCATGCGCAGGCTCATCATCAAGTGCTGCCGCTACACTGTTAGCAATGTTCCACTCTGGAGTTTCTGGCGCATCCCCACGCATAACATCACCAATTAAATGGTAACTCTGCCAGGTATCCATGCTTTCTTGATCAGATTCGAGATCTACTATGAGAGCTTTATCGATCGTTTCACCATCCATGAGTGCCGAAAGCTTTTCTTTATCAGCCATTATTTTCACCATAATTATTACAAGTTCTAGCGTTGTAAAAGAGGTTTAATTTTCTTTTCCACCGCTTCACGAGCTCGGAAAATACGCGAACGTACGGTTCCTACAGGGCAATCCATTACTTCTGCAATCTCTTCGTAGCTCAAACCTTCGAGCTCACGCAACGTCATTGCAGTTTTTAAGTCTTCGGGTAGCGCTTCAATCGCTCCAAAAACAACTTGTTTCAATTCGTTTGACAGCGTTAAGTTCTCAGGGTTCGATATTTCTTTTAACGCGCTGCCTGTTTCGTAATATTCTGCATCTTCTGCATCTACATCTGTTGCTGGCGGCCTACGGCTCTGGGCAACGATATGATTTTTAGCGGTGTTCACGGCAATTCGGTACAACCATGTATAGAAAGCACTCTCACCACGAAAGTTAGGTATCGCGCGGTAAGCTTTAATAAAAGCTTCTTGTGCTACATCTGGTACATCACCGGAATTATTCACGTATCGAGAGATAAGATTACAAACTTTGTTTTGATACTTAACCACTAATAAGTTAAATGCCTGCTTATCTCCACTCTGAACTCGCTCAATCAACACTTGATCGGTTAGCTGCTCGTTCATTCGAGCGGGTACTCCTATTGTTATAACCCTTACCTTCACAGATATGGGTACTAATTATGCGAAATGTAGTATTGACACCACCGTCTACAAGAGCACTATTGTGACTAAGCCAAATACCGAAAGTTCCAACTTTCCTAAAATTATTTGCCATTATTGTTTCACAATGTGATGTAATAAAAATAGTTATCCCTATCAATTTGGGGAAACTTGAGCAAAAGCAATGGTATTGAGCAATTAAATATTTCTAGATAGCTGTCTATATATTGATTTTGTGTCGTGTTTTAGGATGACTAGGGAAAGATTATAACAGTCTTAGTCAAACTCCTGAAACAAGACGAAGTCAATTGAGCATGGACAACTCGACTATAGCCCGGGATTTAATAAGTTTTATGAACGCAAACCGTGAACATCAGTGTGATGTATTAGTGGTAGGAAGTGGTGCGGCAGGCTTGTCATTAGCCTTACGCGTAGCAGAGCATGCAAAAGTAATTGTATTAAGCAAAGGACCACGCAGCGAAGGATCGACGTATTACGCACAAGGTGGTATTGCGGCGGTGTTCGATGAATCGGACAGTATTGAGTCTCATGTAGAAGATACTCAAATTGCTGGGGCTGGGTTATGCGAAGAAGATACAGTTCAATTCATTGCTGAAAATGCTAAAGAGTGTGTGCAATGGCTGATTGATGGTGGTGTTCCATTTGATAAAGATGAGAACAGCACTGAAGGCCAACCAAAATATCACCTCACTCGTGAAGGTGGCCACAGTCACCGCCGAATTCTGCACGCTGCCGATGCAACTGGCATGGCAATGCAAACCTCACTGCAAGATAACGTCAACAATCACCCAAACATCGAGATCTTCGAGCGTCACAATGCGCTAGATTTGATCACCGAAGATAAGGTTGGTGGTTCGAAAGACAAGGTTATCGGTGCCTATATCTGGAACCGTAACCAAGAACACGTAGAAACCGTGCGTGCTAAATTTGTGGTACTCGCAACTGGCGGTGCTTCCAAGGTTTACCAATACACTTCGAACCCGGATGTCTCTTCAGGTGATGGTATTGCTATCGCTTGGCGTGCTGGTTGCCGTGTCGCAAACCTCGAATTCAACCAATTCCACCCAACATGTTTATTCCACCCAGAAGCGCGTAACTTCCTTCTGACAGAAGCCTTACGTGGCGAAGGCGCTTATTTACGTCGCCCTGATGGTTCAAGATTCATGAAGGACTTCGACGAGCGTGGTGAACTGGCTCCTCGTGATGTGGTTGCTCGTGCGATTGACTTCGAAATGAAACGCTTAGGCGCAGACTGCATGTATGTCGACATCAGCCACAAGCCTGAAGAGTTCATTACCGCGCATTTCCCAATGATCCACACCCGCTTGATGGATTTGGGTATCGACATGACCAAAGAGCCGATCCCGATCGTACCTGCTGCGCACTATACCTGCGGTGGTGTGATGGTGAATAAGCAAGGTCAAACCGACTTAACTAACTTATATGCGATTGGTGAAGTGAGTTACACCGGCTTACACGGTGCGAACCGCATGGCGTCAAACTCACTGCTTGAGTGTGTTGTTTATGCTTGGGCAGCAGCAAAAGATATCGTTGAAAACATCGACCAATCTCAATTGTGTGCAGAACTTCCAGCATGGGATGAAAGCCAAGTCACCAACAGTGATGAAGAGGTGATCATTCAACATAACTGGCACGAGCTAAGACTGTTCATGTGGGATTACATGGGTATTGTTCGAACGGATAAACGTCTAGAACGTGCAATGCGCCGTATTCAGATGCTGCAGCAAGAAACTCATGAGTACTACAGCTACTTTAAGGTTTCGAACAACCTGCTTGAACTGCGTAACTTATTGCAAGTGGCTGAACTGATGGTGCGTTGTGCGATGCAACGTAAAGAGAGCCGAGGCCTGCACTATACGTTGGATTACCCAGAGCTTGCAGAAGACAGCGGCCCAACCATTCTCACACCAGAGAGAAACCAATCATAACCATTGGTTATAAGTTTTAGCGGCTTAATACGTTAACCAAAATCAATCAAACGAAAGGGAGCCAAGTGCTCTCTTTTCTTTTATCTACGCTTTCTTTTATTTGATGCTCTAGTTTATCTCGCGGGCTCGTTGTAAGTTTGCCAGAAAATGTCGATACTCACGCTCATCACAACTATCTCGCCATAACAAAACTGAATGTCCACATTCAAAGCTCAGCTTAACGAAAAATTGCGCCCAAACCTTATCGACGGTCTTGAGAACATAAGGTTGGTCATTCAATCTAACTTCCCCATCGAGCTTGTAATCGAAACAGCCTTGAGCCGCATTAACCACAACCGCATCGGTTTTGAATAAAGCGATCATGAGATACAAACAGTAGAGACTGGCAACAAGAGGGATGGAAGAAAATACGATGAAAAACAAAAGGCACCCAAAAATAGTGCCTTTTGCAAATAATGCGGAATATGAAGGGTTAAGCTGAAGCCTAACGAACCTTGCTGAGGTTATGCGCGACAATTTTATCAACCATTGATGCATGACCTAGGTTTTCACTGCGCCCGTGTCCCATCACCCAAGTAAACAGATCTGGGTCATCACACTCTAATAGAGAAACAAACTCGCGCTGTTCCTGCTCTTGCAATGAATCAAAACACTCTTCGAAAAATGGCATGATAACTACGTCAAGTTCCAACATGCCACGACGGCAACCCCATTTAATTCGTGCTTTCTGCTCTGCAGTGTACATTGGCTATCCTCACCTATAATTTTTCTTTCTCGGAGTGTAACAAGTCATACGCTCTGCAACTACTATGTGAGTCACAGTCCCTATCTAAGCTCACAAAAAAACCTAGGCTGACAAAGAAACAGAACCGGATTAACATAGAGCCAAATAAAATTCTTAGGAAAGATAAAATGGATTGGAAAAACACATTTCAGCCGCTCGCTCATACGCAAAATGAATCGCTTCCAGATCTGATGATCACACACGTGTCAGACTGGAGTGCAATCACCATGATAGGCGATGACAAAAAGTCGTACCTGCAAGGTCAAGTAACGTGCGATGTCGTCACTCTTCCTAATGATGAATCTACATTAGGCGCGCATTGTGATGCGAAAGGAAAGGTTTGGAGTATCTTTCGTTTGTTCCACCACAATGGTGGTTACGCTCTTATGCAGCCTAGATCGGCAATTGAAGTCGAGTTAGTTGAAATCAAGAAGTACGCCGTATTCTCTAAGGTTGATATCGAGCAAACGTCTGACGTTGTTATCGGTGTGATGGGCGCGTCTGCTGATCAATACATTGACTCGATTTCAGAAAGCCAAGGTAAAGTACGTGTTATCTCTGGTGGCACAGCGGTTCAAGTCTCTGACAACCGTTGGGCTCTACTTGTTACGCAAGAAGCAGCAGAAGCCTTGGTATCAAGCAGCACAGCAGAAAAAGTATCGGAAGCGCTGTGGCAGTATCATGAAATTCTTGATGCTCAGCCGAACCTAACCAAAGCAGAGCAAAACGAGCACATTCCTCAAGCACTTAACCTGCAAGCGATTGGCGGTATCAGCTTTTCAAAAGGCTGCTACACAGGTCAAGAAACGGTTGCTCGCGCTAAGTATCGTGGCATGAACAAACGTGAAATGCGCATTGTTTCAGGAACGACTTCAGATGTATTGTCTCTAGAGAATACGATTGAACTAGAGCGTAGCGTAGGTGAAAACTGGCGTGGCGCAGGCCGACTATTAAACGTCTATCAATTTGCTGATAACCAAGCGATTGGTTTGATGGTGTTGCCAAACAACCTAGATGATGATGTTCAGCTTCGATTGACTGCGCAACCTGATCAAACATGGAATATCCTGCCACTGCCTTACAACCTTGACGAAGAGTAGCCACGTGGAAACACTGATTACACAATGGTTGGATCAACAGCAGGTGGACTATCGCCTGCTGGTACAAAGCAAGCCAACCACCAGCATTGAAGAAACCGCGCAAGAACGAGGCATTGATGCCTCTCAAATGGTGAAGTGCATCCTGCTTAAGGATATGGGAAACCAGTATGCGTTAGCCTGTACTCCAGGCGATCGCTCTATCGATCCAAAGAAAGTACGCTCGGTGCTGAATTGCCGTCGAATGACCTGCGTATCACTCGCTGATGTTGAAGGCATCACAGGCTTTAAAGCTGGATGTGTTGGGCCTCTTGCTCTAAAGAGATACATGCCGATCATTTTTGATCCTTCCATTCAGAGCAATTCGACCGTTACCATTAGCTCGGGTGATCGAATGGCTGGCGTTGCGTTGGATTCCAATGATCTTATAGCACTATGTGCACCGATCGTCGCTGACATCAGTCGATGATCATTTCGAACAGATCATGCTTCGCAAACTTCATTTCAATATTTCATTGAGTACATTTTTAGTGTGAACTTCGTCATAATAAAAACACACCCACATTAAATAGTTACTCAAAACAAAAGCATAAGTAGTCACAAGATTGAATTTGCGTTATTGTAATTTTACTGACTAGCCTTTAAGCAAATCAGTACAAGTGAATCCACTGAGTAACATCAGTATCCACTTTTGTGTAATGCATCTGTGACTATTCGCCCGTTTTAGACGGGCTTTTTTTGTTCAAAATTTACAATTTGATTACACAAACAAAAAAATCCCGCCTATTCTTATACTTGTAACATTAACACTGCTTAATACCGGACAGGAAAGTTCGTAGCAGTTCACTACTCAGTATTATTTTGGGGAGGAGCTCACGTAAAAATAGATATTTACTGAAGAAAGTGCTTAGAACAGCACAAATATCTAATTAACGTTAACTCTACTGCATATTACTCCATGCTTATCACAATAATTATCTCGGAGTTTTTCTATAATATGCAGGCTAGGTAAATATAAGGATAATTAAAAATGAGACTGTTTAAGCGCTATACACCGAGTATGATTGCTAAACATGTAAGTCGACTTTTCAAAGGACGAATCTACATTTACGGCGTAGGTAAATTTGAGTTTGATAACGGTAAACTCGTGCTGCCAGACCGAGCAGAAAGGCGTCACTTTCAAACGGTAAAAGAAATAAATAGTGAAATCATGAAACTGCGCTGCGCATACGCATGACCTGATTATCTACAGAATTAAAAACAAAAAGGGTTGGCATAATGCCAACCCTTTTTTCGTGTTCAGATTGAGTCAATGGCAATCAGCTCCAGCAGCTGACCATCAACAATGCCTCACCCATGCGCGACTATTGATTTGCGACTGTTGATTTGCGACTGTTGATTTGCGACTGTTGATTCACGATTATTGGTGCGTAACTGGACGCTTGGCTAGATCAGGAAGATTGCCTGACAAACCCAGTGCTCGCTTCATGATCTCATCTTTCGCACCCGGTAATTGACCCGCGAGCTTCATACCGATACCACGAATCAGCTTCTTGGCTGGGTTGTCGCCTTCAAACAGATCTTTAAAGCCCTGCATTGAAGCAATCATCTTCGCCGCCTCTGCTTTTCTCCAGCGCTCGTAGCCACGAAGGTTACGCTTGGTACCAATGTCCTCGCCAGCAGCCCAAAGCGTTAACAGCTCTTGCGCTAAGCTTGCAG
This sequence comes from Vibrio syngnathi, assembly GCF_002119525.1. Classification (NCBI taxonomy): domain Bacteria; kingdom Pseudomonadati; phylum Pseudomonadota; class Gammaproteobacteria; order Vibrionales; family Vibrionaceae; genus Vibrio; species Vibrio syngnathi. The sequence continues at coordinate 478,138 of NZ_CP017916.1, read as the reverse complement.
CATCTAATAGGCCAAGGTTAACGCCTTGCCCCGCTAACGGGTGAATCGTATGAGCTGCATCACCAACCAAAGCGACACGCTCTACAGCAAAGTCACGTGCATAGCGCATGCGCAGTGGGAAGGCAAAACGCTCACCAACCACTTCACATAAACCAAGTTTTGAGTCGAACTCTGCCGTTAACTGCTTATTAAAATCCGCGTCCGACATTGATACCAGCTTCTCGGCACGATTAGGCTCCGTAGACCAAACAATCGAGCTCATATTCGCTGGCTGCATTGGTAGAAACGCCAATGGGCCTTGAGGTGTGAATATTTGACGAGCAACGCTGTGGTGCGGCTCAGTGGTTTTGATGTTCGCGACAATCGCACTGTGGCCGTAATCCCAATGAGTTAATGGAATGTCTTGCTGCTTACGAACCCAAGAGTTTGCACCGTCAGCTCCAACAACTAACTTTGCTGTCAGCGCTTGGCCGTTGTCTAACGTTAGCCATGCTTCGCTCTCACCAATCGCCATCGTTTTACACGTTGCAGGCATGTATAGGCTGACATTATCTTGCTTCTTAACCTGATCAAGCAGCGCTAATTGGATTACGCGGTTTTCTACAATATGACCTAGGTTAGGCTGTGCTAAGCGTGTTGAGTCAAATTCAATGCGAGCAAAGCTGTCTTGTTCCCACACTTCCATCGCTTGGTAGGGCGCAGCACGTCTTTGTTCAATACCTTGCCATGCGCCTAAGTTACGAAGAATCACTTCACTAGAGCGGCTCAATGCCGACACACGCACATCAGGCAATTCGCTAAGCCCTTCACTGGGTGCCCTGCCTTCAATGACGGCAATTCTTAGGTCACTGTCTTTCAACGCAGCAGCAAGCGCTAGGCCAACCATGCCTCCACCAACAATCGCGATATCAACACTTTGCATCATTATTTTTCTACCTTATCTTTCTACTAGGCCAAGCGTATGACGCAAAAGTGGACCTTTAAGTGGTGGAAGGTTATCAATTACGGCTAACCCAAGATTACGCCCAATGCGAGCGGTCAAAAAATCGTTTGAGAACAGATGAACTAGGCTTGATGTCAGCGTAATCGTCGTGTCTCTATCTTGTTCTCTACGCTTTCTAAAGTTAACAAGACCATTGTAACGCCCCACATCATCTAACTGAGTACACAACTCTTCCGCCAAGGAAGCCACATCACGGATGCCAAGATTAAAGCCTTGTCCTGCAATTGGGTGAAGCGTTTGAGCGGCATTACCAATAATCGCAAATCGATGAGAGATATTTTGCTGACGATGACGAAGAATCAGTGGGTAACTGGCACGCTTGCCTACCTTCTCGAGTCTGCCAAGTCGCCAACCAAAGTCACTCTGCAACTGCTCAAGAAATTCGTTGTCGTTTAGCGTCATCACTTTTTGTGCTTGCTCCGGTGACAAACACCAAACCAACGACAAACGGTTATCACTCATCGGTAATAGAGCGACTGGCCCATGATGAGTAAAACGCTCAAATGCGCGACCTTGATGAGGTTCGCTCGCCACGATATTGGCAATCACAGCAACTTGTTCAAAGTCATGCTCACTCAATGAGATATTGAGTTGCTTGCAACATGTTGAGATAGCGCCATCGGCAGCAACCAATAACTTAGTTGTTACTGTTTGCCCACTTGTCAGTTCAATCGTCGTTTGCAACTCTTCACGTTCGACTTTACTGACAGACTCAGGGCAAAGCATCGTAATTGCAGCTTCTGATTCAAGCTTCTGCTGATAGATTCGACCCACATCCGCCAACTCCACCACATAGCCAAGCGCATCAACAGCAAGCTCTTCACTGTAGATGTCCGTCATCCCGGCATGCCCTCTATCCGATACATGGATATCTTTAATCGGGGTTGCTACCGGTGCGATAGATTGCCACAAATGCAAAGAATCAAGGATCTGCACCGTGCCATAAGACAAAGCGATCGAACGAGAATCAAAACCAGGGTGAGCTTGATGATCAACCTGATAAGGCTCTACTACCGCGATCGATAGAGAACCTTGACTGAGGTGATTCAGAGCAAGGGCTAAGGTCGCCCCTGCCATTGCGCCACCAGCAATTACAACATCATACTGAGCCATTATAACCTCAAACCGACAAGCGGATTAATGAATGGTTGGAGCTGCATCTTCAAATGGGCGAGCACCGAATTCAGCATGAATCGTTAGTGCACACGCTTTTACGTGTTCAATAACGTGTTCTAGAAGCTGTGCTTGCTCTTCTAAGTCGTCTTCTTCATCAATACCCAGCTTCGCCATCTCTTCCAGATCAGCCAAGGCTTCTTTGGTACCGTCAGACGCTTTATTCAATTGAGCACCAACCAAGCCTAAACCAGAAATAAAGTGGTTAATCCAATCAGACACACCGTCCGCAAGATCAAACAGGCTTGCGCTTGCGTCTTCATCCGGCAGCAACATAGACAGTTCCATGCCTGAACCTGTGATTTCGCTGGTCGTTATTTTTAGCGTTGCTTCCGCAAGCGTTAATGCGCGATCTGGCCAGCCCATGCCTTCATTGGTGTAATCAAAGATCAGTGGTTGCCAGCTTTTATCTGCCAGGTTTAAGCCTCCGCTCAACATACCCGTTAATAAACCATGCATCTCAGCAGGGTTTACGGCTAGGCTTGCCGATTGAAGTTCAGTCGCAACCGTTAGGTAGTCAGGTAAAGTAGTTTCGCTCATCAGATAGCTCGCTCAGTTATTCTTTATATCGATAGTATAATCGTACCACTTCACCCCAATTCTGGTAAGCATCGATCCTGAGCAATTGAAGGATGACTGACTACCAATTGTTCAATTTGCTGAATTACTGTGTGCTCAAGCTCTCATTTACAAACAGTCACTCTGAAAAGCTTGAATCTTAATAGCGGTTTACCTATAGTTTCTCCCTCAGAGGAGATTGCTTCCTCATCGGTACTTGCACTTTTTCTTTCTCAAAAAATGATAAAGAGCAACAGCCTTAAATAGTGCGTTAAAGAGTTCATCCATCATGAGTAATCAAGCGGTAGACGTTGAAATATTAGGAAAACTGACTCGAGTGAATTGTCCCCCAGGGCAAGAAGAGTCATTGATTGCAGCGGCGGCCGATCTTGATAATCGATTGAAAGAGATGGCTGAACGTACTAAGGTAACCAATGAAGTGAAGCTGCTAACGATCGCAGCTCTGAACATTTGCTATGAATTACAAACCAAGAAGTTTGAAGCAAATGATGAACAAAACGCACTGACCGAGCGAATGGAACAGCTCACGACATCACTTTCAGATGTCCTCAGTAAAGTTAAGCACGGACAGCAATAGCGTACACAAAATTTACCCTGGAGTGTTTGTCAGAGGATTCACGTCCCCGAGCCGATAAGCAATCCCTAAGGGTTAGTACTTGAGTGCTATTGAGCATGCTCGGTCCGCCGAGAAGCCTACGGTAATCATTGCTGATCCGCCTTGAACTCGCTGGTTCAAGGGCCATCTATTCTCAACGGCACTTTGGGGTATCCCTTCTTATGAAGACGCTCACACGCAGCGAATTTCGCAAACAGATCCGTATCAAACGTAATGCCTTATCTGGCAACCAACAAACTCAATCCGGTATAGACTTAGTTAAGCAGTGTTCTCAGCTTGATGAGATTCAGTCAGCTCAACATATCGCCCTCTATATTTCCATTGATGGCGAACTCGATACCCAGCCTTTAATTGAATGGTTATGGGCGCAAGGCAAGCAAACTTATTTACCGGTATTACACCCCTTCTCTGCCGGACACCTGTTATTTCTTCATTATTCTCCAGACACACCGACCGTCCTTAATAAATACGGTATCGTTGAACCTCAGCTGAATCAATTGCTCGTCAAACCATGTCAGCAACTTGATCTGATTCTCACACCACTGGTGGGCTTTGACTCTCAAGGGCATCGCTTAGGCATGGGCGGCGGATATTACGATCGCACCTTGGCTCGATGGTTCGAGACGGGCAATGGCGCAACACCGATTGGCCTTGCTCACGATTGCCAACATGTCGATCGCTTACCAATTGAAGGTTGGGACATTCCGTTACCTAAAATCGTGACTCCGAGTAAAACTTGGCAATGGGAAAACAACCATTAAAGCGCTATAATCGCGCCGCAAACGTTAACCTCGATATCCAAAAATTACCCCAATATCTAAACGTTAACTTCATCATTACGCAAACGATTAATTCAAAGCGCAAGACCTTATTCAGGAGAATGGCATGACTCAAGATGAAATGAAAAAAGCAGCGGGCTGGGCAGCACTTCAATATGTTGAAGAAGGCAGCATTGTAGGTGTAGGTACTGGCTCAACAGTAAATCACTTCATCGACGCACTTGGCACAATGAAAGACAAAATCAAGGGTGCGGTTTCAAGCTCTGTAGCCTCTACTGAAAAACTAGAAGCGCTAGAAATCAAAGTATTCGAATGCAACGACGTATTCAAGCTAGACATCTATGTTGATGGCGCTGACGAGATTAACGGTTCTCGCGATATGATCAAAGGCGGCGGCGCTGCTTTGACTCGTGAAAAAATCGTAGCAGCTATCTCTGATAAGTTTATTTGTATCGTTGATGGTACCAAAGCAGTTGATGTGTTGGGTAAATTCCCACTGCCTGTTGAAGTTATCCCAATGGCACGCTCATACGTTGCACGTGAACTGGTAAAACTTGGTGGTGACCCAGTTTACCGCGAAGGCTGCACAACCGATAACGGCAACGTGATCCTAGATGTGTACGGCATGGCGATTGAAAACCCGAAACAACTAGAAGATATCATCAATGGTATTGCTGGTGTGGTGACGGTTGGCCTGTTCGCTCACCGTGGTGCTGATGTGGTTATCACAGGCACGCCTGAAGGTGCAAAAATCGAATAATAAATAATAGAAGATTGAGTTTTTCTGTTACTTCATTACAGACGGTGCCCTAGGGCGCCGTTTTTTTTGCTTTATTGCTGTAAAATTATGTCTTATTCCGTAATTTTCTTACCCAAAACATTTTTTTTTTGTTACTTTATTGTTCAGAAGACGCACAGGGAAAACGTTTGTCTCCTAACAAAGTGGTGAATTTGTTCCCCTTTCAGCCATTTTGTAGCACGTGCGCCGCATTTGCCCAACCTTTCCATTTTAAGGACGAGAACAATGGCCAAAGTTTCACTGGAAAAAGACAAAATTAAAATTCTACTTCTAGAGGGTCTTCACCCTTCTTCTGTAGAAGTACTGCAAGCCGCTGGTTACACAAACATTGAGTACCACAAAGGCTCACTACCTGAAGATGAGCTTCTTGAAGCAGTTAAAGATGCTCACTTCATTGGTATCCGTTCTCGCACCAACATCTCCCAAGAAGTTATTGATGCGGCTGAAAAGCTGGTTGCCGTCGGTTGTTTCTGTATTGGTACTAACCAAGTCAACCTTCAAGCAGCAGCTAAGCGCGGTATCCCTGTTTTCAATGCACCGTTCTCAAACACTCGAAGCGTTGCTGAACTCGTTCTAGGTCAGGTTCTATTACTGCTTCGCGGTATCCCAGAGAAGAATGCTCTTGCTCACCGTGGTATCTGGAAAAAGAGTGCTGACAACTCTTACGAGGCTCGTGGTAAGCGTTTAGGTATTATTGGCTACGGTCACATCGGAACTCAGCTAGGTATTATTGCTGAAAACCTGGGTATGCGTGTTTACTTTTACGATATCGAAAACAAGCTGTCTCTAGGTAATGCCACTCAAGTTCATACGATGACCGAGTTGCTGAATAAGTGTGACGTGATCTCTTTACACGTACCTGAAACCAATGAAACTAAAGACATGATGGGTAAAGAAGAGTTCGAGCGCATGAAGCCTGGCTCTATCTTTATCAATGCAGCTCGTGGCACGGTAGTTGACATCCCAGCTCTGTGTAGCGCTCTGGATTCTGGTCACCTTTCTGGTGCGGCTATTGATGTTTTCCCAACAGAACCAAAAACCAATGCAGACCCGTTTGAGTCTCCATTAATGCAGTTCGATAACGTGATTCTAACGCCTCACGTGGGTGGTTCAACTCAAGAAGCACAAGAGAACATCGGAGTTGAAGTTGCTGGTAAACTAGCGAAATACTCTGATAACGGCTCTACGCTATCAAGTGTTAACTTCCCAGAGGTATCACTGCCATTGCATACGGGCACATCTCGCTTGCTACACATTCACGAAAACCGCCCAGGTATCCTAACTCAGATCAACACCATCTTCGCAGAAGAAGGGATCAACATCGCAGGTCAGTATCTACAGACTGCAGCGGATATGGGTTATGTTGTTATCGATGTAGAAGCCGATCGCTCTGAAGAAGCACTGCTTAAACTGAAAGAGATCGAAGGCACAATCCGTGCTCGTCTACTTCACTAATCATCGAATTAGATCATAAGTAAAAATAGAAAAGGCTCTCGTAATGAGAGCCTTTTTAGTATTTGGCCTACTGTAGGTAAATAGATCATGATGATCCAATCCCTCCCAGAGGTATGCTCACTACTCTTCTAGCTGGTAGATCACATTCACTCGATCACGAATGGTGATCGTCGAATCTTCATAAGAATTAGACTCGGTTCTTGCATCCATTGCCATTGAACGCATCAATACAGGCTGAGAAGATTGTGCGTTGTAGTCAACTCGCCAAACGTCACCTAACTCTCGTTCAAAGCCACTCGCTAACGACTTAGCTTTCGACCTTGCATCTTTGATTGCTTCTAAGCGTGCTTGCTCTTGATACTTAGCTTGGTCACGCACTTGCAGCTGGATATTATCGATTTGGTTAATACCCTGTCCTATTGCAATATCCATGTACTCATTGAGATTAGCGAGCTCATTCACTTGAACGGTCACATTACGTGACGCACGGTAACCAACCAGTTCAGGTTTGCCATTTTTCGGGTAATGATATTGAGGAGATAAATACAGGTTCGAGCTGTGTACGCTCGCCTCATCTACGCCGGCTTGGTGCAGCTTATTTAGAAAGCCCGTTACCACTTTATCAACAGTACTTTTAGCCTGTTCAGCCGTCATCGTTGACTCTACCACTCTCACTGAGAATGTCGCCATATCTGGTGTCGCGATGACTTCACCATAACCTGTTGTTGAAATATGCGGAAAGGATGGAGAGTCAGCCAGTGATGGAAAGCTCACAGCACTCAACGCAGCAGTAAGAGTAAGAGACGTTGCTAACATCTTTGGTACAAACTTCATTAGGTAGACCTATGCTAAACAAATGTCCTTCCATCATAGAGTAATTTATCGTTTAGCCAATCCTGATTGTGCACATCTAACAGAACTTTGACGCTGAAAAAACCAACAACTTACTGAGGTAAATGATTGTGAGCAAAACTTAATATCGCCTGGGATACCTCTTTTAGCACCCCACTCTCAAGCTGCCAATGGTGCCAATAGATGCGATAAGACAGCAGAAAGCCCGGTGTAATATCAATCAAAGCACCGGACTCTAGCTCGTCGATGATCTGTAATCGAGGAATCAAGCAATAGGCAACCCCCGATAATGCCAATCGCACAAATGCTTCTGAACTGCCGACCGTATGGTTAATCACACTGTCTCTGGGTACATTGAAATGATCATGCAGAAATTTCTTATGCAGATCATCGTATTGATCATAGGAAACCGCAGGCGCTTTGCTTAAGGTGGCGTAGTTAACGCCCTCAGAAAAGTAACGCTGATGAAAGTCAGGACTCGCCACACACACATAATCCATCCTACCGAGGTAATCAGCACTGCATCCAGGGATCGCTTGGGGCTCCAAACTGATCGCACCGGCAACCTCACCGCTTTTTATTTTTTCAATGGTTCTAGACTCACCATGAATCGCGAGGTTCAACTCGACTTGATGAGACTTCATCACATCCGACAGTGCAGGTAACAACCATGTCGCCAAACTATCAGCGTTGGTGGCTATGGATATCGATAGTGGCTGAGTACCCTCTTCATTCATTAACTCAGGCACAAGCTCGTGCTCTAACAAGCGAACACGACGATACAAACCCAATAGTTTTTTTCCTGCTGGTGTAGGCCTTGGTGGGTTTTCTCTCACCAGCGCTGGCTGGGCTAACCACTTTTCTAGCTGTTTGATACGTTGGGACACCGCTGATTGGGAGATGTATAACTGCTCAGCGGCCCTCTCAAAGCTACGTTGTTTCACAACGGCATCCAGTGCTTCAATCCATTTATAATCCAATCCACGCATCAATTTGCTTCCTTTTTAAGCTAACCCAATACCACATTAGCAACTCTAATAATGGATTAAAATCATTAATTATACTTATTTAAAGGGTCGGAGTATCTTCGCCACATAGCACGTAAATATCGTTAATTAAGTGGAGGTTAAAATGAGTTTTTGGGTTTTATTACAAGGTTTTGGTCTAGGGGCAAGTATGATAATCCCGATAGGCGCACAAAATGCGTACGTCCTAAATCAAGGCATAAAACGCAATCATCATTTAACGACTGCAACGATTTGTAGCCTGCTCGATACCCTGTTTATCTCATTGGGTATTTTTGGTGGCGGAGCAATTCTGTCTCAAAATGAATTGCTGCTTACCTCTGTGACATTGGGCGGTATCGCTTTTCTAACGGTATATGGTTTGCTATCACTGCGCAGTGCATTCAAAACGCGCACCAGTGATGAATCAAAAGGTGAGGTATTAGCTCGTGGCAAGCGCACCGTTATTTTGGGTGCATTAGCTGTAACCGTATTAAACCCACACCTCTATTTGGATACCGTGGTGATTCTTGGATCTATTGGTGGGCAATTTGAAGGCAACGACAGAGTTGCGTTTGCGATGGGGACTATCTTAGCTTCATTCGTGTGGTTTTATTCTTTGTCATTGGGCGCAGCAAAGCTAGGTCCAACGCTATCGAAACCTAAAGTTAAGAAAGGCATCGATATCGCAGTAGCAACCATGATGTTCGCTATTGCACTTGTGCTCGCCAATGGACTCATTGAGCAATACGGGTAAACCTATTCTTCTTTAGTCATCAAACAAACTTTACTCATCCAACAAAAAAGGCGAATAACCTAAGTTATCCGCCTTTCCTTATAAAAGCTTATAGCTATAAAAACTAACTAGAAATTAAGCTTCAACTTTATTCATGTGTACATCCATTTGCGGGAATGGGATTTCGATACCTTCGTTATCCAAGCCTTCTTTGATAGCTTGCATAAGGTCGAAATAAACATTCCAGTAGTCAGCAGTGCTAACCCATGGACGAACAACAAAGTTGACTGAAGAGTCAGCCAGTGTATGAACACCAACTTTAACACCAGGTTCTTTCAGTACTCGTTCATCTGATTCACAGATCTTAGTCAGTAGCGCTTTTGTCTTCTGAAGATCAGCGTTGTAAGAAACACCGATCATCAAATCAATACGACGCGTATCATGACGTGAGTAGTTTGTAATTGGGCTACCAATAACGCTACCGTTCGGCACTACAACCATCTTGTTGTCTGGCGTTGTTAGAACGGTTTGGAAGATTTGAATTGAATCAACCGACCCTGCTACACCACCAATCTCCACGTAGTCACCAGACTTGAATGGACGGAATGCAACGATAAGTACACCCGCAGCAAAGTTAGATAGTGAGCCTTGTAGTGCAAGACCAACAGCCAAACCAGCCGCACCAATAACAGCGACTACAGATGCAGTTTGAACGCCTAAACGACCAAGTGCAGCAATTAAAACAATAACAAACAACAAGTAACGAACTAAACCATGGACGAATTCCACAACTGCTCGGTCCATTTTCTTCTTCTGAAGAACCTTAGACACGCTATTCGCTACTGCTTTAACAATAAGATTACCAATAAATAGAATTATCAGTGCTGAGATAATGTTTACACCGTATTGAATAAACAGATCTGAGTTATTTGTTAACCACTGCTCTGCGTGAGACAAACCATCCACAATTGGAGTCTCAAGCGCTGTCGAACTATCAGCCATAATGTGCATCCTCTATATAATATGCTATGAGCTAAACTGTCTTAAGCCAAACTTACTTTTACAATAATAAACAGTTTAACTCCTGTTAAGTCACTGTGTTAAAAGCAAATAAAAGCCAAGTCCTTTTTATAAACTGAACCAGGTCCAGTTTTTCGGCACGATATCCTATCTTTGACCGATTGCAAAGTCATATTTATGTAAGCTTTTGGATTAATAAAACTTACCAATAAACACAAATACCGATAACTAAAAGACTACGAAATTTATTCACCGTAGGCTAGGTTTTTCACATATTTAATACAAGTTTCTATCAGACATAAAAAAACCCGCTCAATGAGCGGGTTTTTAAAACTTAAAGAGTACTTAATTCAAAGAATTACAGTACGTCTACAGCGTTAAGGTCAGCGAATGCTTTCTCAAGACGAGTAACCATTGAAGACTGACCAGCACGTAGCCATACGCGTGGATCGTAGAACTTCTTGTTTGGAGCAGCTTCGCCAGTTGGGTTACCGATTTGACCTTGTAGGAAATCACGGTTCTCAGCTTCGTAAGTACGAACGCCATCCCATGAAGCCCACTGAGTATCAGTATCGATGTTCATTTTGATAACACCGTAGCCGATAGACTCTTGGATTTCTGCTTCAGAAGAACCAGAACCACCGTGGAATACGAAGTTAAGAGCGTCAGCTGCAATGCCAAACTTCTCAGCACAGTATGCTTGAGAATCACGCAGGATAGTTGGAGTAAGTACAACGTTACCAGCTTGGTAAACACCGTGTACGTTACCGAAAGAAGCTGCGATAGTGAAACGTGGGCTAACTGCGTTTAGTTTCTCGTATGCGTAAGCAACATCTTCAGGAGAAGTGTAAAGCTCAGATGCGTCCATATCAGAGTTATCAACGCCGTCTTCTTCACCACCAGTACAACCAAGTTCAATCTCGATTGTCATGTTTAGTTTAGCCATGCGAGCTAAGTAAGCTGCACATGTTTCGATGTTCTCTTCTAGAGACTCTTCAGAAAGATCTAGCATGTGAGAAGAGAATAGTGGCTTACCAGTTTGAGCGAAGAACTCTTCACCAGCGTCTAGTAGACCGTCGATCCATGGAAGAAGTTTCTTAGCAGCGTGGTCAGTATGAAGAATAACTGGAACACCGTAAGATTCTGCTACTGCGTGAACGTATTTTGCACCAGCTACAGCGCCAAGAATTTGTGCGCCTTGACCTTCAAGTTTAACGCCTTTACCAGCGAAGAATGCAGCGCCGCCGTTAGAGAACTGAACAACAACAGGAGCTTTAGCTTTAGCAGCAGCTTCAAGAACAGCGTTGATAGTATCAGTGTTGATTACGTTTACTGCAGGAAGAGCAAATTTGTTTGCTTTTGCTACTTCAAATACTTTCTGTACGTCATCGCCAGAAATTACACCAGGTTTTACAAAATCGAAGATCTTAGACATGGAAATAGTCCTATTTATTCTATTCGTTTTAAGATAAAAAACTTAAGTTTAAAAATTTGCAATCGTTTGCTCACAACTTGTGCCATTCTAGCAAAAAAGTGTGATATGCAGCAAACGTTAAAAGGCGAGATTCACATCTCGCCTTTCTAAATCAATTACGCTTTAGCACGCTCTTCAAGCATTGCTACTGCAGGAAGTACTTTACCTTCAACAAACTCAAGGAAAGCGCCGCCGCCAGTAGAGATGTAAGAAACATCTGCTTTGATACCGAACTTGTCGATAGCCGCTAGTGTGTCACCACCGCCTGCTACTGAGAAACCTTCAGAGTCAGCGATTGCTTTAGAAATACCCGCAGTACCCGCTTCAAAGTTTTTGAATTCGAATACGCCTACAGGGCCGTTCCAAAGAATCGTTTTTGCGTTGCCGATGATTTCAGCTAGTGCTGCAGTTGAATCAGGGCCAAGGTCGAAGATCATGTCGTCGTCTTGAACTTCAGAAACGTGCTTGATTTCAGCTTCTGCGTTTTCGTCGAATGCTTTAGCACATGCAACATCAGTCGCTACTGGGATAGCACACTCTTTCATTAACTTCTTAGCCGTTTCAACTAGGTCAGCTTCGTATAGAGACTTACCTACGTTGTGGCCTTCAGCAGCGATGAACGTGTTCGCGATACCACCACCAACAACAAGTTGGTCAGCGATTTTAGAAAGAGATTCTAGAACGGTTAGTTTAGTAGAAACTTTAGAACCACCAACGATAGCCACTAGTGGGCGAGCTGGGTTGTCCATTGCTTTACCAAGCGCTTCAAGCTCTGCAGCTAGAAGAGGACCAGCACATGCTACAGGAGCGTAAGTACCCACACCGTGTGTAGACGCTTGAGCACGGTGAGCTGTACCGAATGCATCCATTACGAAGATGTCACATAGTGCAGCGTATTGCTTAGAAAGAGCTTCTTCGTTCTTCTTCTCGCCTTTGTTAAAGCGAACGTTTTCAAGAACAGTTAGTTCACCAGCGTTTAGCTCAAGACCATTTACGTAATCTTTCGCTAGTTTAACGTCACAGTCTAGTGCGTCGTTTAGGTAGTTAACTACAGGAGCTAGAGAGAACTCTTCGTTGTACTCGCCTTCAGTAGGACGACCAAGGTGAGAAGTAACCATAACTTTTGCGCCAGCTTCTAGGCAAAGTTTGATAGTTGGTAGAGATGCTAGGATACGTGCATCTGAAGTTACTTTACCGTCTTTTACTGGTACGTTTAGGTCAGCACGGATAAATACGCGTTTACCTGCAAGTTCCAGGTCAGTCATCTTGATCACAGACATGATTTGTCCTCTCAAATTTAAATAAAAATAAAGTTTTGGAAACTCAGCAACCCTGCTAAGCCTATAAATTATTCAACTGGTAATGCTTTAACTGCTAATAATATGTGGACACTTAGTATTTATTTCAAGCTAAAAAATAAATAATCCACACATTTGCTTCTAGGTCTTACTTCTTGCCTTCTGAAGCTTGCATTGCAAGAACCGTATCCAGCATTCGGTTCGCAAAGCCCCATTCATTGTCACACCACACCAGCATTTTCACTAAGGTGCCATTGCTCACTCGAGTTTGTGAACCATCAACGATTGCGCTATGGGGATCGTGATTAAAGTCGATGGAAACGAGCGGCGCTTCAGTATAGTCAACTATATTGTGTAATGTACACTGGGAAGCATTAACAATGGTTTGATTTACGTCATTAACTTTCACATTTGTATTAATTGTGACACTTAAATCCATCGCAGTGACGTTTACCGTCGGCACACGCACAGATATCGCTTCGAACTTGTTAGAAAATTTCGGGAAGATTCTTTCAATGCCTTTATGCAATTTGGTGTCGACAGGAATGATAGATTGGCTTGCCGCTCGAGTACGACGCAAGTCGCTATGGTATGCATCAATAACTTGCTGATCATTCATTGAAGAGTGAATGGTCGTAATGGTACCTGACTCAATACCAAAGGCATCATCAAGTACTTTAATGATAGGGACAATACAGTTAGTGGTGCATGAACCATTGGAAACGATTCGGTGGTCAGCTTCGATAGTATCGTGATTTACACCATAGATAATTGTGTTATCAAGGTCGTTAGCACCAGGGTGTGAAAACAGTACCTTTTTAGCTCCAGCAGCGATGTGCGCTAGGCCATCATCTCGGCAACCGTAAACACCGGTACAATCGAGAACAATATCGACTTCAAGATCACGCCAAGGCAACAGCTCAATATCAGCCAGATGTAAGATACGAATCGTATCAAACTCGCCTTTATCTTCAGCACCAATGCCATGATGCACATAGATGTGCTCTTGATCGTTAGATATTTTCTTGCCGAAGCGGCCGTGACTGGTGTCGTACTGCAATAGGTGAGCCATAGCGTCAGGTTGAGCAAGCTCATTGACCGCTACTACTTTGATTTGTTGGCTTTTGCCACTTTCATAGACAGCGCGCAATACATTGCGCCCTATTCGTCCAAATCCATTTATCGCGACTTTTAGCATAGTTCCGTACATCTAACCAAAATTTCGTGCAACAGATGATAACTGAATCCTACTCAAAGCGCATTAGTTGAATACTAAAGCTGTCATAACTTCAAAATTTTAAATATAAATAGACGCCACCAACCATAACGTTGATAGCGTTACTATTTATGTATAAGAGACAACAAGCTTGTTGCCATCAGCTTTATCGGAAGTAGCCCGTGCTTTTAACTTAGGTTAGTTGATAGTGCACTTGGTGACTCACCAGTTCTTTCACTCATAAGATCAGCCACAAATTGAGCTCTTGAGCCCAAAATAATTTGCAGGCCACTTGAACCTACTTTTATGACCCCCATAGCACCTAGGTCTTTGATTCCTTGTTCATCCACAAGAGCCTGATCTTTAATCTGTAAACGCAATCTCGTAATACATGCTCCTATCGAAGTAATGTTAGCGGCACCACCAATCAAGATTGTGATTTCACTAGCTAAATCTTCATTGTCCAAAGTGATCGCCTTACTTTGAGTATCCTCACGTCCTACTGTTTTCAAATTGAACTTTCGAATAGCAAAACGGAAAACCGTGTAATAAATAGCGGCCATGGTTAGCCCCCAAAGAATCACGTTGATCCAGTTAGTTTTGAACCCATCCATCGCGGGAAGAACACCAAAAGACACGAAATCAATAATGCCGGCTGAGAAGGTTTTACCAATATGAACATCCAACGCATAAGTCACCGCGTAAGACACCCCTGCCATGATTGCAGAAAAAACATAAAGTAAAGGTGCGACAAAGATAAAAGCAAATTCAACGGGTTCTGTTATACCTGTAACAAAAGAAGTAAGAGCAGCAGAGCCTAAAATACCTGCTACAATTTTTTTATTTTTATCATTCGCTTCATGATACATAGCTAAACATGCAGCAGGGAAAGCAAACATGTAGATAGCAAAATTACCCGATAGGAATTTTCCTGCTTCTTGGTATTCACTGGTTGAGAACGTTTTTACTCCATCTTCAAGCATTTTAAACCAAATGGTATGATCGCCATTTACAATGGTGCCCGCGGCAGTTGTGTACTCACCGAAAGAAAACCAATAAGGGCTATAAAAAATATGATGGAGACCAACTGGAATTAAAGCGCGCTCCATAAATCCGTAGATGAAAGTTGAGACGTACATGTTTCCGCCATTCGCCATATGCGATAGCGCATCAATACCTGATTGAATATATGACCAAATATGGGGTAAGACTAAACCAATTAAGAATGCAGAAAACGCAGTCACAATCGGTACAAAGCGTTTACCGGCAAAGAAACCAAGAAAATCAGGCAGCTTAGTATCATAAAAACGTTGATACATAACGGCTGCGAGGATACCAGCAATTAGTCCGCCAAAGACACCCGTTTGCAATGAAGGAATACCCATCACCATTGCATAACGACCACCCCCCATCGCCATCTCAGGTGTAATGCCGAGCGCCACCCCCATTGTCGCATTCATCACGACCATAGCGACAATCGCGGCTAAAGCGGCAATCCCTGACTCCTTAGTCAAACCAACCGCGGCTCCTACCGCAAACAGTAAAGCTAAGTTATCAAATATAACGCCACCAGCACGCATCATTAGGGGAATGTCGAGCTTAGCACCGAAGGCAAGTAATAACCCCGCAGCGGGTAATATAGATATGGGCAACATCAATGCTTTACCAATTAAGGAAAGCTTAGATAAGCCGCTTTTAAAACTATCTAGCATAATAAAGTCCTTTAATATCGTTAGAATACCAACGAACTTTATCAAGCTAATTGAATCTCAAGGTTACAAATAGCAAGCAGTTTGTAACTCGTTTTTTACATTAGGTTCGCCCTAATCAATGGCAGAGAAATGTGGTTAAGAGTAATGCCTATTCGTTCATGACATAGCAATGTAGGTAGGCTATCAACTATCGAAACATTTCATTATTAATAGCATTAAGGTGACCGATAAGTGTTTTAGACGTTATCGATGAATCAATAAAATAACGATAAAGTTCATTCGAAACTGCATTCTGAATGACGGGATTAACAGCCATTGAATCGGTCAAGCTTGGCATTGCCGAACCATCCCGACTCGCTCGTATATAGTCATCATAAGATTTCTGTTGGCACCGCGATAAGTCATCAATTGGAATATTAGCTTGTGCTGGTATTGAGCCCTTTTTTTTACTGAACTCTAAAAGAAACTCAGGGGCAGATAGCGCGGCCATAATTGAGGTTATATTCTGTTCTTCATTTGAACGAGTGGAAAAAAAGGCTAGGCTATCTACATTGTAGATAAAACCATTTTCCGTAGAAGGAAATGGGCTGCATTGAATGTAGTCAGGAATGCTAGAGCCAGAGCTTAGCATTTCACCTAAAGCCCAATCTCCTGTAAATTGAAATGCGTATTCCCCCTTGAGCAGTGCTTTTGTTCCTTGATCCCAACTTATTTTTGATAAATCATTTCCAACAATATTAGCAAGAGATCGAAAGCGATCTAGTGCTTCTAGTGTTTCGGGGCTGTTCAAAGCTTCGGAGTCTAAATCAACAAAAGCCTGGCGATAATAGTGAGCACCACCCACTCCGAATGCAATGTTTTCAAAAATTTGAACAACTTGCCAAGGGTCTTCCCCCAAAGCAAGTGGTGTAATACCTTTGTTTTTTAGTACATTCAATGCCAGCAATAATGAATCCCAATCATTAGGGGGGGGGCAGCTGGTGTTCAGCTAATACCTCTGTGTTTATCCACATCCAGTTTAGTCTATGAATATTAAGAGGAATGGCAACATAGTTCCCATTGTATTTGTGAATGGCTTGAATATCAGGGTACAGCGATTGATCCCAGTTATTCAATTTAGCGACTTCATTCATGTCCATTAAGAACCCTAGTGCCGCCCAAGACTGAATAGCAGGACCTTCCATCTGCGCGATGTCTGGTGAATAGCCAGCAATCGCTCTCGCTTGAAGGATAGATTTAGCAGGCCCACCGCCTCCTCCTGCAATTGGATCACTTTTTAATGTAAAAGGCAGCAGACGAAACCTGTCTTCGATCACCGACAATGCTGAGCCTTCACCTTCTGCCGTCCACCAATGCAACATCTCTATAGAGGGGGTAGATAATGCTGGCTGTGTAACAAAAAGAGCAACCAAGAATACCCACATTTTCATAAGCTGCTTACCAAAATAATGTCGACTTCTAGCCCTCCTTCTGGTGCATTCGATAATTTAATATCCCCTCCATGGCTTCTTGCGATACTGCGGGAAATTGCCAAGCCTAAACCGGACCCATCCACGCTTGAATCGCTACCTCTAAAATAAGGCTCAAATACTTTTTCTAGTATGCTTTCGTCAATCCCTGCACCTGAATCGCGCAGTACAATATGAATAGAATCAGAGTTAACAAACATGCTGATATTCACGACATCCCCATATTTAATGCCATTATCTACCAAATTAAAGAGACAACGCTTAATTGCTAATGGTTTACCGTAGAATTTAACATCTGGCATATCGACAAGATTTACACATAAGTTGTTTTTGTTATGAATAGCCGCACATTGTTCAAAAATATCATTCATGTCTATCCACTCAAATTCTTCATGAATATCATTATCTCGCATGCACTGTAACGCTCCGTTTAACATCATCTCGACTTCATTCAACAGCTTTTCAAATTTAAGCCTTGTCGTATTGTCGCTGAGCATTTCTGTACGAAGTTTTAAGCAGGCTAGAGGTGTTTTGATGTCATGTGAAATAGCATTAAAGAACATATTTCGGTCACGTAAGTTCGCTTTAATACGACGATTCATTTTGTTGAAAGCATGGATCGCAGCTCTGGTTTCTGAACTTCCTTCTTCTTTGATTTCTTCAATCTGCATTTCCGACCCCATAAGCGTTGCGGAGCGAGCAAGAGATCGAAAAGGACGAATTTCTTTTTGTAGCACGACGTAAGAGACCCCCATTAGCATAAAAGTGACAATTAAAAGAAAGGTGATCTGGCGACTATCAATAAATTTATCGGTCAAGCTATCGAAAGACAGAGGAATAACGGTCGCTAAATAGAGCCACTCATTATTTTCTAGTTGAACTTGAATAACCGCTATTGGGAGATCGAGCTTACCTAACACTAAGCTGTAATCTTTCCACAATGCAGGCAGCTCATTCAGCTTGATACCTGAGTTAAACAATAGAAGATCGTCTCGCTTGGTCAAAGTGACATGTACTGAGTGTGACGTTTTAAGTTGTTGTTCTAAAAGATCTGATGCTTGCACCTGCATTTGAGGCACTAAAGAGTGATGACTAAGCGAAGGAACAGGAAGCCTATGATTATTCATGGAAATAAAGAATCGTGTTCCCCCAATATTTCGTAATTGATCGAGAACCAAATGACGATAATTGACTGGAAGCCCTGAAAAGTAATTTATCGTGTCCGAAGCTGCAGAGGCTATCGCAAACATAGCATGGCTCGCCGATTCTCGTTTAGATACCGAGGTAGTGGAAAACCAAGCTGCACCTGCCAGAACTTCAGCCATGACAATAACCAAGAACGTAGACAACGTAATACGTACGACCATTGACTGAAAGAAGTTTTTTTTCAACATTGAAGTCCATGAGAGTCGATCACAAGCATGTAGCCACGATGCCTCACCGTCATAATCGTATTTCTATCATCGTCCCTCAATTGCCTTCTCAACCGGCTAATTTGTACATCGATCCCTCTCTCTAGTGGCTCTGCATCCCTCCCCCAGAGTGCTTGTGCAATGTCATTACGACTTAATAATTGATTGGGAGAGTCAAGCATAAGGGTAAGCAAGTTATAATCGGCGCTAGAAAGAGAGACTGCCTCACCATCTTCATGTTTCAATTGTCGTTTTAGGGTATCGAACGTCCAATCCATAAATTTTAACTTACGTTCATTTGTGCTGTGACTGAATGTTGAACGCCTGAGTAGAGCTTTGATTCTTGCTAATAGTTCACGAGGGTTAAACGACTTGGTTATGTAATCATCAGCGCCAATTTCTAACCCCGCAATACGATCTGCATCATCAGTTACTGCGGTTAGCATAATAATAGGGACTTGAGATCGTAAGCGTAACTTTTGGCACAAAGTTAAGCCATCATCTCCTGGTAGCATGATGTCTAAAATAATGAGGTCTGGGGTGACAGTTTCTAGCTGTTTCCACATCGCGTTACCTTCAAGTGCAGTAATCACAGTGAAGCTTGAGCGTTCTAGATATTCGCTTAAAGCATCGAGAATTTCCTGATTATCATCCACAATCAAAATAATCTTATTAGCCATGACCCAACCTATGCCACTAAATGATTATGGATACATTCGCTCACTTCCTCATTCATTTCAAGAACATGAGTGATGAAATGCGTTCAAACTCCACAATGTAAGCTGTCAGTTACAAATAAAGCACACTTTGTCATTACGTGACGTTAGTACATCCCCTCACACATTTCTCTATATATGCAAAAATCCGATTCATTTGTACATTAGATACAGTGACTACTCTCGCCAAATTAAGCATCAGTACTAGGCAGATGAATAACATTTAATATACAAATAAAATCTAATGAGAAACCTGAATCTGCGGCTGTTTGTTTTTCCTCGTTTATTCAACCAAAGGAAAGGTTATGTCTGGATACCCAGCGACTCATTTGTGTAAGAAGTGCAATAAAGAGACACCACATAGTGAAGTTCTCGTTCGAAAAGACAGTAGTTATGATATTGATCATTCAGTGCTTGGTCGTATTAAATTATTTGTTCATTCGATAGTGAATGGTGGGCATTACTACGACATGGATCGTTATGTGAAATGTAAAGTATGTGGCACTCAAGAAGTGGATAGCTGGGGAAATGAATTCGAATAAGTTCATTTGTATCAGCATTAGGTTCAATATTGCACGCATAAAAAAACGGAGCCACTTGGCTCCGTTTTCTCTTATTTATAAGCGGACTTTACGCTAATAATTCTTTAGCTGTCTTTACTACGTTCTCAGTAGTGAAACCGAACATTTTGAATAGCTCGCCTGCTGGTGCAGATTCGCCGAACGTTGTCATACCGATGATCTTGCCACCGAAACCAACGTACTTGTACCAGAAGTCAGCAATGCCAGCTTCAACAGCGATACGAGCAGTAACGTCAGATGGAAGTACAGACTCACGGTATTCAGCGTCTTGCTTATCGAATGCGTCAGTTGCAGGCATAGATACTACGCGTACCGCTTTACCTTCAGCGGTTAGTTGTGCTGCAGCTTCAACAGCAAGCTCAACTTCAGAACCAGTTGCAATGATGATTAGCTCTGGCTTGCCTTCACAATCTTTCAGGATGTAACCACCCTTAGCGATGTTTGCAACTTGCTCAACATTACGATCTTGTTGTGCAAGGTTTTGACGAGAGAAGATTAGAGATGAAGGACCATCTTTACGCTCAATAGCCAGTTTCCAAGCCACTGCAGATTCAACTTGGTCACATGGACGCCATGTGCTCATGTTTGGAGTCAGACGTAGAGACGCGATCTGCTCAACCGGTTGGTGAGTAGGGCCATCTTCGCCTAGGCCGATAGAATCGTGCGTGTAAACTTGGATGTTCTGAACTTTCATCAGAGCAGCCATACGCATTGCGTTACGCGCGTATTCCATGAACATTAGGAACGTTGCACCATACGGTACAAAACCACCGTGCAGAGCGATACCGTTCATGATAGCCGTCATACCGAATTCACGTACACCGTAGTGGATGTAGTTACCAGAGAAGTCAGTTGCTTCAAGAGACTTAGAACCAGACCACATAGTCAGGTTAGAAGGCGCAAGGTCAGCAGAGCCGCCCATGAATTCTGGAAGCATTTGACCAAACGCTTCTAGTGCGTTTTGAGATGCTTTACGTGAAGCGATGTTTGCTGGGTTAGCTTGAAGATCAGCAATGATTGCGTTTGCTTTCTCTTCCCACTCAGCTGGTAGTTCGCCGTTAGTACGACGTTTGAATTCTGCTGCTAGCTCAGGGTAAGCCGCGGCGTATGCGTCAAACTTAGCGTTCCACGCTGCTTCTTTCGCTGCGCCTGCTTCTTTCGCGTTCCACTCAGCTGCGATATCCGCTGGGATTTCGAACGGGCCGTGTTCCCAACCCAATGCTGCTTTAGTTGCTGTGATTTCATCAGCGCCTAGTGGAGCACCGTGACAATCATGCGTACCCGCTTTGTTTGGCGAACCAAAACCGATGATAGTTTTAGTACAGATAAGCGTTGGACGAGGGTCAGCTTTAGCCGCTTCAATCGCTGCATTGATAGCGTCAGCATCGTGACCATCTACTGCAGGGATTACGTGCCAGCCGTATGCTTCAAAACGCTTAGGTGTATCGTCAGAGAACCAACCTTCAACTTCACCATCGATAGAGATGCCGTTGTCATCCCAGAAAGCGACTAGCTTACCAAGACCTAGCGTACCCGCTAGAGAACATGCTTCGTGAGAGATACCTTCCATCAGACAACCATCACCCATGAATGCATAAGTGAAGTGGTCTACGATGTCGTGGCCTTCTTTGTTGAACTGTGCAGCCAATGCTTTCTCAGCCATTGCCATACCAACAGCGTTGGTGATGCCTTGGCCCAGAGGACCAGTTGTTGTCTCGATACCAGGAGCGTAACCGTACTCTGGGTGACCTGGAGTCTTAGAGTGCAGTTGACGGAAGTTTTTTAGATCTTCAATTGAAAGCTCGTAACCTGCTAAATGAAGCAGAGAGTAAATCAGCATAGAACCATGGCCGTTAGACAGGATAAAACGGTCACGATCAGCCCACTCTGGGTTTGCTGGGTTGTGGTTCAAGTGGCCACGCCAAAGAACTTCAGCGATGTCAGCCATACCCATAGGTGCGCCAGGGTGGCCTGAATTTGCTTGTTGAACACCGTCCATGCTAAGTGCGCGGATTGCATTGGCTAGATCTTTACGAGAAGGCATGTCTGCTCCTGGTTACATAAGCGATTTAAAAAAGAGATGGATGCTAAAGTTTTCATTTTTATTAGCGCGGGTATTCTCTCAAACGACTATAGCGACTGCAAACGTTTTACTGGCACTTTAACGGTCATTTTCCGCAATTTTCGATCATTTACATCACTTAACATGGCTTTCCACAACCAACACGCAAACGTTTGGTTATGACATATCATAAAAAAGAGCTTGTAATTCGACCGTTGGAATTTAAAATAGCCGTCTAGATGTAGAAACACCTACAAAATATACTGTATTTAATGGCGGCGCTTCCTTGATTGCGACGGCATAAATTATTTGCATTTAACTATTTGCAACTAAAAACTAAACTAAAAGTGGAGCTCTCATGGCTAAGCACCTATTCACTTCTGAATCTGTATCAGAAGGCCATCCAGATAAAATTGCAGACCAAATCTCAGATGCTGTTCTTGATGCCATCATTGAACAAGATCCAAAAGCACGTGTTGCTTGTGAGACTTACGTAAAAACCGGCATGGTTATGGTTGGTGGTGAAGTAACTACGTCAGCATGGGTTGATATCGAAGAAATCACTCGTGAAACAGTACGTGAAATTGGTTACGTTCATTCTGATATGGGCTTTGACGCTGACTCTTGTGCTGTACTAAATACCATTGGTAAGCAGTCTCCAGACATCAACCAAGGTGTTGATAAAGCGGATCCTAAAGATCAAGGTGCGGGCGACCAAGGCATCATGTTTGGTTACGCAACTAACGAAACGCCAATCCTAATGCCAGCTCCAATTACTTACTCTCACCTGCTTGTTAAGAAGCAAGCTGAAGTCCGTAAGAGCGGCAAGCTTGACTTCCTTCGCCCAGATGCGAAATCTCAAGTAACCTTCCAATACGACCAAGGTAAGATCGTTGGTATCGACGCTGTTGTTCTTTCAACTCAACACTGTGATTCAGTAACAACACCTGACCTACGTGAAGCGGTAATGGAAGAGATCATCAAGCCAGTACTTCCTGCTGAGTGGATCAACAAAGACACTAACTTCTTCATCAACCCAACAGGCCGTTTCGTAATCGGTGGTCCAATGGGTGACTGTGGTCTAACAGGTC
Source organism: Vibrio syngnathi (assembly GCF_002119525.1). Lineage (NCBI taxonomy): Bacteria > Pseudomonadati > Pseudomonadota > Gammaproteobacteria > Vibrionales > Vibrionaceae > Vibrio > Vibrio syngnathi. The sequence continues at coordinate 455,091 of NZ_CP017916.1, read as the reverse complement.
GTAAGATCATCGTTGATACCTACGGCGGCGCAGCTCGTCACGGTGGCGGTGCATTCTCTGGTAAAGATCCATCAAAAGTTGACCGTTCTGCAGCTTACGCAGCGCGTTATGTAGCGAAAAACATCGTTGCTGCTGGCATGGCTGACCGTTGTGAGATTCAACTGTCTTACGCTATTGGTGTTGCAGATCCAACCTCTATCATGGTTGAAACGTTCGGTACTGAGAAAGTAGCTCACGAAATCATCATTGAAGCGGTTCGTCAAAACTTCGACCTACGTCCATACGGTCTTCAAGAGATGCTGAACCTGCTTCAGCCTATCTACAAGCAGACAGCTGCATACGGCCACTTCGGTCGCGAAGAGTTCCCTTGGGAAGCTACTGATAAAGCAGCAATCCTAGCGGACTTCGCAGGCCTGTAAGCATTACGCAACACGCCTAGCTACAACGTAATTTTAAAAGCCTCTGCTCTCAGAGGCTTTTTGCTTTCTATTCTTCTATTCTTCTATTCTTCTATTCTTCTATTCTTCTATTCTTCTATTCTTCTATTCTTCTATTCTTCTATTCTTCTATTCTTCTATTCTTCTATTCTTCTATTCTTTCACTAATCAATCCTAACCCTTTCAAGTAATACAAGCGTTAACTAATAGTTTATTTTAATAATTGTGGGGATTTTACGTGCTGAGATCAATGTTACGTAAACGTTTAAATTTTAATGTAATGGCACTTGTTAAAAACAAACCATTCTCAGTAACTCATGTTTTATTGCCACAGACTTTCTGTTCAACAACAAAACACTCAACGACTACACCCACTCGATCTGAAAATTAGTCAAGGTGAGCGCTGGGTAGTCATTGGACGCAATGGTTCTGGAAAAACCACGCTATTAAAGGCGCTGGTTAATTTGCTTCCCTTCAAAGGCGAAGTCGTAATAAACCAATTGCCACTAAGTAAACTAACTTGCCAGCAAAGAGCAAAACAAATCAGTTACCTTCCACAGCACAGTCAAGTGGATAGCCGTTTAGCTCTAAGAGAGTACATTCAACTTACCGCTTCTCATCAAGCCACTTCTAGCTTTTCAGTTGACCAAATCAGTAAAGCACTAAAGATTGATACTTTCCTCGAACGAAGAATGGGACAGCTTTCAGGAGGCCAGAAGCAGCGAGCGCATATTGCACGATCTTTATGTCAGAACGCCGAGTTCCTGGTATTGGATGAGCCTCTAAACCACTTAGACCCATGCGCTCAAGGGGAAGTCTTATCGCTATTGAAAGAACTGGGTAAAACACTGATTTGCTCACTGCATGATATTTCCCTTGCTGCCAAATTCGCGACGCACATTGTGATTTTGGAACACGGTGAACTGGTCGCGAAAGGAAAAGTAGAAGAGCTACTGACCCACAAACAGCTTCAGCCGATTTTTGAAGTAGATTTAATCAGCACAACCAATAAGCGCACACAGAAAACAAGTAAGTTTTTCGACATTGAACTCGACCAAGGACAGGATCTTTCATGAATAAATTATCAGCATCAGCTTTAACTTTTACTTTCTTACTTTCCATGTCCGCACAAGCTCAAATCACGGTAGAAAACTGCGACTCGACACTTACGTTAGATACGTCGCCTAAAACCTTAATCACTCACGATATCAATATGTCTGAGATGGCATTTTCTCTCGGGCTTGAAGAGAATATGATCGGAGTGACCGGTATTAGCGGGTACTACAAAACGACCCCTGAATTTAATCGCCTTCAGGGCAACATTCCAGAGCTCGCACCGAAATATCCGTCTTTGGAGGTGTTAGTTAATGCAAACCCTGATGTTTTCTTCGCAGGATGGAATTATGGTATGCGTCTGGGCGGCTCAGTCACGCCTGATTCACTGAAAGAGTTTGGCATTAACACTTTAATTCTGAATGAGAGTTGCAGCCACATCCGTAAAGATAAGCAACCAGCTAGCATGGAACAGATGTTCGATGACGTGACACGCCTTGCGACTTTATTTGGTCATCAAGACAGAGCTCAAACACTGATTTCCACGTGGAAAGAGCAATTAGTACAGATTCAACAGCAAACCAAGAATCAAACTCCGCTTAAAGTCTTTTTGTATGATTCAGGGGAAGATAAACCATTCACTGCCGGGAAATACGCGACAGTGAGCGCCATGATAAAAGCGGCAGGTGGCGACAATGTAATGAAAGATCTGGATATCAGCTGGGGAACCACATCATGGGAGTCAGTTGCGATGCATAACCCTGATGTCATTATTCTTCTCGATTATCAAAATGGGACAGGCGCTAAAGGCATGCAAGCCTTTTTGGAACAACACCCAGCGATGAAACTGACCACAGCGGTAAAGACGACCCAATACCTTCCTCTACGTTATGAGGAAATTACTCCTGGGCCAGCAAACATAGCTGCAATTGAAAAACTGGCACAGCGCATCCAAGAAATCCATGACAAGTCTTAGTACTAACCTAAACCGAACCGTACTGAACACCTGCGTATTCAGTTCTGTTTTTGCCCTCTTAGCGATGCTTTCTCTGAGTTTAGGCAGCGTTAATCTATCTTTTACACAAGTCGCTACGATTTTTTCAGCTGCGATGAGTCAACAGATCGACTCTCCGATAGATCAAGTGGTACTGCATTTACGCTTGCCAAGAACAATCATCGCGATTATTTGCGGTGCTGGATTGGGTATTGTGGGGGCGTTATTACAAACCGTCACAAAAAACGACCTTGCCGACCCCTTCATTTTTGGATTGTCATCTGGTGCAGCGACTGGAGCTGTGTTTGTGATTACAGTCATCGGCAGCGCTATCGGTATTTGGACACTTCCACTCGCCGCTTTCATCGGCGGAATAATCTCGGCTTCGGCTGTGCTATTTCTAGTCAGAAAAGTAAATGGGCAAGCGTCTTCTCAAATTGTTTTAGCTGGGCTGGCTATCTCATTCTTATTTACAGCCTTAACCAATTTCTTGGTCTTCCACGGTGACCAACGTGCTGCCCATTCGATTCTATTTTGGTCGTTAGGAGGCCTAGGGAATGCGCGCTGGGACAATGTGTTAATTGTGCTTGCTGGACTTCTCGCCTTGATAGCCCTCAGTATCTTAAAACATCGTCAATTAGATTGTTTACTTGCGGGAGACGACGTAGCACAAACGATGGGAGTCGATACAAAACGCTTGCAAACTGGTGTCTTTATTGTCTGCGCTTTTGCGACTGCATGTTTTGTTTCTATCATCGGTGTCGTCGGATTTATTGGCTTGATGGTTCCTCATATCGCGAAAAAAATCATCGGCCCACTACACAAAAAGTTACTCATCACTTCAGGGCTGATTGGGGCTTTGCTTATGCTATTAAGTGATATTTTGGCAAGAACTTTGGTTGCACCTCAAGAACTGCCTCTTGGTGTTGTCACCACCGCGTTTGGAGCACTATTCATTGTTTCCATTTTGATGGAGAAAAGTAATGAAAGCTGAACGCTTCACCATCATTGCGATTCGTCATGGCGAAACCGAATGGAACCGAATTGGCAAAATGCAGAATCAATTGGATAGCCCTCTGACAATGGAAGGCAAACGACAGATGCATAACGTCGGTCGTTATCTCGCGACTCAAAAGTCATTGACCCTCAATGCTATTTACACCAGTCAATTAGGCCGTGCTATTTCGAGCGCGAAAACGATCGCACGCTACCTGAAAGTGCCCGTCATTTCTCAAATGGAGCTCAGTGAGTTCGATTCAGAACAGCAACGAAGAACAATGGCTATTCAGTGGATCCAACGAATTTCTCGTCACCACAACAATGAGAACCCTATTTTGCTGCTCGGACATGGCGACTGGATAAAAACATTAGCCAGTTTAGGGACACCAAAGCAAATCATAGAAACACCTAATAACGGAGAAATCCTCAGAATAGATATCGAAATATAACGTCAACATCAGGGAATCAGGTGTAACTCCTGGACTGTACCCGCAGCTGTAAGCGATGAGCCCTTTACAAACCACTGAGTCACACGACTTGGGAAGGAGTAAAGCGCAATGAGAACCTCAACATCGTAAGTCAGAATACCTGGGCATACATGAATATCGAGCGGGAAAACTCAACACCTATCCATACCTTGTCTAACAAGGGAACGCTCTGTATTCGTCAATACCTCAAACGTAGATGAAGAATACTGTGGTCACAAAAGTTAAACGATCCAAAAATAAGTCCGATCTCCGCAGTGGGTTTACCACAGGTGCGTGCGCAGCTGCAGCAAGCAGAGCGGCAGTTCAAACACTGTTAACCGGACAGCAGCCTGACTATATCTCCATCACTTTACCGAATGGTGAGCCCGCTACGTTTAAGGTCGCGTTTATCCAAACATCCAACGATGCGGTGACCGCCAGCATTGTTAAAGATGCAGGAGACGATCCCGACTGCACCCACGAAGCCCATATTCAGAGTATTGCCCGCTGGCATTCAGACCCCGGTTTTCACATCGATGGGGGGGTTGGCGTAGCGCGTGTGACGCTACCCGGATTAGAGCTTCCTGTTGGTCAAGCGGCGATTAATCCCGTTCCACATAAAAACATTCTCGACATGATCACCTTAGAGTGGAATCAATCAACCGATGGTCAGAGGAAATCAGCCGGTATCTCAGTGGAAATTTGTGTCCCTGACGGTGAAGAACGCGCCAAAGAAACCATAGGCCCACGCTTAGGCTTAATCGGTGGCATTTCAATTTTAGGGACGCGCGGGACCGTAAAGCCCTACTCCACTTCTGCATTTTCAGCATCAGTCCGCCAATCGGTACAAATCGCGAAACAAAATGGCCAAGACCACTTAGTTCTCACGACAGGCTCTCGAACCGAAAAGTCAGCGATGGCCATGCTACCCACTTATGACTCGATGTGCTTTATCCAAGCTGGAGATTTTGTTGGGGTCGGACTTCGCGCTGCGAAACGCTACCAAGTGAGCAAAGTTACCGTGGTCGCCATGATAGGCAAACTCGGAAAAATGGTCGCAGGACACATGATGACTCACGTATCCGGTAAATCGATCGACTTTTCATTGCTTGCCGATCTCGCCACTCAATCGGGCGCGTCAAGTGAATTTTCCGAAGCGGTTAGCCAAGCCAATACAGGCCGCCACGTACTCGATACATGGAAAGAAGCCCAATCGGGCCAAGAGACACCTAATTACGACTTTCTTACCTTGCTCTGCAAACAAGCTGCAGAGCACGCTGCTGTGTATGTCAAACATCACGTCAGCATTGAATTCAAATTGATCGACTTTAATGGCGATCTGTTAGCAGAACATCTCTGCTCAAAAGGAAGTGATGTGGGTATTCAAACCACAGACTTTGATGACGAAGCATGAACAAGGAAAACACTATGACTAATGATATGCGTCAAATGACCAAACAAGGCCGTCAAATTGAAAGTGATTCTTTCTCTATCATTGATGACGAAATCGAAACGATTCATGGTGGTCACAACTTCAATCAAGGCGAATGGAATGTGGTTCGTCGTGCCATTCATACTACGGGTGACTTTGAATACGCAAAACTGTACCAATTCAGTGAGGACGCGATTGAGTCGGCAATCACTGCATTAAAATCGGGTGCCAATATCATTACTGATGTCAGCATGATAGTGACAGGCTTAAACCAAACTCGCCTTAACGCTTACGGCAATAAAGCCCAGTGTTTCATTAGTCACCCAGACGTCATTACTACCGCGAAAGAGACAGGTGAAACGCGTGCCATTCACTCCATGCGCTACGCTCGTGATAACGGCTTACTCGACGGTTCTATCATAGGCGTGGGCAATGCGCCTACAGCACTCCTTGAGCTACTGCGTATGATTGAAGCAGGAGAAGCTAAACCAGCACTGATCATTGGCATCCCCGTTGGTTTCGTAAAAGCGGATGAATCTAAGCAAGCATTAACCGAACAAAACACAGTGCCTTACATTGCCAGCTTAGGACGTAAAGGCGGTAGCCCGCTTGTGGTGTCAACCATTCACGCCCTACTTGCCGAGTCAGTAAAATGAGCAATGTAAGTACTCACTCATCTTTAGAGTCATGCTCTCAATCAGCCATTACGGTTGTTGGTGTACCTGAAGATGGCTGCTTAAGTTTAACCAGCCGCGCAGTTAATGCGGTTGAGTCTGCACGTGTCATAGCCGGAAATGACCGTCTACTCGATTGGTTTCCCCAATTTAAAGGTCAGCGTTTATCAATGAAAGAAGGCTATCAATCTTGGTTTTCTAAGCTCATTGATGAATGTGAAGAAGGCGGCGTCGTGGTATTGGCTTCTGGCGATCCATTGTTCTTTGGCATTGGTGAATCCTTATTAAAAAAATTGCCCAATGATGAGATTCGCTTTATCCCCTCGCCTTGTTCTATGCAGCTCGCTTGTAGTCGAGTGGGTATTGCATGGCAAGAAACCAAAGCCATTTCACTTCACGGTCGAAAGCAGCATTACGATGGCATTAAAGGTCTTGCAAGCCAAATGCAATGGGGCACTAGCTACTGCTTACTGACAGATGTTCAAAATAACCCGGCTCGAATTGCGAAACACTTAGTCGACTTTAATCAACAAGGTTGGACGGCTTGGGTGTGTGAGAACTTAGGTGGAACGCAAGAAAAAATCAGCCAGTGGACACTCGATGATCTCGCACTAAAAAATGCCGACGACTTCTCTACGCTCAACGTGATGGTATTGCACCGAACGCAACCACACGCATGGGGTGAGTTAGGTCAATACGCCAGCGATGATGACTTCATGAAACGCATGCCAAAACGTGGACTTATCACCAAACAACCCGTTCGTCACTTAGCGTTAGCGAGCATGCGAATTCAACCTAAATCTGTGGTGTGGGACATAGGCACGGGATCAGGTTCGATTGCGATAGAAGCGGCGAAACAGTGTCGCCAAGGGCAAGTATTTACCATTGAATCAAATGAAGAGTGTTACGAGTCTATCGAAGCGAATTTTAGAGCGCACGGTAGCGACAACGTACAACTGATTCGAGATAAAGCGCCAATGCAACTCGACATGCTACCTCAGCCTGACAGTATTTTTATTGGCGGAAGTCGCGGCAATATGCACACCATTTTGGATTTCTGTTGGTCAGCATTAAAACCCGGTGGCGTAGTGATAGGTTCAGCCGTCACAGTCGATTCAGTGTGTGAACTTCATCAATGGAGTAAAGACAGCAAAGCGCCAACACAAGTCCAACTAATCTCGATATCAACGGGCGTACCACTCGCTCACTACACCCGTTATCAATCAGAAAATCCGATTCATTTATTTATTTTTACCAAGCCGTTTATTCAGAAATAGGCGCTTAATTTTTTAATTAAGCGCCACTCAACATATTAAATAAAAACATAATTAGAGAAAGCACAGATGAAATTAGGAACTATGTACGCAGTAGGTGTCGGCACTGGAGACCCAGAATTATTGACACTGAAAGCTCACCGACTACTCAGTACCGTTGACGTTGTTGCGTTTCCAGAAAAAGACGCAGGCAGTAATCACTCTTTTGCTCAACAAATTGCAGCGGGTTCTATTAGCCCTGAGACAATGAAAGGCGAATACCTTTTTTTGCACTTCCCTATGACGCGCGACCCAAACATTAATGTACCAGCATGGCGTAAAGCTACAATCACCATTGTGGATCTATTAAAGCAAGGCAAAGACGTGGCATTTGCAACCGAAGGTGATCCATCGGTTTACAGCACATGGGCATACATCCAAGAAGAACTGACAGAGCTTCTTCCTGAGCTTGATCCTGTGATCATTCCTGGCATAACTTCGGTGACTGCGATTCCTTCTCAAACCAAGATCCCACTTGCTGACGGCCAAGAGCGTTTTTGCGTTGTTCCAGCAACATGGGGCATTGAGTGCTTAGAAAAATTAGTGGAAGATTTTGACACCATCATGCTGATCAAAGCAGGTCGCGTTATCCCTAAGCTGATCACTCAATTAGAGTCGATGAACATGTTGGATTGTGCAACCTACGTTTCTCATGCCACCACAGAGAAGCAAGAGCTGTACTCTGATCTGCGTGATGTACCAAACGAAAACCGTTACTTCTCTATGGTTCAACTTTCCGTCCGTGCTCGTCGTGGCGTACTCCGTGGTACCAATGAATCAAAGAAGTGTGCCGTTCTTGATGGTGATAAAGCTGATAGTGATAAAGCTGACATCGATAAAACTAGTAGCGGTAAAGCGTAATGAAAATCGCTATTTATGCCATCACGCTACACGGAGCAAGGCAAGCCAAACGCTTAGCTAAAACGTTTCCGTTTGCTGATGTCTTTATCGCGCCTGTTGGACAAGAAGAATACCCAGAAGCCGATGAACTTACGTTGCCATTGTCTGGCTTTCTACCGCCTAGATTTAAGCAATATGATCATCATATCTGCTTCTTTGCCGCGGGTATTGTGAGCCGAATGATCGGCCCCTTACTAGAAGATAAACGCACCGATCCGGGCGTGATCTGCATTGATGATCACGGCCAGTTCGTGATCCCAATGTTATCTGGTCATCGCGGTGGTGCAAATGGGATCGCGTTACAAGTCTCACAAGCACTCAATGCAACGCCTGTGATCACCACAGCTTCAGACGCAGCCGGCAGCTTGTCGGTTGATATGCTGGGATCGCCATTTGGTTGGACGCTTGATCCACAATGCGAACCGGCGATCACCGCCACCAGCGCGGCGGTTGTAAACGAAAAACGCATTCTAGTGGTTCAGCATGCCGGTGAGCAAAACTGGTGGCAGAACAAACGTTCCATGCCAAGACACATCATTACCCACCCAGCGTTAAGCAATACTGATCTTACTCAGATCAGTACCGACGATTGGGATGGTGTAGTACTTATTTCAGATGAAGCACAACCAAAAGGTTACGCTGACTTTGAAAGCAAAACCGTACTCTGGCGACCAAAATCCCTCGTGCTTGGAATCGGCTGCGACCGCAATACCCCATTGCATGTATTGAAAGCAGGTATCGATGTTTTTCTTGCTGAATATAACCTAGCCAAAGCCAGTGTTTCTGCTTTAGCCAGCATCGCTTTAAAAGCAGATGAAAAAGGTATTTTAGAGCTTTCAGCAGAAAGCCAAATCCCTTTCCACACTTATTCAGCCGAGCAACTCGACGGCGTAGAAGGGATCGAAAACCCATCCGAATACGTGAAAAAAGTCACCGGTGTCTCATCCGTTTCTGAAGCAGCTGCGTTAAAGCATGGCAAGCGTGATCAACTATTGGTACCTAAGTGGAAATTCAAACAAGACGGTTTCAACATGACTTTGTCTTGTACTCGTATCGAATACGATGAACCACTCGCCAAGAAGAAATGGAAAAACTGGTTAGATGAAAGCGTCAAAATCAACCTGCATGGCAATGAAGTGGTAGATGGTTTTCAGTGTAAGCCTAAGCATGTCGATTTAAACCGCCCAATGCTATACCACCGTCATCACGTATTGCTATGTGAAGGTGGCCGCTGCGCCAAAGAAGGCAGCAAAAACCTAGCGCACGATTTAAGACAAGTGCTTAAAGCGCTCGATTTTGCAGAGGGTGAACAACGCATCAAGATAAGCCGCACACACTGTGCGGGCACCTGTCGTAACCGAGCTGCAATGGTGATTTACGAACGTTTACTTGAGCATGAAACACCTGTGAACAACGGGCTTTGGGTTCGAGGTGTCGAAGAATTTACCGAGCAAGACTGGAAAGATTTTTTCACAAACCTTGTAGAAAGAAAGCCATTAAAGGCTTGTCTTGACCCTAAGTTCATTGCGCCAATTGAAAATGCAGACGGCACCACAGAGCTTTAGGAACTACTTAGTTTTAAGAACCACTTAGCTTTAAGAACTACTTAGCTTTAGGAGCCACTGAGCTTTAGGAACCACTTAGCTTTAGGAACCACTTAGCTTTAGATGCATAGTAGGCCAAATACTTAGCAAGCTATGAATATGACATTTCAAAGCTCAGTTTAACCTCATTACCAACATGAGATAACCCGTTTATCTTGTGATATAGATTTGATAAGGACAGCGACAATTATGAAACGACTTCGTCATTATAACCAAGGCACAGCCATCGTACTGAGCTGCTTTGGTAGCGTCGTAGAGCAACAACGTTACGAAACTCTCGCAGAACGCATACGTAAAACTTACCCAGATGTACCAGTGCGCATTGCCACCAGCTCCAAAATGGTGATCAAGAAATTGGCTCGTAAAGAAACGCCATGTTTCAGCCTACCTCAAGTACTCGCCGATCTAGACACACAAGGTTACGAGCGTATTTTGATTGTTTCAGTGTACTTGTTCCCTACCGATGAACATCGCTACATGACATCTATTGTCGATGGCTTCAAGCAGTTCTCATTTGCACGCATAGAACAAACGCCAGCGATCATGCATCACAGTCAACTGACTACCAACTTGCTTTCAGCCCTCCATGATCGTTTTGCTCCACAAGATCATTTCAACGTGTTCGTTCACCACGGTGCGCCTATGTTAGATAACCCGGGCCACCAGTCGATTCATTACTGTGATGATCTATTAAGCAAATTATCGCAACGTAACTTCACTTGCTCCCTCGAAGGCGCATGGCCATTTAAGTTAGTGAAAGATGAAATGATTCGCCGTATCAAAGAGCAACATACAGGCGAAGGTAAGCCTCTATTAAACCTTGTACCACTGCTGTTGGTATCGGGAAATCACTTCATCAACGATCTTAAAGAAATTAAAGAGATGCTAGCGGAAGACGCTGACGTTCAAGTGGCAGAGCCAATTCAAGGTGACAAGTTCTGCATGCTCGATATGCCAGAGCTTCTACAGATTATCGATAAGCAAATTAAAGAAGGTTTAATTCGTTTAGGCGCACCAGAGGAAGAGAAATAATCATGGCAAAATTAACACTGGTAGGCTTAGGGCCTGGCGCAATTGACCTAGTCACACCTGCGGCACAACAAGCCGTTAAAAATGCAGACGTTGTTGCAGGCTACAAGCCGTACGTTGAATCCATTAGAACGCTTATCGACACGCAAGAAGTCATTCAAAGCGGCATGACTCGGGAGTGGGATCGTGCTCAAGCCGCAGTAGAAGAAGCAGCGAAGGGCCGAGAGGTCGTTCTAGTATGTTCTGGCGATTCTGGCATGTACGCGATGGCGCCTTTGGTGCTTGAGTTATTAGAGCAAAATGCAGAATTAAACGCACAGGTGGAACTGGATATTATTCCGGGTATCACGGCTGCCAATGCTTGCGCTTCGTTAGTGGGAGCTCCATTAGGCCATGACAGCTGTACTATCTCACTGTCGGATCTACTGACGCCATGGGAAGTGATTACCAAACGTATTGAAGCGGCGGCTATGGCTGACTTTGCGATTACCTTCTACAACCCTCGCTCTAAAAAGCGCACTCAGCATATTGAAACCGCACGTGAGATCCTTTTGGAACATCGTGACCCAAATACTCCGGTTGCCATTGTGAATGCAGCATATCGTGATGACCAAAAAGTCACACTGACTACTCTGGCAGAATTCACCAAAGTAGAGTTTGGCATGAACGCCGCAGTGGTTATCGGTAACAGCAACAGCTACCGTTTCGGTGACTGGATTGTGACGCCTCGTGGTTACACCAATAAGTACCAACTAAAAGATGGCAAAGTACTTGAAGGTCAAAAGCGCGGCCACTCATTAAAAGTTGAACCTAAAACAGAATCAGTGACGGAAGAGGTAAACTAATATGACGGTATTTTTTATCGGCGCTGGACCAGGTGACCCTGATTTAATCACAGTAAAAGGCGCGCGTTTAGTCGAAGAGTGTCCTGTGATTGTTTACGCGGGCAGTTTAGTGCCCAAAGCGGTGATTGATCGCGCTCGTCCAGATGCGCTGGTTTACAACTCTGCTGACATGGATCTTGATGATCTCACGAACGTGTATCTAACTGCTCACGAAAAAGGTCAAAATGTTGCACGCGTTCAAACGGGTGATTTATCGATTTACTCATCGCTTGCCGAACAAACTCGTCGCTTGAACGAACTTGGTATCGATTGGAAAGTGGTTCCTGGTGTGTCTTCTTTCCAAGCGAGTGCTGCGGCTCTTGGCCAAGAACTGACGCTACCGGAAAAATGCCAGACCATTATTCTTAGCCGAGCATCAGGTCGAACACCTGTACCTGAAAAAGAGAATTTACGCGCCCTTGCCTCGCACGAAGCAACACTGTGTTTATTTCTTAGTGCAACATTGATTCGTAAAGTGGTTCGTGAGCTATCTGATGTTTACCCACAAGACTGGCCTGTGGCTGTGGTAGAAAAAGCCAGCCACCCTGAGCAACGTATTTTTCGTGGTACATTGGGTACTATTGCGCAAATCATGCATGATGAAAATATTCGCTCCACCGCGATGATCATCGTCAGTAAAGTGCTAGGCGATAATGACTTTGTTGACTCTAAACTTTACGATCCCACCTTCTCACACGCTTGCCGTAAAGCGCGTGTCGTTGAAGAGGGTGTAGCTGAAAGTGGAAAATTGGAAGACAATAAGAGCGCAGACTAACCTCGCTCATTAGCTGCTGATTGGTTTGTGCGTTTATTCATTTTTACTATCCAGTCAGCAGCATTATTTGGCAGATATGATGATCTTTTTTGATGTAAATTTTGGTTATTCCAGTTTAGTGATCTCGCTAATGATGATTTGTGCTTTGTTGCTGGATCACTTATTGGGTGAGCCTAAACGATTTCACCCTTTGATCGGCTTTGGCAATATGGTGCAAGGGATCGAAAAGGTATTGAACAAACGATCAAAGCTATCAGGCTTGATCGCTTGGTTAATCGCTACTCTGCCATTGTTTGCTTTAAGCTTTTGGCTGCAAGATGTCTTTTTAAGTGGCAATACTACATTTGGCTTTTGGTTATTTAATATTGTGATCTTATATCTAGCCGTAGGCCAACGTAGCTTGCTTGAACACGCTCAATGGATCCATCAGCCTCTTCACGAAGGCGATCTTGAGCTGGCGAGAGAGAAAGTAGGATGGATCGTTAGCCGTAATACTGAAACCATGGATCAACGCCAGATCACGTCATCGACGATTGAGTCGGTATTAGAGAATGGCAATGACGCGATATTTGGCACCTTATTTTGGTTCGCGTTGCTTGGTGCTCCGGGGGCATTACTGTTCCGATTAGTGAACACACTTGATGCGATGTGGGGCTACAAAAATGAACGTTGGCTAGAATTTGGCTATGTGGCAGCCAAAGTCGATGATGTGATGGGTTGGGCGCCTGCTCGCTTAACCGCACTTAGCTACAGCCTATTAGGCAACACTAAGTTGGCTCTGAAATGTTGGAAAGAACAAGCTAAACATTGCTCCAGTCCAAACGGCGGCCCCGTGATGACATCAGGTGCTGGCGCACTAAAAATCATCATAGGTGGCGATACTTATTACCACGGAAAGCTCGTAAAGAAACCCCCTATGGGTGAAGGCACTATTGCAACCTTGGACGATATTCCTCGTTCGATTTCTTTAGTGCGAAAAACCAGTGTGCTATGGGTAGCTGTGATGCTGACGCTTTCCCTTTCGGCTCTTTATTTATTTTAACTTTTGTCTATTTTAACTCTTTACTTTAAGTACGCTAATGACGATTAAACAACCCTCAAACGAACTTCCGCATCACGGTGGCAAGCTGATCGAATTTTCATTGCGCTACCAAAGGCCGATCGATCAATGGGTCGACCTATCGACAGGGGTTAGCCCTCATCATTATCCAATTCCAGAGATTCCAGCGTCAGTATGGAATCGACTACCGGAAGACGACGATGGCTTAATCACAGCAGCGCAAACCTACTATCAAAGTAATTTTTTGTTGCCTGTTGCGGGCAGTCAGGCGGCTATTCAAGCCTTGCCTAACGCCATTAGCCAAACGCAATCCAAAATCGTACAAGTGCTTCTACCAGCCACAGGCTACAAAGAGCATCAACATGCGTGGCAGAAGTACGCAGAACAAGACATACAAGCCGTCTTATTCGACTTTTACCAACATAAACCGACAATTGAACAGCTCAAAACGGCAGACGTGGTCGTAGTGATCAATCCCAATAATCCAACCGCGCTGAGTGTGCCACCAAGTGAAGTATTAACTTGGTTAGACCATATCCATCAAGATGCGACTTTAATTATCGATGAAGCATTCGTTGACTGTACTCCAGAGCTTTCAGTGTTACCCAGCTTTCCAACCGGAGTGCCCGATAATCTGATAGTGCTGCGCTCAGTCGGAAAGTTTTTTGGTTTAGCGGGGGTTAGGGCTGGCTTTTGCTTTGCCTCATCATTACGTTTACAAATTATTAAACAACACCTTGGCCCTTGGACACTCAGTGGCCCAACTCGCTATGTCACCACACATGCCTTGCTCAATTCTCACTGGCAAAAAGAAAACCGCCAACGCCTACATGAAGAAGCTCAACGTATGAACCAACTCTTACAACAACACTTTGGCCAAATGGCGGGCTCGGTAAAAATAACATCACAGATACTCTTTCACCGAGTTGAAATTTCGGATTCGGCATCATGGCACCATCAACTCGCCAGGTTGGGGATTTTTACTCGTCATTGTGATGAAAACGATGCACTTCGTTTCGGGTTACCCGCCAATGAATCACAATGGCAAGCGCTCACTCGCGCACTCGAACAACTCAAGGAATAATTATGTCTACAGCTTACTGTTCTGCCCTAGTGGTAGGCGCACCTTCTTCTGGAAGCGGAAAAACAACCGTGGTCGCCGCTCTAGCAAGAGCTTTGGTTCAACAAGGAAAGAAAGTTCGAGTATTCAAAACCGGGCCTGATTTTATTGACCCCCAATTTTTATCTATTGCATCAGATACGCCTACTTATCAATTGGATTTGTGGATGTGTGGTGAAGCGGAGTGCCAACACTTAATTTATCAAGCAGCGTTAGAAGCGGATGTGATTCTAATTGAAGGTGTCATGGGCATGTTTGATGGCAAATGCTCGAGTGCTGATATTGCCGCTAAATTTAACCTTCCGATGTTGGCAGTGGTAGATGCTGGCGCAATGGCACAAACCTTTGGCGCGATTGTGAATGGCTTATCGACATTCCGTGATGACGTGGATGTATTTGGTGTAGTTGCAAACCGCGTAGGTTCTGAACGTCACGCTGAAATGCTAAAAGAAAGCCTAAAACCTGAAACCGAGTTTTGTGGTTGGTTACCAAAAGACATGGATTTGTCGCTGCCAGAGCGTCATTTAGGTTTAGTACAAGCACAAGAGTTAGATGACATTGAAGAGCGACTCAACCATGCAGCTCAATTACTGTTAACGCATGGTGATATCCCACTTCCTGCTGCACAAGCATTTGAAAAACCAGAACATGCACTTCCGGTCAGAAGTGCATCTTTATCAGGTCACACTATTGCAGTTGCTCGAGACAAGAGTTTTGCTTTTTTGTATCAAGCCAACCTTGATCTGCTGGTTGAATTAGGCGCTACATTATCATTCTTCTCACCACTGGCACATGATGATTTACCAGAGTGTGACGCTTTGTATTTACCGGGAGGTTATCCTGAATTACACATAGATAAGCTGGCGCTCAATAATGCGTTGAAGCAGCAAATCATCGCTCATATTGAACAAGGTAAGCCTTGTTTAGCTGAATGTGGTGGCATGCTGTACCTAAACAAAGCTCTGACAGATTTAGAAAGCCAAACAGAAAATATGGTTGGCGCGTTAAATGCCAAAGCGACTATGCAGAAGAAGCTAGCCGCGCTAGGGATCCTAGAAGCCGATTTTAATGGTCAAATGCTGCGTGGTCATACTTTCCATTATTCAAAGACTGACAGTAAAGAAACGGTACTCACTCAACCTGTCTCTCAATATGGAAGACCTACCGATCCTGTTTGGATAA
This sequence comes from Vibrio syngnathi, assembly GCF_002119525.1. Classification (NCBI taxonomy): domain Bacteria; kingdom Pseudomonadati; phylum Pseudomonadota; class Gammaproteobacteria; order Vibrionales; family Vibrionaceae; genus Vibrio; species Vibrio syngnathi. The sequence goes on along the minus strand of NZ_CP017916.1, from coordinate 439,168 downwards.
AGCACAGCACCATCGCTTCTTATGCTCATTGGTACTTCCCGTGTAACCCTGATTTGGTAGCAAAAATATTCAAAGGACAGCTTGAGTCGGCATGACCGAAAAAATACACCTTGAAGGCTTTCACTAAGAACAATCAGTCAAAAGTTTGATATTTTTCGATTCACGGTCAATAGTTAAAATAATGTTAACGAACAAATCAAAATGAGAATTTGCTTCGTGAACTATTTAGCTGATGCGCGCTTACATCAAAGACGTCGCCAAGTCGGGCATCGAGTTTCGTTCGCTGCAATTTATCTGCAGCGTAGGTAGAAAGCCGATCAAGGAGGATCTATGCCTCGTACATTGAATACACAAGACTTTGACGATAAACAAAAAGAAATCAAAGACTCAGAATACGCTCGTACAATACCATGTAATCAGGTGAGCATTTCAGCGCCCTTTCATTGGTTGTCGCTAGCTCTACACGACTTAGTGAAAATGCCATTAATTAGCGCATTTTACGGTTTGTGTTTTATGGGTGCGGCAATCGCTATCGTTCAACTTGTCCAATGGCAAGGGACGCATTTGGTCGTTATGCCTAGCCTAATCGTATACATGCTAATTGGGCCGTTTCTTGCCCTGGGTTTGTATGACGCAGCCTGGGAAAGAGAAAAGGGACACAACGCTAGCCTACTGCACTCGATGAAAGCCATCACACGCAACTCAACCCACCAATGGGCTTTTGCGATTGTATTAATGGTCGCGATGATATTCTGGATGCGTATAGCTGCGTTATTGCACGCACTCTACCCTTCAGTGCAAGGTGCACCATTGGCTGAGTTCGCTCCCTTCTTAATTACGGGTTCTGTGATTGGTTTTGTTATCGCCAGCCTAATATTTAGTATCTCAGCATTTTCAATTCCACTAATGATGGAGAGACGCGTTGATGTGATGAGCGCAATTTTCACTAGCTTTAATGCCGTGAAATCGAACATTTCTGCGATGGTGGTGTGGGCGAGTATTATTTGTGCCGGTATTTTGGTGGGTTTTGCCACCTACGGCATCGGAATGATCGTCACTATGCCGCTACTTGGCTATGGTACATGGCACGCTTATCACGAGATCATTAAGAAAAAACATCACGTGTAAAGCATCGCTAGATCAACAAGCAATGTTATGATGAGGCCTTAGCTTAAACGCTGAGGCCTTTTATTTGGAGTTAACAACGTTTGTCTTACACCCCGCAACAACATCGAGCAAATAAGAAACTGGCCGAGTGCCTCGCTATCGCTAATCAACATTTCTCTCGTAAATTTTCATTCCCAACCATCACCTACAAGTTAAGAGGCAAGGCAGCGGGAAAGGCCTACCTTCAACTCAACGAGATTAAATTCAACCCGGTGCTATTCAGCGAAAATGAAGATGCCTTCATCAACGAGGTCGTGCCTCATGAACTTGCACACTTGATCACCCATCAAGTATTTGGCCGCGTTAGACCTCACGGGAATGAATGGAAATACGTGATGGAAAAAGTATTCAACGTACCAGCCAAAACAACTCACAGTTTTGAGATCACCTCAGTACAAGGCAAGACCTTTGAATACCAATGTGAGTGCACCACTTACCCGCTATCAATCAGGCGCCATAATAAGGTACTTCGAAAACAATCGACTTACCGATGCCAACAGTGCAATCAAACCTTAGCCTTTACCGGTACGCAGCTCAGCTAACGCCTGATACTCGGCACACTTTCGAGTAGCTAGCGCGTTTTACTTCAATAAATTGAACTCCATTGAATTGATGATTGAAATGTAATGGAGAAGTCTATCACTTGAGTGCTAGACTGATATTTATCATACTTTTATCAGTCTTTTTTATGCAAAAAACCACTCCAAAAGCATTTTGCCTATCGGTGTCATTTTACTTATCGATAGTATTTGGCCTGCTGGTAACCCAAAGCGTGCTCGCCGCTCCACCAAGTTCATTCTCCAAAGCAAAAAAAGAAGCAGTGAAGATTTATCTCGATCACCCTACTTCATTTTATTGTGGCTGTGACATTACTTGGAAGAACAAAAAGAAGGGCATTCCCGACCTTGACGGCTGTGGTTATCAAGTCCGAAAACAGCAAAAGCGCGCAAGTCGAATCGAGTGGGAACACGTGGTTCCAGCTTGGCAATTCGGCCACCAGCGTCAGTGCTGGCAAGATGGCGGGCGCAAGAACTGCACTCGCAATGACAAAATATTCAAGTCCATGGAAGCCGATCTCCACAACCTAACGCCAGCCATCGGTGAAGTAAATGGTGACCGTTCGAACTACAACTTCAGCCAGTGGAATGGAGTGGATGGCGTAAGCTATGGCCAGTGTGAAATGCAGGTCAACTTTAAGCAGCGCAAAGTGATGCCGCCAGACCGAGCAAAAGGTTCTATTGCTCGTACCTATCTCTACATGAGCCAAGAGTATGGTTTCAAGCTATCTAAGCAGCAAACCAACCTGATGATGGCATGGAACAAGCAATTTCCTGTCGATGATTGGGAGTGTACTCGTGACCAACGTATCTACAAGATTCAGGGCAACCATAATCCTTTTGTTGCCAAAGAGTGTCGATAATCTAAATTCCGAACCTCTCGCGAAGAACACAATAAAAAACGGCTTAAACAATATTTTGTTTAAGCCGTTTTTCTTTTAATGCCAACAGTCAAAAACTAACTTTCGACGGCTAAATACATTAGCGGTATAAGTTCAGTTGATCGATAGCGACTTGGTTATTAGCACTACCTGTACTATAAAATTTAAATCGAACTTCCGTCGTATTCGTAGGAAAATCAACCGTATAGTAAGCTGAAGCATTTAGACTCGCAGGATCATACCAATCAGGGTGACTGGTTTTATCACTTGTAGAGCCGATACCAAGAAAGCTTGACCTTAATTCACCAAAGCCATACCCACTTGCCATCCCACCTTTATGTAGGGTAATTAATGGAACCCAAGATGTCCCATTATAATATTCAGCTCGTAAATACCCTTCAGTCCCCTGTATCCATTGTGCGGCTGAGAAGCGCATTTGTTTAAATGGACGGTTGTTAGTATCGGTCAACGTAATAGTCGTATCGTTACTTAGCCTTAATATCGACGCATCGTTGTCTCTTGTCTGTCCTGTAACGACAACATTAAAGCCATCAATAACCTTACTCACATTTTTAGGCCATGGAGCATTATCAGAACCAAAACCTGAGCCAGTTACCTCATCCTTGGTAAAAGCTAGCGCTAAAGCTTCGCCAATAACATTAGCATTAGTGATACTCCACACATTACCCTCGATCCACTCACTGCCATGTTTACTGTCGACTCGCCAATACAAGGCTTTTTGAGTCGCATCAGGGGAACCAATTCGAAAAGACTTGTCACTCTGCTCACTGACCACATTAGTCATAGCAGAGGTATATCCCCAACGCAGCTTATAGGCTGTGGCGTGTTGACTGTCCCACGTCAATGATATTGGTTGAGAAAAAGACTGACTTCCTCCATTAACAGGGTTATTGGTAAAGGCCTTTTCTTTATTCTGAGCGATATTTTTAATTTCTTGCTCTTCAAGAGCATAGGTATAAATTTGCACATCATCGACCGCGAACTTAGCAGAGATGAATCGAGTAAATGACACCCAAATCCCATTCGCACCAGTTCCTTTATTCTGCCCGTTAGTCTTCATAAACCAAGGGCCATAACCTTCCGTTGAAGCATCCCAACTCGAATCAATCCAAGCATGAGTTCCCCCAGGGTATATACCTTCAAAACCAGCGGGTAAAGGAATGTAATTTCGGAAATTAGTAGGGTCAGTACTTAATGCCATTGGAATTAAGTTACCGTCAACCCAGGTCGATACCTGATTGTTTTCTCGGTCAATCACCCATGCCACAGAGTGCCAAGCATTGTTCGCAATATTAACTTCATTCGGCTTAGCAAATGCGTGGAGGACATGAGGACTATCTGAGAATGAAGTTCTTGTGTACATTTGGCGGCTAACTAATGTCCAACCTAACCCTTTTTCAGGCTCCCCAGAACGATGGTTATTGCCATTGAAATGGGATAAGGCAAAACCGTCATCAATCTTACCCGAACTAAACAAACTCACTTCATGAATGCCTTTATTCTCAGGGACTGTCTGATAAAAGCCATCTTGTTTATAACGCGTTACCACCGTAAAGCTCTGCTTACCTGGAGCTAGATCATGAGGCATGTGTTTTTGCAGAGTCATCAAGTTATTTTCAGAAAAAGTTGGTTCTGTTAATTCCGCAGGCGTATTCGTCGAGGTTTGATCAATCACATATTGATAAAAACCAACGTCTGGATATCCAGTAAAAGTAGGCTTACCAAAGAACATCTCTCTACCAGCTCGGTTGATCAGATGCTTAAAGTTAGGTTGACTCAGTTTGGCATGATTCTTTATATCATTTCTAAGTGTAAGCTTGTTATCTGACAGATAAAGTACACGCGCATCGCTTTTTACACTGACGTGTACTTCTGAACTGTCTTTTAAACCAGAGTCATCTGTAATCGTATAACTAAAGTGGTCTTCTCCCACATAACCTTCAACAGGTGTATATTTCAGTTTGCCCGATTGCAGCCCTACAACCCCGCCTTTTTGACTCCGTTTCGTATAACTATCTAAAGACAATTTGCCACCAACATTCATACCATTGGCATCAAAATCATTATCAAGTACATCGACGATTACAGATGTATTACGAGTAGTACCAATGTGATCTATATTTGCCTTAGGGTTCATTGCCGATTCCATTGCTGGCGCTAAACGCTGATCAATTGCCCCTGAAGTCTTCATCGTCGAAATCATGCTGGTATCAATGGCAAACGAGAAACTCATTAAAGTACTAGTTTCAGGCCCAACATGGTGCCCCAGCGAAAATGTATGGCCGATTTCATGCAACGCATGCGCTAGATCTGGGTGAAAATCGCAACGACTTGAAAGCCCTGACGCATTGCAACGGTTACCCTTTTTGAAAAAGGTATGCCCAATTTTAAACTCACTTGGAGATGAAGCTCTGATTAATGGATCTAATATTGGGCTGAGTTCACTGACGGACTTCCCACCGCTATTAACGGTAATGACACCGATAGGGTAATCCACTCGAATCAACGAATCGCGCGCAAAGAAATAATCCAATGCATTGGTTGTATGATCCATTGCAGCAACAGCATCAATAATATTTTTATTGAAAGACGTCTCAAACGATTCAATATCAACAAGGTAACCAATACTACTCATTTGGAGTTTCATGAGTGAACGAGTAGGAATAGGGCTGTTCAAAGAAGAGGCTGGCAACTGATAGTTATTATCAACAGGAACCAACTCGGCAGGTGAACGATGCAAAGCCTTATCCATTGTTTTTTGAGCAGTATTATTCAAGTTAGGAACAACGAGGTTTTCAATTGTCCACACTCTATCCTCGCCATAAAAGACGAAGCCATAAAATTGATTCTTGGAGTCTACATACCCAATAACCTGTGAGCTTGGTTCACCCACAATCTGTCCGCGATAACTCCGTACTTCAGGGGTGTAGTCAAAAGCAATTAAAGTGGACGACTTAGAGGCGTCGTAGTAGTAAAACTCTGTGTCAGCTCTTCTTACCGAATACTTAGACACCTTGATTTGTACGGTATGCCCATTGCGTGTCACATTCGCAGAGAATGTTAAAGGTAGCTGTTCATATTTATCCAACGTAGGTTTAACCTGGCCGCCACCGCTTCCACCAGAACCACCTGAGCCACCGCCGTCTCCGCCGCCACTTCCACCAGAACCGCCTGAACCACTTCCGTCTCCACCGCCGCTTCCGCCTGAACCACCAGAACCACCAGAACCACTTCCGGCACCGCCTCCGCTTCCACCTGAGCCGCCCGAGCCACTGCCATCTCCGTCGCCACTTCCACCAGAGCCGACTTGCGTATTATCAGTTGCTTTTCCTTCAGCACCTCCTCCTCCACATCCAGAGAGAAGCATTAACATACAGATTAATAACAGTGTTTTTTTCATATCGTTTCGTTTCTGCGTAGATAGACAATAAGAGGAGAACTCAGGGAATATGAGATCTTCATCACATAAAATTCTGGTGCAGCATACAGTAAACGATAATAATGATGAATATATGACTTTATTTTTTATAGGGTTTTCATGTAAATATTTATGTACCGACTTGTTTTATTTCACCTTAGACTCCATCCTATTGTTCTGCTCTACAGCGTGAGATATTAAATAATGCGAACTCCAAGAATTTACCACCCTGAATTGATTCACCAACTGGGGCAACTCGCTCTTAGCGAAGATGCCGCGGGTCATGTTGGTCGTGTCCTTCGAATGAAAGAAAGCCAAGAAGTTCTTCTGTTTGATGGCAGTGGCGCTGAATTCCCTGCGACAATTGCTGAAGTATCAAAAAAGAACGTCACAGTTAATGTTACTGAGCGTATCGAGCGCAGCAGCGAATCTCCGTTAGACTTACATTTAGGCCAAGTGATTTCACGTGGCGACAAAATGGAGTTCACGATTCAAAAATCGGTTGAGCTTGGTGTAAACACCATTACCCCTCTGATTTCAGAGCGCTGTGGCGTTAAGCTAGATACTAAACGCTTCGAGAAAAAACTCGCGCAGTGGCAAAAGATTGCTATCGCAGCATGTGAACAGTCTGGCCGCAATACGGTTCCAGTTATTCGTCCAATTATGCAACTTGAAGAATGGTGCAGCGAACCGAGTGAAGCGCTGAAGCTAAACCTGCATCCTCGTGCAAAATACTCAATTAATACCCTTCCAGAACCCATCAGTAAGGTACGCCTATTGATCGGTCCTGAGGGCGGACTGTCCGCTGAAGAAATCGGTATGACAGAACAATACAAATTTGAAGAGACGCTACTCGGCCCACGTGTACTTCGTACCGAAACTGCTGCTCTAACCGCAATTACTGCCTTACAAGTCCGTTTTGGCGATCTAGGCTAGGAGAAGAAAATGATCAAACTTGGCATCGTAATGGATCCAATTTCATCCATTAACATCAAAAAAGACTCTAGCTTTGCCATGATGCTTGAAGCTCAGCGTCGTGGTTACGAAATCCATTACATGGAAATGGATGATCTACATTTAGATCAAGGCGTAGCCATTGCTGACACTAAGGTTGTTGAACTCAAAGAAGATCCAAACGGCTGGTACGAGTTCAAGTCAGAACAGACTATCGCCCTATCTGATTTAGATGCAGTACTTATGCGTAAAGACCCTCCGTTTGATACTGAGTACATCTACGCGACTTACATTCTTGAGCGTGCTGAAGAGAACGGCGCACTGATCGTCAACAAGCCACAAAGCCTACGTGACTGTAACGAGAAGTTGTTCACGGCATGGTTCCCTGAACTGACGCCAATCACCATAGTGACTCGTAAAGCTGAAAAAATTAAAGCGTTCCGAGAAGAGCACGGTGACGTGATCCTAAAACCACTTGATGGCATGGGCGGCGCGTCTATCTTCCGAGTTAAAGAAGGCGATCCAAACGTATCAGTAATTATCGAAACGCTGACTAACCACGGTCAGAACTACGCAATGGCACAAACCTTTGTTCCAGATATCAGCAATGGTGATAAGCGTATTCTTGTGGTTGACGGTGAGCCAATGCCTTACTGTCTAGCGCGTATTCCTGCAAAAGGGGAAACTCGAGGTAACCTCGCTGCTGGTGGTACAGGTGAAGCTCGTCCTCTAAGTGAAACAGACTGGGCTATCGCAAGAGCAGTTGCTCCAGCACTGAAAGAGAAAGGCTTAATCTTTGTTGGGCTTGATGTTATCGGCGACAAGCTGACTGAAATTAACGTGACTAGCCCTACTTGTATCCGTGAAATTGAAGCCGCTTTTGATATTTCAGTTACAGGTAAATTAATGGATGCAATTGAGCGTCGCGTTAACGCTAAATAGCCTAAACTAAAGAAAGCCTTAGCTATTCGAAAACACAGAAATATCTAGGCAAAGAACAATGAGCGGCTTTACGCCGCTCTTTTTCCTTTACTGGGAACACACTGGCAGGAGGCTCTATGAATTTAACGAACCACTTTCTGGTTGCTATGCCCGGAATGAAAGACCCATACTTTCAAAATTCGGTGATTTACCTTTGTGAGCACAATGACGAAGGCGCGATGGGTTTGATGATTAACGCCCCTATCGATGTCACTGTCGGCAGTATGCTTAAGCAAGTTGAGGTTGATTCTGAACAGCCGAAACCCAACCAAGCAAGCCTTGATAAGCCAGTACTTAATGGTGGGCCAGTCGCAGAAGATCGTGGGTTTATTTTGCACAAACCCAAAGGCAGTTATCAATCCAGCATCAACATGACGGATCAAATATCGGTAACAACCTCGAAAGATATTCTGATGGTCTTAGGGACAGAAGATGAACCTATGCATTATCTGGTCGCGCTTGGTTATGCAGGATGGGAGCCAGGACAACTGGAAACCGAACTGACTGAGAACTCATGGTTAACCGTAGAAGCTGATCCAAAGGTCATCTTCGATACGCCCATCTCAGACCGCTGGAAAGTCGCTGTGCAGATGTTAGGTATTAATGCCGCCCAGCTTTCCGCTGACGCTGGTCACGCCTAACTCCAATTCAGTATATAAACTCTCAAACACAGATAAATTTGGAAACCCCATGTCACGAACAATTATGGCATTTGACTACGGTACAAAAAGTATTGGCAGTGCGATAGGACAAGAAATCACAGGTACTGCAAGCCCTCTCAAAGCCTTTAAAGCCAAAGATGGTATCCCAAACTGGGATGACATCGAAAAGCAAATTAAGGAATGGCAGCCGAATCTTATCGTGGTTGGCCTTCCGACCGACCTTCATGGTAAAGATCTAGCCGCGATTACACCAAGGGCGAAAAAATTCGCTAACCGTCTTAAAGGACGCTTTGGTGTGGATGTTGAACTGCATGATGAGAGACTTTCTACGACAGAAGCTAGGGCCGACCTTTTTGAAATGGGCGGCTATAAAGCACTAAGCAAAGGTAACGTAGATAACCAGTCTGCAGTCGTTATTTTAGAGAGTTGGTTTGAAGCACAATATGGCTAAGTGATCTACTTAGTAAACTCGAGCAAGCTTATGATCCCTTGCCATTTTAACTGCGTAATGAAGGAGCGATAAAGGAAAAGAACTTGGGAGTTCATATGAAAATTTTTCTAGCAATATTCATAGCGTTATCTATAACGGCATGCAGCTCAATGGGAAGCGGTTCCGCGGGTTACGACGGTCAACAGTACCCGTCAAAAATCAAATTAGAAAAGGAGCGCGGTTACTCATATGATAACCATCGCTCCAACATGCACTCATCTAACATGCATTAAGTTATAAACGAATAAAACCCGCCACAGAAGCGGGTTTTGTGTTTATCAACAAAGCCGTGACTTAGCCCATATCAATCTTAACGCCAGCCAACGCACCAGTTCCGTAGTCATCATCGCCACGTTTGGTCTTAAGCATTAAACGCAAGTCATTGGCAGAATCTGCACTATGGAATGCATCATCCTCGCTAATCTTGTCCGCAACCACTAAATCATACAAAGCTTGGTCAAAAGTCTGCATACCAATCTCTTTCGATTTGGCCATGGTCGCTTTTAACTCATGTAACTCACCACGACGAATCAAGTCAGATATACGAGGGCTATTCAGCAGAATTTCGAAGATACCATGACGACCATTGCCATTTTTATCGCGTATTAACTGCTGAGCGACCACACCACGCAGATTCATCGACAGATCAAACAGGAACTGTTCTTTCTGCTCTTTCGGCACCAAGTGAAGAATACGCTCTAGCGCCTGGTTAGCGTTATTGGCATGTAGGGTTGCCATACACAAGTGACCCGTTTCAGCAAAGGTCATCGCGTATTCCATGGTTTCACGACTACGGATTTCGCCAATCAAAATCATATCAGGGGCTTGGCGTAACGAGTTTTTAAGCGCGACTTCATAGCTTTCGGTGTCGAGTCCAACCTCACGTTGAGTCACGATGCACTTTTTATGTTCGTGTACGAATTCAATCGGGTCTTCAACCGTCAAGATATGACCTGAACGATTGGTATTGCGATAGCCTGTCATCGCAGCCATCGAGGTCGATTTACCAGAGCCAGTCGCACCAACCACCAGCACCAGTCCGCGCTTTGCAATTGACAGGTCTTGTAGTACGTCAGGAAGCTTTAATTGCTCAAAGGTTGGGATGTTAGTCTCGATGCGACGAATGACCGCTCCTGGTAGCTCTCGCTGAAAGAACGCACTGACACGAAAACGACCAAAATCACGCACGATAGCAAAATTAGCCTCACGCGTTTGCTTGTATTCATCGCGTCGATCTTGATCCATCATTGCATCAAGTAACTGAGATACTTGATCAGCATTCAACTTCTCTCCCTGAGGTCGCAGTTCACCATCCACACGAAATAGGATTGGCGCATCGACTGTGATGTAAAGATCCGACGCCTTTTGAGAGAGCATCCCTTCAAGAATTTGATTCAATTCCATTTTGTTCACCTTGATTAAAACATTGAGGTTTCAATTTCGATCTTTTTCTCGACCTCTTCCGAGTCAACCAAGCCTTGTGCCATCAGCTGTTTCGCGTTTTGCTCCATGGTCTGCATACCATGTGCCGCGCCCGTTTGAATAATCGAGTACATCTGCGCGACTTTATCTTCACGAATCAAGTTTCTGATTGCAGGTGTCGCCATCATGATTTCGTGACAAGCGACACGACCACCACCGACACGCTTTAGTAACTTCTGGGCAATCACCGAACGTAACGATTCAGACAGCATCGAACGAACCATATCTTTGTCGCTACCCGGGAATACATCGATAATACGGTCTACGGTTTTTGCTGCAGAGCTAGTATGCAAAGTACCAAAAACTAGGTGACCCGTTTCTGCAGCCGTTAACGCTAAGCTGATCGTCTCTTGGTCACGAAGCTCACCGACAAGAATTACGTCCGGGTCTTCACGTAACGCACTGCGCAGCGCCGCTTTAAAGCTGTGAGTATCACGGTGAACTTCACGCTGGTTGACTAGGCATTTATTGTTGGTGTGAACGAATTCAATTGGGTCTTCAATGGTCAAAATGTGTTTGTTGTGATTACGGTTTACATAATCAACCATCGCCGCCAACGTTGTCGATTTACCAGAACCCGTAGGGCCAGTCACCAGCACTAAGCCTTTTTCATAATTGGCAATTTTTTCAAAAATATCAGGTGCGCCCAACTGCTCTAACGTTGGGATTTCTACAGGGATGGTTCGAAAGACCGCTGCGCACCCACGAGCTTGGTTAAACGCATTAACACGGAAGCGACCAACATTGGGTAATTCAAAAGAGAAGTCGACTTCCAATTTTTCCTCAAACTCACCGCGCTGTGAGTCGTCCATGATCTCAAAAACTAAACGATGCACATCAGCATGACTCAAAGCTGGTATTCCAAGCTTCCTTACTTCACCATCTATACGTACCATTGGAGATACACCCGCAGAAAGATGTAGATCTGACGCGTTATGCTTTACACTAAAATCTAGTAACTCAGTGATATCCATTTATTTTCCCTTAAGTAAAGTCAGCTATGAGTAGTATTCAACAAAATATCGAACAAATCACCTCACAGATTCGTAGTGCTGAGCAAAAGTGCGGACGAGCTCCAGACTCAGTGCAACTTTTAGCCGTCAGCAAAACTAAACCTATTGATGCGATTCTAGAAGCCGCACTCGGAGGCCAAGTTGCCTTTGGTGAAAACTATGTTCAAGAAGGTGTTGATAAAGTAAAACACTTTTCAGAACAACATTCTAACCTAAATTTAGAGTGGCATTTTATTGGCCCAATTCAATCCAATAAAACCCGCCCTATCGCAGAAAGCTTCCAGTGGGTGCATTCCGTCGATCGCGATAAGATCGCACAAAGGCTTCATGATCAGCGACCAAACGAGCTTCCACCTCTACAGGTGCTCATTCAAGTGAACACCAGTGGTGAAGATTCAAAATCAGGAACGTCAGAAGAAACAGTTTTTGCGCTCGCAGAGTTGATTTCGTCGCTCCCCAACCTCACTTTAAGAGGATTGATGTCGATTCCCGCTAACGTATCTGACTATCAATCTCAGCTTAAGGCATTTTCTCAGCTGGCAGAGCTTCAACAAAAGCTCGCAGCGAAGTATCCAGACATCGATACCCTTTCAATGGGTATGAGTGGTGATATGGATGCAGCCGTTGAGGCTGGCAGTACCATGGTTCGTATTGGAACGGCCATCTTTGGTGCTCGTGATTACGCGAATAACCGTAGTAAGTAACCAAGTACAAGTATTGATACAGCTTCGCTTGAACCGCGCAGCGACACGCTCAGGATTTTATATATGGAACATAAGAACATCGCCTTTATTGGGGCGGGAAACATGGTTCGCTCAATTGTAGCGGGCTTAGTCGCGAGTGGTTACCCAGCGCAAAAAATTACTGCTACAGCACCTTCAGACACCAGAAGGTTGCCGCTAGAGCAAGAGTACAGCATCAATACCACCAGCGATAATATTGCCGCAGCAGAGCAAGCAGACGTTGTTGTGCTATCAGTGAAGCCACAAATGATGGCTGATGTATGTAAACCCTTACAAAGCATCGATTTTAGCAACAAACTGGTTATCTCGATTGCAGCGGGTATTAATGCGAATCGACTCAATGAGATGTTAAACTGCCAACTGAACCTTGTGCGTGTGATGCCAAATACACCATCACTGCTTGGTAAAGGGATGAGCGGCCTTTATGCCGATTCGACTGTTAGCCAAGATGATAAAGATTTTGCATCTCAGCTGATGCAAGCTGTAGGTGAAGTTAGCTGGGTTGAGCAAGAGTCTGGGATTAATAACATCATTGCGGCGGCGGGCAGTGCTCCGGCTTACTTCTTCCTGTTTATGGAAGCGATGCAAGCTGAAGCAATCAACCAAGGTTTTGACCAAGAAACCGCTCGTAAGTTAGTGCAGCAGTCTGCATTAGGCGCGGCAGAGATGGTCGTAGCAAACCCAAACACTGAATTATCAACACTACGTGAACAAGTAACTTCAAAAGGCGGTACAACCGCAGAAGCACTGCGCACGTTTAACGACCATCAACTATCAGACATCGTAGCAAAAGCCATGCAAGCGGCGGTCGCTCGAGCTGAAGAGATGGAAAAACTGTTTTAATGCTTTAATGTTTTAATACAAGTTACAGTACAAATGCATTGTGTCGTTCAGGTGATACCTAAGCGGCAAGTAAATCCGAAAAAGGAAACAATATGAATTCGATGAGCTTTCTGATCTCGACCGTTTTTGATCTTTACATCATGGTTGTGATCTTGCGTATCTGGCTACAAGCATCACGTGCAGATTTCTACAACCCATTCTCACAATTTATCGTAAAAGCGACACAACCCGTTGTTGCCCCACTACGCCGAGTGATTCCATCAATCGGCAGCCTTGATCTTGCGACGGTTGTTTTCGCTTATGTGCTATGTGTACTTAAGTTCGTCGCTCTAAATCTGATTATCTCTGGCGGTGCGGCTGTATTTGATATTAGCTTCCTGATCTTTGGTGCGTTATCTCTGCTTAAAGCGGCTGGTGGTTTGATCTTCTGGGTTCTGCTAATCCGTGCAATCCTGAGCTGGGTTAGCCAAGGCCGTAGTCCAATAGAATACGTGTTCCATCAACTGACAGAACCAATGCTTGCTCCAATTCGTCGTATTCTTCCAGCAATGGGCGGTTTTGATTTAAGCGTGCTGGTACTGTTTATTGTTCTGCAATTTGCGAACTTCTTAATGGGTGACCTAATTGGTCCTATTTGGTATCAGCTATAATTCAAGTACAAACATCAGGTACTTTGACGATGCCAAAAGCGGTTTGGGCCGAGGAAGAGGATATTCTTCTTAGGCTCTATATCCAACCTAAAGCAAGCCGAGACAAGATTGTTGGCTTGCACGGTGAGGAACTAAAAATTGCCATTACTGCACCACCGGTTGATGGCAAAGCCAATGCTCACTTAGCGAAATACCTTGCGAAACAATTTAAGGTCGCGAAAGGGAAAATTACAATAGAAAAGGGAGAGCTCGGTAGGCACAAGCAAGTTCGAATATGCTCGCCAAGCCAAATCCCAACTGAAGTCAAAGCCATCCTATGATGGCTTTTTGCTATTTATTGGAGTCATTATGCGTCTATGGATAACAGCACTACTTACTGCCCTTGTTGCTTTACCAAGCGGGGCTGGACAGTTTAAAAGTATCAAAGATGTCGAGGTTCATTACTCGGCTTTCAATTCTACGTTTTTAACTGCGCAGGTCGCTAAGCAATATCAACTAAAGCGCAACGGTTACTCAGCTATTCTTAATATCAGCGTGTTGGATAACTCTTCTTTGGGCAAACCAGCAACAACAGCTAAGGTTTCAGGAACAGCGAAAAATCTAGTCGGCAATACTCGCACGCTTAAGTTCCGTGAAATAAAAGAAGGTGACGCGATTTATTACCTTGCAGAATTTCCAGTGACCCATGAAGAGAACATCACTTTCACCATCGATATCAATGCTGGTTTGAAAGGGGCTGGACCACTGCGTTTCACACAAAAATTCTATATAGAAGAGTAGCTTCAACGCTCACTTTTCTAGTCATTAACTTATTAGAGCCACATTCCCATGAGTAAGATTGTTTTAGCAACAGGCAACCAAGGCAAAGTTCGCGAGATGGCAGACATTCTGTCTGAGTTTGGTTTCGACGTTGTCGCGCAAAGTGAATTCAACGTTTCAGAAGTCGCTGAAACGGGAACAACTTTCATTGAAAATGCCATCATCAAAGCTCGCCACGCTGCGAAAGAAACGGGGCTACCAGCGATTGCGGACGATTCTGGCTTAGAAGTTGATTACCTTAATGGTGCACCCGGTATCTACTCAGCGCGTTACTCAGGTGAAGGGGCGACTGATAAGCAAAACATCGAAAAGCTGTTAGATGCTATGCAAGCTGTCGACGTTGAAAAACGCACAGCTCGTTTTCACTGTGTATTGGTACTAATGCGTCACGAAAACGATCCGACTCCATTAGTATGTCACGGTAAGTGGGAAGGTCGCATTCTGACTGAAGAACACGGTGAGAATGGCTTTGGCTACGATCCTGTATTCTTTGTACCAGAAGATAACTGCGCCTCAGCAGAACTTGAATCGTCACGTAAGAAGCAACTGTCACACCGTGGTAAAGCTCTTGCTTCACTATTCGAAGCAATCAAGGAGCAAGCGCTGTAATGCACGATACAGCGCTTATACCACCCGCACTCAGCCTCTATGTACACATCCCATGGTGTGTACAAAAGTGCCCGTATTGTGATTTCAACTCACACGCTCTGAAAGCCGAGATCCCAGAGAAAGAGTACATCGATGCACTGCTTGAGGATCTTGATACTGATATCGAAAAATATCAGCTAAATGGTATGCCTCGCCCATTGCATTCGATCTTTATTGGTGGTGGCACCCCGAGCCTGTTTTCTCCTGAAGGAATTGGCCGACTGTTACAAGGTATTGAACAGCGCATCCCGTTCAAGCCTGATATAGAAATCACCATGGAAGCCAACCCGGGAACTATCGAAGCTGAGCGTTTTGCAGGTTACCAAAAGGCAGGCATCACTCGAATCTCAGTAGGCGTGCAAAGTTTTGAGCAAGAGAAACTGGAAAGGCTTGGGCGTATTCACGGTCAAGACGAAGCGGTTAACGCAGCTCATTTAGCGCATAAAATCGGATTAAATAGCTTCAACCTAGATCTAATGCACGGCTTACCCGATCAAAGCATTGATCAGGCCTTGGCTGATTTGGACAGAGCGATCGAGCTTAATCCTCCGCATTTATCTTGGTATCAGCTAACAATAGAACCTAACACCATGTTCTATTACAAAACGCCAAAGCTACCTGACGATGATGACCTTTGGGATATTTTCGACTTAGGCCATAAGAAGCTCGCAGACGCAGGTTATGTACAGTACGAAATTTCAGGCTACAGCAAGCCGGGATATCAGTGTCAGCATAATCTCAACTACTGGCGCTTTGGTGACTACCTAGGTATTGGCTGTGGCTCTCATGGCAAGCTGAGCTTTGCAGATGGACGTATTGTTCGCACCACTAAGGTTAAACACCCTAGAGGTTACCTAGCCGCGTATCAGAATCTGGTGAAGCCCTATCTGTCGGATGAACTTGAAGTCCCTAATGAGGACCGCCCTTTCGAGTTCTTCATGAACCGCTTCAGGCTAATGGAAGCATGTCCAAAGCAGGATTTCATTGATACTACGGGGCTTGGTTTTGACTCTATTCAAGAAACTATTGAATGGGCAAAAGAGCTAGGCTACTTGAATGAAACCGACAGCCATTGGCAGATCACTGAAAAAGGAAAACTCTTCTTAAACGATTTGCTTGAAGCCTTTATGGCAGAAGAAGACGAATAGATTCGAGAAGTATTGTGTAAGGGTTGGCTTTAGGGTCAACCCTTTCTAATTTGCGCGCAGACAAATAATAGATTCCCGATTACACTCCTTCGTCGCTATCGGGAATGACGGGCATAAAACAAGTCTTATCTCCCAAAAGTTAGGAGCCAGTGCGTCGAAAGTTAAAAACAACACCGTCGTCCTCAAGAATGAGGGACGAGTGAGTTGGGGACCTCTTGCAAATGTAGCCCCCAACTTAAAAGCGCTTTTAGAAAATAGAACGACCAATACGCTCAGAGAGTAATTCTAAAGCCTGAGTTCCCGCCAGTGAATTACCCGATGCATCCAACTCTGGAGACCACACCGCGATCGTCATTTCGCCAGGAACAATCGCAATAATCCCACCGCCAACACCCGATTTACCCGGCATACCAACACGATAGGCAAACTCTCCCGCCCCATCGTACAAACCACATGTCGCAAGCAAAGCATTCAGCTGTTTGGTTTGAACTGGCGTGATGATCTCTTTCTTAGTCTGAACAGACACACCTTTGTTTGCCAAATAGCTAAAGGTCTTCGCCAAATCCACACAGGTCATTTTAAGCGCACAAGCATGAAAGTAATTGTTGAGTACGGGGATAACATCGTTCTCAAAATTACCAAATGAACGCATCAAATAAGCAATAGCAGCATTACGATCGCTGTGCATCATCTCAGAAGCTGCCACAACCTTGTCATACACGATATGTGTATCACCTGATAGCTGACGGACAAATTCTAATAAACGGTGTCTTGGTGCTGATAGACGGCTTTGTAATAAGTCAGCAACGACAATCGCGCCAGCATTAATAAACGGGTTACGAGGGATGCCGTGTTCCATCTCAAGCTGAATCATCGAGTTAAAGGCTTGTCCTGAAGGCTCCTTTCCAACGCGTTGCCAAATCTCTTCCGGCTTATACAACACCATCGCCAACGTCAGGCTTAAAGCTTTAGAGATTGATTGCACGGAAAAGGCTTCATCAGCATCGCCAGCTTGAATGACTTCACCTTCATTGGTGTATACCGCAATCGCCAATTTCTGGTTCGATACACGAGCCAATGCAGGAATATAATCAGCGACCTTTCCCTGACCAATTAAAGGGCGAACTTCATCTAAAATCTCGGCCAAAATAGCTTGAGTTGGTTTCATATGTGCTTACTTCTTTATTGTTATTTTTGTAGGGGGTACGACATTACTTTCTGTCCTTAAACCTTTATCGCAATAAAAGCCTAAGGACAAAAAAGCCAACATTACAATAATGTTGGCTTTAATCAATCCCATAAAGTGTAGGGTTTAATCCTAAGTCGGATTCACCTTCACTTAATTTGATTCAGAATTACTTAGTACGCTTAAACTTAATGTCCCAAACACCATGACCTAAACGGTGGCCACGCGCTTCAAACTTAGTTAGCGGGCGCTCGTCTGGACGAGGAATGTAATCCCCATCTTCAGCGACATTCTCGAAACCTGGAGCTACGTTCATCACTTCAATCATATGTTCTGCGTAGTTTTCCCAGTCTGTTGCCATGTGGAAAATACCAGTATCAAGTTGCAGCTTACCGCGAACCATCTCTGCAAACTCAGCCTTAACGATACGACGCTTATGGTGACGAGCTTTGTGCCATGGGTCAGGAAAGAACAGTTGCAGTGTATGCAGGCTGCTGTCTGGGATCATGTGCTCAAATACTTCTACTGCATCGTGACACATTACGCGTAAATTCGTTACACCCGCATCGCGAGCTGTACCTAAACACGCACCAACACCTGGGCTATGAACTTCAATACCTAAGAAGTTTTTCTCAGGCGCATTCTTTGCCATTTCAACCAGTGATGCACCCATACCGAAGCCAATTTCTAGTACAACTGGGTTATCGTTGCCAAACACTTCTTTCCAATTAAGAAGTTCTGGGTTGTAGTCGATACCCATTGTTGGCCAACATTCATTCATCGCGTTTTCTTGGCCTTTTGTTAAGCGGCCTTCGCGGCGAACAAAACTACGGATCTTACGAACCAGTTTGCCGTCTTCAGTATATTCGTTAGTGGTCACTTCACTCATTGATTTTTGCCTGCACATTGATTAATCAAAGCGGGGATTATCCAAAGAATTGCCTCCGGTGCAAGTCTTTCCGTGGATAAATTCCCACACAATTTGTCTGTTTTACATCCAACCGTAAGTGTGGTGCAATTTCACTCCTAATAATAGCAAAGCATAGAGCATGTCGTGACTCCTTTCGCAACCGCCATATTAAAGTGGTATGACGCCTTTGGGCGTAAAGAATTACCTTGGCAACAAAACAAAACCGCCTACACCGTTTGGCTATCAGAAATCATGCTTCAGCAGACTCAAGTCGCCACGGTGATTCCATACTACCAGCGCTTCTTAGAACGCTTCCCAACGGTTATTGACCTAGCGAACGCCGAACAAGATGAGGTGCTGCACTTATGGACAGGGCTTGGCTATTACGCGCGAGCTCGTAACTTGCACAAGGCTGCCAAAATTGTTGCCGAGCAATACGGTGGTGAGTTTCCGCTTTCTATCGAAGAAATGAACGCGCTACCGGGTATTGGACGTTCTACTGCCGCTGCAGTGCTGTCCTCCGTTCATAAGCTCCCTCATGCGATTCTTGATGGCAACGTCAAGCGCACCTTGGCGAGAAGCTTCGCAGTAGAAGGTTGGCCAGGGCAAAAGAAAGTTGAAAATCAGCTGTGGGAACACGCAGAAGCACATACTCCCAATCAAGATGTTGATAAGTACAATCAAGCAATGATGGATATGGGTGCGATGGTTTGTACCCGTAGCAAGCCGAAATGTACCTTATGCCCGATTGAAAGCATGTGTGAAGCTAAGAAGCTCGATAGACAACTCGATTTCCCAAGCAAGAAGCCTAAGAAAGAGAAGCCAATAAAAGAAACATGGTTTGTTATTCTGTACCACGATAATCAAGTATGGCTCGAACAACGCCCTCAATCTGGTATCTGGGGAGGGCTATTCTGTTTCCCTCAAAATGAAAACGCAGAAATCGAACATCAGTTAGATCTTCGTTCGATCAAAGACAATGATACCGATTCGATCAAGACCATGATTGCGTTTAGACATACTTTCAGCCACTACCACTTAGATATCACGCCTGTATTAGTAAAATTAGATAAACAACCAGATTTGATAATGGAAGGGACTAAAGGTCTCTGGTATAACTTATCAAAACCGGAAGAAATTGGCCTAGCCGCTCCTGTAAAGCAGCTTATTGAGAGCCTACCCTTTGAACTGAACGACGTTTGAATCAACGAACGCGATAAGAGGAACCACTATGAGCCGCACTGTATTTTGTGCTCGCCTTCAAAAAGATGCTGAAGGCCTAGATTTTCAACTTTACCCAGGTGACCTAGGTAAGCGTATCTTTGACAACGTATCTAAAGAAGCTTGGGGACAGTGGCAAAGTAAGCAAACCATGCTTATCAATGAAAAGAAGCTGAACATGATGGATCCTGAGCATCGTAAACTTCTTGAAACTGAGATGGTTAACTTCCTTTTCGAAGGTAAAGATGTCGTTATTGATGGCTATACCCCGCCAAGCGAATAAGACATTTATTTAAGTAAATTTTAATGACATCATGGTTAACGCCGCGATGTCATTTTTGTATGAGGTACTATGAAAAAGCTAAGTTACTTCCTAACAGCCATATTGTTAACAGGGTGCAGTCGTGAATTTGTCGAGAGCATTTATGATGTTAACTACGAGCCAACCAACCGGTTTGTAAGTAATTTGGCAGAACTACCAGGGCAATTTGAAAAAGACACTGGTGCGTTGGATGCTTTGATTAGTGGCTTTTCTGGCAATATCCAAAAGCGCTGGGGCAGCAGTGAAGTAAAGATGGCAGGTAAGAGTAACTATGTGAAATACATAGACAATTATCTAAGTCGTTCAGAAGTGAACTTCAGCCAAGGTATCATAACGGTAGAAACAGTCTCCTTAACGGATCCTAAAAAGCACCTCAAAAATGCGATCATGACGACGCTTCTGACACCCGATGATCCAGCTCATGTCGATCTATTCTCATCCAAAAGCATCAAGTTAGAAGGTCAACCTTTCCTCTACAACCAAGTCGTAGACCAAGAAAAAAAACCTATCCAATGGACATGGCGCGCTAACAAATTCGCCGATTACCTGATCGCCAATAACCTAAAAACCAAGGAAGTCGACTTTAAAAAAGCGTATTACGTCGAAATTCCAATGGTGGCCGATCACGCCAGCAAACGAAGCTATAAGTACGCAGACATCGTTCGTCGCGCTTCTCAACGTTATGACATCCCTGAAGACTTGATTTACGCAATCATCAAAACAGAGAGTAGCTTTAACCCATACGCTGTGAGCTGGGCGAATGCTTATGGACTTATGCAGGTAGTCCCAAAAACCGCAGGTCGAGATGTCTTTAAGCTCGTCAAAAAGAAACCTGGAGAACCAAGTCCTGAGTACTTATTCAATCCAGAAAACAACATAGATGCTGGCACTGCGTACTTTTACATCCTTAAAAATCGTTATTTGAAGGACGTGCAACACCCAACCACACTTGAATACAGCATGATCTCAGCATACAACGGTGGCACTGGTGGGGTCCTCAATACCTTCAGTAAGGACAGAAAGCGGGCAATGCGTGACCTAAACTCATTGCAACCTAGTCAAGCTTACTGGGCTCTGACAAAGAAACACCCAAACAAAGAGTCGCGTCGATACTTAGAAAAAGTAACAAAATTCAAGAAAGATTTTAACCAAGGTAAAACGTAAGCCTCACTTTTGAATAAAAAAACAACTAACGAACGTTTTTTTTAATTATTTTCAAAAAAGGTGTTGACGGTTATGCAGAAAATCCGTTTAATAGCGCTCCGTTGCCCGGATAGCTCAGTCGGTAGAGCAGAGGATTGAAAATCCTCGTGTCGGTGGTTCGATTCCGCCTCCGGGCACCACAATTTGATTTGTTGGTGTCATTACTCTTTAACAGGGAGTAGCAACACGAACAAAAGCACAAAGAATTTAGTGTGCCGACTTAGCTCAGTAGGTAGAGCAACTGACTTGTAATCAGTAGGTCACCAGTTCGACTCCGGTAGTCGGCACCATTCTTTTGCCTCGATAGCTCAGTCGGTAGAGCAGCGGATTGAAAATCCGCGTGTCGGTGGTTCGATTCCGCCTCGAGGCACCATTATTTGGTACTTAACAAATAATGGTCTTTATAGACCTGATGTTGAGACAAGTAATTCCCCTTTAGTTCAGTTGGTAGAACGGCGGACTGTTAATCCGTATGTCGCAAGTTCAAGTCTTGCAAGGGGAGCCATTTTAAAGAACTTCATTTTATATGAGGTTTTAATTAGAGAGTTTACTCTCTAAAGCAAAGAATTTAGTGTGCCGACTTAGCTCAGTAGGTAGAGCAACTGACTTGTAATCAGTAGGTCACCAGTTCGACTCCGGTAGTCGGCACCATTCTTTTGCCTCGATAGCTCAGTCGGTAGAGCAGCGGATTGAAAATCCGCGTGTCGGTGGTTCGATTCCGCCTCGAGGCACCATTATTTGGTACTTAACAAATAATGGTCTTTATAGACCTGATGTTAAGACAAGTAATTCCCCTTTAGTTCAGTTGGTAGAACGGCGGACTGTTAATCCGTATGTCGCAAGTTCAAGTCTTGCAAGGGGAGCCACATTCAAGAAAGCCAAGTCGAAAGACTTGGCTTTTTTTCGTTTGAATAAAAGTAACGCAATTCAATAACACATCAGTTCAACATTAAATCTTGATCTTCTAGTAAATGGACTACGTCCGCCACCCTCAATAGAGTAATTGCTCTTGCCTCTGTTTATTCATTTGACAGCGAAAAATGTTCTTCTGGGGACTTTTTTTTCTTCGTAAATTTAATCTTCATCATGTTTTGATACCTTTCTGATACCTGCACTACACGACTTAGCTTAAGATTCGTGAATGATACACCATACTTATTATTAGATCGCTGCACGGGGAAATATGAAATTAAAAACGCAAGCTTATTTATTATCAGGCATCATTTTGATTGCCTTGCTCGCACTTACGGCTACAGGTTTATGGACCTTAAGAGTTGCTAGCAACATAGACAACAAAGCTCGCGTGACAGAGCTATTTAAAAGTGCATACAGCATTCTTACTGAAGTCGAAAAAATGGCTATTGATGGCACTCTAGAAGAACAACAAGCCAAACAGCTGGCCACTCGCCTACTGCGCAACAATATCTATAAAGACAATGAATATGTATATGTTGCTGATGAAGATATGACTTTTGTCGCAACACCTTTAGATCCGCAACTACACGGAACCAGCTTTAATGATTTTAAAGATGGCGATGGAAATAGCGTTGGCCAACTTATTCAGCGAGCACTTGGCAATAGAACAGGACAAATAGTCGAATACACCTGGACACAAAAACTCCCCGACGGAAGCATTGAAGAAAAACTGTCCATCGCAGAAAAAACACCTCATTGGGGTTGGGTTGTAGGTACAGGTATCGGCTTCAATGAAGTCAACGCAAGGTTTTGGTCAACAGCACAATGGCAACTGATTTTATGTTTGGCTATTGCTGGTGTCATTCTTTCAAGCTTGATTATCTCAATTAAACGTATGCTATCGCTACTTGGCGGTGAACCCAAAGACGTAAGAGAAGCAGTACAAGCTGTCGCAGAAGGAAAAATCCAAACATCGTTTGAGACTCAAGCTGAGCAAGGCAGTATCTATCACGCTGTACAACAAATGAGTCAATCACTGGCAGAGTTAGTATCAAACCTCAACTCTTCAATGCTAGCGTTAAGAGGCGAATTACAGCGCGTGGAAGATCGTGCAGGTTCTATCGCTCAACTTACTGAAACTCAGCAACAATCAACTGAAATGATCGCAACAGCAATGACTGAGATGGCGTCTTCAGCAAATAATGTTGCAGATTCAGCTAGCGATACTGCTCGTAACACCGATGAGGCCGATAAGCAGAGCCAGCATACTCAGCACCTAATTCACAACACAGTAGACAATATTCAAGGCCTCGCTGGACAGTTAGGTACAGCGAGTGAAGCTGTCGCTAACCTAGATAACGACGTAAACAATATTGTAAAGGTACTGGACGTTATAGGAGATATCGCAGAGCAAACTAACCTGTTAGCACTTAACGCTGCTATTGAGGCTGCACGTGCTGGTGAACAAGGCCGTGGATTTGCAGTAGTTGCGGATGAAGTACGTAATCTTGCCGGTCGAACGCAATCGAGCACCAAAGAGATTCAGTTAATGATCAATAACCTTCAAGAAGGCTCCCGTAACGCCATTCAAACAATGAATGTGTGTGCGGCAACGAGTGAAAGCACTGTGACTGAATCTCAGAATGCCTCTGAAGCGCTACAACAAATTGTTATTGCATTAGAGTCCATATCATCAATGAGCCATCAAATCGCAACAGCAGCCGCTGAGCAGACTCAGGTGAGCGATGATATATCGAAGCGTATCAATATGATCGAAGAAAGTGGTAACCAACTAAGCGATGTCGTAACTGAAAGCCATAACAGCACTCAAACTCTAGCTTCTCTTTCTAACGAATTAGAGACTTGGGTAAATAGGTTTGAAGTAAAACACTAAACTCTCAGCAAAATTCTTAAATATAAAAGCACGTTTTCATACGTGCTTTTTTTTATTTCGACGCCCATTCAGTGTAGTTAACCGTTGTTTTACTATCTTTTAGAGCATGCTAGACCTAGGCTTTTCAGCCCAAACGAACAAAAACACCCCACTAAGTATAGAAAAACATCAAACAATACTTTTTTTGCAATTTAGTGTTGACCCAGAACGCGAAAACACGTTTAATACACCTCGTCGCCCGGATAGCTCAGTCGGTAGAGCAGAGGATTGAAAATCCTCGTGTCGGTGGTTCGATTCCGCCTCCGGGCACCACAATTTATTTGTTGGTGTCCTAGACAACAACAGTAAAGCACAAAGAAATATTATGTGCCGACTTAGCTCAGTAGGTAGAGCAACTGACTTGTAATCAGTAGGTCACCAGTTCGACTCCGGTAGTCGGCACCATTTCTTTAAAGCTTTAAGAATAATTCCCCTTTAGTTCAGTTGGTAGAACGGCGGACTGTTAATCCGTATGTCGCAAGTTCAAGTCTTGCAAGGGGAGCCAAGTTAATCATCAAGCAAAAGCTTTTTGATTCATGATGCCGACTTAGCTCAGTAGGTAGAGCAACTGACTTGTAATCAGTAGGTCACCAGTTCGATTCCGGTAGTCGGCACCATTCTCTTGATTAGAGACTAAACAATCAATTCCCCTTTAGTTCAGTTGGTAGAACGGCGGACTGTTAATCCGTATGTCGCAAGTTCAAGTCTTGCAAGGGGAGCCAATTAGAAAAGGCCGCATCATTGATGCGGCCTTTTTGCA
The DNA here is from genome assembly GCF_002119525.1 of Vibrio syngnathi. NCBI lineage: Bacteria > Pseudomonadati > Pseudomonadota > Gammaproteobacteria > Vibrionales > Vibrionaceae > Vibrio > Vibrio syngnathi. The sequence goes on along the minus strand of NZ_CP017916.1, from coordinate 414,241 downwards.
TCTAAAGATCCTAATCTCTTCATACAACTCCCCTCGCCTTTCTAATAGCTAATTCAATTTAGAAACTCACAGTCTTAATTTTCTTCTAAAACAATCAGGCTTTACTCTTTTGATTTAGCTTGAATTGCCCAACAAACGCACATTCATGTCGAAATCTGTCTAGCGAACTAGCTTAGTTTTATTGTCTAAAGAGTGAATTAAACAAGCTCTAGAAAGGCTCTGTTGATGACTTAACTTAGGTGGTATACGATTTCACTCTTTATCGAAACTATCCACCACAATAGCCCCCATAGACGCTGGCATGGAAATAACGATCACTCTTTTGATCGATACAATTGGGTCGCTTAATAAAGGTAGTTTATCCAAACAAGTTAGCACTAAAGCAACGACCATTGCCGTCATGACGTAAGCAATAACTATTCTGAAAATAAACACCGGCAACCGAGCGACAATATCTTTCTGAAATACACTCTCATACGTATAGAAACCGAGGAACACAGCTGATAGTAAAAATAACAGCAATAGATTAGCGCTCGGTAAAGTCTCTCCTAACTTCCACGCTTCTTCAGAAAAAGAAATCGGCACGGCCAAAGCAAAAGATCCTACAAAGATCTGGCTAGCATCTTCAAAGTTAAAGCTTAATTTCATAGTTCGACCCATTAGGTTTTAAGGCTTTATCTATTTTTAAAATAATCACAAAATTATCCGCCGATGATTTGGGAATTTTCTATTCTTACCAAGCAACAGAAATGACACTTCTTAGCTTAATATTAGTCGTAATAACCTAAACATAGCTTGAACTAACCAGCAAGAAATCAATATGTTCAGAGTAAAAACGGTGAAAACAACTAATTCATATCGAATCAGCAAGCACATCAGAATCGAAGAGAGACCGGTAAACATCCTAAGATACCAGTGCCTAGAACCAGAAATCTCAATCAGTTGGGTGATAAACATCACTGCACGGATCGAGGGATACTCTATTTCTTAGCTTATATATCCTTCCTGCATCACTTGGGGAGCTCAACCTAGCGACTCTCACCTTCAAACTGAATCTAGTCCGCTTTCACCCTTTGAAATGCTTCGAACAAAGTGCTTAATGCTATCGAGAGTGGTTTAAGATCAATGCATAACAAGAGCTATTAAGTCGACTCATTAAGGACTCTAGCGTTCTTAGCGAAATCCTCCATGATGGAGTCCTAATTACACATTAGGCTATCCTCTAGATTCACTGATAGGCCAGAAGTCAGGTTTCCTAGACGAAGATCTATTAACTAATACTTGAGGAAGGCTCCAAGCACTGAGCAAGTAGGGTGAGTTGTAATGCTTGTATGGTTTCAGGTATTGAATGGGCCGCTGAGTCAGAACAGTCTCATTAACCTAACTTACAACGTCGTATGGCTCGAGTATTTGATCAGTAAGCTTAAAGAGCTGCGTGCGTTTGAAGTCATTCTTGTGTCAAGCCATAATTGGAATCAGAAATGATGTGATTCTAGTCGTAGGATTGGAATTTCTGATAAGTGACAGAATAATGGGGACGCGTTGGCTAGGAGTTATGGGTTACGGGAAACCTTATATGGAAGTCATTAGATGGAAGGGTGAAACACAATAATTTAGATGTAAAAAAGCCCCGCTATTTCTAGCGAAGCTTCTAAATAAATGGCGGAGTGGACGGGACTCGAACCCGCGACCCCCGGCGTGACAGGCCGGTATTCTAACCAACTGAACTACCACTCCGCAGTGTCTATTCAGCATAATGCAATTTAAGCCTGACGATGTCCTACTCTCACATGGGGAAGCCCCACACTACCATCGGCGCTATTGTGTTTCACTTCTGAGTTCGGCATGGAATCAGGTGGGTCCACAATGCTATGGTCGTCAAACAAATTCTGTTGTTAACTTGAATAATCAAATCAACTAAATAGTGGTGCTGATACCCAGACTCGAACTGGGGACCTCACCCTTACCAAGGGTGCGCTCTACCGGGCTGAGCTATATCAGCAGTTCTAGAACCGTTGAAAAACGACTCTAAAAATTTAGAGCCTGGCGATGTCCTACTCTCACATGGGGAAGCCCCACACTACCATCGGCGCTATTGTGTTTCACTTCTGAGTTCGGCATGGAATCAGGTGGGTCCACAATGCTATGGTCGCCAAGCAAATTTTGTTTAATTGACGCATTAGCGACAATTAATAATTCGGAAAACTGATTTAAAAGTATCTCTTCAAACTCATTCAAGGTCTGTCTTTCTATTGAGTCCACAAAACCCCTTGGGTGTTGTATGGTTAAGCCTCACGGGCAATTAGTACAGGTTAGCTCAATGCCTCGCAGCACTTACACACCCTGCCTATCAACGTCGTAGTCTACGACAACCCTTTAGGACACTTATAGTGCCAGGGAAAACTCATCTCAAGGCTCGCTTCCCGCTTAGATGCTTTCAGCGGTTATCGATTCCGAACTTAGCTACCGGGCAATGCCATTGGCATGACAACCCGAACACCAGAGGTTCGTCCACTCCGGTCCTCTCGTACTAGGAGCAGCCCCTTTCAATTTTCCAACGCCCACGGCAGATAGGGACCGAACTGTCTCACGACGTTCTAAACCCAGCTCGCGTACCACTTTAAATGGCGAACAGCCATACCCTTGGGACCGACTTCAGCCCCAGGATGTGATGAGCCGACATCGAGGTGCCAAACACCGCCGTCGATATGAACTCTTGGGCGGTATCAGCCTGTTATCCCCGGAGTACCTTTTATCCGTTGAGCGATGGCCCTTCCATTCAGAACCACCGGATCACTATGACCTGCTTTCGCACCTGCTCGAATTGTCATTCTCGCAGTCAAGCGGGCTTATGCCATTGCACTAACCACACGATGTCCAACCGTGTTTAGCCCACCTTCGTGCTCCTCCGTTACTCTTTGGGAGGAGACCGCCCCAGTCAAACTACCCACCAGGCACTGTCCGTAATCCCGATTCAGGGACCAACGTTAGAACATCAAAACTACAAGGGTGGTATTTCAAGGACGACTCCATCACATCTAGCGACGCAATTTCATAGTCTCCCACCTATCCTACACATGTAGGTTCAATGTTCAGTGCCAAGCTGTAGTAAAGGTTCACGGGGTCTTTCCGTCTAGCCGCGGGTACACTGCATCTTCACAGCGATTTCAATTTCACTGAGTCTCGGGTGGAGACAGCGTGGCCATCATTACGCCATTCGTGCAGGTCGGAACTTACCCGACAAGGAATTTCGCTACCTTAGGACCGTTATAGTTACGGCCGCCGTTTACCGGGGCTTCGATCAAGAGCTTCGACCGAAGTCTAACCCCATCAATTAACCTTCCGGCACCGGGCAGGCGTCACACCGTATACGTCATCTTACGATTTTGCACAGTGCTGTGTTTTTAATAAACAGTTGCAGCCACCTGGTATCTGCGACTCTCGTCTGCTCCATCCGCAAGGGACTTCACTGATAAGAGCGTACCTTCTCCCGAAGTTACGGTACCATTTTGCCTAGTTCCTTCACCCGAGTTCTCTCAAGCGCCTTGGTATTCTCTACCCGACCACCTGTGTCGGTTTGGGGTACGATTCCTTACAATCTGAAGCTTAGAGGCTTTTCCTGGAAGCATGGCATCAATGACTTCACTACCGTAGTAGCTCGACATCGTATCTCAGCGTTAGTAGTGGTCCGGATTTACCTAAACCACCCGCCTACATACTTGAACCTGGACAACCGTCGCCAGGCCCACCTAGCCTTCTCCGTCCCCCCATCGCAATTGTAAGAAGTACGGGAATATTAACCCGTTTCCCATCGACTACGCCTTTCGGCCTCGCCTTAGGAGTCGACTTACCCTGCCCCGATTAACGTTGGACAGGAACCCTTGGTCTTCCGGCGAGGGAGTTTTTCACTCCCTTTATCGTTACTCATGTCAGCATTCGCACTTCTGATACCTCCAGCAGTCCTTACAGACCACCTTCAACGGCTTACAGAACGCTCCCCTACCCCACATACCCTAAGGTACGTAGCCGCAGCTTCGGTGTATAGCTTAGCCCCGTTACATCTTCCGCGCAGGCCGACTCGACCAGTGAGCTATTACGCTTTCTTTAAATGATGGCTGCTTCTAAGCCAACATCCTGGCTGTCTGAGCCTTCCCACATCGTTTCCCACTTAGCTATACTTTGGGACCTTAGCTGGCGGTCTGGGTTGTTTCCCTCTCCACGACGGACGTTAGCACCCGCCGTGTGTCTCCCGGATAGTACTTACTGGTATTCGGAGTTTGCAAAGGGTTGGTAAGTCGGGATGACCCCCTAGCCTTAACAGTGCTCTACCCCCAGTAGTATTCGTCCGAGGCGCTACCTAAATAGCTTTCGGGGAGAACCAGCTATCTCCAGGTTTGATTGGCCTTTCACCCCTAGCCACAAGTCATCCGCTAATTTTTCAACATTAGTCGGTTCGGTCCTCCAGTTGATGTTACTCAACCTTCAACCTGCCCATGGCTAGATCACCTGGTTTCGGGTCTAATCCTAGCAACTGTACGCCCAGTTAAGACTCGGTTTCCCTACGGCTCCCCTAAACGGTTAACCTTGCTACTAAAATTAAGTCGCTGACCCATTATACAAAAGGTACGCAGTCACACCACGAAGGTGCTCCTACTGCTTGTACGTACACGGTTTCAGGTTCTATTTCACTCCCCTCACAGGGGTTCTTTTCGCCTTTCCCTCACGGTACTGGTTCACTATCGGTCAGTCAGTAGTATTTAGCCTTGGAGGATGGTCCCCCCATATTCAGACAGGATATCACGTGTCCCGCCCTACTCGTTTTCACTGATTATGAGATGTCGATTACGGGGCTATCACCCTTTATTGCGGCACTTTCCAGAGCCTTCATCTGTCTCATTAAAAGCTTAAGGGCTAATCCAATTTCGCTCGCCGCTACTTTCGGAATCTCGGTTGATTTCTCTTCCTCGGGGTACTTAGATGTTTCAGTTCCCCCGGTTTGCCTCCTGTTGCTATGTATTCACAACAGGATACTTGCTTATGCAAGTGGGTTTCCCCATTCAGGAATCCCAGACTCAAAAGGTTATTACTACCTAATCTGGGCTTATCGCAAGTTATTACGCCTTTCATCGCCTCTGACTGCCAAGGCATCCACCGTGTACGCTTAGTCACTTAACCATACAACCCGAAAGGGTTTCTATTTGCTTTCACTTTAAAAAGTGAAGACAAATAAGCGTATGGCAACTAACCAAGGTTTTTGGTTGTCATCAAGAAGGGTTAATTCTTGATGACTGTTTGCCGGACTCAATTGTGAATCAAACTTAGTTTGATTCGAATACAAGACACTTGAATGTGTTTGTTGTGTTTATCTAATGAAAGATAAACATTGAGAACTTTTAAATTTGATTGAATTACTCGTAAGTAAATCAATCAGTCAGCTTTCCAAATTGTTAAAGAGCTTGATTCAAACTAATGAACCATTTTTAAATATTTTCAAATAAAAACACTTAAAGATGGTGGAGCTATGCGGGATCGAACCGCAGACCTCCTGCGTGCAAGGCAGGCGCTCTCCCAGCTGAGCTATAGCCCCATCTTTGTATCTAGTCGATATTGGTGGGTCTGAGTGGACTCGAACCACCGACCTCCCGCTTATCAGGCGAGCGCTCTAACCAGCTGAGCTACAGACCCAATATCGTCTCTTTTACTTTCTAAACCTAATCAATCTGTGTGGACACTCATCGTGGTATCTTCGTATAAGGAGGTGATCCAGCCCCAGGTTCCCCTAGGGCTACCTTGTTACGACTTCACCCCAGTCATGAACCACAAAGTGGTGAGCGTCCTCCCCGAAAGGTTAAACTACCCACTTCTTTTGCAGCCCACTCCCATGGTGTGACGGGCGGTGTGTACAAGGCCCGGGAACGTATTCACCGTGACATTCTGATTCACGATTACTAGCGATTCCGACTTCATGGAGTCGAGTTGCAGACTCCAATCCGGACTACGACGCACTTTTTGGGATTCGCTCACTATCGCTAGCTTGCTGCCCTCTGTATGCGCCATTGTAGCACGTGTGTAGCCCTACTCGTAAGGGCCATGATGACTTGACGTCGTCCCCACCTTCCTCCGGTTTATCACCGGCAGTCTCCCTGGAGTTCCCGACATTACTCGCTGGCAAACAAGGATAAGGGTTGCGCTCGTTGCGGGACTTAACCCAACATTTCACAACACGAGCTGACGACAGCCATGCAGCACCTGTCTCAGAGCTCCCGAAGGCACACCTGCGTCTCCGCTGGCTTCTCTGGATGTCAAGAGTAGGTAAGGTTCTTCGCGTTGCATCGAATTAAACCACATGCTCCACCGCTTGTGCGGGCCCCCGTCAATTCATTTGAGTTTTAATCTTGCGACCGTACTCCCCAGGCGGTCTACTTAACGCGTTAGCTCCGAAAGCCACGGCTCAAGGCCACAACCTCCAAGTAGACATCGTTTACGGCGTGGACTACCAGGGTATCTAATCCTGTTTGCTCCCCACGCTTTCGCATCTGAGTGTCAGTGTCTGTCCAGGGGGCCGCCTTCGCCACTGGTATTCCTTCAGATCTCTACGCATTTCACCGCTACACCTGAAATTCTACCCCCCTCTACAGCACTCTAGTTCACCAGTTTCAAATGCAGTTCCGAGGTTGAGCCCCGGGCTTTCACATCTGACTTAATGAACCACCTGCATGCGCTTTACGCCCAGTAATTCCGATTAACGCTCGCACCCTCCGTATTACCGCGGCTGCTGGCACGGAGTTAGCCGGTGCTTCTTCTGTTGCTAACGTCAAGATGCGCAGCTATTAACTACACACCCTTCCTCACAACTGAAAGTACTTTACAACCCGAAGGCCTTCTTCATACACGCGGCATGGCTGCATCAGGCTTGCGCCCATTGTGCAATATTCCCCACTGCTGCCTCCCGTAGGAGTCTGGACCGTGTCTCAGTTCCAGTGTGGCTGATCATCCTCTCAGACCAGCTAGGGATCGTCGCCTTGGTGAGCCATTACCTCACCAACTAGCTAATCCCACCTAGGCATATCTTGACGCGAGAGGCCCGAAGGTCCCCCTCTTTGGCCCGTAGGCATTATGCGGTATTAGCCATCGTTTCCAATGGTTATCCCCCACATCAAGGCAATTTCCTAGGCATTACTCACCCGTCCGCCGCTCGACGCCCATTAACGCACCCGAAGGATTGTTAGTGTCGTTTCCGCTCGACTTGCATGTGTTAGGCCTGCCGCCAGCGTTCAATCTGAGCCATGATCAAACTCTTCAATTTAAGATTTTGTGACTCAACGAATACTGACTTCAAAACTATTCTTTATAAATAAAGAGTGTAATTTTAAAGCTATTACCATTCCAACAGAATGGTAATGAATTGACTGTGCCGAATAACTACAAGTAGTTAAACGTATTGGTCACTCAGTTCATTGAAATCAAGTTTGTTACCGAAGTAACTGCCATTCCTAAGAATGACGTTTTGATATTCATCAACGAGTGCCCACACAGATTGATAGGTTTAAATTGTTAAAGAGCTTGTTCTCTAAAAAGAGAACGCTTTCAGTGCCTTAGCACTTAAGCAGGACGCGTATAATACGCTTTCCACTTTGAAAGTCAACATAAAACTCTAAGAAAACTTAGAATCCTATGGTGACTTGTCTATTAAATAGACAAAGTCGAACTTTTGTCTTCACTTTTAAAAAAGTGAAAATAAATTTGGAGCCTGGCGATGTCCTACTCTCACATGGGGAAGCCCCACACTACCATCGGCGCTATTGTGTTTCACTTCTGAGTTCGGCATGGAATCAGGTGGGTCCACAATGCTATGGTCGCCAAGCAAATTTTGTTTAATTGACGCATTAGCGACAATTAATAATTCGGAAAACTGATTTAAAAGTATCTCTTCAAACTCATTCAAGGTCTGTCTTTCTATTGAGTCCACAAAACCCCTTGGGTGTTGTATGGTTAAGCCTCACGGGCAATTAGTACAGGTTAGCTCAATGCCTCGCAGCACTTACACACCCTGCCTATCAACGTCGTAGTCTACGACAACCCTTTAGGACACTTATAGTGCCAGGGAAAACTCATCTCAAGGCTCGCTTCCCGCTTAGATGCTTTCAGCGGTTATCGATTCCGAACTTAGCTACCGGGCAATGCCATTGGCATGACAACCCGAACACCAGAGGTTCGTCCACTCCGGTCCTCTCGTACTAGGAGCAGCCCCTTTCAATTTTCCAACGCCCACGGCAGATAGGGACCGAACTGTCTCACGACGTTCTAAACCCAGCTCGCGTACCACTTTAAATGGCGAACAGCCATACCCTTGGGACCGACTTCAGCCCCAGGATGTGATGAGCCGACATCGAGGTGCCAAACACCGCCGTCGATATGAACTCTTGGGCGGTATCAGCCTGTTATCCCCGGAGTACCTTTTATCCGTTGAGCGATGGCCCTTCCATTCAGAACCACCGGATCACTATGACCTGCTTTCGCACCTGCTCGAATTGTCATTCTCGCAGTCAAGCGGGCTTATGCCATTGCACTAACCACACGATGTCCAACCGTGTTTAGCCCACCTTCGTGCTCCTCCGTTACTCTTTGGGAGGAGACCGCCCCAGTCAAACTACCCACCAGGCACTGTCCGTAATCCCGATTCAGGGACCAACGTTAGAACATCAAAACTACAAGGGTGGTATTTCAAGGACGACTCCATCACATCTAGCGACGCAATTTCATAGTCTCCCACCTATCCTACACATGTAGGTTCAATGTTCAGTGCCAAGCTGTAGTAAAGGTTCACGGGGTCTTTCCGTCTAGCCGCGGGTACACTGCATCTTCACAGCGATTTCAATTTCACTGAGTCTCGGGTGGAGACAGCGTGGCCATCATTACGCCATTCGTGCAGGTCGGAACTTACCCGACAAGGAATTTCGCTACCTTAGGACCGTTATAGTTACGGCCGCCGTTTACCGGGGCTTCGATCAAGAGCTTCGACCGAAGTCTAACCCCATCAATTAACCTTCCGGCACCGGGCAGGCGTCACACCGTATACGTCATCTTACGATTTTGCACAGTGCTGTGTTTTTAATAAACAGTTGCAGCCACCTGGTATCTGCGACTCTCGTCTGCTCCATCCGCAAGGGACTTCACTGATAAGAGCGTACCTTCTCCCGAAGTTACGGTACCATTTTGCCTAGTTCCTTCACCCGAGTTCTCTCAAGCGCCTTGGTATTCTCTACCCGACCACCTGTGTCGGTTTGGGGTACGATTCCTTACAATCTGAAGCTTAGAGGCTTTTCCTGGAAGCATGGCATCAATGACTTCACTACCGTAGTAGCTCGACATCGTATCTCAGCGTTAAGAAAGTCCGGATTTACCTAAACTTTCCGCCTACGTACTTGAACCTGGACAACCGTCGCCAGGCCCACCTAGCCTTCTCCGTCCCCCCATCGCAATTGTAAGAAGTACGGGAATATTAACCCGTTTCCCATCGACTACGCCTTTCGGCCTCGCCTTAGGAGTCGACTTACCCTGCCCCGATTAACGTTGGACAGGAACCCTTGGTCTTCCGGCGAGGGAGTTTTTCACTCCCTTTATCGTTACTCATGTCAGCATTCGCACTTCTGATACCTCCAGCATGCCTTACAGCACACCTTCAACGGCTTACAGAACGCTCCCCTACCCCACATACCCTAAGGTACGTAGCCGCAGCTTCGGTGTATAGCTTAGCCCCGTTACATCTTCCGCGCAGGCCGACTCGACCAGTGAGCTATTACGCTTTCTTTAAATGATGGCTGCTTCTAAGCCAACATCCTGGCTGTCTGAGCCTTCCCACATCGTTTCCCACTTAGCTATACTTTGGGACCTTAGCTGGCGGTCTGGGTTGTTTCCCTCTCCACGACGGACGTTAGCACCCGCCGTGTGTCTCCCGGATAGTACTTACTGGTATTCGGAGTTTGCAAAGGGTTGGTAAGTCGGGATGACCCCCTAGCCTTAACAGTGCTCTACCCCCAGTAGTATTCGTCCGAGGCGCTACCTAAATAGCTTTCGGGGAGAACCAGCTATCTCCAGGTTTGATTGGCCTTTCACCCCTAGCCACAAGTCATCCGCTAATTTTTCAACATTAGTCGGTTCGGTCCTCCAGTTGATGTTACTCAACCTTCAACCTGCCCATGGCTAGATCACCTGGTTTCGGGTCTAATCCTAGCAACTGTACGCCCAGTTAAGACTCGGTTTCCCTACGGCTCCCCTAAACGGTTAACCTTGCTACTAAAATTAAGTCGCTGACCCATTATACAAAAGGTACGCAGTCACACCACGAAGGTGCTCCTACTGCTTGTACGTACACGGTTTCAGGTTCTATTTCACTCCCCTCACAGGGGTTCTTTTCGCCTTTCCCTCACGGTACTGGTTCACTATCGGTCAGTCAGTAGTATTTAGCCTTGGAGGATGGTCCCCCCATATTCAGACAGGATATCACGTGTCCCGCCCTACTCGTTTTCACTGATTATGAGATGTCGATTACGGGGCTATCACCCTTTATTGCGGCACTTTCCAGAGCCTTCATCTGTCTCATTAAAAGCTTAAGGGCTAATCCAATTTCGCTCGCCGCTACTTTCGGAATCTCGGTTGATTTCTCTTCCTCGGGGTACTTAGATGTTTCAGTTCCCCCGGTTTGCCTCCTGTTGCTATGTATTCACAACAGGATACTTGCTTATGCAAGTGGGTTTCCCCATTCAGGAATCCCAGACTCAAAAGGTTATTACTACCTAATCTGGGCTTATCGCAAGTTATTACGCCTTTCATCGCCTCTGACTGCCAAGGCATCCACCGTGTACGCTTAGTCACTTAACCATACAACCCGAAAGGGTTTCTATTTGCTTTCACTTTAAAAAGTGAAGACAAATAAGCGTATGGCAACTAACCAAGGTTTTTGGTTGTCATCAAGAAGGGTTAATTCTTGATGACTGTTTGCCGGACTCAATTGTGAATCAAACTTAGTTTGATTCGAATACAAGACACTTGAATGTGTTTGTTGTGTTTATCTAATAAAAGATAAACATTGAGAACTTTTAAATTTGATTAACATGACTCGTAAGTCAGTTAATCAGTCAGCTTTCCAAATTGTTAAAGAGCATAAAGCAAAAAGCTTTAATCAATAACTTACGTTATTAATTAAAGCTCTGGCTTTAACTAAATCTAAACCATCAATCTGTGTGGACACTCATCGTAAGTATCTTCGTATAAGGAGGTGATCCAGCCCCAGGTTCCCCTAGGGCTACCTTGTTACGACTTCACCCCAGTCATGAACCACAAAGTGGTGAGCGTCCTCCCCGAAAGGTTAAACTACCCACTTCTTTTGCAGCCCACTCCCATGGTGTGACGGGCGGTGTGTACAAGGCCCGGGAACGTATTCACCGTGACATTCTGATTCACGATTACTAGCGATTCCGACTTCATGGAGTCGAGTTGCAGACTCCAATCCGGACTACGACGCACTTTTTGGGATTCGCTCACTATCGCTAGCTTGCTGCCCTCTGTATGCGCCATTGTAGCACGTGTGTAGCCCTACTCGTAAGGGCCATGATGACTTGACGTCGTCCCCACCTTCCTCCGGTTTATCACCGGCAGTCTCCCTGGAGTTCCCGACATTACTCGCTGGCAAACAAGGATAAGGGTTGCGCTCGTTGCGGGACTTAACCCAACATTTCACAACACGAGCTGACGACAGCCATGCAGCACCTGTCTCAGAGCTCCCGAAGGCACACCTGCGTCTCCGCTGGCTTCTCTGGATGTCAAGAGTAGGTAAGGTTCTTCGCGTTGCATCGAATTAAACCACATGCTCCACCGCTTGTGCGGGCCCCCGTCAATTCATTTGAGTTTTAATCTTGCGACCGTACTCCCCAGGCGGTCTACTTAACGCGTTAGCTCCGAAAGCCACGGCTCAAGGCCACAACCTCCAAGTAGACATCGTTTACGGCGTGGACTACCAGGGTATCTAATCCTGTTTGCTCCCCACGCTTTCGCATCTGAGTGTCAGTGTCTGTCCAGGGGGCCGCCTTCGCCACTGGTATTCCTTCAGATCTCTACGCATTTCACCGCTACACCTGAAATTCTACCCCCCTCTACAGCACTCTAGTTCACCAGTTTCAAATGCAGTTCCGAGGTTGAGCCCCGGGCTTTCACATCTGACTTAATGAACCACCTGCATGCGCTTTACGCCCAGTAATTCCGATTAACGCTCGCACCCTCCGTATTACCGCGGCTGCTGGCACGGAGTTAGCCGGTGCTTCTTCTGTTGCTAACGTCAAGATGCGCAGCTATTAACTACACACCCTTCCTCACAACTGAAAGTACTTTACAACCCGAAGGCCTTCTTCATACACGCGGCATGGCTGCATCAGGCTTGCGCCCATTGTGCAATATTCCCCACTGCTGCCTCCCGTAGGAGTCTGGACCGTGTCTCAGTTCCAGTGTGGCTGATCATCCTCTCAGACCAGCTAGGGATCGTCGCCTTGGTGAGCCATTACCTCACCAACTAGCTAATCCCACCTAGGCATATCTTGACGCGAGAGGCCCGAAGGTCCCCCTCTTTGGCCCGTAGGCATTATGCGGTATTAGCCATCGTTTCCAATGGTTATCCCCCACATCAAGGCAATTTCCTAGGCATTACTCACCCGTCCGCCGCTCGACGCCCATTAACGCACCCGAAGGATTGTTAGTGTCGTTTCCGCTCGACTTGCATGTGTTAGGCCTGCCGCCAGCGTTCAATCTGAGCCATGATCAAACTCTTCAATTTAAGATTTTGTGACTCAACGAATACTGACTTCAAAACTATTCTTTATAAATAAAGAGTGTAATTTTAAAGCTATTACCATTCCAACAGAATGGTAATGAATTGACTGTGCCGAATAACTACAAGTAGTTAAACGTATTGGTCACTCAGTTCATTGAAATCAAGTTTGTTACCGAAGTAACTGCCATTCCTAAGAATGACGTTTTGATATTCATCAACGAGTGCCCACACAGATTGATAGGTTTAAATTGTTAAAGAGCTTCACTTGTTGAGCGTTCCTTTTAAGTAAGGAGCCTCTCGAAGTGGACGGCCATTCTAGCGTTTTAATTCTCGGTGTCAAACACTTATTGGGAATTAATTTCTACTTTTTAAAAGTAGGAGCGATTAAACGCTTTAAGCTAGTTGCCTTACCAACATTCTGCGCTGAAGCCTTGTAGCGTCTGCCGTGTCAGTGAGGCGGCATTATAGAGATGCCACTCATATTGACAAGCAATAAATGCTTTTTTTATTGAAAAAAGAGGTTAAGTGAGGAAATTTCAACCAAGGGCTTATTTATACCAGTTTCACCCCAAGTTTCGAACAAATTACCCACAACGACCTGTGGATAACTACTCGCCATTATCAAAAAAGTAAGATAAACGAGCCCTAGGGTTTAGATATTCTCTAACTTGTTCCGGTAGCTTGCTTGGATGAACAGCATTAACGATTTTGATCTCTTTAATAAAGAGGTCAATGATCGGGGCTTGGGTTCTTGGCACGCTAGGATCGTAGATCAGTACATTTGGATAAAGCATATGCTTGGCGTTAACAGATATCACAATCCCAATCGAATCATTTGAAAGCTGTACTACGGTTCCTGGTGGGTAGACTCCCATAAACTTAACCAACAGCCCCAAATTATCTTGGCTATATAGATATTTGCCGTTCTTATATAAGTGAGACAATGCCAAATATGGGATCATTTGTTGATATTGCGTTTTGCCATGGCAAAGATTATCGAAAGCGTTAGCCACTGCAACTATCTTGGCAAACTCATCGATCTCATCTTCTTTTAAACCTTCAGGATAACCAGAACCATCATTCATCTCATGATGTTGAGCAATCACCTTTTTAGCACTTTCAGGAAAGTCATCAATTGTTGAGACAATATCTGCACCATATTTGGTGTGAAGCTTTAGGTAGTTCTCTTCTGGTACCGTTAGTGCGCTCTGCTTTCTTAATATCGCGACTGGTATTTTGATTTTGCCTACATCGTGGAACAATGCGGCAAATGAAAGATCTTTCAACTGTTGCGTATTGTAGCCTTTAGCTTTACCTATCATTAGCGCAATAACAGAGACATTTAATGTATGAAAGTAGATATCTTCAAAATCAGCTTTTGCATTCATGAGATGCAAGGTGACGTTATCATCGCTCACTAGGGTTTCGACAATATCATCAACAAGAGCCTTAACCTCCCCTACCGCATCTAATGGGCGATTACGGATTTTAGTCATCACTGAACGCATTCGAGCAAGCGAACGTTCGAACTCTTTCTCGCAATGGCTCACCCTACGACGGTAAGAGCTTAGCGTTTCGATACGTTCATGTTTATCTTTCCACATTCTTTCTGCTTCAAGGCTTACCTGTAAATCACCATCAAGGTCTTGTTCACTCACATGGTTCGCGGGTAAGGGTGATGTATCACTTTGGTTCGGGTTTATATAGACGTGCTTAATCCCAAGGTGTCGAATGACTTTTACTTGGGCGTCGTCTTTGATTTTAAAGCTGTTGAGTAGAAATGGGTGTTCATTCCATTTTACCGGGAGTCGTACATGTAGACCGGGCTGAATGCGATCTACGGTAATCTTTATGCTGCCCATTTTTATATATAATATTGATTATTAATCTCTATTTATAATTCTAATAAAACCAAGCAGCAATTTCACTATCCAATTTCACAGGTTCAACTTAAAGAGTCACAGTGCACCATCCAACGTATACCGAACTTGTCTTCTACTTTGCCAAACCGGGCACCCCAAAAAGTATCCGCTAGCGGTGTCATTATACGCCCGCCTTGCTTGAGCTTTTCAAAGATGTGTTCTTGAGTCGCGGTATCCTCGGTAACAAGCGAGAGTGCAAGGTTGTTCCCTTCAAGCTCCTTGGCTTTAACACCATCGGACATCATCAGCTTCATACCAAATGCTTCGAACTCAGCATGCATAATCCAATCAGGTTGAGCTCCCTCTATTACTTGTGGCGCATCACTAAAAAGTTGTTTAGATAAAACTACACCGCCAAAACACTTATGGTAAAAATCCAACGCTTCATTACAACGGCCATCAAAAAACAAGTAAGGGGTTACTGTCAGCATATATCTCTCCTCTATTATTCCTTTAAACATAGACAATAGAAGAGAGATTGGTAGGTAACATCATGATTTAAGATGATTAATTCACTAAGGAATCGAATTACGAAGGGAAACGGTGAGATTTAAGAATGAAACCACAAGATCTGACTGATTGAAAAAGCGTTTCTGCCGTTAATACAAAGGTAAGCTTTTCTATTCTCCAGATACAACAAAGCCCCGACTTCAGTCGAGGCTTTGTCATTTAAATATGGTACCGGTAGGCGGACTTGAACCGCCACGCCCGAAGGCAACGGATTTTGAATCCGTCGTGTATACCAATTTCACCATACCGGCATTATCTTGGGGCATTGCCCTTTCGATGTCTGGCATTATACGTATGCGAACTGATGTGGCAAGTATAAAAACTTGAATTCATGTGTGTTTGCCGATAATTTCGCCACTAAGTCATAAGCTGTGCGTCATGTCTCTTTTCACGCCAAGCCTTAGACTATATTCTGACGCCTAAATTTTTTAAGAAGTAATAACACCATGACATCAACAAACACAATGCCACCAGCAGGAGTAATGCGCCGATTTGGTGCCTTGTTCTATGACGCCCTTATCGTAATCGCTATTGAAATGTTGGCGGCTGGCGTCATTGTCGCTCTGCTGCACGCACTCATGGCTCTTGGCGTTTTTAACCATAGCGGTTACGCCGATGTTAGTGACTTCTTAACGAACCACCCTATCTGGAGCCCTGCATATACTTTCTACTTAGTCGTAGTTTGGGTGTACTTCTTTGTATTCTTCTGGACAAGAGCAGGCCAAACGCTAGGAATGAGAGCTTGGAAACTGCGTATTCAAAACAAAGATGGCTCAGCAATTACGGTAACCCAAGCACTGATTCGCTTAGGAACCTCAGGATTTGGATTGGCAAACTTATGTGTTCCATTCGATCCTCAGAAGCGTGGCTTTCACGACATCTGGGCGAAGACTGAAGTAGTCGTGCTACCACAAGCACGATAACGCTATCAATCTCACTACAATCAAGATCAAAAAAGGAAGGCGTTATGCCTTCCTTTTTCTATTTACAGTTTCCGCCTCAAAAGCATTATGGCTATTCCGAGGAACACCACGCTCGGGGCTAACGCACCAAAGGCGGGTGGTATTTGGTAAACCAAACTGACCGGACCAAAAAACTCACTGGATATATAGAAGGTGAAACCTGCAATAACCCCCGAAAGAATTCTTGCTCCCATCGTCACACTTCGCAATGGACCAAAGATAAACGACAGTGCCATCAACATCATGACCGCTATCGAGATAGGCTGAGTTATCTTTCTCCATAAAGCGAGCTCATAGCGTGATGCATCTTGCTCCGATGCCTTCAGGTAAGAAACGTAATCATACAGCCCACTTAAAGAGAGTTCTTCCGGTTTCACCGTCACTATCGCGAGTTTGTCTGGAGCTAGAGACGTTTCCCACGAGAAAGTCGGTAGATTCTCTTTAGTCACTTGAATTTCGTTCTCAAACGAGGTGAGTTCTACATCGCGCATTGTCCAAACGTTGTCTCCAACGTAATCGACTTCTTTTGAGTATATAGCCGTTTTCAGAGCCTTGTTCTCATCATAGCGCCACATGTTCAAACCATATAACTTGTCATCGTCTATTTTGACAATGAAAATGAAGTCATTGGCATCACGAGCCCAAACACCGCTTTGAGTAGAGATAATACTACCACCAGCAACCGAGATAGTTCTTAAATCACGAGCCATCTTCTGTGCTTGCGGAGCTCCCCACTGCCCAAGTAATGTCACTATCACCATTAACGGAATTGCAGTCTTAAGTACCGATAAACCAATATCTAACTTAGAGAAACCCGCGGCTTGCATAACCACAAGCTCAGAACTCGCAGCAAGCATACCAAGCCCAATCAATGCACCAAGCAATGCCGCCATTGGGAAGAACATTTCGATATCACGAGGAATACTCAATAAAACGAAATACAACGCTTGTAATAGATCGTATGTACCACGACCTACCTTCCGCAATTGCTCAACGTACTTGATAATTCCAGAGAGACCGACAAACGTCACCAATACCAGTGACGTGGTCGCGATGATGGTTCTGCCTATATATAAATCGAGAATCTTAAACACGGCTTAAGCCAACCTCTTCTTCTTGAATTTTTCTTTCAAACGCCTAACAGGCACACTATCCATAAAGTTGGCACCAATCGCGACAAACAATAATAATGCATTGATTGGCCACATGCCTATTGCAGCAGGAATGTCCCCTTCTTCAATTGAAGATTTGGTTGCACTGATTGCCAAGAAGTAAGTCAAATAAATCAGGATTGCCGGACCTATTTTTGCAAAACGACCTTGTCGTGGATTGACTGCTGACAGCGGTACAACGAGCATAGTCAACAATGGGATACACAACACCAGTGACATGCGCCACTGCAATTCAGCCTTGGCACGATTATCTTGATTTCCAATAAGATCAATAGTTGGAATCGCTTCCCACTCTCGACCTTTCTTCTCTACTTCACGCTGACCAATTAAGCCTTCATACTCTTCAAAGTGCGTCACTCTATAATCAAGGCGAGAAGGCACTCCTTCATGACGAGTACCATCGTACATCACAATAACTTGGCGGCCATCGCTCAATTCTTTTACGTCTCCCGACTTAGAGAACATCACACTAGGAAGCACTGAGTCACGAGGTCGCATTTGAGAAACGAACACATTGTCTAATTGATTACCATCGATACCCTCTATAAACACAACTGAAGAACCATCGGGAGTCCTTGCAAATTTGCCTTTGGGTAGTAAATCGACGCTGTTCTCTGCAGCCACTTCCTCATACATTTGTTCTACTTTATCTTGTGACCACGGAGACAGCCAAAAGGAGTTAAAAGCAGCGACAGTTGCGGTAATCAACGCCAGATAAAGTGCTGATTGGATGAGGAATTTATTGCCAATACCCGTAGCATTCATCACCACAATCTCACTTTCGGCATAAAGGCGGCCAAAAGTCAGCAAAATGCCAATATAGATACTAAGTGGAAGCATCAAGAGCCCCATCGCTGGCATATTTAGACCCACGATCGATAATACAAGGCTTGCTGGAATATCACCATCAGAGGCGTCGGCTAAAACGCTGATGAACTTTTGGCTGAGAAACACGAGAAAGAGAACAAAAAATATCGCAAATTGGCTCTTGATTGTCTCTCGGATCAAATATCTAACAATAATCACGCTCAAATTACCTATACAAAACTTGTTTTTTTGATTGAATCACTATAATTTCCCGTTGAACCTTTTATTTTTTAAATTTTTAGCTAAGTGTTAACGTTCTTCTTTAAGGTCAGTTCCATTATAGGATCCAACAAGTAAGAACCCATTATCCAACATTTAGTTCGATTTGTCTTCAGGATGTAGGAGTACGCATGGAGTTCAGTGTAAAAAGTGGCAGCCCAGAGAAACAGCGCAGCGCATGTATCGTTGTCGGTGTATTCGAACCGCGCCGCCTTTCTCCAGTAGCCGAGCAGTTAGATAAGATTAGCGATGGCTATATTAGTTCACTGCTTCGTCGCGGTGATCTAGAGGGTAAACCTGGCCAGATGCTACTACTGCATCAAGTACCTGGTGTACTTTCAGAACGTGTTCTGCTTGTAGGCTGCGGTAAAGAACGTGAGCTAGGCGAGCGTCAATATAAAGAAATTATCCAAAAAACCATCAGCACACTAAACGAAACGGGTTCTATGGAAGCAGTATGTTTCCTTACAGAACTTCACGTTAAAGGTCGCGACACTTACTGGAAAGTTCGTCAAGCGGTAGAAGCGACTAAAGATGGTCTTTACACATTCGACCAATTTAAGAGCAACAAACCAGAGACTCGTCGTCCATTGCGTAAATTGGTATTCAACGTACCAACTCGTCGCGAGCTAAGCCTTGGCGAAAAAGCGATTTCTCATGGTCTTGCTATTGCTTCAGGTGTGAAAGCATCTAAAGATCTTGGCAACATGCCACCAAACATCGCAAACCCTGCTTACCTAGCTTCTCAAGCTCGTCGTTTAGCTGACGATTATGAGACAGTAAAGACTAAGATCATCGGTGAAGAAGAGATGGAAAAGCTGGGTATGACTTCATACTTAGCTGTAGGCCGTGGCTCTAAGAACGAATCTATGATGTCTATCATGGAATACAAAGGCGCTGCGGACCCAAATGCAAAACCTATCGTTCTAGTCGGTAAAGGTCTTACTTTCGATTCAGGCGGTATCTCGCTTAAGCCAGGTGAAGGTATGGATGAGATGAAGTACGACATGTGTGGTGCTGCATCTGTATTCGGCACAATGAAAGCACTGGCGAAACTTAACTTGCCAATCAACGTTGTAGGTATCCTTGCGGGCTGTGAAAACATGCCAGGTAGCAATGCTTACCGCCCAGGTGACATTCTAACAACCATGTCAGGCCAAACCGTTGAAGTATTAAATACTGATGCAGAAGGTCGCTTGGTTCTATGTGATGCCCTAACTTACGTTGAGCGCTTTGAACCAGATTGTGTTGTCGATGTTGCTACGCTAACTGGCGCATGTGTTATCGCTCTAGGTCACCACATCAGTGGCGTTCTATCTAACCACAACCCACTGTCCCATGAACTTGTTAATGCTTCAGAGCAAGCAAGTGATCGCGCATGGCGTCTACCTATGGCAGACGAATACCATGAGCAGCTGAACAGTCCGTTTGCTGATATGGCAAACATCGGTGGCCGCCCTGGCGGTACTATTACCGCAGGTTGTTTCCTGTCTAAATTCACTAAGAAGTACCACTGGGCTCACATCGACAGTGCAGGTACAGCTTGGAAGTCAGGTGCAGCGAAAGGCTCGACAGGTCGTCCTGTCTCAATGCTAGTCCAATTCTTATTGAACCGCAGCGGCCAAGAGACTGAAGAGCAATCTTCAAAATAATGAAAAGGGCCTACGGGCCCTTTTTTAATAAGCGCTATTTGTTAGAGCCTGTTAACCAAGTAATATTGATAGCCAAGTAGTATTGATATCCACGATTTTCAGTTCAAGTTTCGAGTGTTAAGTATGCAGACTGCCACGTTTTACATTGTGCCCTCAGACAGCCCGCAAGCCAGCGAAGATGGTTTTGCTCACTATGTGCTGTTTCTTGCTCAGCACTTTGCTAAACAAGGCGCTAAACTTTATCTCAACTGCAATGACAAAGAACATGCCGAACGTATCGCTGAGGTTTTCTGGCAGGTCGAACCCAATGAATTTATTGCACATAACTTAGTTGGCGAAGGCCCAAAGTATTCAACCAACATCGAAATTGGCTATCAAGGCGTAAAACATAATTGGAATCGCCAACTGGTAATAAATCTGGCCGATAATAATACAACCTTTGCGAACGCCTTTGCTCAGGTGATAGACTTCGTTCCTTGCGAAGAAAAAGCTAAGCAACTCGCTCGAGAAAGGTATAAAATTTACCGTCAGGCTGGATATCAGCTACAAACTATCGAGATTCAACATCCATAGTCAAACCTCATAGTTAAAGCTATCTTTGGATTTAGATTCAAGAAGCTTCACTTATGAAGTTTGACCACGATTAACCATTCACAGTATCCGTTATAAGAGCACTATGGAAAAGACATACAACCCAACATCAATCGAACAAGCTCTGTATAAGACTTGGGAAGAGAAAGGCTACTTTAAGCCACACGGTGACACATCAAAAGAAGCTTACAGCATCATGATCCCGCCACCGAACGTCACTGGCAGCCTACACATGGGTCACGCGTTCCAAGATACGATCATGGATACGCTTATCCGTGCTCAACGTATGAAAGGCAAAAATACTCTTTGGCAAGTGGGTACTGACCACGCTGGTATCGCCACTCAAATGGTTGTTGAGCGTAAGATCGCCGCTGAAGAAGGCAAAACAAAACACGACTACGGCCGTGAAGCTTTCATCGACAAGATCTGGGAATGGAAAGGCGAATCAGGTGGCACGATCACTCAACAACTTCGTCGTCTTGGTGCTTCTGTAGATTGGGATCGTGAGCGATTCACTATGGATGACGGCCTATCGGCTGCGACTCAAGAAGTGTTTGTTCGTCTATACGAAGAAGACCTAATCTACCGTGGTAAGCGCCTAGTAAACTGGGATCCTAAACTGCACACTGCTATTTCTGATCTTGAAGTTGAAAACAAAGACAAAAAAGGTTTCATGTGGCACTTCCGCTATCCACTAGCGAATGGTGTTAAAACGGCTGACGGCAAAGACTACATTGTCGTTGCTACTACACGTCCAGAAACCATGCTTGGTGATACAGGCGTTGCGGTTAACCCTGAAGATCCTCGCTACAAAGATCTTATCGGTAAAGAAATCCTGCTTCCTATCGTTAATCGTCTTATCCCTATCGTAGGTGATGAGCACGCTGACATGGATAAAGGCACGGGTTGCGTGAAAATCACGCCAGCTCATGACTTTAACGATTACGAAGTGGGCAAGCGCCATAGCCTACCAATGATCAACATCCTAACGTTCAACGGTGATATCCGTGATGCGGCTGAAATCTTCACAACTAACGGTGAAGAAAGCGATGTGTACTCAACAGATCTTCCAGCTAAATACCAAGGTATGGAACGTTTTGCTGCTCGTCGTGCAACGGTTGCTGAATTTGAAGAGCTAGGCCTACTTGAAGAGATCAAAGATCACGATCTAACCGTTCCTTACGGTGACCGTGGTGGCGTAGTTATCGAACCAATGCTGACCGACCAATGGTACGTGCGTACTGCGCCTCTTGCTGCTCCAGCAGTTAAAGCCGTTGAAGATGGTGAGATCCAATTCGTACCTAAGCAGTACGAAAACATGTACTTCGCGTGGATGCGTGACGTGCAAGATTGGTGTATCTCTCGTCAACTTTGGTGGGGTCACCGTATCCCAGCATGGTACGACAACGATGGTAAAGTTTACGTAGGTCGCACTGAAGAAGAAGTTCGTGAAAAGAACAACCTTTCACCGGTAATTGTTCTTAAACAAGACAACGATGTTCTTGATACCTGGTTCTCTTCTGCACTTTGGACGTTCGGCACACAAGGCTGGCCTGAAGATACTGAAGCAATGAAAACATTCCACCCATCAGAAGTACTAGTATCTGGTTTTGATATTATCTTCTTCTGGGTTGCTCGTATGATCATGATGACTATGCACTTCGTGAAAGACGAAGATGGCAAGGCTCAAGTACCTTTCAAAACCGTTTACATGACGGGCCTTATCCGTGATGAAAACGGCGACAAGATGTCTAAGTCGAAAGGTAACGTACTTGACCCAATCGATATGATTGACGGCATCGGCCTTGAAGAGCTAGTAGAAAAGCGTTGTGGCAACATGATGCAACCTAAACTGGCTGCTAAGATCGAAAAAGCAACACGTAAAACTTTCGAAGATGGTATCGAACCATACGGTACTGATGCACTGCGTTTCACTCTTGCTGCTATGGCCTCAACTGGCCGTGACATCAACTGGGACATGAAGCGTCTTGAAGGTTACCGTAACTTCTGTAACAAGCTATGGAACGCAAGCCGTTACGTACTGATGAACACAGAAGAGCACAATTGTGGCATGTCACTGTCTGTTGAAGACCGTGCAAATATGGAATTCTCTCTAGCAGACAAGTGGATTGAATCTCAGTTTGAAGTTGCTGCGAAAGAGTTTAATGCTCATCTAGACAACTACCGTCTAGACATGGCAGCAAACACGCTTTACGAATTCATCTGGAACCAATTCTGTGACTGGTACTTAGAACTAACTAAACCTGTTCTTTGGAAAGGCACTGAAGCTCAACAGCAAGCGACTCGTTACACGCTTATCACGGTTCTAGAGAAGACTCTGCGTCTTGCTCACCCAGTTCTTCCTTACATCACTGAATCTATCTGGCAGAGCGTTAAGCCGCTAGTAGACGGTGTTGAAGGCGAGACAATTATGACTCAAGCGCTTCCTCAGTTTAATGAAGATAACTTCAATGCTGAGATCGTTGACGATATCGAGTGGGTTAAAACTTTCATCACCGCTATCCGTAACCTACGTGCGGAATACGACATTGCCCCAAGCCAAGGCTTAGAAGTAATGATCAAAGTCGCTGATGAGAAAGATGCAGCTCGTATCGAAGCAAACAAGATCGTTCTTACTTCTCTCGCTAAGCTAGACGATATTAAAGTTCTAGCAGACGGCGAAGCAACTCCGGCTTGTGCAACCAAACTGGTTGGCAAATCTGAGCTGATGATCCCAATGGCTGGTCTTATCGACAAAGATGCAGAGCTTGCTCGTCTAGATAAAGAAGTGGCTAAGACTCACGGCGAAATCAAACGTATCGAAGGTAAACTGGGTAACGAAGGTTTCGTTGCTAAAGCACCAGAAGCGGTTATCGCGAAAGAACGTGAGAAGCTTGAAGGCTACCAAGAAACTCTTGTTAAGCTAGAAGAGCAAAAAGCAACCATCGCTGCGCTTTAAAACTGAATGAACGAGGAGGTTTCGAACCTCCCGCTCTAAATAGAAAGGTTGGTCTTCATGACCAACCTTTTTTTATGCCTCTCACTCCAAGCCTTAGCACCAATCACTTATTTATAGGTTTCATCTATAGTATTAATTCTTACAATCCACTTTAGTGTTGCCTTTACCGTTGTCTACTTATTGACTGGCGATACCTTTGTTGGTGGTGTGATGGCAACGTTAGAACCCGGCTTACTACTTCCATGAGAAGGTGTGGCTACGAAAAGCAGAAAGCCAAACAACACAGCCACAGTTTTGTTTGCACCAACATGCTTAACCACAATATATTGGGCTTCTGATGAGTAACCCATTTTTATAGGCAGAACATGGAACAGATTGCTAACCTCACTATTCGCTCAATTGAAATAGAAGATAACCCAAGCATTGCTAACGTAATTCGCCAAGTCTCTTATGAGAACGGGCTAACCGAAGACAAAGGCTATGGCGTAGCAGACCCAACCTTAGAAGACATGTTCAGCGTTTATAACAATGAAAGATCTCAGTATTGGGTAATTGAACTTGATGGAAAGGTTGTCGGTGGTGGTGGATTTGCACCATTAGCAGGGATGCCAGAAGTCTGTGAACTGCAAAAGATGTACTTCTTGCCAGAAACCAGAGGCAAAGGCTTAGCGAAGAGGTTGGTTAATATGTCGATGGAGAAAGCTAAGGAACTGGGTTATCAACATATGTATCTAGAAACGACCGAATGCCTTAATGCCGCCGTAAAACTTTACGAAAAATTGGGCTTTGAACACCTTGATTCAGCTTGGGGAGAAACAGGCCATGACGCTTGTGAGGTTGTCATGGCCAAAACGCTATAATGTGTTTTTGAAATAGGGTTAGCGTCGGCAGTTCATCAGATGACAAGCAAGTGAGCGAATTGATTCCTTACGTAACGGGCTAATTGAATAACCGCTAACTACGCAAAAAATTACTGACGCAAGAAGCTGGATTCAAGGCGACAAAAGAGCTCTCTTCCTGCCCATCAAGTACCACTTCTAACGAGTATAAATGTTTAGGGTTAGGATTCTCAATATCAAAAATGATCGGTGCCTCAACCTGGAAAACAACACCCGTATGTTCTGCTCGCACATCTATCGGCATCACCAATGTCATACCATTAAACTTGATTGATGCCGATATTAGCCCCGGCTTTAGCGTTTGATAGATAACATCCACTTTGAACTCACAACCACCACCGTAATGCCAGATCTGCTCTGTCACAACTTGCTCAAGCTTGACGTGACGAACGAACTGCAGATATGGCGCTTGCCAGATTCCGATACGAGAATCCGATTTAGCGACAGCCGGTGAAGAGACTGACTCATCCATATCCTCTTCAAGCAACAGGCTCTCCTCTTCTTCAAGGAAAAGGACCTCAAAACGGTTGCGACCAGACTGCATGTAAGGTCGAATATCTTTACGATATTCGACTTGGCTGCCATCACAATCAAACACAGCCACACCATTGAGTCGAACTTCCGCAAAGTAATCAACACCTGCCATTACTAACTCAACAAACGGGCACGCCAACATCGCATCATCCACTTCGATGTCATGCATCAGGTGCCACTCTTGCTCTGCGATTTCACTTTCACTCAAGCTATCAGGAAGCTTTGAACTTAACGGAGCCGGAAAAGTAATGTCATCTTGTGGAATAGAGAGATCCGTTAGTGGCGATATTTGCCAAAGACCATCGAGAGGTAATCGCATAGCATTCCTTGAGCTAGATCAATTTTGACCGCATTATAATGAATGAATGCATATAAAGACATTTATTTTTCTGAGGATAAAAAAATGCCAGCTCAAGGCTGGCATTCTTTAAAACTGGGAAGAAATTACTCTTCGTCTTCATCATCTTCGTCAGGGTAGATAGCATCTTCACCTTCGTAGTAAGTGCCCCAACCGTCGTAGATAATGTCAAACTTCTCTGCAAGATTTACAAGCTTCTCAACTTGCTCATCAATCGCTTCTGCGTTCAGAGTACACTGCATCGTTGCATCACAACAAAGTAGCTTGTTGCCATCTTCGTCTTCTGTCTCTTCAGCTTCAAGCACTTCAAAGCCCATTTTGAATGCTTCAACAACGGCTTTCTCAAGTACTGCGAAATCTTCAGCAAAAAGGTGATGCTCGATATCGTATAGAGCTTCAGGATCGCTACCATCTTCGATTAGTGCTTCAATGATGTCGCGAGTCTCTCCTTTTTGAAATTCAATTAATTCCGCTACTGATAGATATTCATCTTCGTGAGACATGTGTCTGCTCCAGAGTGTTGACTATGAAAAGATCAAATTTGATTGCCACGAAATATGGCATGGATCGCCTAGAAAAGCCACCTAGATCAGGTATAGAAGAGTAAGTTTATCGCTAGATAACAGAGGGGATATCAATTAAAAAGTGAAATCAAAATCACAGAAACAAATTTTCAACATATTATTAACTAACGTGTGTTTTAGCATTTCATTTTTATTGTTACTTTTCGCCTTACTTCTCTAAAACTGAGTGGTTAGTCATATCAAATGCATACTGACGATCACTTCATTGGTGCATAAGATCTCATTTTAGAATGGATAATTGCATAAATTTTGAATGAAAAATCATGTTCACCAAGCAAAATGGATTATCGAGTTACTGAAATTTGAGCATAGAACCGCAAAAAGTTTGTTCTAGCATTGAGTCTTTCAATTGGATTTTAATATCACTAAGTTTTAATTAATTAGCATTAAAAACCAATAATTGAGAAATAACACAACTTTTACACAATTTTCAAAACTTGCATATTACGAACAAGCTTGTCATAAATAGACGCTGGATTAATAGTAAGGATGCAAAATGAGTAAGCTGTACGTTGGCTCCGAAGTCGGTCAATTAAGACGAGTTCTCCTAAATCGACCTGAAAGGGCACTCACCCACCTCACCCCTTCTAACTGTCATGAGTTACTCTTTGATGATGTACTTGCAGTAGAAGCAGCAGGTGAAGAACACGATGCCTTTGCGACAACACTTCGTAACCAAGACGTTGAAGTGTTATTACTGCATGACCTACTGGTTGAGACACTCGCTGTAGCTCAAGCTCGTGAGTGGCTGCTTAATACTCAAATCTCTGATTTCCGTTACGGCCCTACATTCGCACGTGATTTAAGAGAGTACCTTGCTCAAATGGACAATGAGCACTTGGCTACGATCCTACTTGGTGGTTTAGCCTACTCTGAGCTTCCTATTAAATCTTCTTCAATGCTACCGAAGATGCACCGCCCACTTGATTTTGTTATTGAGCCGCTGCCCAACCATCTATTTACCCGCGATACTTCTTGCTGGGTTTATGGCGGTGTCTCTCTTAACCCTATGATGATGCCTGCTCGTCAACGAGAAACGAATCACTTGCGAGCAATTTACCGCTGGCACCCTGTATTCGCAGGCCAAGATTTCATTAAGCACTTTGGTGATGAAGATCTTCACTATGACAACGCGAATATTGAAGGTGGAGATGTTCTGGTTATCGGTAAAGGTGCCGTGCTTATCGGTATTTCAGAGCGTACTAAGCCACAAGGTGTTGAAAACCTAGCCGCTAGTTTATTCAAATCCGGTCAAGCAACCGAAGTGATTGCGATTGATTTACCAAAGCACCGCTCTTGTATGCACCTTGATACGGTAATGACACACATGGATATCGACACATTCTCAGTCTATCCAGAGATCGTTCGTAAAGACCTAGATACTTGGCGCTTAACGCCGAAAGAAAATGGCGAAATGCGAGTAGAGAAAGCTGAAAACTACCTAACAGCGATTGAAGGCGCACTGGATCTCGATCAACTGAAGATCATCACAACCGGTGGTGATAACTACGAAGCTGAACGTGAGCAGTGGAATGACGCTAACAACGTACTGACGGTGAAACCGGGTACGGTTATCGGCTATGAGCGTAATGTTTACACCAATGAAAAATACGACAAAGCAGGTATCGAAGTTTTGACGATTCCAGGCAATGAGCTAGGTCGTGGCCGAGGTGGCGCTCGCTGTATGAGTTGTCCTATCGAAAGAGACGGTATCTAAGCCACAAAACTCAATAAAGCGAACACACTAACTTATCTAGGCCAGTACCATTGTACTGGCCTTTTTTATCAAATTAATAAAATAAATATTCACAAATATAGCATTCTTATGTTTAACTGAGTTCTTCATTGATCCTATATACGCAAGGAGCGAGAGATGGCCTTTAATCTTCGCAATCGTAACTTTCTAAAACTTCTCGACTTTACTCCTAAAGAGATTCAGTTTTTACTCGACCTGTCTGCCGACCTTAAAAAAGCTAAGTATGCAGGTACAGAGCAGAAAAAGCTTAACGGTAAAAACATCGCTTTGATCTTTGAAAAAGCATCCACTCGAACTCGATGTGCTTTTGAGGTAGCTGCTTTTGATCAAGGCGCTCAAGTCTCTTATTTAGGCCCTTCTGGTTCTCAGATTGGTCAGAAAGAATCAATGAAAGATACGGCGCGTGTATTAGGTCGCATGTACGATGGCATTGAATACCGAGGGTTTGGCCAAAGCATTGTCGAAGACCTAGGCGCTTATGCTGGTGTACCGGTTTGGAATGGCTTAACCGATGAGTTCCACCCTACTCAGATCTTGGCTGATTTCCTCACTATGCTTGAGCATGGTCGCGGTAAACATCTACACCAAATCAGCTTTGCTTACCTTGGTGATGCACGTAACAACATGGGTAACTCTCTGTTAGTGGGTGCCGCGAAAATGGGCATGGATATTCGCCTTGTCGCGCCAAAAGCATTTTGGCCAGAAGAGCACCTTGTCGAAGAGTGCCAAGCTATCGCGCAAAGTACAGGTGCAAAAATCACGCTGACAGAAGACGTTGCCGAAGGTGTGAAAGGCTGTGATTTCCTTTACACCGATGTTTGGGTTTCTATGGGGGAAGCGCCAGAAGCTTGGGACGAACGTGTTGCTGTCATGACACCTTACCAAGTGAATATGAATGTCATTAAGCTCACAGGTAACCCTCAAGTGAAATTCATGCATTGCCTACCCGCTTTCCACAACAATGAAACCGTGATCGGCCAGCAAGTTGCAGACAAATATGGAATGAACGGCTTAGAAGTCACTGACGAAGTCTTTGAATCGGATTACTCAATTGTATTTGATGAAGCAGAGAATCGCATGCATACCATCAAAGCGGTAATGGTTGCGACTCTGGGCCAATAGCGAATACTGAAAGTAAACAAAAGCTTGATGTAATCGCTTGCGCTCACAAATTGAAAGCGTATAATTCTCGGCAATTTGTCTGAGAGTAGTGAAAATGACGCCAAGCAATGTTGTGATAAAACATAATGATATTGTGAAAACACATAATAAAATTGTGAAAACACCAAATATTGCTCGCAAGCTAGCATGCTTGCCAGGCCGTCTATTCTACTTTTCAGCACTTTTTTAAAGCCTCCCATTATGGGGGGCTTTTTTATGGCCAATACATTATTGTGGGGAAGAAGATCATGGCGAATTCGCTCTATCAAAAGCACATCATCTCAATTCCAGAGCTTTCTCGTGAAGAGCTAGAATTAATTGTTCAAACGGCAGGTCAGCTAAAGGCTGAACCAAACCCAGAACTCATCAAGAACAAAGTTGTTGCCAGCTGCTTCTTCGAACCTTCAACGCGAACTCGTCTCTCTTTTGAAACGGCTATTCAACGCATCGGTGGTGATGTGATTGGTTTCGACAGTGGTGGTAACACCTCACTGGCGAAGAAGGGCGAAACGCTAGCGGACTCGGTACAGGTTATCTCTTCATACGTTGATGCTTACGTAATGCGTCATCCTCAAGAAGGTGCTGCGCGTCTGGCTTCTGAGTTTTCTAACGGTGTACCGGTTATTAACGCAGGTGACGGCGCAAACCAACACCCAACACAAACGCTATTAGACCTATTCTCTATCGCTGAGACACAAGGCCGCCTAGACAACCTCAACGTTGCATTCGTTGGTGACCTTAAGTACGGCCGTACGGTTCACTCGTTGACTCAAGCGCTAGCGAAGTTCGATAACATCTGTTTCTACTTCGTAGCACCTGAAGCACTGGCGATGCCAGACTACATTTGCGAAGAACTTGATGAAGCGGGTATCAAGTATCAACTGCTGACAGACATGGAAGATGTCATTCCAGAACTTGATGTCTTGTACATGACTCGAGTTCAAAAAGAGCGCTTCGATGAATCGGAATACGCGCATATCAAATCAGCGTACATCCTGACTGCTCCGATGCTGGAAAATGCACGTGATAACCTAAAGGTTCTTCACCCTCTTCCTCGTGTTGATGAAATTACTGTCGATGTCGATAAAACACCTTACGCTTACTACTTCCAGCAAGCAGAGAACGGTGTTTACGCACGTGAAGCACTGCTAGCCCTTGTTCTTAACGAAACGCTGTAGAGGAGAGATATCATGTCTAAAGAGACTCAATTAAAAGTTGAAGCAATCAAGAACGGAACGGTTATCGACCATATCCCAGCCAACATCGGGATCAAGGTACTCAAACTGTTCGACATGCATAACTCAAATCAGCGAGTAACGATTGGCCTAAACCTGCCATCTTCTGCTCTAGGCGGTAAAGACTTACTCAAGATAGAGAATGTGTTTATCACTGAAGAACAGGCAAGCAAGTTAGCACTTTACGCGCCTCACGCAACCGTAAACCAAATCGAAGATTACGAAGTAGTTAAGAAGCTACCACTAGAACTTCCTGAGCAAATCAACGATGTGTTCGAGTGTCCAAACACCAACTGTATTACTCACAATGAACCCGTTGAAAGCAGCTTTAAGATCTTTGAAAAGAAAGAAGATATTCGATTGAAGTGTAAATACTGCGAAAAAGTCTTCTCTCGTGAGATCGTGACAGAAAGATAACGTCATACGGCAACACCGATCGAACGCAAAAACTATTCAATACCTCGCCTGTGCGGGGTATTTTGCTCTTTACCTATCCTAAGTTTGAGGGCACACTAAAAATTGCTTTTTATCCAATAACTGACGGAATAACCAATGACTAAAGTACTTCACACAGAATCTGCTCCAGCTGCAATCGGCCCATACGTACAAGGTGTTGACCTTGGCAATATGGTTCTGACTTCTGGTCAAATCCCAGTAAACCCAGCAACTGGTGAAGTATCTGCTGATATCGCAGAGCAAGCTCGCCAATCTCTAGACAACGTTCAAGCGGTTGTTGAAGCTTCTGGCCTGACTGTAAAAGACATCGTAAAACTAACGGTATTCGTTAAAGACCTAAACGACTTCGGCACAGTAAACGAAGTTTACGGTAAGTTCTTTGATGAGCATGGTGTTGCAAACTACCCTGCACGTTCATGTGTTGAAGTAGCTCGTCTACCAAAAGATGTAGGTATCGAGATCGAAGCTATTGCGGTTCGCAAATAGGTTTTTACCTCTAGAATAAACGGTTTCTAGTAAACAAGTTGGCATGAAGCTGAGCGTTTATCAGATACAAAAAAGGTTGCCCAATTAGCAACCTTTTTTATTGTTCATCGTTTCGCTTAGATGATTACTTCTTATTAAGCTCAACCACTTCTTTGTCTAACTCTTCAAGCTTAGCAGCCATCTGCTCACGGGCTAAGTTAGCCAGTTGACGAACATTAGACTTATCGTAACCTTCAGTGCTGATTGGCGGTAGCATTTCAACTATCACATGACCATTGTTCCAACGATTCAGCTTCACGCCACCTGTTGAGCTGCACACGATAGGAATAATAGGTAAACCAGCGCCAATCGCAGCATGGAAAGCACCCGTTTTAAATGGCAACAGGCCACGACCACGAGAACGAGTCCCCTCAGGGAACATCCAAACCGAAACATCGCTCTCTTTTAAACTAGTCACTACCTGATCAATCGTACCTACCGCTTTGCTACGGTTAGAACGGTCAATTAGGATATTACCCGTCAACCAGTAAAGCTGACCAAAAAGAGGCATCCACACTAGGCTTTTCTTACCAACAGTCACTACCTTAGGTGTCACCGCTGATGAAATCGTGAATAGATCCCAGCTGTTTTGATGGTTCGCAACATAAACATGTTGGCCACGAGAGTAGGCATCTTCCGGGATACGAAGCTCTAACTTCATGCCAAATATTTTCGACATGCGACCGAAATAACGGCCAAAGGTAAATACGTGTTTCGGGTTACGTGGGCTTAATAGACAATAGCCACAACCAAATACAAACATAAGAATCGCAAATATCGCCACTGCGAAAATACGTAATATTGCTATCATTTTGCTCCTCACAACCGCCAAGTGATTCATCTATTCACACAAAATAGGCAACAGATCCACTCGCGGTAAATACAACTATAAAAAAGCCGAAACCGAGGTTCCGACTTTTCTGTTTTCATCTTACTGATTCATGAACTCACTAACCTAAGTTAGTTCGACTCGCTAAACCGTGTAATGTTTGCGCCTAAAGCTGAAAGTTTATCTTCAATCTTATCGTAGCCACGATCGATGTGATAAATACGGTCAACAATGGTTTCTCCTTGAGCAATACAGCCAGCAATAACAAGACTCGCAGATGCGCGAAGGTCCGTTGCCATTACTTGAGCGCCGCTCAATTTTTTGGTTTCACCACAAATAGCAGTGTTGCCTTCTATTTCCGCTTTTGCGCCCATTCGCTGTAACTCAGGGATGTGCATAAAGCGGTTTTCAAAGATAGTCTCAGTGATAACACCACTGCCCTTCGCCATCATGTTAAGCAAAGTAAATTGTGCTTGCATGTCGGTAGGGAAGCCCGGGTGAGGTGCCGTTACGATTTTCACCGCTTTCAGCTCACGATCTGTCATATCAAGGCTGATCCAGTCTTCGCCTGTTTCAACCTTCGCACCCGCTTCTTCAAGCTTCGCTAATGCAGCTTCAAGAAGATGAGCGCTGGTGTTGCGACAAACGACTTTACCACCAGACACTGCCGCAGCAACCAAGAACGTACCGGTTTCAATACGGTCAGCAACTACAGAGTGTTGGCCACCACCAAGACGCTCAACGCCTTCGATAGTAATCGTATCTGTACCTGCGCCAGAAATTTTAGCACCTAGTTTGTTTAGGAAATCAGCCGTATCAACAATCTCAGGCTCGCGCGCTGAGTTATCTAATACAGTTGTACCTTCAGCCAATGTTGCTGCACACATGATAGTAATGGTGGCACCCACACTTACTTTATCCATCACGATATGCGCGCCTTTCAGACGGCCATCAACACTTGCTTTCACATAACCATCTTCCAATACAATGGTCGCACCTAGTTGCTCTAGGCCATGGATATGTAAATCAACAGGTCGAGCACCAATTGCACAACCGCCCGGAAGTGACACTTGGCCTTCACCAAAACGAGCGACTAAAGGACCTAAAGCCCAGATAGAAGCGCGCATTGTTTTTACTAAATCGTAAGGTGCACAAAATTCATTAATTTCGCGGCCATCAACATGAACACTACCGTTGCGTGATACTTTTGCGCCTAAACGCTTAAGCAATTCCATCGTAGTATCGATGTCACGTAGGTGAGGAACATTACTCACTTCAACCGGCTCTTCAGCTAGAATTGAAGCAAATAGGATTGGTAGGGCTGCATTTTTTGCGCCTGAGATCGTCACTTCACCGCTTAGCGGCTTATCCGATCCAATAACTCGAAACTTTTCCATCATAAACCTTAAAGTGACATCAGTTTCTTATCACGTTCCCACTCTTCCGGCGTGAAAGCCTTAATAGAAAGAGCATGGATATCATTGCGTTGAATGTATTCCATTAGTGGGCCGTAGATTAGTTGCTGCTTCTTAACTCGATTCATGCCGTCAAAACATGCATCAACCGCAACAACTTCGTAATGACTGCCTTCACCCTTCACGAAAATCTCCTGAAGGTTCAGTGCCGCTGCTAATAATTCTTGTACTTTTGTGCTGTCCACAAATAGCTCCTGCCTAATTTTTTATGTGTTCTGCCATCATTGGCTGGATATTGCTCAATTGGAACAACGTTCGTAATTGTTCTGGCACGAAACTGAGCATTATATGACAGTTTTGATTTTTTGCATGCTCTAATAAGTGAATTAGCATCACCATTCCTGCTGAATCGACTCGATTTATATGGCTAAGGTCAATTTCAACGCTCGATTCCGTCGTTTGCCACTTTTCCAATATACGCCAGATTGCAGGGACACTGTCTCGGTCTATATCACCGAGCAGCTGATACTCTTTAGAGCTTAGTGCTTGCCATTGAGAGTGGCTCATTATTTATTACTCTCAAAACGAATCGGTTGTGCTGCAAGTTTCTCTAATTCATCAGCAACTTGTAAAATGCCTTCTTGACGAATTTTAGTATTCCACTCTGATTGCTTGCTCGATAATAGGCTAATACCTTCAGCAACCATATCAAACGCCTTCCACTCGCCCGACTTCTTGTCTTTGCGTAGCTTAAATTCAAGCTTAATGTTTGGTCGCGGCGTATCTATGATACTAACCTTAATACTGGTAATACGGCTATCTGCTTTGATTTTTGGCTCAGGACCAAATTCAATCGTCTGATCCGAGTACTGAGTCAGTACTTGAGCATAAGAAGATACAAGGTATTTACGGAACGCATCGATAAACACACCCACGTCTTTTCTATCCGCGCCTTTCAAGTTTGGACCTAGCAGTTTAAGAGCCGCATATTGAGCATTAACATAGGGCATCAACTCTTCTTCCACAATGACCTTCAATAACTCAGGATCTTGCTGGATATTCTCTTGCTCACTCTTCAAACGATCAAACGCCACTTCTGCAACTTGCGTCATCATCTGATAAGGCTGAGTGCGACCAATCGATTCTGCAGCAAAAACTTGAGCAGAAACAAGTGAAGCCATTGCTACCATAAACATTGATTTCAAGTAACCGATAGCTTTTAAATGACTAATATCTTTTAAATGACTAATAGTTTTCAACATCATCTTACTCCTTAGCTTCGCTGTCATCAGAGCCACCAACGCTATACAGCACTTGGCCAATCAAATCTTCTAGTACTAATGCTGACTTGGTGTCTTCAATAGAATCACCATCAACCAACATCTCTTCATCATCAAAGATGAAGCCCGGAACTAAGCTAATGTACTGCTCACCAATCAAACCCGAGGTTAAGATTTGAGCACTAGAGGTATCAGGAAATTGTGAGTACTTCGCATCAATAGACAGTTCAACCACAGGAAGGTAGCTCTCAGTATCAAGTTCAATACTTTGAACTCGACCAACAACGACACCCCCCACCTTTACTGGTGAGCGAACCTTTAGGCTGCCAATATTGTCAAAGGTCGCTTTTAGGTTATAAGTATGGTTTGAACCTATACCTTTTACGTCAGCGACTTGAAAGATCATGATTAAGATTGCGCAAATTCCGGCAATAACAAAGGTGCCGACCCATAATTCTAATTTTCGAGTTTGTTGCATGATTAATTCCCAAACATCAATGCGGTAAGAACAAAATCTAGCCCTAATACCGCTAGAGAAGAGTGTACTACTGTGCGTGTAGTTGCCTGACTAATACCTTCGGATGTCGGTACTGCATCATAACCATTAAAAAGTGCGATCCAAGTTACGGTGATAGCGAAGACCATGCATTTGATCATACTGTTACCAATATCACGGCCAAGCTCAACAGAAGATTGCATCGCAGACCAGAAACTGCCGTGGTCAATACCTTTCCAATCCACACCGACTAACTGAGCACCCCAAATCCCGACCGCCATAAAAATCATAGCGAGCAGTGGCATAGAAATAAGGCCGGCCCAGAGACGTGGCGCAATAATGCGTTTAAGAGGATCAACCGCCATCATCTCAAGGCTAGAGATCTGTTCCGTTGCTTTCATTAAGCCGATCTCAGCCGTTAATGCTGAACCCGCACGGCCAGCAAACAGAAGTGCTGTCACCACAGGCCCCAATTCCCGTAACAACGAGAGCGCGACCATTTGCCCAAGGTTACCCTCTGCGCCATAGTCGATTAATACGACATAGCCCTGCAGACTGAGTACCATGCCAATAAACAAGCCTGAAACTAAAATGATAGCCAATGACTGAACGCCAACGCTATAAAATTGTTTAACTAATAGAGGGAAGTTTTTTAGTTTCGGGATGCCAAACAAAGCACCAAATAGCATTAGGCTTGCTCGACCAAATGACTCACAGATCGCAAGTGCGCGCTTACCGACACCCGCAATAGTTTTAGCAATCATATTCAAACAAATCCTTTTCTAAGCTATTTGCAGGAAACCTAAATGGCACAGGGCCATCCGATTCACCTTGCAAAAATTGCTGCACTCTTGGGTCGCTGTTGTTGTACAACTCATCAGGAGAACCTGCAGCAATAATTTTCCCATCAGCCATCAAATAAACCCAATCAGCAATGCTCATCACCTCAGGGACATCATGAGAAACCACAATCGAGGTTAAACCCAAGGCTTGATTGAGGTTACGAATCAACTCAACCAAAACACCCATGGTGATTGGGTCTTGGCCAACAAAAGGCTCATCATACATAATAAGTTCTGGGTCCAATGCGATCGCACGGGCCAACGCCGCTCGTCTCGCCATACCACCAGACAACTCACTCGGCATTAATTGCGCCGCGCCTCGCAACCCTACCGCCTCAAGCTTAAGCAATACAATGGTACGAATGAATTTTTCGTTAAGTTCAGTGTGCTCTCGCAAAGGAAACGCCACATTATCAAAGACATTCAGATCCGTGAAAAGTGCCCCCGATTGGAAAAGCATGCTCATTTTCTTACGTGCTTGATATAGCTTTCGACGTGGCAATGCAGGGATGTTGTCGCCATCAAACCAAATTTCACCTTCATCTGGTGGTAATTGTCCACCAATCAGACGTAATAAGGTTGTTTTACCGATCCCTGACGGCCCCATGATCGCGGTTATTTTTCCTTGAGGAACTTCTAAACTGATGTCATCAAAGATAATTCGCTCACCGCGTGAGAAGCTGAGATTCTTAACTTTCACAAGCTCAGTGTTCAACATACTTTTGTTGTTTCCTTGCTTTAAAAACGC
This sequence comes from Vibrio syngnathi, assembly GCF_002119525.1. Classification (NCBI taxonomy): domain Bacteria; kingdom Pseudomonadati; phylum Pseudomonadota; class Gammaproteobacteria; order Vibrionales; family Vibrionaceae; genus Vibrio; species Vibrio syngnathi. Next base: position 377,446 of record NZ_CP017916.1, on the reverse strand, counting down.
CAATTATGGCTGCAATAATAATGAGTCTACTTTAGAATTAAAAGCGCTGTTCAATTAATTATTAAAAACAGAAAACAAAGGCAGGAATTTGAAAGCATTGAGAAATTCATTCTTCATCAACATTTCTTTACCACTAACTAGCAATTAATTTGTCGAGTGACTTCCCTTTTATCTAGCAACAAGTCAAAATTAGCGGTTAATTCTCCGTTTTTTATTAATTTTTAGGAATCATCATGCTTGAAGCGATTGCGTTTCTTATTATCGGTCTAGGTTTTTTGGTGTGGAGTGCAGATAAGCTGGTATACGGTGCCGCAGCTCTTGCTCGCAACTTCGGTATTTCACCACTAGTTATCGGTATGACAATCTTAGCAATGGGATCTTCAGCCCCTGAAATGATGGTTTCTGCGACAGCAGCCCTTGATGGTAAAACAGATACGGCGGTAGGTAACGTATTAGGCTCAAACATCGCTAACATCGCGCTGATTTTAGGTATTACAGCCCTTATCAAGCCATTATCGATTAGCTCTGGTGTGATTCGTCGTGAACTACCTTTAATGATAGGTGTCACTCTATTAGCGGGCGCACTGCTTTGGGATAATCATTTAGGTTTCTATGAAGGTGTGTTGTTGTTTGTTCTTTTTGCCGCTTTCTTATTTGCGATGCTGCAAATCAGCCGTAGTGAGAAAAAGAACGGTGATGCCTTTCTTGACGAACAAGAATCTGAAGTTCCTGAAGGCGTGAGCAACCCCAAAGCCGCAATGTGGGTGGTGGTTGGCCTGATTATTCTACCTCTAGCGGCCAACATGTTGGTTGATAACGCGGTTGTAATCGCGAAGTTCTTTGGTATGAGCGACCTTGTGATTGGTTTAACCATTATTGCCGTTGGCACAAGTTTACCTGAACTTGCAGCATCACTAGCTGGTGTTATGAAAGGTGAAGATGATATGGCTGTGGGTAATATCATTGGCTCAAACGTCTTCAATATCCTTGCCGTGATGGGGATCCCGGGCATCCTAAACCCTTCAATCTTGAGCGAGTTTGCAATGGGTCGTGACTTCTGGGTAATGCTAGGCGTATCACTACTTCTTGTTATCATGGCACTAGGAAAATCTCGTAGCGTGAATCGTATCGAAGGCGGCGTGTTAATCGTGACGTTTGTGGCGTATCAAAGTTACCTACTAATGAACATGTCGGCTTAATTGTTGATTTAACTTTCCGTACTTGGAGTATTTGATGTCTCAGCCATTTGATTATTGCAGCGTTGCAAAACAAGTTTTGGAAACTGAAGTTGCAGGTCTCACGCAATTAGACCAATATTTTAATGATGATTTTAGCAAAGCTTGCGACCTAATCCTGAACAACAAAGGCAAAGTCGTAGTAATGGGCATGGGTAAATCAGGCCACATTGGTAACAAAATAGCAGCTACACTGGCAAGTACTGGTACATCGGCTTTCTTTGTACACCCAGGTGAAGCGGCGCATGGTGATTTAGGCATGATCGAACCTGGCGATATTGTGATAGCAATATCCAACTCAGGTGAATCAGGAGAAATCCTCAGCCTATTCCCAGTATTAAAGCGTTTAAACATTAAGATTATCAGCATGACCGGTAAGCCAGCATCAAACATGGCGACTTTATCTGATATTCATTTACAGATTTCAGTACCCGAAGAAGCGTGTCCCCTTGGTTTAGCACCAACAACCAGTACTACCGCTACCTTGGTTATGGGTGATGCATTAGCCGTTGCACTTTTACAGGCAAGAGGTTTTACCGCTCAAGATTTTGCACTGTCTCATCCTGGTGGTGCTTTAGGCCGTCAACTGCTGTTGAAACTAGACGACATCATGCACACCGGCGATGCACTCCCAACTGTTGCTCCGGATGCACTAGTTCGAGATGCCCTGTTAGAGATATCTCAAAAAGGCTTGGGCATGACGGCAATCGTCGGTGAAGATGGCCAAATGAAGGGCATTTTTACCGATGGTGATTTACGCCGTATCTTAGATAAACGTATTGATATTCATAACACGCAGATCGGCGACGTGATGACACTTAACCCGACGGTAGCAGAACCCAATATGCTCGCAGTTGAGGGCTTAAATTTGATGCAGGCTAAGAGCATCAATGGCCTGATGTTGTGTGATAATGGCAAATTAGTAGGCGCTTTAAATATGCATGACTTACTGAAAGCAGGAGTAATGTAATGTCACAGGCAATTGAAACCCTTTACGGCACAGTGGATTCACGTGTATTTGCGATAGCAAAAGAGATCAAACTGCTGATTTGCGATGTCGATGGCGTATTCTCTGATGGCCGCATCTACATGGGTAACAACGGTGAAGAGCTAAAAACCTTCCATACGCGCGACGGTTACGGCATTAAATCGTTGATGAACGCGGGCGTTGAAATCGCAATCATCACTGGCCGTAAATCTCAAATTGTTGAGAATCGAATGACCGCTCTCGGTATTAAGCTAATTTATCAAGGTCAGGATGATAAAGTTAAAGCATATCAAGACATTTGCGATAAACTTTCAGTTAATCCTGAAAACACAGGTTATATCGGAGACGATTTAATCGACTGGCCTGTAATGGAAAAGGTTGGCTTGAAGGTATGTGTGGCAGACGGCCACCCATTACTTGCACAAAGAGCCAACTACGTAACAACCATTAACGGCGGTTACGGTGCAGTACGTGAAGTCTGCGACCTTATTTTACAAGCAAGAAACGAACTCGACGTGCACAAAGGTTTAAGCATATGAGTTTTAATCGTATTATCTACTTAATACTCATCTTTATTGCCTCTTGGTCGGCCTATTACTTGTACGACAAAGAGCAAACTTCAACGATACAAGTAGATCCAAACTTGGAACTGCCCGCGTTTAGTGGCAAGAATCTTGATAATATTAGCTATGACGAAAGCGGTATTCGTAGCTATCAAGTTGAATCGACCAATCTAGAGCACTACTCCGTCGTTGGCGATACACACTTTCAAGCCCCTATTCTTTCAGTATTCCGTGAAGGGCATACGATAGAATGGCGAGTGACCGCTGATCGCGCAATTATGGATGAAAATCAAGTCATCACTTTTTATGACAACGTTGTGGCGAAGAACCTGTTGCCAGATGCTAGTTTCGATACAATGACCACTGAAAAAATGGTTGTTGAACTAACTAGCCGAGATTTTTATTCAGACACTCCGGTCCATATGATCGGTACATTTTTTGAAAATGAGGGGCAAGCAATGAAAGGGAACTTCGGTACCAACAATGCGACTCTCTTTAATTCTGTTCAGGGTAGATATGAAACTCTCACACCTTAGTTTATTGGCTTTGACCCTTGCGGCGTCTAATGTCTATGCTCTATCTTCGGATAGCGAGCAGCCTGTCTATATTGATTCAGACAGTCAGCAATTAGATATGAAAAGCAATCAAGTAACCTTTCTTGGCGATGTGAACCTTAAACAAGGTAGCATCAATATCAATGCCGATAAGGTCATTGTTACACGTAATGCCGTCAACGGTGAAATTGAAGAAATACAAGGTTTCGGAAAGCCCGCAACCTTTTCTCAACTTACTGACGATGGGAAAACACTCTATGGTGAAGCTGATGATTTACATTACCAGCTGATTGCCGATAGATTGATCATGACTAAGAACGCGATGCTATCTCAAGATGGCAGTATCATTCGTGGCTCTAAGATTACCTATCAGATCACCTCTCAAAAGTTGGTTGCCGATAGTGATAGCAGTGAGCGAGTATCAACGGTTTTACAACCAGCGGAAGTGAATAAGTAATCATGGCAGTCCTTACAGCAAAGAACCTAGCGAAGACCTACGGAAAACGTAAAGTTGTAACAGACGTAAGCTTACAAGTAGAGTCAGGTCAGATCGTAGGGCTACTTGGCCCAAACGGTGCAGGTAAAACCACCTCTTTCTATATGATCGTGGGTCTGGTTGCGCGTGATGAAGGTACTATCAGCATTGACGACCGAGACATCAGTATCTTACCAATGCACAGTCGTTCTCGTCTTGGTATCGGTTACCTTCCTCAAGAAGCATCCATTTTTCGTAAATTGTCAGTTGAAGACAACATCATGGCTGTTTTGCAAACGCGCGATGAGATGACTAACGCGCAACGTCAAGATAAGCTAGAAGACCTTCTCGAAGAGTTCCACATCCAACATATTCGAGCGAGTAATGGTATGGCTTTGTCGGGTGGTGAGCGTCGCCGTGTAGAGATTGCTCGCGCACTAGCAGCAAACCCTCAGTTCATTCTTTTGGACGAACCTTTTGCCGGTGTTGACCCTATATCGGTTATCGATATCAAAAAAATCATTGTTCACTTACGCGATCGCGGCTTAGGCGTTTTGATTACCGACCACAACGTTCGTGAAACATTAGACGTGTGTGAAAAAGCTTACATCGTAAGTCAAGGGCACCTAATCGCTGAGGGAACTCCTGAAGATGTTCTCAATAACGAACAAGTTAAACAAGTTTATCTAGGCGAACAATTCCGTCTATGATTAGATAGAGAGTATCGAGAGTTCTTAGAATAATAACTAGGTAAGTCACACTGAATGAAACCCTCATTACAACTTAAGCTAGGCCAACAGTTAGCAATGACTCCTCAATTGCAACAAGCGATTCGTTTGTTGCAATTGTCTACTTTGGATTTGCAACAAGAGATTCAAGAAGCACTTGAATCGAACCCACTACTCGATGTCGAAGACGGCAATGAAGACACGCCTACATCGGAAGAAAAACCTAGCAGTGACGAGAAAGAAACAGTTGAAACCGCAGAGCCGGACTTACCTGATAGCTCCGAATTAATCGAAAAATCAGAGATTGGCAACGAACTAGAAATCGATACAACTTGGGAAGACGTTTACAGCGCAAACACAGGTAACACCGGCATTGCGATTGATGACGACATGCCCGTTTATCAAGGCGAAACCACACAAAGTCTATACGATTACCTGCTCTGGCAACTCGATTTAACACCATTCACTGAAACTGACCGCAGCATAGCTTTTGCGCTAATTGATGCTATCGATGACCGCGGTTACCTTACCGTATCTTGTGAAGACATCCTTGAGAACTTCGACAACGAAGATATCGAGCTTGATGAAATTGAAGCGGTTCGCAAACGGATTCAGCAGTTTGACCCTTTAGGTGTCGGTTCTGTGAACCTGCAAGATTGCTTGTTACTGCAATTGGCAACCTTCCCACAAGATACTCCTTGGCTTAACGAGGCTAAGTTAGTACTTACTAGCCATATCGACCAACTCGGTAACCGTGATTATAAATTAGTCATAAAAGAGACCAAACTGAAGGAAGCGGAACTACGTGAAGTTTTGCAATTAATCCAACAGTTGGATCCTCGTCCCGGGAGTAAGATCACACCGGATGAAACCGAGTATGTGGTTCCTGACGTATCCGTCTTCAAAGAACTTGGGAAATGGTTAGTCACGATCAATCCAGATAGCGTGCCTAAACTAAAAGTAAATCAACAATACGCGGCCCTTAGTAGCAAAGGCAGTAGTGCTGACAACCAGTTCATCCGCTCGAATTTGCAAGAAGCAAAATGGCTAATTAAAAGCCTAGAGAGCCGAAATGAAACGCTACTAAAAGTCGCTCGGTGTATTGTTGAACATCAACGCGGTTTCTTCGAACATGGCGCAGAAGCCATGAAGCCGATGGTACTGAATGATGTGGCTTTAGCTGTTGATATGCACGAATCCACGATCTCTCGCGTGACGACTCAAAAATTCATGCACACACCGCGTGGCATCTTCGAACTCAAATACTTTTTCTCAAGCCATGTCAGCACTGACAATGGCGGTGAATGTTCATCTACAGCAATTCGCGCACTCATTAAGAAGCTTGTCGCAGCGGAAAATACCGCAAAGCCTCTCAGTGATAGTAAGATTGCTGCTTTACTGGCTGACCAAGGAATTCAGGTAGCTAGACGTACCATAGCGAAGTACCGTGAATCTCTGGGCATTGCCCCATCGAGTCAGCGTAAACGCCTGCTATAGACTAATTTAATTAACTCTATATTTAGTTAGCTATTAATTTAGTTATAACCAGGCAACCAACTGAAAAGGAAAGTCTATGCAAATCAATATTCAAGGCCATCACGTTGATCTTACCGATTCAATGCAAGACTATGTTCACACCAAATTCGACAAACTTGAGCGCTTCTTTGATCATATCAATAGTGTTCAAGTTGTTTTAAAAGTTGAGAAAATCAATCAAATCGCAGAAGCCACCCTGCATATCAATCAAGGGGAAATTCATGCGACAGCAACAGATGAAAGCATGTATGCCGCGATTGATTCATTGGTTGATAAACTTGTTCGCCAACTCAACAAGCACAAAGAAAAACTAAGTAGTCACTAACATGCAATTAAGCGAAGTACTTTCATTGGACTGCACTAAAAGCGCAGTCCAATGCACAAGCAAAAAAAGAGCCCTTGAGCTGATCAGTCTAATCGCAGCAGAAAGCTGCGGTCAAGATTCAACAGAACTGTTTGAGTGCATGCTGAGCCGTGAAAAAATGGGCAGTACAGGTATCGGTAACGGTATCGCGATTCCCCATGCACGCATGAATGTCAGTGATAAAGCGATTGCTGTATTAATACAATGCCAAGACCCAATCGAATTTGATGCTATCGATAACCGTCCTGTTGATCTCTTGTTTGCTCTGCTTGTTCCTAGTGAACAATGTAAAGAGCACCTGAAAACCCTTTCTTGTATGGCAGAGCGACTTAACGACAAGCAAACTCTTAAACAGTTGCGTAATGCTCAAAGCGATCAAGAGCTTTACGACATCATGATTCAAGTGCCAACTTGCGAGTAATAACATGCGATTAATCGTTGTTAGTGGCCAGTCAGGAGCCGGGAAAAGTGTTGCGCTACGAGTTCTTGAAGACTTGGGGTATTACTGTGTTGATAACCTACCAGTAAACCTGCTCAACGACTTCGTCGAATCGGTACGCGAGATCAATCAAAACGTCGCTGTTAGCATTGATATTCGTAACCTACCAAAAGAGCCTCAGTTAGTTACAGAAACGCTAGACCAGCTAGAAGCCGCCACAGATATTGACCTAAACGTCTTATTTCTAGATGCGAGTAAACAGACGCTACTCAAGCGCTACAGCGAAACACGCAGAATTCATCCTTTATCGATCGGCCAAAAAAAACTCTCTCTTGAACAAGCGATTGATTTAGAAAAAACACTTCTGACGCCTCTTGTAGAGAAAGCCAGCATTGTGATTGATAGCAGTGACTGTAACCTCTACGAATTGAGTGAACAGGTTCGTTTCAAAGTTGAGGGCAAAGAAAAACAAGAACTCATTATCGTTTTTCAGTCTTTCGGCTTTAAGTTCGGCCTACCAAGTGATGCCGATTATGTGTTTGATGTTCGTTTCTTGCCGAATCCTCACTGGGAACCGGCACTACGACCATTGACTGGGCTTGATGCACCAATTCACTCTTTTCTAGAAAAACATGCTGAAGTGCTTGAACTCAAGCAACAGATCCAAGGTTTTGTTGAGCAGTGGTTACCCATGTTAGAGAAGAATAATCGCAGCTATCTAACGGTCGCGATTGGTTGCACTGGCGGTAAACACCGCTCGGTTTACCTAACTCAGAAAATTGGTGAATACTTCGAACAACTAGGCCATCAAGTTCAAATCAGACACGCCTCCCTAGAGAAGCACCAACAGGGCTAACCATGGAATTAACTCGAACTGTACTGATCCAAAATCGCTTGGGTCTTCACGCTAGAGCAGCCGTAAAATTGGTTGAGCTTGCCCAAAGCTTTGATGCAACCATCACTATCCATAGCGAAGAAGATAAAATCGCAACGGCAGATAGTGTAATGGGTCTGCTTATGCTGGAATCAGCGCAAGGGCAACACATTACCATTCAAGCTGCGGGCTCTGATTCTCAGCAAGCTCTTGATGCTGTCTGTCACCTAATTGAAGCAAAGTTTGATGAGGGTGAGTAACGAAAACGCTTCGTTCACAACACCTAAGACTCGAACAGCGAACCAATCAATATTAAATATTAGTTCTAGCTAAGTTTATGATTTAAACAAGCCCCAGAATTAAGTTACTATTCCAAGCATTGTTAGAATAATGAGATAGGAGGAAAATATGGCAGAGCAATTAGAATTCGACCAAGCTCACCAAACCCTCCAAGAAGTCAGCGAAGCCCTAGAAAACGGCCGATTTGTTCACGTACGTCGACAACTTCAGGACATGGAGCCTGAAGATATTGCACACCTTTTAGAAGCCTCCCCTCGCAAAAGTCGTGACGTACTCTGGCAACTCACCGATCCAGAAGACTACGGTGAAATTCTTGATGAACTAAACGAAGACGTCAAAGATGCGCTTGTGTCGAAAATGGCACCTGAAACTTTGGCAGAAGCAACCGAAGGCATGGAAACCGATGACGTCGCGTACGTACTTCGAAGCCTGCCCGACGATGTTTCTCGAGAAGTCCTTTCTCAAATGGACTCCGTCGATCGTGCATTAGTAGAAACAGCCCTTTCGTACCCTGAAGATTCAGCGGGTGCGATAATGAATACCGATGTAATCACGATTCGTGGCGATGTCGACGTTGACGTTGTATTGCGTTATTTGCGCATGCGTGGCGAACTGCCCGATGCAACCGATACTCTGTATGTTATTGACCAAGAAGAACGCCTTATCGGTAACCTCTCGCTCACCACACTGCTTACGACTCAGCCTGATGTGTCTGTTTCAGAAGTAATGGAAGATGCCGACGAAGCGATCGCGGTCGAAACTAGCGCCTCTGATATCGCTAGCCTATTCGAACGTCGTAATTGGGTTTCGGCTCCAGTGGTCGATAGTAATCAACATCTTGTCGGTCGTATCACGATCGATGACGTGGTTGATGTTATCCGTGAAGATGCCGAGCACTCAATGATGAGCATGGCGGGTATGGACGATGACGAAGATACCTTCGCACCCGTCGTAAAATCCGCCCGTCGTCGTAGTGTCTGGTTAGGTGCTAACGTACTCGCAGCACTGGCTGCGGCATCTGTTTCAAATATGTTTGAGGCTACACTGAATGAGATGGCCGCGATTGCCGTTTTGATGACCATCGTACCGTCCATGGGCGGTGTTGCAGGTAACCAAACCGTTGCTCTAGTGATTCGTGGTTTAGCGCTTGGTCACATTGGTGACAGTAACAAACGCGAACTACTACTCAAAGAAGCCTCTATCGGCTTCCTTAATGGCATTCTATGGGCCGTTATCATTGGCGGTATAGTCGTAGCTTGGAAAGGTAATTGGATCTTAGGAGGCATCATCTCAGCGGCGATGATGACCAACTTGATTGTCGCGGGTATTGCAGGTGTAACCATCCCGGTAATGCTGAAGAAGATGAATATCGACCCAGCACTTGCGGGCGGTATGGCACTGACCACAGTAACCGATGTTATTGGCCTATCGGTGTTCTTAGGCTTAGCAACCATTCTGATTTAAATCATACTTATCTAGCGTGAATAAACAGACAGCCTATTCTAAGACGATACGCTGAATACAAAAAGGGAGCCATCGGCTCCCTTTTCCATACATCAGATTTACGCTTCAGGTTTGATCTTCAGATTTAAACTAAAGCAAATTGAGCTAATTACTCACCCGCAACTTTCATTGATTCAAGCAAGATAGAACCCGTTTGAATTTGCGAACGTGTTTCTACGTCGTTACCAACCGCAACAATCTGAGTGAACATGTCTTTTAGGTTACCCGCGATCGTCACTTCAGATACTGGATATTGGATCTCTCCATTCTCAACCCAGAAACCGGCTGCGCCACGTGAATAATCACCTGTCACGGTATTAACGCCTTGACCCATAACTTCAGTTACAAGGAAGCCGGTGCCAAGCTCTTTTAGCATCTGCTCAAAGTTTTGACCTGTCGATTTAACGAACCAGTTATGAATACCACCCGCATGACCTGTTGGCGTCATATCCATTTTACGTGCGGCATAGCTGGTTAGCAGGTAAGTTGCTAACACACCATCAGTGATGATTTCACGATCTTGAGTGAACACACCTTCGCTATCGAATGGGCTTGAAGCCAAACCACGTAAGATATGAGGACGCTCAGAGATATTGAACCAACCTGGTAGAATTTTCTGACCTAGGTGATCCAATAAGAATGATGACTTACGGTATAGGTTACCACCACTGATCGCCATCACAAGGTGGCCAATCAAACCAGTAGCGACATCGTTAGCGAACATTATTGGGTATTGACCTGTTGGTAGCTTTTTCGCATCCAAACGACTAATGGTCTTTTCTGCTGCTTCTTGACCTACGCGCTCAGGCGTCCATAGCTCATCACGGTGACGTGCAACGGTGTAGCTGTAGTCTCGCTCCATCTCACCGTTAGCGCCTTGTCCAATCACACAGCAGCTCGTGCTATGGCGACTTGAAGCGTAGCTGGCTAGTAAGCCATGACTGTTACCATAAACTTTAACGCCATAATGGCTGTCGTAGCTTGCGCCATCACTCTGCTTAATCTTGTCGCTATAAGCTAACGCTTGCTTCTCAGCAGCAATAGCAATCTCAGCAGCATAATCAGGGTTGGGTTCATCAGGGTGGAAAAGATCCAAGTCTGGAATTTCTTTTACCATGTATTCTTTTGCTGCAGGACCTGCAAATGGGTCTTCAGAAGTGTACTGAGCGATATCAAGCGCAGCCGCTACTGTTTGAGCAATGGCCTTCTCACTCAGATCTGATGTAGATGCGCTGCCTTTTTTCTGGCCGCGGTAAACAGTAATACCTAGAGCACCATCACTATTAAATTCAACGTTTTCCACTTCACACATACGTGTTGAAACACTTAAACCCGTTGACTTAGTAATAGCAACCTCAGCTGCGTCTGCACTCACTGATGCCATATCCAACGCTTTAGCTACTGCGGCTTCTAGCTCAACTCGTTGTTGGGCGACTTGCTGTTTTACATCCATATCTATTCTAATTTTTTAGGTCAATATTACGTAGGATAACAAGAATTTCGCTTTCTCCCCAAGATTCTTGCTAAAATAGGCAATATATTCGTTTGAGATAGTGACATAGGCAGAAAAGATGGCTCGCAAAAACCAAAAAGCCCCATGGGAACCAGAAGAAGAAATCATCTGGGTAAGTAAGACAGAAATGAAAACGGACATGGACGCCCTGCAAAAGCTGGGAGAAGAGCTTGTTGACCTAAAGCCTTCTGTATTAGACAAATTTCCGCTGTCTGAAGATTTGGCACAAGCGATTAAAGATGCACAACGCTTTAAAAATGAAGCGAAGCGCCGTCAACTTCAATACATTGGTAAAGTAATGCGCAGTGTCGATCCAGAGCCAATTCAAGCGGCTTTAGATAAGATTCGCAACAAACACTCTCAAGCAACAGTTGAACTGCACAAACTAGAACAACTGCGTGATCGTGTGGTTGCAGAAGGCGATGCGGCCATTTCAGACGTTATGGAAATGTACCCTGAAGCAGACCGTCAACGTCTTCGTCAGCTCGCACGTCAAGCTAACAAAGAGAAAGTGGCAAATAAACCGGCTAAGTCTTCTCGTGAGATCTTCCAAATCTTAAAAGAGCTAAAGCTAGGCGACTAATCTTCGCCGTCCTTTAGTCAGAAAGATAATAAAAGACCTAGCGCATGCTAGGTCTTTTTGTTTTGAGGCACTTGATATCAAGAAGCAATCAATATCAATAAGTACTCACAGGAGTGAAAAAATCATCATTCACCTGCTTTAACAAACGAGCTTAATTCTTGCTGTGGATGATCAGCCGTCAGTGTCTCTATCGAGTCTGCAACCAACACCTTACCTAGCGCTACAAAAACGAACTTATTTGCGATACTGCGCGCATCACCTAAGTGGTGTGTCACCATCAATACCGTAATGTTTCGTTCGGCGGCTAATCGCCTAACAAGGTTAAGCATTTCCTCACGAAGCAAAGGGTCAAGCGCAGAGAAAGGCTCATCAAGCAACCAAATATCATGAGGCTGAACAAAGCATCGAGCTAACGCGACACGCTGACGTTGACCGCCCGATAAGTGCTCAGGCAATCTATCTAAATACTCAGCGACACCCACTTGTGCAGCGGCCTGTTCGACTTCAAGCTTTTGGGTTGCGGTAAGCTTTAACCCCGGATGCAAGCCTAAGCCAATATTTTCACGTACGGTGAGATGAGCAAACAGATTATGTTCTTGGAACAACATAGCTAATGGACGCTGATGTGCATCCTTGCCAATCAGTGATTGTCCTGCCACCGAAATCTCTCCCGATGTAGGCTCAATAAACCCAGCAACCAGTGCCAACAGCGTTGATTTACCTGCGCCACTTGGCCCCATCAATGCAACAATGTCGCCCTGCTCTGCTTGAAAATCAAAACTAAACAACTCTTGGTGATAGTGGTACTCCACATCTTTCATCACTAACATCATCGGTTCCTTAACTTTTTAGCATTGAGATTTGAGGTTCGAGTAAATAAAAATTCAATCAGACTAAAGCTGCCAACACTCAGTAACAGTAAGCTCACGGAAACCACAGCTGCGGCTTCCATTTGATAGCTGCCTAATAATTGGAATAGGTACAAAGGCAGAGTTCTAAAATCTTGGCTACCAAACAAAGCAATCGCACTTAAGTCACCCATTGCTAACATAAAGCTGATCGAGAAAGCTTGTGCCATCGGTTTTCGCAATGCGCGCCACTCCACTAGCCTAAAACGCGTGAAACCAGTCATTCCCAAACTTGCGCACACATACTGATACTGCTGAGACAAATGCAGCATAGGTTGAGCCAAGGTTTTAATTACGTAAGGAAGCGCCATTAAACTGTTTACTGCAATCACGATAAAGAAAGCTAAACTGAAAACATCGGTGAATGAACGCAGTAATAAGAAGAGGCCCGTACTGATCACAAGCCCGGGAGTAACTAAGATAATAGTGCCAATCAGCTCGATTTTATCGGCTCGAAAATTCTTGTTCTGTAAACGCCATGCTCGACTAGTCAGCAGTATGGCGATACCAATACCAACAGCGATAACACTTGCTAATGACGCGACTTTAACCGAGGTCATTAACGCAGCCCAAAACGGCTCGCTGCTGAGCACAGTCAGTGCTTGTGAGTTAATACCACTGACGATAACCATGGCTAATGGCGGCAATACCAGCATTGAGACTACTATGATCCAAAAGCTATCCCAAGCTTTTGACCACCAGCTGTCCTTAACCAAATATTTCTCTTCCGACAGCTGACTGGCTGTCACGGAGATAGGCTTAGACAAGCGCTGAATACTCACCGCTAATACACCACACAGCAGCATTTGCCATATCGCGAGCAAGGCACCAGCCTGTAAGTCAAAGTCGAATTTAATCGCTTGATAAATAGCGAGTTCGATAGTGGTCGATTTCGGACCTCCACCTAGCGCCATCACGGTAGCAAAGCTAGTAAAGCACAACATGAAGACTAAGCCACACACATGAGGCAGTTGTTGTCTCAATCGCGGCCATTCTACCCATTTAAATTTATTCCAATGACTCATACCCAAATGAGCACAAAGCTTATGCTGCTCGGCAGGTACGGTATCTAAAGCTTGTAAAAGTAAACGGCTAGCATAAGGCAGGTTAAAGAAGACATGTGCGAGCAAAATACCATTCAACCCATAGATCGAGAATGGCAATTCAATATCGAAGTTCGCCAGAAATTTAGCTAACCAACCACTGTTACCATAAATAGCTAGCAAACCAAATACGCCAACTAATACGGGTAAAACCAAGGTCGAAGCAAACAGCCTTAACAACAAGGCCCGTCCAAAAAATTGTCTGCGACATAGAGCATGAGCAATAGGTATAGCAAAGCCAACACTCAGCATCGTTGAGAGTGTCGCTTGATAGAAACTGAATTTCGTTACATGCCAATAGTAAGGATCGGACCATACTTGGCTGATATCAAGAGAAGGGGCATTGCTAAGCAATGCCCCAACTGCTGAAACCACGAAGGCGGTAATGAGTATCGCAACCCAAACCCCGACCTTAGGTGTTTTCTTTATCATAAATTGATTTTTTACCGTAAATGGTTCACTCCAAACATAACGAATGAACCTTTAAATACAGAAAGCTAGTTTTTTAAAAGTACGTTAGAAAACTCATGTTCCTAAATAGTAAGTTAAAAAGTAAGTGCACTCTGCCATTCACGAATCCAAGGCTTACGCTTCTCGGCGATCTCTTCTGGTGTGAAGCTTAGCGCTTTCTGAGGAACCGTAAGTTGCTCGAACCCTTTTGGTAGCTCAACATCGGTCACTGGGTACATCCAGTTGCCAGTAGGCATCGCCGATTGGAACTCATCACTTAAGATAAATGCCATAAACTCATCGGCAAGCTTTTCGTTCTTGCTACCTTTAACCTTCGCTGCCACTTCCACTTGAGTGTAATGACCTTCTTCAAAGCTTGCAGCTGCGTACTTAGAATCACTTTCTGCAATGATGTGATAAGCCGGGGAAGTTGTGTAAGACAACACTAAATCAGACTCGCCCTCTAGGAACATAGAGTAAGCTTCAGACCAACCTTTAGTCACAGTCACAGTTTTCTGAGCAAGCTTCTTCCATGCTGCAGTTGCTTCATCACCGTAAACCGACTTCATCCATAGCATCATGCCTTGGCCTGGTGTTGATGTACGTGGATCTTGATAGATAACCTTAAGATCGTCACGTTGCTCAACCAGTTCTTTCAGGCTCTTTGGCGGGTTTGCTAGCTTCTCTTTGTTATAGATAAACGCAAAGTAACCAAAATCATAAGGAACAAAGGTACTGTCGTTCCAACCGTTAGGAAGCGTCACAGATGATGTATCAACACTGTGCTCAGCCAATAAGCCTGTAGATTTCGCTTCAGCCATGAGATTATTATCTAGGCCTAAAATGATGTCAGCTTTGCTGTTGCCACCTTCAAGACGTAAGCGGTTTAGAATAGACACTCCATCTTCTAACGCGACAAAATTCACATCACAACCACACTTTTCTTCGAATGCTTTTTCAACGGCAGGACGAGGGCCCCAATCCGCAGCAAAAGAGTCGTAAGTGTAAACCGTTAAGGTGTTGTCTGCAGCGAAGGCAGAAAAAGAGATGGCTGTAGTAACAGCAAGAGTTGTTAATGTTAATTTCACTGGACGCTCTCCATGGTCTGAGCGGCACAGGTTTGAGGGAGGAGAACGGTAGAGGTTGTTCCTAACTCAATTCCTACGCCAGCATTATCTGGTTCAGGTTTACGGGTCCCAAGCACTTGCTTGATCTCAGCTCGCATTCATTATTTGAATGGTTCGCTCCCCGATGAGTGTTCAGAATTGTAATTCGAATTTTAACAATAAGCTATCAAGTTTGGATCAATTACGTTGATCGTAACCCCAACGTGGCACTAAACCTTGCTCGATACCAAGGTGATCAAGAATACGTGCCACCATAAAGTCGACCAGGTCTTCAATCGACTTAGGTTGATGATAAAAACCCGGAGCTGCAGGCATAATCGTCACGCCCATGGTCGAGAGTTTGTGCATATTCTCTAAATGCAACGTAGAAAATGGCGTCTCACGAACCACCAACAACAACTGTCCTCGCTCTTTCATAACCACGTCTGCTGCACGCTCGATCAAGTTATCTGATAGGCCATGAGCAATTGATGCCAAGCTACCTGCAGAGCATGGACACACCACCATCTGCTTCGGTGCTGCTGAACCAGAGGCAACCGGTGAGAACCAATCATCTTTGCCACATACCACCAGCTTTTCTGGGGCGCAATCTAAATGCTTAACTAAAGCTTGTTTCGCAGCATCTGGCCCAGCAGGTAACTTAAGTTCATGCTCGGTCGCCAACACCACTCGCGCTGCCGACGATATCAGTAAATAGACCTGATAATCTGCCGCCAATAAGCATTCAAGTAAACGCAGTCCGTAAGGCGCACCAGATGCGCCAGTGAAAGCGAGGGTTATCGCTTTATCGTGTTTTGTCATGTTCTCAATTACTTCAAATTATAAGGTCTTGGTTCAGTTAGCCCTTGAGTGCCAACGCATCCAACAGTTTTTGATGAATGCCACCAAAGCCACCGTTACTCATTACCAAGATTTGGTCGTCCGCTTGTGCCTCTGAGACAATTCTAGCAACGAATGCATCCATGTCATCACTTACGTGCGCAGGTTGATGGCACGCATCGGCAACGTCTTGTACCGACCAATCAATGTTATCCGGTTGGAATAAGTAGGTAGAATCCGCCTGCTTGAGCGAGTCAGCCAAGGTTTCTTTGTGCACACCGCGCTTCATGGTGGCAGAACGAGGCTCTAAAACGGCAATGATTTTCTTTGTGTCGACCCTATTACGTAAGCCGCCCAGCGTAAGTTCAATCGCCGTTGGGTGATGTGCAAAATCGTCATAGACAGAAACACCAGCTACTTCGCCTTTAAACTCTAAGCGACGCTTGGTATTAATGAACGTCGCCAGTGATTCGCACCCTAAGTCAGGTGTCACACCAACATGTCTTGCCGCCGCAATCGCCATCAAAGCATTGCTTACGTTATGATCGCCAACTAAATCCCAGTCTACGATTCCAACACATTCACCTTGGAAGTACACCTCAAATTTGGAACCATCTTTAACTAACTTCTTGGCATCCCAATCACCAAGTTCACCACTCGACTCAGTTTCACTCCAGCAGCCACGAGATAACACATCTTGGATCGCGGTATCTTGCTTCGGTGAGAAAATACGACCATTGCTTGGCACTGTGCGAACCAAATGATGGAACTGTCGCTTGATTGCTTCAAGGTCATCGAAGATATCAGCATGATCGAATTCGAGGTTATTCATCACTAAGGTTCTTGGGTGGTAATGAACGAACTTAGACCGTTTGTCGAAAAAAGCACTGTCGTATTCGTCAGCTTCTACCACAAAGAACATGCTTTCACCAAGGCGAGCTGAAATACCAAAGTTACCCAATACCCCACCGACAAGGAAGCCCGGTGCATAGCCACAGTCTTCTAAGATCCAAGCCAGCATGCTCGATGTTGTTGTCTTGCCATGCGTTCCCGATACCGCCAGAACCCAACGGTCATGCAGTAAGAACTCTTGCAACCACTGCGGCCCTGATGTGTATCTAAGGTTGTTATCTAAGACATACTCAACACACGGGTTGCCACGGCTCATCGCATTGCCAATGACCACGAGATCAGGCCTTGGTTCTAACTGGCTTGGGTTAAACCCTTCAATAATTTCAATCCCTTGAGACTCCAATAAAGTGCTCATTGGTGGGTAAACATTCGCGTCACTACCGGTAACCTTGTGACCTAATTGACGAGCCAATACCGCAGCACCTCCCATGAAGGTGCCACAAATTCCTAAGATATGAATATGCATAAATTGCTTCCAAACGCTTGGCTAAATGAACCATGTCTAAATCAAACTACTGCACTCATTATCATTAAATGACGATTAAAAGCGAGTAGCAATGCAAAAGAAATTTAGTCGACATAGTAAGTGAGATCTGCGTCGCTTAGTTCATTACCATTAAAAAGATCTAACCTTTAGAATTTAACTAGGCGTCTAGGTGAATAAAGCCCAAGTAAGAGGCGAATCCTATAGTGCTCAAATTCCCCCTAATATTGAGAGAAGTTTAAGGAAATAACATGTCTGAGATGCGCACCCTTGGTGAGTTCATTGTTGAGAAACAGAGTGACTTCCCCCATGCAAGCGGTGATCTATCATCCCTTTTGTCATCAATTCGTCTTGCTGCGAAAATTGTTAACCGTGAAATCAACAAAGCAGGCCTTGTCGACATTACTGGCGCTGTTGGTACAGACAACGTTCAAGGTGAAGAGCAACAAAAGCTAGACCTTTACGCGAACGACAAATTTAAAGCGGCTCTAGAAGCTCGTGACCAAGTTTGTGGCGTTGCAAGTGAAGAAGAAGACGAAGCTGTCGCCTTCAATAAAGAGCTCAACAAAAACGCAAAATACGTCGTTCTGATGGACCCACTGGATGGCTCTTCAAACATCGATGTCAATGTTTCTGTTGGTACAATCTTCTCTATCTATCGTCGAGTATCGCCTGTTGGTACCCCACCAACACAAGAAGACTTCCTACAGCCAGGACACAAGCAAGTAGCCGCGGGGTACGTAATTTACGGCTCTTCAACTATGCTTGTTTACACAACCGGTGCAGGTGTCAATGGCTTCACCTACGACCCATCTCTGGGCACCTTCTGTCTGTCTCATGAAAACATGATGATCCCTGATGAAGGTAAGATTTATTCGATCAACGAAGGTAACTACATTCGCTTCCCTACGGGTGTTAAAAAGTACATCAAGTACTGCCAAGAAAATGAGCCAAGCGACAACCGCCCTTACACATCACGTTACATCGGTTCTCTAGTATCAGATTTCCACCGTAATCTTCTGAAAGGCGGTATCTACTTATACCCGAGTACGCAAAGCCACCCTCAGGGTAAACTGCGTCTGCTGTACGAGTGCAACCCAATAGCCTTCATCATGGAGCAAGCTGGCGGTATTGCCTCCGATGGCGCCCAACGCATCATGGATATAAAACCAACAGAACTGCACCAACGTGTGCCTTTCTTTGTCGGTTCTAAGAACATGGTAAAAAAAGTAGAAGAGTTTCTTGAACTTAACAGAGACTAATCGTCTCGCTTATTTCTCAAATTAACGCCATTAAAAAAGCCAGCATCACTTGCTGGCTTTTTGTTCGACAACTCAGAATGTATAGAAATTACAAGTAGATAGCTTAGATATTACGAATAGATAGCTATTACGGGTTGTCCCGTTTACACCAGTCACCCGAAAGTATTTCGTTATTAGCCGTTAGATCAAGCTGATACAAATATACCCATGCTAAACCAAATATCGTCTCTATTTGCTCGCGACGGTACTCAACAGGAACATCCTCTAACCGATCGAGCGACGCTAAAACTTCGTCGTTAATGGCATAGACTTCGCCAACGACATTTTTCTTTCCAAGAATCATCGCTGGATAGGCACCTAAATCAAAAAGAGCGTACTCCTCAAGGGTGTCAAACCGGCCTAAGTACTCGCATTGCTGCAAATAGTGGTGGTTCGATTGACCTTGTCTCAAGGTTCCATATACAAAAACAAGATGTTGCATAAATACCCCATAATCCTTTCGATTTTCATACCGACCAATGGATGAAACCTCAGCAACTTGAATTCAAATTGATTTACTCGAATTCAAATTGATAGAGAAGGTCCACGGCACTGTCTAGACCCGATACAGCCTCAACGTAGAGATCCTGCATCAATCGATAACGAACGGTAAACTCGCCTAACGAGTTAAAGATACCCACACCATACTTCACCTGTAAACCAGGCAGAATGTAGCCACTTACCGTTACTTGTGAGTCATCCCCAGAGCCTGCTGTATCCAGTTGTAAATCTTGTACACCAAAGGCTTCACCGATTTCGCCGACAACCTTACCGCTCTTCGCCAAGCTTAAGCCAATTAAGGTCGTTGTCATTGAACCGTTCGACTCACCATCGATATCTTGACCACGTAAAATATAGGACAGCGCATTCGCTTGCGGCATTGCGGGGTCAGAGTAAATCTCTATGGTTGGCTCAGTAGCTGGGCCTGTCACACGAATACCAGCGGTCACATCATCTTGAGTATTGTCAGGGTTACGTATCGCATTGATCGCTACATATGGTTGATCCGGAGGCCCATTCATTAGAATCTTACCTTCTTTGATCAAGAGATCTTGCCCAAAGGATTGGTAAGTACCATCCACGATGTTCACTTCACCAGTGATGAAAGGACCTTGGTCTTTTTGAGCGACATTCAACTTACCGATTAATCCCCCTTCAAGGCCGAAGGCTGAAAGTTTAAAGTCATCACCAATGGAGATATTAATATTGGTCATCACATTAAATGGGATCGTACCTTCACTTTCAGGCTCAAGCTCTTTATTCAAGATAACTTGGTCAGAAGAGATGCCTACCGCTGAAGGTGGTAAGTCTTCTACAACGATTCGCCCCCAAGGTAATGCAATATCACCAGTGATTTTCGCAAGCTCTGGTGTGACATCAATGGTCATGTCAGGAACAACCTTCACTTTAACCATTGGCGGAATATCAACCATCAACTCATCGGCAAACACTCTGACGTTAGAGTGCCATGCTTTAAGATCTTGCCAATTCCCGGAACCTACGATATCAAGGTGACCATCAGGCGTTTCAACATTCGCATCCAGTTTTGCACTATAACCATCAAAGTCGAGGTCGATACGACCGCCTTTCACATCAACAGGCGTCACATCGCCTTTGACTTGAATGCCATCAACAGAAAATTGACCAAAGACTTGAGGGTGCATCAAGGAGCCTTTCACTTGAAGGTCACTCTCCAGGTCGGCTTTCAATAGGCTGTATTCGCCGAGGATCGGCTGTAAGAAATCGAGATGGAAGGTGGTCAACTTAATGGCTGCATCGACCATTTTATCTTCCGCGAGAATATCAGGTAACGACACTGTGCCAGACAAGTCACCATTATCCGAAACATCCAGCTTAAAGTCGGCATCCAGTTTGTTGTCTTTCAGTTGTGCGCTCAATGCAACGCTTTCCCAACCCAATGTGATTGGTTCGTCAACTTGTTGAACAACTTGTCCTTTCGGCATATCAACGCTTATCGTAACTTCAGGCTCACCTTGCTCTGACCACTTAGCGTGAGCCGTCGCATTAACTAAGCCCTGTAATTGCGTTTCTTTAGGCATGAGAGCTTGGATCTGCTCAAAATCGAATTGGTTGATACCCAGTTTGGCCTCACCCGACTTTCCAACACGAACGTCTTCATCTAAGCACACACTCGAACTAGCTTGTATCCAACAGTGCGCTTGAACATCGGCTAACTGTTTGTCGACATCGGCTTTAATAGCGACAGGCTGATCTAATAACCAAGGGCCTTGTTGAGTGGTAATTTTGACTCTGTCTAACGAACCATCCCAAATGATGGAAGGTTTTTGTATCAACTCACCAGAGATGGCCAAACTTGCAGACACGAGATCGGATATCACATCGAGTGTCACCGTATGGAGCTTCTCACCACCATTCACGGTTAAATCAATGCTTTCCACGTTTTGTGCTTGGTAGGTTAAGTTCTTAGCTTTTAATACAAGGTCTGCTTGAGCTTCAGGTAATGGAAGAGGAACCACCGAGCCAATCAGAGACAAGGATTCTAGTGTCGCTTCGTTATTCCAATCGACCTTATCAATATTAAGCGCGAGATCGACTTTTGGCTCTTTCGTTGGGCCACTGAGTTGGATGCTACCGATCACTCTACCTTTCAGCTCAGGACTACTTTTTGCAAGCTCAGGGAAGAAGATCTCAACGCCCATGTCCCATTGCTTATCAAGTTGCCCCTGTGCCTTAATCGAGTTAACACCATGAGCCAAGCTCAAACCGCTGGTTTTCAGCTTTGGTTCACCGCTCGCGCTGCGATCCGACGCTGACAACTGACCTTCGATATCCAGAGGGTACTCTCGCAAGATCCCTTCAATATCCAGTTTAGGCAATTCAATCGCCCAACCGCCCGCTTCCGTCAACTCACCCGAGGTGACGATGCTTCCGCTAATGTTACCCTCGGCTTCTGGCCATTGCAGGCCCGGCTGAATGTCTTTAAGTGTTACATCAGCTTGCCAGTTAACGAGACTCTTCCAGTTAGCTTTGACCACACCATTCAACTCACCACCTAATGTATTCAGCTTTAGACGCTCGAACTCAATCTGTTCCGTCGTGCCTTTACCCTGCAGATCGATGGCTAACTCAGGGATTTCCTTACCATCGGCCTCACCTTTAAGTAGAACATTGAAACCATCTAGTGAGCCATTAGCTTTGAATTGCTCAATTGTCGCTTGGTAATCGCTTTTTCCGGTAAGAGGCCACTGCGCTTGTCCGCCCTCTAAAAGAAGGTCAAATGGTAGAGTAGGCTCTAAGGGTTGAATATCCCCAGATAGCTTTGCCTCAATCAGCTCAGAAAATTGGGCATCTAGGTTTAGCTTAGCCACGCTACCTTGTGCTTTTAGTGATAATTTCTGACCAGCAAGGTCGGTTTCTTTCACTAACGCATCCAAAGAAAGTTCTAGCGGATATCCCCCCTTGAGCTCAACCTTCGTCGCTAAATTCGCGCTGGCTTGTGGCATATCGAGTTCGAGAGTTGAAACATCAACCGTGTGTTTACCCCCGCGTGCCTCTAATCCAAGGTGATTAACAACGATTGGTGTTTCTTGTTCTAAGGTGAAACGGTTAAGATCAAAACGCTCCAACACAACCTGTAAAGGAATCCAGACTTCCGGCAATTCGATAGCAGTTTTAACGGCAACTTCTGGCTCAACCTTTTCTGCTTGCGGTTCTTCTGTCGACTCCGCGAGTTTAACCTTAAGATCATTGAATAAGGTTGGCGATATCGTCAGCTTTTCGCCCTGCATACTCAAAGCCGTAGAGAACAGACTCCATTCAATTTCATGACCCAAGATATTCAGCTTGATATCAGACAAAGCGATACGGTTGATCACGATTGGCAACGGTGTTTTTACCGATGTTACGGGCGGAGTAGGTTCTGTTTCTTCTGGAGACGCAGGAGGCAGTTCAGTAAATGCGAAATCCAACCCTTGAATCGCTAAACGATCAACACACAACTTAGGATCAAGCAAACAACGAGGGTTAATAGCCAAGTTAAGCTTTTGAACCTTGGTATCGATATGCAGGCTGTCATCTTTAAACTGAACATTATTAAGCGTAAAATTTGGGAAAAGAGCGCCTTTAGTACTTTCCACTTTAAGTTGTGGTAATGCTTTTTCAGCGCCCCACAACACGGTGTTCAACCCTGGATTGGTGAACAAAACAAAACCGAGCAGGGCTATCACCAATAGCAAAATAGACGTCAATGAGATCGACGTCCACTTGATGCACTTGCCCATCACTTTGATCATAATTCAGGTCCTAAACTAAAGTGCAGTTGGAACTCATCGCCTTTCTTCGCATCTAGGCCCCAAGCAAAATCTAGACTCACTGGACCAACGGGGGACGCCCAACGCACCCCGACACCGGTGCCGTGCTTCCACTCTGGCTTGTCATTAAATGCATCACCAATATCGTAGAATGCAGCGCCCCACCAGTTTCCAACCAAGCGGTATTGGTATTCAAACGAGCTGGTTGCCATGAATTTCGCACCCGTTAATGCACCACTTTTATCGCGAGGAGAGATCGACTCATAGCCATAACCACGGATGCTGTTATCACCACCGGCAAAGAATCTTAAAGACGGTGATAACTTATCAAATTCATCCGCAAAGTTTCCGCCGAATTGAAGACGGGTTAAACCTCGGTGGTTATCGCCAATGCTTCGAATCCAAGCGGTTTGGCCTTGAAAACGTACGACTTGGGTTTCAGATAACAAGGTGTCATCAGCCGCTTCAAACATTATGGTTTGTTTATCGCCCCACATCGGCATCGAGCCACCGCGCGTTCGAGTTCGCGAGAAAGAAATACCCGGCAATACGAATTGCGCTAAGTCATCTTGCAAACCTTGTTCATAGTTTTCGACCAAGTATCGAATGAATACCGTACGTTGCCAGCCATTATCCAGACGCCAATACCTTTCTAAGGCTAAGTTTGACTCCAAACTCTTGGTATCACGGTTATCCAGATTCTTCATACCATACTTAATTTGATAGTAGTCATTAAGTACGTCATCTAATGGGATTTTATAAGCTGCCGTGATCGTCTGCTCAGGCTTGGAGATCGACAAGCTACTATTGAAGCTATGGCCTCTGTCATTAACCCAAGGTTTTTTCCATTTAAGAGTGCCTTTCACACCAAGGTCTGTTGAGACACCGATACCCGTTTCGATTTGGTTACGAGCTTGCGGAGCAAGGCTCACCTTCATCGGGATTTCGCGGCCTTCGCCCAATTGACTTAAATCGGGTTCAACAAATACGGAAGAGAACCAATCAGTATTAGAAAGGTTTTGGTTGTATTCGCCAACTTTGGTAATTGAGTAAGGTTCGCCATCTTCAAATGATTTAAGCGATTTCACCTTATCTTCTTCAATCTGACTGCCAGTAACCTGAGTGGTGCCAAAGTGATATCGAATTCCACTGTTGTAATGAAGGCGGACATAAGCGCGATTTAATTCAGGAGCGACTTCTAGCTTACTAAGATCATACGCACCATCAAAGTAACCTTTCGCTAATCCAAGGTTGCGGATCGATGATTTTAAAGAATCATAACTACCATGATTCAAAATCGAACCTTTAGACAGCTTGCTCTTAGCTATCAAGGCCAAAAAATCAGGGTCATCTTTGGCTTCACCAGTCAGAACGATATCTGAGGTATAAATAACAACAGGCTCTCCCGGCTCAACCGTAACGGTCATTTCGGTATCATCTTCGGGGTGAGAAAATGTGATATTAGGGTGGTAGTAACCTAACGCATTCAGGGCTTCTTTTATCATAGACTCCAAGCGAGATTGGAACCTTAATGAAACCGAGTACTCTTCTTCAGGAATCGCACTCAGATAAGCATCCACATTATCAGCAAGCGCGCCATCAAGCCCTTTAATTTCAAGGGAAACGTCTGCGAAAGCGAGCGTCGATGACAGTAGAGTGCCAATCAGAACTGGTAAAGTTTTTCTTATCATGTTTAATTGGTGAAGAAGTTATCAATACGTTAATAAATGAAAAGAAATAATACCGCTAAAAAGACATTGAGTCTGTAATAAATCCGGCAATAACACGGTCTAATGTAAAGACTTAATCAATATTGACCAACAGTTAATATGAACCCAAGTAAAATAAAAGCCAGCGCGGTAAACGTATGCGAAAAGGAATATAACATGCTAAACAAACAACAAATGGTTTCTGCAGCAACCGCACTACCAGGACATACTGACCCAATTCGAATCACTGAGCGTCATTTCGTCAATCAAACCGATCTGCTTGATGCGCCTACGGGCTCTCAACAAGAAGTCCTACTTGGTATGGGATGCTTCTGGGGAGCTGAGCGTTTGTTCTGGCAGTTGGACGGCGTTATTTCAACATCCGTTGGCTACGCTGGTGGATACACGATTAACCCCACTTATGAGCAGGTATGTAGCGGACAAACCGGCCATACCGAAGTGGTTCGTGTCATTTTTGATAGCGAACAAACGTCTTTAGCTCGAATACTTGAGACCTTTTGGGAACGCCATGACCCAACTCAAGGTATGCGCCAAGGCAACGATTTAGGGACTCAATACCGTTCTGCTATATACACCTTCAGCGAAGAACAACAGACTATCGCTGAGCACTCTAAACGTGAATACCAACGAGCAATGACTGAATCATTAGGCAACGAGATCACGACGGAAGTTCTACCTGCTGGAAAATATTTTTTCGCAGAAACCTACCACCAGCAATACCTAGCTAAAAATCCGAATGGTTATTGCGGGTTAGGTGGAACAGGT
Source organism: Vibrio syngnathi (assembly GCF_002119525.1). Taxonomy (NCBI): domain Bacteria; kingdom Pseudomonadati; phylum Pseudomonadota; class Gammaproteobacteria; order Vibrionales; family Vibrionaceae; genus Vibrio; species Vibrio syngnathi. The sequence continues at coordinate 351,900 of NZ_CP017916.1, read as the reverse complement.
GTGTGCTTCCCTCCGCAATAATGTGTTATACCAATCACAGTAAGTAAGTGATCATAAATAACGCAGGAAAAATGCTTGAGAACAAGGCAGAAATTTTCGATAAGTAGTTATTCTACAATCAAAATTTCTAACGATGTTATCGAGTGTTTTAACCAGCTAGGATGAACAGTTATTTACTACGATTGGTATTAGGCATACAAACTAGAACTTCATCTATTAAAAAAGGGCTTCCATTAGGAAACCCTTTTTTATTGTTAATCTATTTGAAGCAATTCAACTCAATAAAAGTCAATTAGACCGGCAAAGCAGCAATGGTGCCGTTAACTTCTTTAAAAATAGTGAGCTTTTGTTTGTCTGAAACTTCAGGGAGAAGCACCTTGCCTTGGTCGAAGCGAAACTCTCCGATACCCTCAATAGCAAACTGGCCTTTGAACAGGACTTTAACGAAACGCGCCACCTGATGTGGTCGGTAAGTAGAAAAATTTCTTAACATAATACAACCTCAATTCCATTTGAGTACTACAGTCACGCACCTGAACACCAACGTATTCAAAGCACATTCAATCGCTAATTCCCTTAGCATACAGCAAGATAATCTATTGTTCATCTCGACATTGATGCATTATACCTTTTGGTAACAAGCCTGCAACTTATTTCTACGTCGTACGATAAAAAGTTAAAGAGGCATTTTTCAAATTTCATATTATACTTCCAGAGCAAACCAATAAGCGGAACAAAAATATAATGAAAAACAAAACTCTACTGGCTTTTTTAGCCGCAGCCTCTCCACTCTTCGCCAATGCTCACAACTTATCTGTAGGTGAAACTCTGCCTGCTGTCGATGTTAGCAACTATGGTGAAATCGTACTAAACGACGGAAATACTGGATATCAAGCTTGGGCAACCAATGATCTTCTAGGTAAAGTTCGCGTCGTTCAAGCTATTGCTGGCCGTAGCAGCTCAAAAGAACTCAACGCACCACTAATGGCAGCCATTACAGCATCGAAATTCGCAGAAGACAGCTACCAAACCACGACCATCATCAACCAAGATGATGCGATTTGGGGAACTGGATCTTTTGTTAAATCGTCAGCAGAAAGTAGTAAAGAAGAATTTCCATGGTCTTCTATGGTGCTAGATGAAGACGGAACCGTAGCGTCATCATGGGCTTTAAAAGATGAGAGCTCAGCGATTATCGTTCAAGACAAGCAAGGTAAAATATTGTTTGTTAAAGAAGGGGCATTAAACGACTCAGAAGTCACTCAAGTCATTGAGTTGATTAAAGCGAGCCTTTAATAAGATATTCGCGTCTTTTTCGAGACCTGACCAAAGGATATTGTTATATTATAACAGTATCCTTTTTTAATTCTGTGGTTAATCATCCTGATGTGGAAAAACACACCTAATAATGTGAAACGTAAAACAGGCTTCTTGCTTGGGCTGATGCTCATGTTGAGCGTGTTAGCAGCGACACACATTGTGGATATCGACCCACATCATCATTCTTCACATCATTGTGAACTGTTTTCGATAAATCAGTTCATTACGGCGCATTCACTGCCACAGATCCCAGAGTTCCATTCGGAATTTACTGTCGCTATCACAGAGTCAGTCATTTCGTTACAGCGCCTGTATTTCGCTTATTTAGCACGTTCACCTCCTGTAAATATCGCTTAATTACCACTACTTTTTAATTAACCTTTATTCAGGAAAAAAACATGAAACCTACTATTTTAGCCGTTGTTATCGGCATGACTGTCTCAACGAATGTTCTAGCTAACGAAGAATTCCGCTCTCACGAAGCACACGTGCACGGTAAAGTTGAAGTGAACATCGCTCAAGATGGGCAAGAGCTGCTTGTTGAAGTAACAGCTCCCGGCGCTGATGTGGTTGGCTTTGAACATGCTCCAGAAACTGCCGAGCAAAAGAAAGTGTTTGAACAAGCGATTACGCAACTGAACAAGCCAGAAGAACTATTTGGTTTCAACAATGCAAGCTGTACTTTGAAGTTTAAGTCAGTGACGAACACCCTAGAAGACGATCATGATGACCATGAAGGCCATGACCACGCTGAAGGCGAACATGACGACCACGAAGGTCATGACCACGCAGAACACGGTCATGACGACCACGAAGGCTATGACCACGCAGAACACGATCATGACGACCACAAAGGCCATGACCATGCAGAACACGATCATGACGACCACGAAGGCCATGACCATGCTGAGCACGATCATGATGACCACGAAGGCCATGACCACTCAGAAGGCGGCCACGGTGAGTTCACTGTCGAGTACCACTACCAATGTTCTGACATTGAAAAACTGGATACCGTGAATACTCAGTGGTTCTCTAAGTTCAGCAACACAAAATCAATGACTGTGAACCTGCTAACTGACAGTGCTCAAATTCAAGAAGTGCTTAACGCAGATCGTATTAGTTTTCGATTCTAATTAGCATTAGATTGAATTAAACGTAGATAAGCAGCCAAGTAAGTATTCACTTACTTGGCTGTACAAATCGGTGTGCTCTGGGAATTTATTATTCTAATAACTGTCCAGTAGAGACACCGCTTTAATTATTGGAGCTAATATGTCTTTTGACAGTTCATCACTTGTGGTCAAACTCGAAAATATCAGCTTTCGTTGGAAGCCTGAATTGCCCTCAACGCTAGAGATCCCCTCACTGCATATCCAAGCCCAAGAGCACCTTTTCATCAAAGGGCCTAGTGGTTGCGGGAAATCAACATTGTTAGGGTTACTGACCGGAATCAACCAAGCTGAACAAGGCGAAGTATCTATCCTTGGCCAAGATCTCACACAGCTAACACCTCGCCAGAGAGACAAATTCAGAGCCGATCATATTGGTTATATATTCCAACAATTTAACCTGCTTCCTTACTTGTCAGTCATCGACAACGTGACGCTTCCTTGTCAGTTTTCTAAGATTCGTAAGCAGCAAGTCACTGAAAGTCAGAACAGCCTGCAAGCAACCGCTCAAGAGTTGTTGCTCAGATTAAAGCTACCTCAAGCCTTAATGAACAAACCTGTTACTGAGCTGAGTATTGGTCAACAGCAACGTGTCGCTGCAGCTCGCGCTCTAATCGGCCAACCAAAGATCATCATTGCCGACGAACCAACATCGGCTTTGGATCATGACAACCGAGAAGCCTTCATCGAACTGTTGCTAGAACAAGCGAATCAGGCGGGTTCTACCCTGATCTTTGTTAGTCACGATCCAACATTAGAAAAACTGTTCACTCGAACCATAGATTTAAAAACCGTTAACCAAGCTAAGGTTGTCGTATGAAAGTAATTACTCACTTAGCCTTAAAAAGCGTACTCAACCGTAAAGCCACAGCCATTCTAACTATTCTCACTGTGGCGGTGTCAGTCATTCTATTACTCGGTGTGGAACGTGTAAGAACCGAAGCTAAGAGCAGCTTTGCGAATACGATTTCAGGTACTGACCTTATCGTCGGTGGCCGCTCTGGTCAGGTAAACCTGCTGCTTTATTCCGTATTTAGAATCGGTAATGCGACCAACAACATCGACTGGAAAAGCTATGAAGAATTTAGCCAGCACAACGCAGTAAAGTGGGCGATACCCATCTCATTGGGAGATTCGCATAAAGGTTTCCGTGTAATGGGGACTAACCATAGCTACTTCGAAAACTATCGCTATGGAAGTAAGCAACCACTTACTTTTAAGCAGGGTAAGGAGTTTAAACAGCTATTTGATGTAGTGATTGGGGCTGATGTCGCGAAGAAGTTAGATTACAGAATCGGTGATCACATCATTCTTGCACACGGTATCAGTGATGTTGCCTTTAGTCGCCATGATAACCTGCCCTTCACAATTGTCGGAATACTCGCGCCAACTGGCACACCAGTAGATAAAACAGTGCATGTTTCGTTAGAGGCGATTGAAGCGATTCACGTGGGCTGGGAATCAGGAGCCAACCTAGGGCACACGCCAGATGCAGAAACATTAAAGACCTACGATTTCCAACCTAAGCAGATTACCGCGATGATGGTTGGCCTTAAATCGAAAATCCAAACCTTTGCACTGCAACGAGAAATCAATAACTATCGCCAAGAACCTTTGAGCGCCATTATGCCGGGTATTGCGCTTCATGAATTGTGGGGAATGATGGCCGTTGCAGAACAAGCGCTACTGATTGTTTCAGGGTTTGTTGTAGTCGCGGGACTATTAGGAATGCTAAGTAGCCTACTGACTAGCTTGCAAGAAAGACGTCGAGAGATGGCTATTCTGCGCGCGATGGGAGCAAGGCCTCGTCATGTGTTTGGTTTACTGATCAGTGAAGCAAGTGCCCTAACCTTCCTCGGTATCACATTGGGTGTTGCCGTGTTGTTTGCCCTGATCGCAGTAGTTGCTCCTATTGTGCAACAAAGTTATGGTATCAACATATCGATATCCGCAATCACACCTCATGAGTGGAAACTGCTTATGTTGGTGCAAGTTGCCGGAATCATTATCGGCTTTATTCCCGCTTTCAGGGCTTACCGTCAGTCATTGTCTGATGGCATGACTATTCGAATCTAAAATAGGAACCTACGATGCAACGCAAATTCTTACTGATACTTGGGTTACTTATGTTCCCATTTATCAGCACAGCTCACGCTGACACCACTCAGGCTGACGAATCGGTATTAACCCTCGATTGGATTGACTTGATTCCAGAGTCAGAGCGAGCACAACTCGACTCATTTGGCATGCCGATGGTTAACCACGACAGTATGGACAAACCTCAACAGTCGACACTTGGCGCTGTTCGTCCGGAGTTGAATGGCAGCACAGTTAAGATTCCTGGCTTTGTGATTCCGTTGGAAGGCGATGAGAATATGATCACTGAGTTTCTGCTCGTGCCATACTTTGGCGCATGTATCCACGTACCGCCGCCGCCGCCGAACCAAATCATCTATGTGAAGTTCCCTAAAGGTGCACCAATCCAGCAATTATGGGATGTGGTCTATTTAGTCGGTACGCTGAAAACGGAGTCAATAAGCCATGACTTGGCGCAAACGGGGTATCTTATTGAAGGTACTGCGATTGAAGAATACGATGACATGTAGTTATTAGAAGGGTGGCTCAAGGATGAGCTGCCGTCACTGAACAAGTAATATTATTCAATAACAGTTTAATAACGATGATTTTATTCTAAATTACACGATGTAATTAGATAAGTAAGCTAGCACAGCCACATAAGTAGCGAGTAATAACCCTATACTAAGCTGTTTCTTCAGCTTGTTATCATTGACTTGATTCATAGCTCCTCCTTGAGAATTACAACAAATTTAACATTTTATTATCATTAGCAAAAGTAAAATTTTGTTGAAACCTTCAACTCTGCACGCAAAATCTAGCCACCAATAAGATAAAGAGTTACATTTTAGACAGTTATACCAATCACAATAAGTAAGTGTTCAGAAATAGCGTAGAAAAAGGCTTGGGAACAAGGCGGGGCTTTTTGATAAGTAGTTATTCTATAATCAAAAATTCTAATGCTGTTATCGAGCGTTTTAACAAGCTAGGGTGAGCAATTATTGACTACGATTGGTATTGAGTCGTCTCCTAACGGTACTCTTATGTCAGAAACCAAACAGCCAGTGATCATTGAGCATGCTAGCGATACACAGCCCAAGCATGAGAAAAAACCTCATATTGCCGACAGTGCAAACAGAATGCTGCACATCGCACAAAGCTTCGGCCTCGATTCCTTACTTAGTCATAGTGCAAAACCAAGCGATAAAGGTGAAAGTACCCTTATCGAACGAGCACTATTACGAGAAAGAAAACGTAAAGAACTTCGTCAAAAGAATCTAGAACAGATTCTAAAGTTGGCACATTCTTCATGTAAGGATGAAGCAGCAGGAGACCCTGATCAGGACTGGCTATACCGTTTCTTCGATATGGCACAAGAGATCCACAATACCTCGATGCAGAGGCTATGGGCTCAGGTACTAAAGAGAGAAGTGACCAACCCAGGCTCAACGTCAATGAAGGCGCTGAAGATCTTACAAGATATGACACCGAAAGAAGCACTCACTCTGCAAAGAGCGGCATCACTTGGCTGTAGCTTTGGTAGCGATAACAGCAGAAAGCTTTTACTCGGTTTTAAATCCCATGCTGGAATCTTCAGTTTTGGTAAAAGGGACACCACCAACACCATCAATCTTGGTGGACACAACCTGCCCTACTCTAGCTTGCTCCACTTGATTGAACTTGGGATTATTCTGGGCACAGAATTAGAATCTGGAGAGATTGATTTCGATCCAGCTCTGCACTTGACTTATCAAGGTAAGGGCATGTCACTAGCACCATTGTCAAAAGGGGTGAAGCTGATTTACTACCGATTCAGCCCTACAGGCAATGAGCTTTGCAACTTACTTGGCAACAAGCCTAACACGCAGTATTACGACCAACTGATTGCGCTATTGAGCCAGAAATTTACGGTTCAGACAGAAGTTAAAAGCAGTGTGAATTACACCGTCTAGACAGTCGAGTCGGTACTGTAAAAAATAGACGGTGTACACAGTGAAGAGTCTTGATAAGTGTAAAGAGAATCTAGAGGATAGGTTTCTTGTCTCGGTAAACCAAAGCTGCACTATTTATCCGCCGAGAATAAGCAGGAGAGCAGCCTTAGTCATACCAGCGATCTCAGTTGGCTAAAATATTACGTTTCTCTAAAGCATCAATACACAATTCGACCAGTTCATCGAGTGTCTTTTCGCCCGCAGGTAAGTCGATTTCTGGGTTGCGAGGCGCTTCATAAGCTGAACTAATACCTGTGAAGTTCGGGATTTCTCCCGCACGTGCTTTCTTATATAGGCCTTTAGGGTCACGCTGCTCACAAACCTCGAGTGGCGTGTTCACAAACACCTCTAAAAACTCGCCTTCGGGTAGCAAGTCTCGCACTAACTGTCTTTCAGCTTGATGTGGAGAAATAAACGCTGACAACACGATCAAACCCGCATCCGCCATCAATTTAGCGAGCTCACCAATACGACGAATATTCTCTCGACGGTCTTGCTCAGAGAAGCCAAGGTCGCTACATAATCCATGACGGACATTGTCGCCATCCAATAAGTAAGTATGGTAACCAAGCTGTGCCAAGCGATTTTCTAATGCTCCAGCGACTGTCGACTTCCCAGAACCAGATAATCCCGTGAACCAGAGCACAGCTGGCTTTTGTGATTTCAGATTAGAGCGAAATGCTTTATCAATCGAGTGTTGATGCCACACAACATTCTCATCTTTTGGTTTGAGTATTGCGGTCATAATTAGTCCTTTAAATAAACAGCATTAAAATGGGAAAAAGTAAGGAATTAGGGTCAACACCAAACCCGAATAGACAATCGAGATTGGGATGCCGATACGTAGATAATCCGTGAGATGGTAATTACCTACGCTATAAACAAGTAAGTTGGTTTGGTAGCCGTATGGCGAAATAAAACTGGCACTGGCACCAAACAGAACCGCCATAATAAACGGCATTGGGTCAACGCCATAACCGACAGCCATACTGTAGCCAATTGGGAACGAGAGTGCCGCCGCCGCATTATTGGTCACCAACTCAGTCAGGACCAACGTCATGAAATAGGTCGCGACTAGCGCTCCAAACACACCCCAGCCATTAAAGGCTTCCATAAACATCAGCCCCATTCGCTCAGACAACCCAGATGAAATCATCAGTTGAGCAATAGAGAGTGCCGAACCAACGATCACGACAATATCGACGGGGAAGCGGCGGCGAAGCTCACCAAGTTGTACTACGCCAAATACCACCAGCAATAATAAAAATCCCGCGAGCCCTTTAATAATCGGGACTACATCAGCGAGCGATAACCCAATCACACTAGCAAATCCGAGCAACACAAACGTCGATTTATCGGCATCAAGCTTGGCGCTTGAGTCTAGATCGTTCATCAACACAAACTCTTTATTGTGTTGTTGACGCTGTTCTTCAAAACGTTTTCCTGGAACCAAAATCAAGGTATCGCCAGCGGTTAATGTGATGTTTCCAAGGCCACCTTCAAGGCGTTCATGACCACGACGAATGGCAACCACAACCGCATCGAAGCGATCTCTGAACTGGCTGGTTTTGAGGGTTTTATTACAGAAGCTTGCCGATGAACTGACTACGACCTCAACAAAGCTCTGGCCGTTCAGGTGGTGCTGACCAAACAGAGTTAGCCCTTGGATCTCTTGCAGTGTTGCAACACTCTCGACATCACCACAAAACAGTAGTCGATCACGAGCTTGAAGTATGAAGTCAGGGTCTATAGACGCGGTTGTTTTACCGTCTCGAATCACTTCCGCTAAGAACAGTTTTCTCAATGCTCTGAGGTTATTCTCGCTGACGCTGCGGCCAACTAAAGGAGAACCCGGCTCAACTCGCGCCTCGAGAAAGTAAGGTAGATCGTCTTGAGAGCCATCGTCGTAGCTGGGTAAGAAGTAGCTCAGAGGAATGAGGATCAACACACCACCGACTAAGACAGCTAAACCGATCAAGGTCGGTGTGAAAAAGTTTAGGCTCGGCAAACCCGCATCTTCAACGAAGCTATTGATGATCAAGTTGGTAGAGGTGCCGATCAATGTCAGTGTTCCACCTAAGATGGCAGCATATGACAAAGGAATAAGTAATTTAGATGGCGCATGTTGTTGATTACGTTTGATCGCCCCGATCAAAGAGACAACCACCGCGGTGTTATTGGTAAAAGAAGAAAGTAGCGCTGTGGAAATACCCAACTTCGCAACCACTGTACCTAGCCGACCTTCAGAGATATTGCGGCTAACCCAGCTGATTAAGCGAGTTTTCTCCAACGCACTTGATGCGAGGATCAGAAGAATTAAAGTCAGTAACGAGGAGTTAGTGAAATTATTGGCTAGGCTCGACAAGTCGATCATGCCAGCCATAAAAGCAATAAACGCCGCGCCAGCAAAGATAAAGCTTGGCTTAATACGGGTAACGAGCAGGCAAGTAATGATGCCGAGCAAAATCGCTAATACAAATCCTTGTTGCCACATATACCCGTCCTTTATGGCGGAAACGATCGGTTTCCGCCTGATTCAATAAGCTGGTACTTGGTCGTTTATGACTTCAGTAGTTGGCTTAGATCTTTGGCATCCCAATGAGGGAAGTGCTTGCGTACCAATGCGTTGAACTCAAGTTCAAATGCAGAGAAGTTGCCAACTTGCTGTTCAACAGAGTCCAAACGGTCTCGAATCAAACCCGCACCAACCGTCACGTTAGTTAATCGGTCGATAACGATGAAACCACCGGTATCAGCACTCTCACGGTATTTATCCAGCGCGACAGTCTCGTTCAGTGACCATTCACACAAGCCAATGCCATTCAGTGGCAACTCATCGACAGCGTAAGTCGACAGGTTGTTGATGTCATATTGGTGACGAACCGTTTCAACCTGACCGACGGTTTTCTTGCCTGCGATTTTGATGTCGTAAGCTTTGCCCGGTTGCAGTGGTTGTTCTGTCATCCACACGATGTCAGCCAATACATAGTTAGTAGATTCAATTTGCGCGTTTTCCAGCACAATCAAATCACCACGACTGATATCGATCTCATCTTCAAGAGTCAGCGTTACCGCCAAACCGGCTTGTGCTGATTCAAGTTCACCATCAAAGGTCACAATGCTTGCCACCTTCGAGGTTTTACCTGAAGGCAATGCCTTGATTTCATCACCGACGCTGACACGACCAGAAGCGACTGTGCCGGCAAAGCCACGAAAATCTAAGTTAGGACGATTGACATACTGCACAGGGAATCGGAATTCACCCGCAGAGCGTTTTTGGTCAATATCGACGTTCTCTAGCACTTCTAATAGAGATGGGCCTTCGAACCATGCAAGCTCTTTACTTGGCGCTGCAACGTTGATGCCTTCAAGCGCCGAAACTGGCAGAATCTGAATGTTAGTTTCGCCCTCTAAGTTCTCAGCAAACTCTAGATATTGATCGCGAATCTCTTCAAAACGATCTTGTGAATACTCCACCAGATCCATCTTGTTGACTGCGACAATGAAATGCTTCAAACCAAGCAGGTTAGAAATAAACGAGTGACGACGTGTTTGATCCAGAACGCCCTTACGAGCATCAATCAAGATCACAGCCAGATCACACGTTGAAGCGCCGGTTGCCATGTTACGCGTGTACTGCTCATGCCCTGGGGTATCAGCAATAATGAATTTACGCTTTTGAGTCGAGAAGTAACGATAAGCCACATCGATCGTAATCCCTTGCTCACGCTCAGCCTGCAGACCATCAACAAGCAGTGCCAAGTCAGGCTTCTCACCTGTGGTACCCACTCGTTGGCTATCTGAGTGAACCGCCGCTAGCTGATCTTCATAAATCTGTTTTGTATCATGGAGTAAACGGCCGATTAAGGTACTTTTACCATCATCTACCGAGCCACAAGTTAAAAATCTAAGCATAGATTTATGCTGATGCTGACTTAGATAACCTTCAATCCCTAGTTCAGCCAATTCGGCTTCTACTGCACTATTCATTTTTCTTTCCTTAGATTCTTAGAAATAACCTTGGCGCTTTTTCAGCTCCATAGAGCCCGACTGATCATGGTCAATCGCTCGACCTTGACGCTCACTAGACGTCGCCACCAGCATTTCTTCAATAATGCCTGTTAGCGTATTCGCCTCAGATTCAACCGCTCCGGTTAATGGGTAACAGCCTAAAGTACGAAAACGAACGCTTTTCTCTTCAATCACTTCACCTTCTTGCAGTTCCATACGGTCATCATCAACCATGATCAGCATGCCATCACGCTCAACCACAGGACGTTTATCTGAAAGGTAAAGTGGAACAATATCGATGCTCTCTAGGTAGATGTATTGCCAGATATCGAGCTCAGTCCAGTTAGATAGCGGGAAGACACGAATGCTTTCGCCCTTATTAACCTGGCCGTTGTAGGTATGCCAAAGCTCTGGACGCTGATTCTTTGGATCCCATGTATGGTTCTTATCGCGGAAAGAATAAACACGCTCTTTCGCTCGAGATTTTTCTTCATCACGACGTGCACCTCCGAAAGCGGCATCGAACCCGTACTTGTTTAACGCCTGCTTAAGGCCCTGTGTTTTCATGATGTCCGTGTGCTTCGAAGAACCATGTACGAATGGGCTACAACCCATCTCAATACCTTCTGGGTTCTTATGTACTAAAAGGTCAAAGCCGTACTTTTTAGCCGTACGATCACGAAACTCAATCATCTCGCGGAATTTCCAATCCGTATCAACGTGCAATAGTGGGAATGGAATCTTGCCTGGATAAAACGCTTTGCGAGCTAAATGAAGCATCACAGAAGAATCTTTACCGATGGAGTACATCATCACTGGGTTATCAAACTCAGCCGCCACTTCACGGATAATATGAATACTTTCCGCTTCGAGCTGCTTTAGGTGGGTTAAACGTTCTTGGTCCATTTCAGTGCTTCCTTTAAGGCTCGCGTTACGAGCAATTCATTACTTGGTCTTACCAAGCATGGGATTTAACTCATCCACTTAAGTGAATGGGAGTATTGGCACTAGAAGAAAACAGAAGCTTCGTTTTGAGCTATCCTTGCTATTCGTCTGCCTGATACGTCCTTGATATAAGCATTATGACGAGCCTCTCATATTACTGGAAATTCTAAAATTTCATTTTTTATTCGAAAAGCTGATAAGGGACTGAATTTATCGATAAGCAGGTGAAATGAATGGACTAATATTATCGATATAAATTGCGTATCGATTGAGCAGCTTTGGGAGGCGCCTTGCAGAACACCATAAAGGAATCGATCTAAGTCACGAATTAACATTCGTTGTAATCATTGTTTCATTCCATTTTGTTACATTACGCAACGAATTTTCTACTAATCCACTTTGGAGCTCCAAAATGAAAGTTGCAATGAAACCTTTGTCATTGGCTGTACTTGCGGGTCTTGGTCTGACTTTAGCAGGCTGTACAACAACACCAGATACCGATGAAGTGATTAAATTACGTGTCGTAGAAACGACGGATATCCATACCAACCTAATGGATTACGACTACTACAAAGACAAGCCATCGAAAAAAATCGGCTTAGCACGTACTGCAACTCTAGTAAAAGAAGCTCAAAGCGAAGTAACCAACAGCGTATTAGTTGATAACGGTGACTTGCTGCAAGGTAGCCCTATGGGTGACTACATGGCAGACAAAGGCATCGAAGCGGGCGAAGTTCACCCTGCATATAAAGCAATGAACCAACTAAATTACGACGCTGCAAACCTAGGTAACCATGAATTCAACTACGGTCTTGAGTTCCTAAAAGAGTCTATCAACGACGCTGATTTCCCATACATCAGTGCTAACGTTTACGACGCAGAAAACAAAGAACACTACTTCACGCCTTACATCATCAAGACACACACCTTTGAAGATACTGCTGGCGTAGAACATGAAGTGAAAGTGGGTTATATCGGTTTTGTTCCACCACAAATCATGACGTGGGATAAGAAGAACCTTGAAGGTAAAGTGACCGCTCGCGATATCATTGAGACAGCTAACGAGTTAGTGCCTCAAATGAAAGCGGAAGGCGCTGAAGTCATCGTTGCTATCCCTCACTCAGGCGTATCAACTGACCCATACAAAAATGGCGAAGAGAACTCAACGTTCTACCTATCTGAAGTAGACGGCATTGATGCTATCGCATTCGGCCACTCTCACGCCGTGTTCCCAGGTAAAGGTTTTGATGACATTCAAGGCATCGACAACGAAACGGGCACAATGAACGGCGTTGCAGCAGTAATGCCTGGTCGTTGGGGTAGCCACGTTGGTGTCATGGATCTAACACTTGCACAAAAAGACGGTAAGTGGGAAGTCGTTAAAGGCCAATCAGAAGCACGCCCTATCTACGACAAAATCGAAAAGAAATCTCTTGCTGACGCTGATACTGGTATCGTTAAAGCACTAGAAGCAGATCACATAGGTACACGTGATTTCGTTAACCAACCAATCGGTAAAGCAAGCGACGTGATGTACAGCTTCTTGGCACTTGTTCAAGACGATCCAACAGTACAGATTGTTAACCTTGCACAAAAAGATTACGTAGAGCGTTTCATTCAAGGTGACCCTGATCTAGCCGATATTCCTGTCCTTTCAGCAGCAGCTCCATTTAAAGCGGGTGGCCGTAAGAATGACCCAGCGAACTTTACTGAAGTAGAGTCTGGTCAACTAACGTTCCGTAACGCGGCTGACTTATACCTTTACCCGAACACGCTAGTTGCGATGAAGGTAACCGGTAAAGAAGTAAAAGAGTGGCTAGAGTGTACTACAGGTCAATTCCAACAAATCGACGTAAACAGCACTGCACCTCAGCAGCTTATTGATTGGGATGGCTTCCGCACTTACAACTTTGATGTTATCGATGGCGTTGAGTACCAAATTGATGTTACACAGCCAGCAAAATATGATGGTAACTGTAAGGTTATTAACGAAGGTTCTGAGCGTATCGTTGGTCTAACTTACCAAGGTAAGCCAATCGATATGAAGCAAGACTTCATCATCGCGACCAACAACTACCGTGCATACAGCAATAAGTTCCCTGGTACGGGTGAAGACTTCATCGCATTTGATGCACCAGATGAGAACCGTACTGTTCTAGCGAACTACATATCTCGAGTGAGCAAAGAGCAAGGTCAAGTGAGCCCAACGGCTGATAACAACTGGTCATTTGCGCCAATCAAAACGGATAAAAAGCTAGATATCCGCTTTGAAACGTCTCCAAGCGAGAAAGCGGCAGAGTTCATCAAAGAAAAGGGTCAATACCCGATGAAACGCGTTGCGACTGACGATGTTGGTTTTGCTGTTTACCAGATTGACCTAACTAAATAGATTGCTTAAGTAATCGATAGTTAATGTTCTGAAAGGCTGAGTTTAACGACTCAGCCTTTTTCTTTTTCATATGGGATCCCCATATCCAACGCCCTACTTTCAACGCCAAATACTCGATAGATCCACTTTAAAATCACCATATTTTTCGCTTTAAGATCCACTTTAAAAACACCATATTTTCGCTTTAAGATCGACTTAAACAACGCATTCCAAACCACGGATTGAATCAAGCTCGCACAAAAAATCCTCAATCATCTGTAAGTTTTTCTCAGCTCCTCCTGTCTATTTAATTTACTACACTCAATGAATGGCCATTAAGCCATTCGTTAATAGGATAGATAAGGACATTTGATGGGCACCATCGAGAGCATTCAAGCATGGTTAAATTCAGGGGAGGAGTCGCTGTTATGGCTGATGCTTGGCATTATTGCGCTTTCTTACCTGCTTGAAGATCTGGCGATTGTTACCGCTGCCGGTTTAGCCACTCAAGGGCTCATTCTTCCTCAATATGCCCTGCTTGCCATTTTCATCGGCATTGCCACGGGTGACTTAGGTCTTTATTACCTAGGTAAATCAGGACGTTATTTCCGAAGCGTTCGTTACAAAGCTCTCACTAATAAGTACTTTCGTGCACTTCGCTTTAAATTACGTCAAAACGCGTTCAGCAGTCTGTTTATCATCCGTTTTATTCCCGGGCTTCGTACCGTCGGTTTTACCTTAAGTGGCTTTTTCGCCATCCCACTGCCTACTTTCTTATTTGCCGTTATTAGTGCCACTGCGCTCTGGACTGGCATTGTCTTCTCTGCCATCTACTATTTAGGGACATCAGCGTGGCTGCAAGCCTCTGAATATCAATGGATCATCATCCCGTGTGCCATCGCTTTGCTGTTTATCGGTAATCGATTAATGAATAAAACCTACTCTAGAGGATTATCATGAGTTCACCGCAAGATATTCGCATCATTCCAGCGCATCAAATTAATGCAGGCATGCCCCTGCTTGAAAAAGATACCGTGCGCAGTGTCTCTCCTTACGAGTTTCTTCCAACTTGGTTTTTCTACACGCCAGTGGTGATTCAAAGCCTGATGCAAGGGTTACGACACTTTGACTGGGCGCTCCCGCTCATCGCCAATCCGAGCATCAAACTCAGTGGTATGGTCGGCGAATCAAAGCACGAGATATTGAGCCTTGCCGGATCTTCAAGTCAACGTTGGATCTCACCGTTCATTACCCTAACCAAAACGGATCTCAGCGGTAAGAAACAAGCTGAAGATGCACGCCGCGCACTCATACAATCCGATCTCGATTTTCCGATTGTGGCCAAACCGGATCTTGGCTGCCGAGGTGTTGGCGTCAAGCTGATCAACACACAAGATCAACTTGAGCAGTATGTTGAATCTTTCCCAAATAACGCTCGCTTTCTATTGCAAGAAAAGGCGCCTTATCAAGCCGAAGCGGGTGTTTTCTATGTTCGCTACCCAAACAAAAAGCAAGGCGAGATCATCTCGATCACACTCAAATACGCACCCATGGTGGTGGGTGATGGCAGCTCGACACTCAAACAATTAATTGAAAATAGCCCGCGTGCTGGGCAGATTAGTCACCTTTATCTACCAAGACATGAAGATAAATTGGATCAAGTGCTCGCAGAGAGCGAAGAGTTCCAACTCGCGTTCGCAGGAAGCCATAGCCGTGGCTGCATCTTCCGCGATGGCAATCAATACATCACTCGGGCTTTAACTGAACGTTTAGACGAGATATTCGATGACTTCGATGGTTTTCATTTTGGCCGACTCGACGTCAAGTTTAAGGACATGCACAGCCTAATGAACGGCGAGGATTTCACGATCCTTGAGGTCAATGGCGCAAGCAGTGAGGCAGGGCATATCTGGGATCGCAATACACCGCTGCGAGAGATATTTTCTACGCTACTTCTGCAATACCGTATTCTTTTTGATATTGGCGCTCAGCAAAAACAACGAGGCCATAAGACTCCTTCTTTCAAGAGCTTATTCGCTGCGTGGCAAGAAGAGCGACGTCTTGTTCAACAATATCCGACCACTGACTAACTTTGTACGAGGACCATGAATGAACCCCATAGCCCAACCGATCGCCCTCACTTCTTTCTCTCCTAGTATCAAAGGAGCGGTAGAGATATTGAATCAGGGTCTAGAGTTTTTGTTAGCGATATCTGACAGCGACTATCTGACACGAGCAAAGCCGCACGTCACAAGCTCTATTGGTGAGCATACTCGTCACACGCTCGATCTTTTTCACGCTTTAATTTTAAAAGAGAATGCGACCGTTGATTACAACACTCGCCGTCGTGGTCATCCCGTCGAATACGACCGCTCAATTGCAGTAAAAGAGATCCATTATGTGATCAACTGGCTTGAACGACTAGACCGCAGAGATCTCGAAGCGCCTATCATGATCCAAACCGAAGTTTCAATGGATACACAAGTATTCGCCAGCCTGCCTTCTACGTTAGAAAGAGAGGTCACCTTTGCTGCTCTGCATGCCAATCATCACTATGCGATGATCAAGGTGATCACGACCTTTCTTGATGTCGAAACATGCAATACCTTTGGTTATGCCCCAACCACCAGCAGCTATCTGAGGGAGCAATAATCATGTGTTCAGTATCTTGGCTGCTTGAAGAAAATGGTTATCAGGTCTTTTTTAACCGTGACGAACAAAAGACGCGAGCACTAGCAATGCCGCCTAAACAGTATCGAGTTAACGGCGTCGATATCATCATGCCACTCGACCCAACTGGCGGTGGTAGCTGGATCAGTATCAATGAGTTCGGGCTTTCACTATGCCTACTCAATAACTATCAAGGCATAGTCCCTGTTGGACCTTTAGTCAGCCGTGGTTTGCTACTCAAGAATCTATCATCGAGTCGTAACATCAGTCAGCTCTCTGAAGCATTTCATCAGCTCGACCTGCACTCTTTTGCCCCGTTTACCTTGTTGGCTTTTGCGCCGAACTTAACTCAGAACAATGGGTTGGTTATCGCCTACATGTGGGATGGTATTCAACAGCACATCGTCGACACTGATTCTCCACTCTTCTCATCCGGTGTTGATTTAGAGCGAGTACAAGCCTACCGACAAGCAAAATACGATCAGCTTATGACAACAGGTAAGAATCAGCAGAACTTACTTCAATTTCACTCTCACCATCATAGCGAACAGCCTCATTTAGCGACCTGTATGCATCGTGAAGACGCACATACGGTGAGCTTTACACACTTACGCAATCTACACGGCCAAGCCTCTATGTTTTATGCACCCGGATCGCCTTGTGAACCCATTAAGCCATGCCAGATAAATCAACAGCGCTTTACCTTCGATTTATCACCCGTAATCAATCTATAGGAGTCCATCATGAGAAAACTATTAACCATGGTCATGCTACTTGTTAGCCCATACGTATTTGCCGCCGATGAAATCTACACCGGATTCTTTAGCAGCAAGGCACTCGATGGTTACGATACTGTCGCGTATTTCACTTCAGGCAACCCCGTCGAAGGCAGTAAAAAATTCAGCACCGAGTACAAGGGTGCGGACTGGTATTTCTCTTCTGAAAAGAATCTGACTTTATTTGTTAATAATCCTGAAAAATATGCCCCTCAATATGGTGGCTATTGCGCTTGGGCAGTATCAGCAAAAAGTGATTTTGCACCCGGAGACCCGAACCAATGGACGATTGTTGATAACAAGCTTTACCTCAACTACGACCAAGAGATTAAACAGCGTTGGGAGCAAGACCAAGCACAACATATTCAACAAGCCGATAAAGTTTGGCCGCAACTGATTAAATAAGGTAGCTTCATTATGATTGATAGTCCTTTTCGTTTACCACGTTACACACCTTTTGGTTTAGGTGAGTCTGTTGTCGAGTGGGCAACAGGGCTATCTAAGTTAGACCGACTCTATCAAGATCGACAAAACGAGTTATCTAGTTTCGAATTCATGAATTACACCCTATCGGCGCTCAATATCGATTACTCGGTTGTATCGGGAAGCACGGAAAACATCCCGGAAGAAGGACCGGTGGTGATTGTGGCGAACCACCCACTTGGCGCCATTGAAGGTGTGATCCTTGCCGATCTCGTAGGATCGGTCAGAAAGGATGTGAAGGTTTTGGCCAATGAGTTACTCAAGCGATTGCCTGAACTGGATGATCTTTTCATCGGAGTCGATGTCTTTAACAGTAAAGAATCGAAACGAACCAACGCCAAAGCGATTCGAGATGCCAATCGTCACTTAGCAGATGGTGGACTGCTGATTGTGTTCCCTGCGGGCGAAGTCTCGAGTTACCGCAAAGGGGCAAAGACACTGACAGACATCGAATGGAGCAAATCGGTAGCCAAATTCGTCAAACGTCATCAAGCCACTACGGTACCTATCTTTATCAATGGTAAAAACAGTGAGCTTTTCTATCAAGCTGGCCGTGTCCATCCACTATTAAGAACAGCTCTACTCGGCCGTGAACTCCTCAATAAGCAAGCGACCACGATCGCTATCTCTATTGGCTCTTCGATTCCATACTCAGAAATAAAATCGTTTGAACAAGAAATGGATATCGTCAACTACCTGCGACTCAATACCTACCTGATGAGTCAACAAGATAGCCCGAACACACCAATCCACGCGCCCTCTTTTGATACTCAAGTGATTGCTCCGATTCCACAAGAAGTCTTGGCAATAGAGATCAATTCACTCCCTGAAGAGATGAAATTGCTCGAGCAAGGTGACTTCGAAGTCTACTGCACACCAAGCCAATCAATCCCCAACTTGATGCGAGAAATTGGTCGAGTGAGAGAAGAGAGTTTCCGAGAAGTTGGAGAAGGCAGCGGGCTTGCCTGTGATTTAGATGAGTATGACCTTTACTACCACCAACTGTTTGTTTGGAATAAAACCAAGGCTGAATTAGTGGGTGCATACCGACTTGGTATGGTCGACAAGCTCATCGCTGAGCACGGGCTTGATAACCTCTACTCTCGTAGCCTGTTTAACTACAATCAAGAATTCATCGATACCTTAGACAACAGTATCGAGCTTGGGCGTTCTGTAGTGAGTAAGCCTTATCAAAAGAGCCTTAACTCACTGTTACTCTTATGGAAAGGAATCGCGGCCTTCGTGTATCGTCATCCTCAATACACTCACCTATTCGGCCCAGTCAGTATCAGTAATGATTACAGTCACAATGCTCGTCTGTTGATCGCGACTACCTTATCGATTCACCACTACGATGAGGAAAAGGCGAATCTAGTTTCTCCTTCGTCACCACTCAATACCAGTAATCATGTATTCTGGCAAAATCATCTGTTATCGTCATTGGCGAGTGTTCCTCTGCTCTCTAAAGTGTTAGCGCGTATGGAGCAAGGAAAAGGCCTACCAGTACTACTGCGCCAGTATCTAGGGATGAATGGTAAATTGGTGTGCTTTAACGTCGACCCATCATTTAATGATGCTCTAGATGGCTTGATTGTGGTTAATCTTAAGAAAGTACCATTGAAAACTCTTGCTAAATACATGGGTAGAGAACTCGCTCAAGACTACCTAGAGCAACACACTCGACGCTGATTTAGCCTGCTCTGTACCTATACTCAAATAAGTGCGATGATTTCGACACTTATTTGGGTTAGGTTATTTCCATGCACACCTCTTTTATCGAACAACTACAAAGCTTCGACTTCTCTGAAAGTCAGATTGAATCTCTATTAGCCGTCGCGAAACCGCTTGAGCTGCCAACCAGACACATCCTGATCAATCAAGGTGAGATGGCGAGTTCAATCTACTTTGTACTTGAGGGATTGTGCCACGCTTGCTACCTCACTAATGACGGTAAGCAATACAGCAAAGAGTTCTACTGGGAACAAGACTGGATCATCGGCTTTGAGAGTTTGATAAAAAACCAAGCGTCCCCTTACTTATTAGAAACGCTCACACCAATTACTATGTTAGAACTGCCAATGAACGCAGTTATCGAGTGGCGGGCATCAAACAACCCTCTGTATTTAAAGTTGTTAGAAACTCAGCTGATGCATAAGGAAAATAAAGAACGCTTTATGCTGCTCTATACCCCAGAGCAACGCTATCAGCTTTTCTGCGAGCACTATCCCGACCTTGAACAGCGCTTGAACGACAATCAAATTGCGGCCTATCTAGGAATAACAGCGATCAGCCTGAGCAGAATTAAAGGTCGAATTAACAATAGTTAATGCCAACAATCATCGCACATAGTACATTCAGAGCATCGATAACCTCTGGATGTAAACATGATCACTTGGCACTCAATTCCCTTCTCTGAACTTTCAACACAACAGCTTTATCAATTACTTAAATTACGAGTCGATGTGTTCGTTGTTGAGCAAAATTGCCCTTATCCAGAGCTCGACGGTAAAGACACAATCGCAGGTGTTGAACACTTGCTTGGCTATGCTAATGCAGAGTTAGTGGCGTGTGCACGCTTGTTACCACCAGGAACTTCTTACGACAACACGAGCATCGGTCGAGTGGCAACGAAGCAATCGGCAAGAGGTGATGGTTTAGGCCATCAATTGATAAAAGAAGCGTTAACACGCTGTGAGGCTCTTTGGCCGAGCACGACTATCGATATTGGTGCGCAACAACACTTAGAAAACTTCTATGCGAGCCACGGCTTCAAAACGATCTCTGAGATGTACTTGGAAGACGATATTCCGCACGTCGATATGAGATTAGAGAAGTAATGTCGAATATCACTGTCGGTATCCTATTACTGATTGCAGGTAACTTGTTTGCCTCACTTTCGGACGTAGCGGTAAAACTATTGAATGGCGAAGTGCCACCTCTTCAGTATATTTTCTTCCGACAGTTGATATCTCTGCTCATCATTACTCCTTTGTGGCTACAACAGAAAAAGGAACAACGACGCTTACAAAAAGCCAAAGTGACCATCATACGCGGACAGTTAATACTAATTGGCAGTGGATGTATGGTCGTCGCAATTACCCATTTATCTTTGGCCACCGCTAACGCTGTATTTTACGTCGCACCCTTGTTGATGCTGCCTCTCTCAATGTTTCTACTCAAAGAGCAACCCGCACTGGGTAAGGTGATAGCAACCACTATCGGCTTCATTGGCGCACTGATTGTCTTGAGGCCATCGCAATTTCATTGGGCTGCATTGTTTGCATTAGGCACAGCTCTGACGCTCGCACTGTTCAATGTATTGGTAAGAAAGCTTCCGAGTGAGCAAACGGTGATCACTACGCTGTGGTGGACAACGTTATTCTCTATTCCAGCATCATTGGTACTGTGCTTCCTATACTGGCAACCGGTATCGGTGGAGCATTTGGGATACATAGCACTCAGTGCAACGTTAATCTTGAGTTACAACGGCCTTGCGGTTGCTGCCTACCAAAAAGCACACTCTAGCCAAATTGCCTTGGCTGAGTATTCAGGACTGGTGTTTGTCGCGTTAATAGGTGCAATATGGTTTGATGAGATACCAGATACGTTAACCTTTATCGGTATTATGCTCATCATCTTGCCACTCGCCCCTTTCAAGCGACCAAAAAAAAGAGCTAATGCTTAGCTCTTTTCTATCGTTTATATGTGTCTGGTGAAGTGCTTTAACTCAGGTTCACTATTCATCTATTTACTGCGACCAAAGCCACCATCTGATAACCGGAAAAACATCACCGAAGTATTGCCTTTCTCAAGCTGAAGAATGTCTAGTTGCCCAGTCTCGGCTAGTTTGAATCGAACCAGCTGGCCTTTACGAATCTGGCTAAGCGGCTTGTCTGCACCTTCAATACGAACCAAAGCGTTAAGATCAGACAGCGGTAGATCATTATTTCGGAACACTTGAGCTAACGTATCTCCTTGCTTAACAAGATACTCTTGCCAACTGGTTGGCTCAGAAGAATTACTTTTAGTATTTTTCAGCTCGCTTAAGCCAACAGTATTTATCTCAAGCTCAACACGAGATGTTGCTGGTGCGTTGTCTACTTTAGGCTCTGGTAGCGGTGCAAACAATAAGATTAATATGATCGGCGAAATCACCATCAATAATTTCTGGTGTAATTTCGGCAATGATCCCCAAGTTTGCACTGTTGAGGTTTTCATTTTCTTTAGATCGATCGAGCTTAGTTTCTCTTTGACCTGATTCAGTCGGTCCTTGAACTCTGCTAAGTGGTCTACTTTCTGTTTTTTCTTTTGACGACGATTCATGCCACTGCGTCCTATACATTGAATAACTACAGTATAAAAACCAAAGTACCAACAGTATAGATCTTTCCGCTACAACAGAGACCAAAGCAAGAAAATTGACATAGCTGTGATTTGGACGCGGTAAAGCGTAAGTGATCAGGGGCTAGCCGTTTATTCAGCCTGCTAATACTGGTATTCTTACCCTTTTCGTACTGACAAAAAGAGTGACTTTTCATGTCTGAAGTAAAATTTGAAACTGTAGAGCAAAAAGCTAGCTACGGTATCGGTCTACAAATGGGCCAACAACTTGCTGGTTCTGGTCTTGAAGGCCTAAACGTTGACGCAATCGCTGCTGGTATCGCAACAGCTCTAGTTGGTGACATGCCAGCTATCGAAGTTGACGAAATCAACAACGCACTACAAGAGCTACATACTCGTGGTGAAGCTGCACGTCAAGAACTAGCTAAAGCAGCAGCAGCTGACGGCGAAGCTTTCCTAACTGACAACGCTCTTCGTTCAGAAGTAACAGTTCTTGAGTCTGGTCTTCAGTACGAAGTACTAACTGAAGGTACTGGCGAAATCCCTACTGCAGACAAGCAAGTACGTGTTCACTACCACGGCGAACTAACTGACGGTACTGTTTTCGACAGCTCTGTATCTCGCGGTCAACCTGCTGAATTCCCAGTAACTGGCGTAATTCAAGGTTGGGTACAAGCTCTACAAATGATGCCTGTTGGCTCTAAGTGGAAGCTATACATCCCTCAAGATCTAGCATACGGTGAGCGCGGCGCAGGTGCTGCAATCCCACCATTTGCAGCTCTAGTATTTGAAGTAGAGCTTCTAGCAATTCTTTAATTTTTATAAAAACCTTTAGTAAAACAAAAAACTATAGGCAAATAAAATTAAAATAATCCAACGGCGATGTGACTACATCGCCGTTTTTCGTTTATAGTGAATAGGTCGATTACTTTATTACTTAAGGAAGAATAATGAAGAAAATACTCATCACTATGCTCAGCAGCCTTGCTGTAGTCTCTTGCGCTAGCACTAGCGACTCTGAACAAACCGGTTCAACATCAGATACCAACTATTCCCAACTATCACAAACTGCACTAATGGCAGCTGTGAATATGTGGTCTCAGCAAAACGAAACAACACCACTTGCTGATACCGTTGCTAATCAGACGTCTGTAACTAGCGATCAAGCAATCGGCGGCATCGGTTCAATGCTGGCACTTGCACAAAATTCTCTTGGCTCTGTAGACAACAAAGAACTCGCAACGCTGATTCCGGGCATGTCGACGCTTGACTCTACGGGTCTATCGTCAGTATTAAGCTCGCAAGGTGCCGTTGAAAGTGCGTTTGCTGGGTTAGGTATGGATTCGTCAATGATCACAACATTCGCGCCAATCATTCTTCAAACACTTCAATCTCAAGGTGCAACCAGCGGACTGATGGATTCACTTGCAGCTATTTGGCAGTAGGCCTTAGCGATTAGTTGATTAGTTGATTAGTTGATTAGTTGAAAAATATGGTAAGGGCACTTCGGTGCTCTTTTTTATGCGTTGGATAAAAGGGATTTGAGATACGAGATACGAGATACGAGATACGAGATACGAGATACGAGATACGAGATACGAGATACGAGATACGAGATACGAGATACGAGATATTTTTGAAAAATGGCGTAGATAAGACAAACAAAAAATGCCAAATATCATGGTGCAATTTATATTATCTATTCCTTATTCTGCAGATACAAAAAAGCCGAGCTAATGCTCGGCTTTTGT
Organism: Vibrio syngnathi; assembly: GCF_002119525.1. Lineage (NCBI taxonomy): Bacteria > Pseudomonadati > Pseudomonadota > Gammaproteobacteria > Vibrionales > Vibrionaceae > Vibrio > Vibrio syngnathi. Next base: position 327,996 of record NZ_CP017916.1, on the reverse strand, counting down.
ATTAAGAATCTAGTATAGATTACTCAGCAGCTTCTTCAGCAGCTGGGCGGTCTACAAGCTCAATGTAAGCCATTGGAGCTTTATCACCAGTACGGAAACCACATTTAAGAATGCGAGTGTAACCACCTTGGCGAGCCGCGAAACGCGGGCCTAGTTCATTAAATAGTTTTGCCACAACTTCGTTATCACGAGTGCGAGCAAATGCAAGACGACGGTTAGCAACACTGTCTGTCTTAGCTAGGGTAATCAATGGCTCAATTACGCGACGTAGTTCTTTTGCTTTAGGCACGGTAGTTTTAATAACTTCGTGACGAACAAGAGAGCTAGCCATGTTGCTGAACATCGCTTTGCGATGACTGCTGTTGCGGTTGAGTTGACGACCACTTTTACGATGGCGCATGACCTAATCCTTCTAACTTTTCGATTAATCTTCAGCGATTGACGCTGGTGGCCAGTTTTCTAGACGCATGCCTAGAGAAAGACCACGTGAAGCAAGCACATCTTTAATCTCTGTAAGAGATTTCTTACCAAGGTTTGGCGTTTTAAGTAGCTCAACCTCAGTGCGCTGTACAAGATCACCGATGTAGTGAATCGCTTCTGCCTTCAAACAGTTAGCAGAGCGAACTGTTAGTTCAAGATCGTCTACAGGACGTAGTAGGATAGGATCGAATTCTGGCTTCTCTTCCTTCTCCTCAGGTACACGTACATCACGAAGATCTACGAACGCATCCAATTGTTCAGCTAAAATAGTAGCTGCACGACGGATTGCTTCCTCAGGTTCAAGAGTACCGTTCGTTTCCATATCGATAACAAGCTTGTCTAAGTCAGTACGTTGTTCTACACGTGCCGCTTCTACAGCGTAGGCGATTTTATCGACCGGGCTGTAAGTAGCGTCAACAAGTAGACGACCGATTGGACGCTCATCTTCTTCAGTATGGATACGAGCTGAAGCTGGAACGTAACCACGACCACGTTCTACTTTGATACGCATAGCGATCTCAGCATTGTCATCCGTTAGGTGACAAATTACGTGCTCAGGGTTAGCGATCTCTACATCACCATCGTGGGTGATGTCACCTGCAACAACAGGGCCTGAGCCTGATTTGTTCAGTGTAATAAACACTTCATCTTTGCCTTCAGCAACGCGTACAGCTAAACCTTTAAGGTTTAGAAGGATTTCCAGGATATCTTCCTGAACGCCTTCTTTAGTGCTGTATTCGTGTAGCACACCTTCAATTTCAACTTCTGTTACGGCACAACCCGGCATAGAAGATAGAAGAATGCGGCGAAGAGCATTACCTAGAGTGTGGCCGAAACCGCGCTCTAATGGCTCAAGAGTTACTTTCGCGTGTGTCGTATTGATCTGTTCAATGTCAACAAGACGCGGCTTAAGAAATTCTGTTACAGAACCCTGCATTGTGTCCTCTCTTTTTTTAACCTTACTTAGAGTAAAGTTCGACGATCAAGTGTTCATTGATGTCAGCTGATAGGTCAGAACGCTCAGGCATACGCTTGAATGTACCTTCCATTTTGCCAGCATCTACTTCAATCCAAGTTGGCTTTTCACGTTGTTCAGCAACTTCTAGAGCCGCTTTAATACGAGATTGCTGTTTAGCTTTCTCGCGGATAGAAACAACGTCGTTTGCCGCTACTTTGAAAGAAGGAACGTTTACAACTTTACCGTTAACTAGAATAGACTTGTGGCTAACTAGTTGACGAGATTCAGCACGAGTAGCGCCAAAGCCCATACGGTAAACTACGTTATCAAGACGACCTTCAAGAAGCTGAAGCAGGTTTGCACCTGTGTTGCCTTTAAGACGTGCAGCTTCTTTGTAGTAGTTGCGGAATTGTTTTTCTAGAACGCCGTAAATACGACGAACTTTTTGCTTCTCACGAAGCTGAACGCCATACTCAGATAGACGACCGCGACGAGCGCCGTGTACACCTGGTGCGTTATCAATTTTACACTTGGTATCGATCGCACGGACACCAGACTTAAGGAATAAGTCAGTACCTTCGCGACGGCTAAGCTTCAGCTTAGGACCCAAATATCTTGCCATGATCTTTCTCCAATATTCCTAGAAACGAAACTTAAACGCGACGTTTCTTAGGTGGACGACAACCGTTATGAGGGATTGGTGTCGCATCAACAATGTTAGTGATACGGAAACCAGCAGCGTTCAGTGCACGAACAGTAGATTCGCGACCTGGACCTGGACCCTTAACCATAACTTCCAAGTTCTTTAGGCCATATTCTTTAGCCATTTCACCACAACGCTCAGCTGCAACTTGTGCTGCGAACGGAGTAGATTTACGAGAACCACGGAAACCTGAACCACCTGCTGTAGCCCATGCAAGAGCGTTGCCTTGACGGTCAGTGATAGTTACGATTGTGTTGTTGAAAGAAGCATGAATGTGCGCTACGCCATCAGCTACTTGCTTGCGTACGCGCTTACGCGCGCGAGTTGGTTGTTTTGCCATTGTACTCTACCTTATCCGACTATTTCTTGATCGGCTTGCGCGGACCCTTACGGGTACGAGCGTTGGTTTTAGTACGCTGTCCACGTAGTGGTAGACTGCGACGATGACGAAGACCGCGGTAACAGCCAAGGTCCATAAGACGCTTGATGTTCATCGATACTTCACGACGTAGATCACCTTCTACAGTGTATTTAGCTACACCATCACGCAGTTGATCGATCTGCTCTTCAGTTAGTTCACTGATCTTAGCATCTTCAGCAATACCCACTTCAGCTAGAATAGCTTGAGAGCGAGTTTTACCAATACCGTAGATTGCAGTAAGTGCAATTACAGAATGCTTATGATCAGGAATGTTAATGCCGGCTATACGGGCCATTATTCACTCCTAAGGGGGTTCATAAAAGAATTATCCGCAGCAAAGCCCGTGATGGATACGCTGCGGCATACTACTTCTTTTGCACGCAAAAGGTAGGCCGAGGAATATACTCGACTCTACCTAGTATTTCAAGTAAAAATTTCTGCTGATTAGCCTTGGCGTTGCTTATGCTTTGGCTCACTGCAAATCACGCGAACGACACCGTTACGCTTGATAACTTTACAGTTACGACAGATTTTTTTAACGGAAGCACGAACTTTCATTGCTAAACTCCGTAAATGGAATCGAAATAATTACTACCGGATTAACGGCCGTAACCTTTCAGATTCGCTTTCTTTAACACAGAATCATACTGTTGTGACATCAGATGAGTCTGTACCTGTGCCATGAAATCCATGATAACTACCACTACGATTAGTAGTGATGTGCCGCCGAAGTAGAAACGAACGTTCCACGCGACCATCATGAATTCAGGAATCAGACATATAAAAGTAATGTATAGAGCGCCCGCAAGGGTTAGTCTAGTCATCACTTTATCGATATATTTCGCTGTCTGCTCACCTGGGCGGATACCGGGTACGAATGCACCAGACTTCTTCAAATTATCAGCTGTTTCACGCGGGTTAAACACCAACGCTGTATAGAAGAAACAGAAGAAGATTATAGCTGCTGCATAAAGCATTACATACAAAGGTTGACCTGGGCTAAGAGCTAATGACACGTCAGTTAACCAACCGAACGCGCTGCTTTCACCATTTTGACCAAACCATTGCGCTAATGTTCCTGGGAACAAAATAATACTTGATGCAAAAATCGCTGGAATAACACCTGCCATATTAATCTTAAGAGGCAAGTGAGAGCTTTGAGCTGCAAAAACTTTACGACCTTGTTGACGCTTCGCATAGTTAACGACGATACGACGTTGACCACGTTCCATGAAAACTACGAAGTAAATTACAGCAAAAGACAATACCGCGATAAACAACAGAAGAAGCACATGCAATTCACCTTGACGCGCTTGCTCGATTGTTTGACCGATTGCAGAAGGCAATCCAGCAACAATACCTGCAAAAATCAGAATGGAAATACCATTACCGATTCCTCGCTCAGTGATTTGTTCACCTAACCACATCAAAAACATGGTACCAGTTACTAAACTCACGGTAGCAATAAGCGTAAACATGGTTTGGTTGATAACAACCAGATTGTCGACCATGTTTGGTAAGCCTGTTGCGATACCAATAGCTTGGAATGTTGCAAGTACAAGCGTGCCGTAGCGTGTATATTGGCTTATCTTACGACGGCCTGCTTCACCCTCTTTCTTGAGTTCCGCTAACGCTGGATGAACTACAGTTAGCAATTGGACTACGATCGATGCCGAAATGTACGGCATGATACCCAATGCTAATATAGATGCACGCTCAAGAGCACCACCGGAGAACATGTTAAACATTTCTACGATGGTACCTTTTTGCTGATCGAACAAATCGGCAAGTACAGCTGCGTCAATACCAGGGATCGGCACAAAAGAGCCGGCTCGGAATACTAAAAGTGCACCAATTACGAATAACAAGCGCGACTTTAATTCACTTAAGCCGCTCTGAGCACTACGAAAATCTTTTCCTGGTTTCTTAGCCATCTGTACCTCGTTCCTCGAGATTATTCCTCGATTTTACCGCCTGCAGCTTCGATTGCAGCTTTAGCGCCTTTAGTCACGCGTAGACCTTTAACAGTCACAGCTTTGCTTAGGTCACCAGAAAGAACAATCTTAACAAACTCGATGTTCTTAGTGATAACGTTAGCAGCTTTAAGGCTGTTAAGATCAACTACGTCACCTGTTACTTTCGCTAGCTCAGCTAGACGAACTTCAGCAGACACTAGGCTCTTACGAGAAGTGAAACCGAATTTAGGTAGACGTTGTTTTAGAGGCATTTGACCGCCTTCAAAACCTGGACGAACAGAGCCGCCAGAACGTGACTTTTGACCTTTGTGACCGCGGCCACCTGTTTTACCAAGGCCAGAACCGATACCACGACCTACACGCTTCTTAGAAGGTTTAGAGCCAGCAGCCGGTGATAGAGTATTCAAACGCATTCTGATTACTCCTCAATCTTAACCATGTAGTAAACCTTGTTGATCATACCGCGTACGCACGGAGTATCTTCAAGTTCTACTGTATGGTTGATGCGACGAAGACCTAGACCTTTAAGACACGCTTTGTGCTTAGGTAGGCGACCAATTGAGCTTTTAGTTTGAGTTACTTTAATAGTTGCCATCGTGTGCTTACTCCGAAATAGATTCAACAGTTAGACCACGTTTAGCAGCAACCATTTCTGGTGACTTAACGTCTACTAGAGCACCAATCGTTGCGCGAACAACGTTGATAGGGTTCGTTGAACCGTATGCTTTAGAAAGAACGTTATGTACGCCTGCAACTTCAAGTACGGCACGCATTGCACCACCGGCAATAACACCTGTACCTTCAGCAGCTGGCTGCATGTAAACTTTAGAGCCCGAATGACGACCTTTCACCGGGTGGTGAAGAGTGCCTTCGTTAAGCGCAACAGTAACCATGTTACGACGCGCTTTTTCCATTGCTTTCTGAATCGCAGCAGGTACTTCACGAGCTTTGCCGTAACCGAAACCTACGCGACCATTACCGTCACCAACTACTGTTAGTGCAGTAAAGCTCATGATTCGACCACCTTTAACCGTCTTAGATACACGGTTAACAGCGATCAGCTTTTCTTGCAAATCATTAGCTTGTTGTTGTTCTTTAGCCATCTTCCAACCCTACCTTAGAATTTCAGACCAGCTTCGCGAGCAGATTCTGCTAGCGCCGCTACTCGACCGTGGTATTGGAAACCAGAACGGTCAAATGCAACTGAAGCTACGCCTTTTTCAAGAGCGCGCTCAGCAACAGCTTTACCAACTGCTTTAGCTGCATCGACGTTACCAGTGTTCTTAACTTGCTCACGGATCGCTTTTTCTACAGTAGAAGCAGCTGCGATAACCTCAGAGCCGTTTGCCGAGATAACTTGTGCGTAAACATGGCGAGGAGTACGATGTACTACCAGGCGAGTTGCACCAAGTTCTGCAATCTTACGACGTGCACGTGTAGCACGACGGATGCGAGATGCTTTCTTATCCATAGTGATACCTTACTTCTTCTTAGCTTCTTTAGTACGCACATTTTCATCTGCGTAACGAACACCTTTGCCTTTGTAAGGCTCAGGAGCACGGTAAGAACGAATGTCAGCCGCAACTTGACCTACTACTTGCTTATCGCAACCAGTAATGATGATCTCAGTTTGGCTAGGGCACTCAGCTTTAATACCTTCAGGTAGAGCGTGCTCTACTGGGTGAGAAAAACCAAGAGTTAGACCTACAGCGTTGCCTTTCATAGCAGCACGGTAACCTACACCCTTAAGAGTAAGCTTCTTAGTGAAGCCCACTGTAACACCCACAACCATGTTATTAACTAGAGCGCGAGCTGTACCAGCTTGTGCCCATGCGTTAGTAACACCTTCTTTCGGTCCGAAAGTTAGGTTGTTTTCTTCCTGTGCAATAACTACGGCGCTGTTAAGAACGCGAGTAAGCTCACCTTTGCTACCTTTTACAGTAACTTCTTGGCCGTTTAGTTTCACCTCTACGCCAGCTGGAATAGCGACAGGTGCTTTAGCAACACGAGACATAATCTACTCCTTAAGCTACGTAACAGATGATTTCACCGCCAAGACCTGCTTTACGAGCAGCACGGTCAGACATCAGACCCTTGGAAGTAGAAACAACTGCAATACCAAGACCACCCATCACTGTAGGTAAAGAGTCTTTATTTTTATAAACTCTTAGACCAGGACGTGATACGCGCTTGATTTGCTCGATTACAGGTTTAGCTTGGAAGTACTTAAGAGTAACTTCTAGCTCAGGTTTTGCTTCGCTGTCAACAGCGAAGTCTACGATGTAACCTTCAGCTTTAAGTAATGCAGCAATTGCAACTTTAAGCTTTGAAGAAGGCATTTTTACAGCAACTTTATTTGCTGCCTGACCGTTACGAACGCGGGTCAGCATATCCGAAATCGGATCTTGCATGCTCATAAGATTTACTCCAAATGATTAAGTGGCAATTACCAGCTAGCCTTACGAAGACCCGGAATCTCGCCTTTCATGCAAGCTTCGCGAACCTTAATACGGCTTAGACCGAATTTACGTAGGTAACCGTGTGGACGACCAGTTTGGTTGCAACGGTTGCGCTGACGTGATGCACTTGAATCACGTGGAAGAGATTGCAGTTTAAGAACCGCATTCCAACGATCTTCTTCAGATGCGTTTACATCGCTAATGATAACTTTTAGCGCAGAACGCTTTTCAGCGAACTTAACTACTAGTTTTGCACGTTTAGCTTCACGTGCTTTCATTGATTGTTTAGCCATAACAGTAACCCTACCCTTACTTACGGAATGGGAAGTTAAAGGCAGCCAGCAGAGCTCGGCCTTCCTCATCGGATCCCGCAGATGTCGTGATAGTAATATCAAGACCGCGGACACGATCGACTTTATCGTAGTCGATTTCCGGAAAGATGATTTGCTCGCGAACGCCCATGCTGTAGTTACCGCGTCCGTCAAAAGACTTAGCGCTAACACCACGGAAATCACGTACACGTGGAAGTGCGATAGAGATTAAACGCTCTAAAAATTCCCACATGCGCTCACCACGCAAGGTTACTTTACAACCAATTGGGTAGCCTTCACGAATTTTGAAACCAGCTACAGATTTACGCGCTTTCGTGATAAGTGGCTTCTGACCAGAGATCGTTGCCATATCAGATGCTGCGTTTTCTAGCAGTTTCTTATCGTTGATTGCTTCACCAACGCCCATGTTTAGGGTGATTTTCTCAATCCTAGGGACTTGCATGACGCTTGTGTAGCTGAACTCTTTGGTAAGCTCAGCGACTACAGACGACTTGTAGTAATCATGCAGTTTCGCCATAGTAGAACTCCAAATTACTTCTAATTAGTTAGAAACAGTTTCGCCGTTAGATTTGAAGAAACGAACTTTCTTGCCATCTTCGATACGGAAACCGATACGGTCTGCTTTACCAGTAGCCGCGTTAAAGACTGCAACGTTAGAAGCATCAATAGCTGCTTCTTGTTCAACGATGCCACCTTGTTGACCTAGAGCCGGAACCGGCTTTTGGTGTTTTTTAACAAGATTGATGCCTTCAACAACAACTTTACCAGTTGTCAGAACCTTAGTTACTTTACCTTTCTTGCCTTTATCTTTACCAGCAAGAATGATTACTTCGTCATTACGACGGATTTTAGCTGCCATGTTGCCGCTCCTTACAGAACTTCAGGTGCAAGTGATACAATCTTCATGAATTTCGCGTTACGAAGTTCACGAGTCACAGGACCAAAGATACGTGTGCCGACTGGTTGCTCAGTAGTGTCATTTAACAATACACAAGCATTACTGTCGAAGCGAATGACAGAACCGTCTGGGCGACGAACGCCTTTACGGGTGCGCACTACTACCGCCTTCAGAACATCACCTTTCTTTACTTTACCGCGAGGAATCGCTTCCTTCACTGTAACCTTGATGACGTCACCGATATGTGCATAACGGCGGTGAGAGCCACCCAGAACCTTAATACACATTACCTTGCGCGCGCCAGAGTTATCTGCTGCGTCAAGTGTACTTTGCATCTGGATCATTGTTAGTGCTCCGCTAAATATTAAAACTAGACCCTCTCGGGTCGGGCTGCCTCTTTAAAAGGGACGCGAATTGTACCACCCTTTTTTTAAATTGGGTAGACAAAAAACAAGCGGCTCCAAAAAATTATTTGGAGCCGCTTATAAGTTATAGAATTACAAAGATTAAATCTTCGCTTTTTCTAGAACTTTAACCAATGTCCAAGACTTAGTCTTAGACAGAGGACGACACTCAGCGATTTCAACTTTGTCGCCTAGGCCACAAGTGTTGTCTTCGTCGTGTGCGTGTACTTTAGTCGTGCGTTTGATGAACTTACCGTAAATTGGGTGTTTTACAGTACGTTCAATAGCAACAACGATAGACTTGTCCATCTTGTCACTTACTACACGGCCTTGCTGGATGCGGTTAGTTTCGCTCATTATGCGCCTGCCTTTTCAGTCAAAACAGTTTTCACACGTGCGATGTCACGGCGTACAGCTTTTAGAGTATGAGTTTGCTGTAGTTGACCAGTTGCAGCTTGCATGCGCAAGTTAAACTGTTCACGTAGCAAATTCAATAGCTCAGCGTTAAGCTCTTCAACGTTCTTTTCGCGTAGATCTTGTGCTTTCATCACATCACCTGCTTAGTTACAAAAGTAGTTTTAACAGGCAGTTTACGTGCCGCTAGGCGGAACGCTTCACGTGCCAACTCTTCAGGTACGCCATTCATCTCGTACATAACTTTGCCTGGTTGGATTTGAGCAACCCAGTACGCAACTGAACCTTTACCTTTACCTTGACGAACTTCAAGAGGCTTTTCAGTAATCGGTTTGTCTGGGAACACACGGATCCAGATTTGACCTTGACGCTTAATGTGACGTGTCATAGCACGACGTGCCGCTTCGATTTGACGTGCAGTCAGGCGACCACGGCCAACAGCTTTAAGACCGAATTCGCCGAAGCTTACTTCAGTACCTTTAGCTAGACCACGGTTACGACCAGTCATAACCTTGCGGAACTTAGTACGTTTTGGTTGTAGCATCGTTCGACTCCTTACTTACGGCCTTTACGCTGCTTCTTAGGCTTATCGCCTTTTGGCTCTACTGCGTTAGCAGCTGGCATACCGCCTAGAATCTCACCTTTGAAGATCCAAACTTTAATGCCGATCACACCGTATTGAGTGTGAGCCGAAGAAGTTGCGTAATCAATGTCTGCACGTAGAGTGTGTAGAGGCACACGGCCTTCACGGTACCACTCTGAACGTGCGATTTCAGCACCGCCAAGACGGCCGCCTACTTGTACTTTGATGCCTTTAGCGCCTAGACGCATAGCATTTTGTACCGCACGCTTCATTGCACGACGGAACATAACACGACGCTCTAGTTGAGACGCGATGCTATCAGCTACAAGCTGACCATCTAGCTCAGGCTTACGTACTTCAGCGATGTTAATTTGCGCTGGTACACCTGCGATTTTAGCTACAGCTGCGCGTAGCTTCTCTACGTCTTCACCTTTCTTACCGATAACAACGCCAGGACGAGCTGTGTGAATAGTCACACGGATGCTCTTAGCTGGACGCTCGATAACGATACGAGATAATGATGCTTTTTGTAGTTCCTTGGTAAGGAACTGACGTACCTTGAAGTCGCCGTCTAGGTTGTCAGCGAATTCGTTGGTATTAGCAAACCATGTAGCATTCCAAGGCTTGACGATGCCAAGACGAATACCATTAGGATGTACTTTCTGACCCATTGCTTACTCTCCTAGTCTTTAGCGATCTGCTACAACAATAGTGATGTGGCTTGAACGCTTCAAGATACGATCCGCACGACCTTTAGCACGAGGCATAATACGCTTCATGATAGGGCCCTCATCTACGAAGATTTTAGCGACATTTAGATCGTCGATATCTGCACCTTCGTTATGTTCCGCGTTAGCGATAGCTGACTCAAGAACTTTCTTAACTAAAACAGCAGCTTTTTTGTTGCTGAAAGTTAGAATTTCTAGAGCCTGGTCTACCGACTTACCGCGAATTTGGTCTGCAACTAAGCGAGCTTTCTGTGGAGAAATACGAGCAAAGTTATGTTTAGCTAAAGCTTCCATCATCTACTCCTTATTTCTTCTTAGCTTTCTTATCTGCAGCATGACCGCGATAAGTACGAGTTGGTGCAAATTCGCCTAGTTTGTGACCGATCATTTCTTCGGTAACGAAAACTGGGACGTGCTGACGACCATTATGGACAGCGATGGTCAAACCAATCATTGTTGGGATGATCATTGAGCGACGGGACCAAGTCTTAATAGGCTTTTTGTCTCCGCTTTCCACCGCTTTCTCTACCTTCTTCAGCAAGTGTAGGTCAATAAAAGGACCTTTCTTGAGAGAACGTGGCATGGCGATTCCTCTTTATAAATTATTTAGTGCGACGACGTACGATGTACTTGTCAGTGCGCTTATTCTTACGAGTCTTGAAGCCCTTAGTAGGAACGCCCCAAGGAGATACTGGGTGACGACCACCAGATGTGCGGCCTTCACCACCACCATGTGGGTGATCCACCGGGTTCATTACTACACCACGTACGGTTGGACGTACGCCGCGCCAGCGTGAAGCACCAGCTTTACCAAGTTCACGTAGCATATGCTCAGAGTTACCAACTTCACCGATCGTTGCACGACCTTCAGAAAGAACTTTGCGCATTTCACCAGAACGTAGACGGATAGTTACGTATGCACCATCGCGAGCGATGATTTGAGCATAAGCACCAGCCGAACGAGCTAGTTGTGCACCTTTACCAGGTTTAAGTTCAACACAGTGTACAGTAGAACCTACTGGGATGTTGCGCATCGGCAGAGTGTTACCTGCTTTGATTGCAGCATCTACGCCAGATTGGATCTGGTCGCCTGCGTTAACACCTTTAGGTGCAATGATGTAACGACGCTCACCGTCTGCGTACAGAACTAGAGCGATGTTAGCACTACGGTTTGGATCGTATTCTAGACGCTCAACTTTCGCTGGGATGCCATCTTTAGTACGTTTGAAGTCAACCAGACGGTAATGGTGTTTATGACCACCACCGATGTGACGTACTGTAATACGACCGTTGTTGTTACGACCACCGTTCTTAGAGTTTTTCTCTAGAAGTGGTGCGTATGGCTTACCCTTGTGCAGGTCAGCGTTAACAACTTTAACGACGTGACGACGACCAGGGGAAGTCGGCTTACATTTAACAATAGCCATTTTTACTACTCCTGTTATTCCGCGCCGCCAACGAAGTCAAGATCTTGACCTTCTTTCAAAGTAACGTAGGCTTTCTTAACGTCTGAACGACGGCCTTCACGCATACCTTGACGTTTGGTCTTACCCTTTAATACAAGAGTATTTACAGACTTAACTTCAACTTCAAATAGCTTTTCTACAGCTGCTTTGATCTCTTTCTTAGTTGCATCTTTAGCTACTTTGAAAACGATAGTGTTCGCTTTCTCAGCTGCCATAGTTGCTTTTTCAGAGATGTGCGGAGCACGTAGAACTTTTAAGATACGCTCTTCAGTGATCATGCTAGCATCTCCTCAACTTGCTTAACTGCGTCAGCAGTCATCAGAACCTTGTCGAAAGCGATTAGTGATACTGGATCAACACCAGCAACATCACGTGCATCTACTTTGTATAGGTTACGAGCAGCTAAGAATAGATTTTCATCTACTTCGCCAGTCACAATCAGAACGTCATTTAGCTCAAGCTCTTTAAGCTTAGCTACAAGTTCTTTTGTTTTTGGTGCTTCTACAGAGAAGTTATCAACAACGATTAGACGCTCTTGACGAATCAACTCAGAAAGAATGCTTTTCATAGCACCGCGGTACATTTTCTTGTTAACTTTTTGGCTGTGATCTTGTGGTTTCGCAGCAAAAGTAACACCACCTGTACGCCAGATTGGGCTACGAATTGTACCAGCACGTGCACGGCCAGTACCTTTTTGGCGCCATGGCTTAGCACCGCCGCCTGATACTTCAGAACGAGTCTTTTGAGCACGAGTACCTTGACGAGCACCTGCTGCATATGCAACAACTACTTGGTGTACTAGAGCTTCGTTAAAGTCACGTCCGAAAGTAGTCTCGGAAACAGTTAGTGCATCAGCACCTTTAACCATCAATTCCATTACTTACTCCTAGACGTTATGCTTTAACAGCAGGTTTTACGATCACGTTACCGCCTGTTGAGCCTGGTACTGCACCTTTAATAAGGAGTAGATTGCGCTCAGCGTCAACACGTACGATCTCTAGGTTTTGAGTCGTTACACGCTCAGCACCCATGTGACCTGCCATTTTCTTGCCTTTAAACACGCGGCCTGGAGTTTGACATTGGCCAATTGAACCCGGTGCGCGGTGAGACAAAGAGTTACCGTGAGTCATATCTTGAGTAGAGAAGTTCCAACGCTTGATAGCGCCTTGGAAGCCTTTACCTTTAGATGTACCAGTAACGTCTACTTTTTTAATTTCGTTGAAAAGTTCTACGTTTAGCTCAGCGCCAACTTCAAACTCTTCGCCGTTTTCTAAACGGAATTCCCAAAGACCGCGACCTGCTTCAACACCCGCTTTCGCGAAGTGACCAGCTTCAGGTTTAGTTACACGGTTAGCTTTCTTAGCACCAGTAGTTACTTGGATTGCTGCGTAGCCGTCTGTCTCAAGAGTTTTAACTTGAGAAATACGGTTCGCTTCAACCTCAACAACAGTTACTGGGATAGAAACGCCTTCTTCAGTAAATACGCGGGTCATACCCACTTTACGTCCGACTAGACCAATCATTATTCTTATCTCCCTTAACCTAGGCTGATTTGAACATCAACGCCAGCTGCAAGATCAAGACGCATTAGAGCATCAACAGTTTTATCTGTTGGCTCAACGATGTCGATCAAACGCTTGTGAGTACGAATTTCGTACTGATCACGTGCATCTTTGTTGACGTGTGGAGAGGTAAGAACAGTGAAACGCTCTTTACGAGTAGGAAGTGGAATAGGACCACGAACCTGTGCGCCAGTACGTTTTGCTGTTTCAACGATTTCCGCAGTTGAAGCATCGATTAGCTTGTAATCAAACGCTTTAAGGCGGATACGAATACGTTGGTTCTGCATGAGACAGAGCTCCAATTATTAAAAATTACACAAACAATATCGCCACTCAAGCTCGAAAGAACGAGAGAATGCCGATTGATTTATGTGAAACCGTAGCATCCAAAATTAGGACGCATTGTCAGTTAACTTTTGAAGTAAACACAAGGCTTACTATTTTTATTAACCGCGAACATAAGCTGAGTATACATTACTAGGTAAGACCTACTCCTCAGTGCTCATTGGTTCACAAACCGGCGTTAGCCAGTGCGATGCATTATACAGATCACGTTTTAGTATGCAAGTGGTGTTGGAAAAATAATCGGAATATATTTGTGTAAAGGTTTCGAGGACAAGCTGCGTAACAAAAGTAGAGTAACAAGGGATGGGAGTTCGAGGGGAAAGCAAAAATAAAAATGGCGGGAAAGTGGAATAAAATAAAAGGGAAGCCGAAGCTTCCCTTTTCTTACGCAGTTCTTCTAATGAAGAGTGTGCAAAAATCTAAATGCTATTAAGCGAAGATTTTAGCTACAACACCAGCACCAACTGTACGGCCACCTTCGCGGATTGCGAAACGTAGACCTTCGTCCATTGCGATTGGAGCGATTAGCTCAACAGTCATTTGAACGTTGTCACCTGGCATTACCATTTCAACACCTTCAGGAAGTGTGATATCGCCTGTTACGTCAGTTGTACGGAAGTAGAACTGTGGACGGTAACCTTTGAAGAAAGGAGTGTGACGGCCGCCTTCGTCTTTAGAAAGTACGTATACTTCAGACTCAAACTTAGTGTGTGGGTTGATTGAACCTTTAGCAGAAAGTACTTGGCCACGTTCAACGTCATCACGCTTAGTACCACGTAGAAGTGCACCAACGTTCTCACCTGCACGACCTTCGTCAAGCAGCTTACGGAACATTTCAACACCAGTACAAGTAGTAAGAGTAGTCTCTTTGATACCAACGATTTCTACTTCGTCACCAACGCGTAGGATACCGCGCTCGATACGACCAGTAACTACAGTACCACGACCTTGGATTGAGAATACATCTTCAATAGGAAGTAGGAACGGTAGATCAACAGCACGCTCTGGAAGTGGAATGTAAGAATCTAGTGCTTCTGCAAGCTCAACGATCTTGTCTTCCCACTGCTTTTCGCCGTTTAGAGCGCCAAGTGCAGAACCTTGAATTACTGGAAGGTCGTCTCCTGGGTACTCGTACTCAGAAAGAAGTTCACGAACTTCCATTTCTACTAGCTCAAGTAGCTCTTCATCATCAACCATGTCACATTTGTTCATGAATACGATGATGTAAGGGATACCAACTTGACGACCAAGTAGGATGTGCTCACGAGTTTGTGGCATAGGGCCATCTGTAGCAGCAACAACTAGGATACCGCCGTCCATTTGAGCAGCACCAGTGATCATGTTTTTAACATAATCGGCGTGTCCAGGACAGTCTACGTGTGCGTAGTGACGTTCAGGAGTATCGTACTCAACGTGAGAAGTTGCGATTGTGATACCGCGCTCGCGCTCTTCTGGAGCGTTATCGATAGATGCGAAATCTTTAGCAACACCGCCGTACACTTTTGCAAGTGTAGTACAGATAGCAGCAGTTAGAGTTGTTTTACCGTGGTCAACGTGGCCGATAGTACCAACGTTTACGTGCGGTTTCGTACGTTCAAATTTTTCTTTAGACACAATCGTGTTCCTTCCTAGTTATGATTCGCCACGTTCATTATTGAGCGAGACGCGCCAGAAATTGCTATTTTATGCGCCAACTCTCGTTAGCGCAATATTTGGACGCATTGTTCTTTCAAAAAATGAAAAAAATGCATCCCTTTTGTTTAACCACGCTCTGCAATGATTGCATTAGCAACATTTTTTGGCACTTCAGCGTACTCACTAAACTCCATAGAGTAAGAAGCACGACCTTGTGTCGCAGAACGCAAATCAGTTGCGTAACCGAACATGACAGACAACGGAACTTGTGCACGAATTATCTTCAGGCCAGCTGTCCCCTCGTCCATACCTTCGATGATGCCGCGACGACGGTTAATATCGCCAACAACGTCACCCATCCAGTCTTCTGGAGTAGTTACTTCAACTTTCATCATAGGCTCAAGCAAAACTGGTTGCGCTTCTAGTGCACCCGTTCTGAAAGCCATAGAGGCAGCGATTGTAAACGCCATCTCACTTGAATCTACTTCATGGTAAGAACCATCATATAGTGTAGCCTTGATATCCAAAACTGGATAGCCCGCTAATACACCATTGTTCATTTGCTCTTCAACGCCTTTAGCGACAGAGGTGATGAACTCTTTTGGCACGATACCATTGGCAATTTCATCTACGAAGACAAAGCCTTCCCCGGCTTCTGATGGTTCCAGTTTCAGCCACACGTGACCGTACTGTCCTTTACCACCATGTTCGCGGATAAATTTACCTTCAGCTTTCGCTGTACCACGAATGGTTTCACGATAAGCAACTTGCGGATTACCAACGTTGCAGTTCACGCTGAATTCACGTTTCATGCGGTCAACGATGATATCTAAGTGCAGTTCACCCATACCAGAGATTAGTGTCTGGCCAGTTTCGTCATCCGTTTCAACACGGAACGATGGATCTTCTGCCGCTAGCTTACCTAACGCGATAGTCATTTTATCTTGATCAGCTTGCGAGCGAGGCTCTACAACGATCTGAATAACTGGATCTGGGAATTCCATACGTTCAAGAACAATTTTATGGTTCTGGTCACACAGAGTTTCACCAGTAGTAACATCTTTCAGGCCGATAATGGCTGCGATGTCACCTGCTCGTACTTCTTTTACTTCTTCACGTTTGTTTGAGTGCATTTGAACAATGCGCCCTAAACGTTCACGTTGCTTCTTCACAGAGTTGTAAGCTGTTTTACCGCTTTCAACAACACCAGAGTAAACACGGATGAAAGTTAAAGTACCAACAAATGGGTCTGTTGCAATTTTAAATGCTAGCGCTGAGAACGGTTCTTTGTCGTCCGCGTGACGCTCAATTTCATTCTCGTCATCATCGATACCCTTAATTGCAGGTACATCGACTGGAGAAGGAAGGAAGTCAACAACTGCATCTAGAACAGCTTGTACACCTTTGTTTTTGAATGCACTACCACATGTAGCAAGTACGATTTCATTATTAAGGGTACGAGTACGGAGACCTTGTTTGATTTCAGCTTCTGTTAGTTCACCTTCTTCAAGGTACTTATCCATCAGCTCTTCATTTGCTTCTGCAGCAGCTTCAACAAGTTCTGTACGATATTCTTCAGCCATTTCTTGCATGTCTGCAGGAATATCTTCGTACGTGAAAGTCATGCCTTGGTCAGCTTCGTTCCAGTTAATCGCCTTCATCTTGATAAGATCGACAACGCCTTGGAAGTTTTCTTCAGCACCAATGTTCAGTTGAATTGGAACAGGAGTTGCGCCTAGGCGATCCTTGATCTGTTCAACTACACGCAAGAAGTCTGCGCCTGTACGGTCCATTTTATTAACGAAAACCATACGTGGAACTTGGTACTTATCAGCTTGACGCCATACAGTCTCTGACTGAGGTTCAACACCAGATGAGCCACAGAACACAACAACTGCACCATCAAGCACACGCAGAGAACGTTCTACTTCGATTGTGAAGTCAACGTGCCCCGGAGTGTCGATGATATTAATACGGTGGTCAGAGTACTGAGCTTCCATACCACGCCAAAACGTAGTAGTTGCTGCTGAAGTGATCGTAATACCGCGCTCTTGCTCTTGCTCCATCCAATCCATGGTTGCTGCACCATCGTGAACTTCGCCGATTTTGTGAGAAAGACCGGTATAGAACAGAATACGTTCACTTGTGGTTGTTTTACCTGCATCTACGTGAGCAACGATACCGATATTACGGTATTGCTCAATAGGAGTTTTACGAGCCACGGTTGAATCCTCTTATTAGAGACTTAGGGACTATTGCTATGTCTAGATTATGCGCTAAAAGCGATACTTCGCTAAAAAGTGCTTGCCCTAGAAATAGCAATAGTTCCTAGCATAAGCATAGGAACTAAAGAAGTGCTGCAAGGAAACTTGCAGCACTAAAAAGGTATTACCAGCGGTAATGTGCGAACGCTTTGTTTGCGTCAGCCATACGGTGAACGTCTTCACGTTTCTTAACCGAAGTACCTTTGTTCTCAGACGCGTCTAGCATTTCAGCAGCTAGGCGTTGAGCCATAGATTTTTCACCACGCTTACGCGCAGCTTCAACTACCCAACGCATAGCAAGAGCGTTACGGCGAACCGGACGAACTTCTACAGGTACTTGGTAAGTTGAACCACCCACACGGCGAGATTTAACTTCTACCGCTGGACGAACATTTTCAAGAGCTTCTTCAAATACAGCTAAGTGATCTTTACCAGATTTCTCAGCCATAACTTCTAGTGCAGTGTAAACAATCTTCTCTGCAGTAGATTTTTTTCCGTCAACCATAAGGATGTTAACGAATTTTGCCAGCAGTTCAGATTTGAACTTAGGATCTGGAAGGATCTTACGCTGGCCTATAACGCGACGACGTGGCATGGAATTTCTCCGTTGTCTTCTTCAGGTTTTTTCCAAAACTTTTCAGAATAATAAATAAATAGTGTTTGGCCTTACTTAACGCTTTCTTTTAAAAAAAAGACGCATTAAGACTTAGGACGTTTCACACCATACTTAGAACGACCTTTCTTACGGTCGTTAACGCCTGCACAGTCAAGTGCACCGCGAACAGTGTGGTAACGCACACCTGGTAAATCTTTAACACGACCACCACGGATAAGAACAACACTGTGTTCTTGAAGGTTATGACCTTCGCCGCCGATGTATGAAGTAACTTCAAAGCCGTTAGTTAGACGAACACGACATACTTTACGTAGTGCTGAGTTCGGTTTTTTTGGAGTAGTAGTATATACGCGAGTACATACACCACGTTTTTGTGGGCACGCTTCTAGTGCAGGCACGTTGCTTTTAACAACCTGCTTTACACGAGGAGTACGTACCAACTGGTTAATAGTTGCCATTAACTAGCTCCTGATTTACTTGAAAGTAAGCTTGATGAAAAATCTAGCCCTATTACACATAGTGTAAATAGGGACGCAAAATTCTATTCAGCAGTGGGATGTGTGTCAAGAAATATACAGATCTTTTTTAGCCGTCTAGAGCTCAGGATGGTCTTTTTTTAACCACACTGATAAAATACAGCTACCAAGTGACTGATTTATCGTTCAAAACAGTCAGTTTTACGAATCCATCGAAGTCCACTTGATCCAGAGCGCTTGAAGCAAGTTGTTGTAAACCTCGGCTATAAAGATCTGTTTTTAATACCGACACATGTTCAACGGTTGAGATTTGATTGAATAACTCATGATTTGGAAGGCAAACATACACCGCATCTTCAACCAAAAGGATATGATCCTTTTGTTGTGAGTACGTCAATGCAAGCTTGAGTTTGTCTACTGATTTTACAATATGAAGCATAACGTTCCCTAGAAAGTCAGTATTTTTTGGCTCTGAGCTAACTTCTGCGTCAACTCATTCATTTCTAGCGCAGTCACATCGATCAGTAGGTTATCGGTCGAGAGACCAAACTGATTGAGGCTATGTTGGCACACGTAAACCTGCTCGATGTCGTAGAGGTCCATAAGCTTGAATGCAGAAATATAGTCACGTGATAGGGATTCATCAGGCTGTTGCGCCTTGAGAAGCTGTGTAACGCCATCACCGACAAAGAATACGCTAATGTCTTCACTGTAAGCTGAAGCCGCTAACAATGCGTCTAGCCCTTCCCTACCCGCAGCCGTTGTATGAGGGAAGCTGTTAAATATAAAGGCCAATTTACTCAAAACTGCACAACCCTATCTTGTGTTAATAGCGCTTCAGATAAACTCCCTAAGCCGGCCTGAGTGAATCCAGACGCTAGATTATATGCGCTTAACTGATGTTGCGCCGCTTCTTCAGTGCTGATCACTCCACGCCTTAGCGCCGCAGCCACACACGTTTCAAGGCTAACATTGTGCTCGTCCGCCAGTTTTTGCCAAGCGGCAGCCAAATCAAATTCATCGTTAGCAGGTACAGTAATGCCAGAGCCATTGCTGACGCCGTCTTGATAGAAGAACACACTGTGAAGTTTGTGGCCCTGTTTCAATAGAGCCACGGCAAACTGATAAGCACTTCTTGCGGATTGTGAGCCGTAAACGGGCCCATTAACTAAGAGTGTATAGCTTAACAACCCTCTTCATCCTCTGTTTTACGTTGGCGGATGTACAAGTACACTGTGTGCTTAGAGATATTCAATCGCTCAGCAACACGGTTAATCGCGTCTTTGATGTCGAAAATACCTTTGTCGTATAGCTCCATCACGATTTGGCGATTTTTGGTGTTGTTCGATACAGATTTGTCTGCATTGATTTCTTCAATCGTGCGTTCAACCGTTTGGTCGACAAGTTCTTCAACATCACTAGCAAAGTTAACAGATGACGCAGCTTCGTCCGCGTCTTGCGTAGGCATGAAAGATTGCAGCACTTGTGAGAATGGCGCATCTAAGTTCACGTTAATACACAGTAAGCCAATCACTCGGTCTTCACCATTGCGGATAGCAACCGTGATCGACTTCATTAGTACCCCGCCTTTAGCGCGAGTAAAATATGAACGAGAGAAGTTACGCTTAGAACCTTCAATATCTTTCAACATCTTCAATGCAAGATCGGTGATTGGCGAACCAACCTGACGACCTGTATTTTCACCATTGGCAATTTTAATCGCCGAAGTATTGAGGTCTTCTAAAGAGTGTAAAACGATTTCACAAAACGGACCGATCAGACTCGCAATACCATCAACTACGGCCTCATAAGATCTTAAGATAATTTTATCGTGTTCACTGAATGGCATGACATGGACTGATTCCATTTCGAGTAACATGTCCGCATTGACTGTTTCTGTAGTAGTCACTTATTCCTTACCTTCGTGTGAAAAATCAACAAATTTATGTAAGTTTATCAGAAAATTTTAATTGCACACCTAGCTAACATTGCAACTAGTGATTTAGAACAAGTTTAAAAATCAAATACTCATATTCAAGTCATAAAAAAAGCCTAACTTAAAGTTAGGCTTTTTATTCAATCAACGTATTTAGTACGAGGTTGTGAACTGATATTACTGTGCAGGAGCTGCTTCAGCGTTATCGATGTTTAGTAGCTCTACTTCGAATACTAGCGTCGAGTTAGCTGGGATAGTCGGTGTATCTTGCTCACCGTATGCTAGCTCTGGCGGGATAACGAACTTGTACTTAGAACCCACTTGCATCAGTTGTACACCTTCAGTCCAGCCTGGGATTACGCGGTTTAGTGGGAATGTTGCTGGTTCGCCACGATCGTAAGAGCTGTCGAACTGAGTACCGTCTGTTAGCGTACCTTTGTAGTGTACTTGAACCGTATCAGTGTCTTTTGGAGAAGCGCCTTCCCCAGCCGTCATTACTTGGTAAAGTAGACCAGATTCAGTTTGCTTAACGCCTTCAGTTTTAGCGAACTCAGCGCGGAAGTCATCACCCGCCTTCTTCACTTCTGCTGACTTTTCTGCCGCTTGTGCTTGCATCGTTTCAGCAACACGTTTGTCTAGAGCTTCAAGAGCTGCGCGAGTCTCTTCTTCGTTAAGTGCCGTCTTCTCTGCGAATACGTCTTCGATACCTTGAAGAACCATCGCTTTGTCTAGGTTAATACCTAGCTCGCTTGGCTTATCAATGCTTGTGCTTAAGTAATTAGCGAAAGATACACCGATTGCGTATGCCGCTTTGTCATCTTCTGTTTTAAAGTTTACTGCTGCAACTTTAACTTCTTCTACCTGTGGAGCTTCTGCCTTTGGTTCTTCTTTCTGACAACCAACTGCTAGCATAACCGTTGCGGCAAGCAGTGATACTTTTAAAACTGATTTCATTGAATTCTCCAATTAATGGCCAAGCCATTGGTTATTGTGCACAAATCTAATGATTAGATTGGTGTGAATACGTTAGTTATAACAATATACTAGTCATATGTCTTTCGACACAAACCGGATTATTGGATGTGATGCGAATATTTTTCCACTCATTGCTATGTACGATTGTCATCACCTTGTTAAATGGCTGCTTTTTCTTCCAAGATGATGATCAACGCTGGGAAATTGAACCCAATGGTGCCACCAGCTTTGCGTTAAGCAGAGATGGACGCTTCGCCCTACTCTACTCGCAGCAAAAACAGCTGCTGCTTTGGGATCTTGTCCAAGACAAAGAACTGGCTCAGCTTGGTCCACAAGATCAATCCGAAAATCAAGTATCCCGTATTCGCATCTCTGACAATGGTCGCTTTGCCATTACCGCCAGTCAGATGAATTTCGCCGTTTGGGACTTATCTTGGACACAAGCTGAAGGGCTATGGTCGATTTCCGATGGCTTAATTCGTGATGTTGATATCTCTAGCAATGGTGAAAAAGTACTGCTGGGCCTATCTAATGGTAAAGCTATCTATGTGGACTTAGTCACCGGACGCCGTCTGGAGTTCCTCGCTCACCGAGAAAAAGTTAATTCCGTCTCCCTATCTTCGAATGGGCGCTACGCATTATCAGGCGGTAACGACTACAAAGCTTACCTTTGGGATACCGAATCAGGCTTGGTCATACGTACCTTTGAACATGAACAAAGAGTCGTACGAGTTGCGCTACAACGGGATGGAGAATTTGCTTTCACCTCCGATGGCGGCAATCAAGCGATGATCTGGGATCTAGAAACGGGTGAACCTCAAGCGCAATTGCAGAGCTGGTCTCGACAGCTGATATTCTCCAGTGCTCGCTTTTCTGACGACGGCAGTATGTTGGTGACGGGTACGCCATCAAGCCAAGTGAGCGTGTGGAATACTCAAGATGGAAAACGAATTTCTCGCCACGATGCTGAGCCACTAAAAGATGCTCGCCCTCCTCGTGCTGTAGTGTATGATGCAGCCTTTGATGATAAGAACCGTGTGATATCGGGCACCTCAGCGGGCATTGCCCAAGCTTGGAATGTGGATTAAGAACGATGACAGAAAAGCGAGTTGAACAACTAGAAAGCCGCGTAAATGACCTAGAGTGTCAGCTAGCTTTCCAAGAACAGACCATTGAAGAACTCAATGAAGCGCTTAGCCAGCAACAAATGTTGATCACGAGAATGCAAGACCAGATGAAGTTCGTGGTGGGCAAAGTGAAAAATATGGATGGCTCTAACTTAGCAGACGCATCAGAAGAGACACCACCTCCACACTATTAAGTGCGGTTTAAAGGTAACGAATTAATTCTAGCGACGCATATCGTTAGTCTCTCGTCGTCGATGTGTAAACACATTTTAGGACGGGACATAGAAAACTAAAAGGGCGACAGATGCTTATCTGTCGCCCTTTTGTTTGTTTAACCTGCGCTAATTCAACTAAAGCCAGTTAAGCCAATACAAACTTAGTCATCGGCATAAATTTTCACTTCCACGCAGCCACTAGTATCAACACTCGCACGATACATCCCTGAACTGTTCATACCGAAGTGGATATCACCTTGGCCATCAATAGCAATCAAGCCACCTTCTCCGCCCATGGTTTTCAATTCACCTTGAATGATCGTTTCACAAGCCGTGTGCACATCTTCTTTGAGATAACGCATTCGTGCTGCTACATCACTGGCAACCATTTTACGTAGAAAGAACTCGCCCATTCCTGTCGTTGAAACGGCCACGTTGCCATTTTCAGCAACAGTGCCTGCACCAATAATAGGAGAATCACCTACACGGCCGTATTTCTTATTGGTTACGCCACCTGTGCTGGTTGCTGCCGCTAAGTTTCCGGCTTGGTCTAATGCGACCGCACCAACCGTGCCGTATTTCTTGTCGTCTGGGTATTTATCAGCTTGCTCTTCATCATATTTTGCTTCCGACAAAGCAAAGATACCTTTCTCTTTCATCGACTGAAGTTGGTCATAACGACGCTCAGTAAAGAAGTAATCTTGCTCGGTAAAGGTGTAGTCGTGTTCAAACGCAAACTTCTCTGCACCTTCACCAATCAGCAGCACATGATCGCTTTTTAGCATCACATCACGCGCAAGCTCAATTGGGTTTTTGATATGGCGGACACCGGCAATAGCACCCGCATCCATTTCGCGCCCGTGCATCACAGAGGCATCCATCTCAACAAATTCATCATGAGTTAAAACAGAGCCTTTACCGGCATTAAAATGCGGGCTGTCTTCCATCACCTTGACTGACGCAACCACTGCATCTAGCGCATCGCCACCCGATTGCAAAACTTGATAGCCAGCCAAAACCGACTTTTCCAAAGCCTCGGTAATGCCTGTTTTTAATTCATCGCTCATTTGCTCTCGTAAGATGGTGCCTGCACCACCATGAATGGCAATTGAAAAAGGCTGTGACATGCGAACTCTCCACTGACGTCGTCTTATAATGTTGTGCTATCAATACCACATCCATGGTTTGATGTCTGATAGCGAAAACCAAACTTTTTACGAATGCTTAGATTTGCGGACACTTAGATTTGCAGGCACTTAGTTCGCTAGATTAAAAGTCAGCTCAAAAAGCGAGACTCCTTAAACGAAAAAACCTCCACAAGGGAGGCTTTCAATATTCTTTAACTAAACCGTTAGTTCGGTATTAGTGAGAACCACAGCTACCGCCGCCGCAGCAGCCGTCTTTTTTCTCTTCAGCGTGGTCATGGCCTTCGCCACCACAGCAACCACCTTCGTGATCATGATCATGATCGTGGTCGTGACCGCCACAGCCGCCTTCTTGGTGTACGTGGCCGTGTTGAACTTCTTCTTCAGTCGCTTCACGAACCGCTACAACTTCAACGTCAAACGTTAGAGTTTGGCCAGCTAGCATGTGGTTACCGTCAACAACAACTTCGTCGCCATCTACTTCAGTAACTTCAACTGGGATTGGACCTTGGTCAGTATCCGCTAGGAAACGCATGCCAACTTCGATTTGTTCAACACCTTGGAATACGTCTGCAGGAACACGTTGAACTAAGTCATCGTTGTGCTCGCCGTAAGCGTCTTCTGGAGTAACAGTTGCTGAGAACTTATCGCCAGCTACTTTGCCTTCAAGCTCTTTTTCAAGACCTGTAATTAGGTTGTTGTGACCGTGAAGGTAATCTAGTGGAGCTTCTGCAGTTGATTGGTCAACTACTACGCCATCTTCAAGTTTCACTTGATATGCAACACTAACTACTACGTTCTTTTCAATTTTCATGAGAGCTCCAAGGAGGTTTGGACTAAGCTCGAACAGTTGAGCTTAGGAAAAATTCTGTACCGGGATATTATGGGGATCAATTGACGAAACTCAATCATTCTGGCTTAAAAATACCGATCATTTCTTGATTCGCGTGTTCAGATTTCTCTACAGTTTTCGGTTTACGCTGTTCTGTGAAGTCGCAATCGACACATTCCACCAGCTCGATATTGTTTTCAACCCACCAGCGGAGTGTGTCTTGAGTCTTGCAGCTTGGGCAGCTCGCCCCTGCGATAAAGCGTTTTTTCTGTTTCACGTTGATATCCTTTACTACTCTGGATTCGCAGTTCTTTCGCTCTAGCTCTATTAAAGGCAAAGCAGAGACCACGTTTATTATTAGATTAGTTATCTAGACTGTTATTTCTATGCTCAAGCTATATTTCTATAGTTCAAGCATTAGTTATCACTTCAAGCTATTGCCAATAATTTCGAGACTGGTGATCGTTTTCCATCTCGTGTCCAAAAATCTCTTCGAGTTCTTTACGAGCCTCTTTTGCTCGTTGGGCCAACTCAGCATCTTCATTATGCTGAGGAAGTAACTCTTTGAGCATACCATTATCCAATTTCCTAAAGTGTGCTTCTGCTCGCTTCGCTTTATATGGGTGCATTCCAAGTTCGGTCAATGTTTGACGACCTAAATCCAGTGCCCCAAGGAAGGTTTCGCGCGAGTAGTTACTCACACCGTGGTTAAGTAATTGATACGCTTCAACACGGCTTCGAGCACGCGCTAAGATCTTTAAGCGTGGAAAGTGCTGCTTACACAAATCGACGGTTTTCATGATTTCATCAGGAGAGTCAGTACACAACACGATGGCTTCCGCCTTGTCTGCACCGGCTGCCCGCAACAGCTCTAGATGAGTGGAATCTCCGTAAAACACTTTGTAGCCGAATTTTCTTAGGATATGGATTTGGCTGGCATCACTTTCAAGGACGGTAATACGAATCTTGTTGGCATACATCAAGCGACCAATGATCTGACCGAAACGACCAAAGCCCGCAATAATCACTCGAGGGCTGCGATCAACCACATCCGAAGACATCGCGCTTTCACTGATTTGGTTAAGTTGACGAGCAAAAAATCGGTCTTGCAGCTTAAGCATCAATGGCGTGGTCACCATAGAAAGGCTCACGACCACCAGTAAGAACGACACTTGGTCGCCGCTTAAGATGCCTTGTGCACTCGCCGCGGTAAAAATAACAAAGGCAAACTCACCACCTTGGCTGAGAATCATCGCCATTCGGCTGCGCGCTTTAGCTTGAGTGCCAAAGATACGAGCGAGTGCATACAGCACTAATCCTTTCAATACGACCAGAGACGACACCGCAATCAATATTGCGAATGGACTTTCTGCCAGTAAACCTAAGTTCACCGCCATACCAACCGAGATAAAGAATAAGCCAAGCAGTAACCCTTTAAATGGGTCGATTGCGATTTCTAACTCGTGGCGATATTCACTCTCAGCCAGAAGCACGCCTGCCAAGAAAGTACCTAATGCCATCGACAAACCAATCTGCTGCATGATGACAGCAATACCAATCACCAATAACAGCGCCGCGACCGTGAACAATTCACGCACACCGCTCATGACCACGTAGCGGAACAGTGGTCTCAACAAGAAGTGGCCACCAACAAGTAAGCCTATAACACCGCCTAGCATCCATAACATGTCCGCCCAACTGCCACCGGTATTACCCGCAAGCAGAGGCAGCATCGCCAACATAGGGATTACTGCTATATCTTGGAAAAGTAATACCGCAAAACCTGACTGCCCTGCTTCTTTGCCACCAAGCTCTCGCTCTTCAATAACACGCAACGCAATAGCGGTCGAAGACAAAGCTAAACCCATGCCGATGACTAAGCTAGTTTGCCAAGTTAAACCAAACATGCACGCGATGGCGGTAATAATCAGGGTGGTGATCAGCACTTGCGCGCCACCGAGTCCGAGAATAGGGGCTCGCATCTGCCACAGCTTTTTCGGGTTAAGTTCGAGACCAATCAAGAAGAGCAGCAGTACCACCCCGAATTCGGAGAAGTGTAGAATCGCCTCTACATCACTGATTAAACCAAGTCCCCATGGGCCAATCGCCACACCCGCTAATAAGTAACCGAGTACCGAACCTAATCCCGCGCGCTGTGCGATAGGAACCGCAACCACAGCAGCGGCTAAAAATATAACGCTACTTTGTAGAAAATCGTTAGTCAGAGCCATCATCTGCTCCTATATCTTGTAGCGGGTCTCGCAGCCAATTTCGATACGCTTCCGCGTGTTGGTAACGCGTCATATCCGAGACGTTTCTTGCCCAGTGTAGAACTAAAGGTGACATCCAGTGCATCTGACACAAAGCGGCGGTTAACTCGAATGGCTGCAAAATCTCTTGTAATGGATATTTATTATAGCCTGCCTCTCCAAATGCCTCTCCTTTACCACCGGTAGTAATCACACTGCGCCAGTGTTTACCTTTAAGCGCACTTTGCTCACCAAAGGCAAAACCCTTGCCTAACACGCGATCAAACCACTCTTTCAACAACGAAGGACAGGAATACATAAACAAAGGGTGTTGGAACACGATCACATCATATTCAAGCAGCAATGCATGCTCAGAAGGCACATCAATAAAGAAGTCAGGATAGATGGCGTAGAGATCGTGGACTTTGACATTCCCAAGCGACTCGATCTTTTTAACCATGATCTGGTTAGCGATTGAGGTTTGCGGCTCTGGGTGCGCATAGATGACCAGCACCTTTGGCACGGGGTTGTCTGTCGAGGGAGTATTACTCATTCCTTTGAAACATTCCTTTGAAGGCTAAACGGTGGCAAGGCCACAAGAATTTAAGCAAAAGTTACTAATATGTTATTGGCATCATAACGCAAATTGCATTGTGATCGACTTTTATCTGGTTTCAGCCTACTATGCAGGCGTCTGTTCACCTCTAATTTCTATGCTATTTCAATTATGATTACTTTCTCTGATATTCAATTGCTACGCGGCGGTAAGCCACTCCTCGACCAAGCGTCTGCCACTTTTCAGCCTGGCGACAAGATTGGCTTGGTTGGTAAAAATGGCTGTGGTAAATCTACGCTGTTCGCCTTAATTAAAGACGAGCTATCGATTGATGCCGGTTCATTCAGTAAACCCGCTCACTGGGAAATGGCTTGGGTTGCTCAAGAAACACCTGCATTAGAAAGAACAGCCATTGAATACGTAATTGATGGCGACCGTGAATACCGTGGCCTTGAAGATCAACTTGAGAAAGCCGAACAAGCCGACAACGGTACATTGGTCGCAGAGATCCACGGCAAGATTGAAACCATTGGTGGTTACAGCATCAAAGCACGTGCTGCCGAGTTATTGGATGGCCTAGGATTTCGCCAAGAACAAATGACATGGAACCTAACCCAGTTCTCGGGTGGTTGGCGTATGCGTTTGAACCTAGCGCAAGCCCTACTGTGTCGCAGTGACCTACTGCTACTCGATGAACCTACCAACCACTTGGATTTAGACGCAGTAATGTGGCTAGAACGTTGGTTACAAAGCTACCCAGGAACGCTAGTGCTTATCTCGCACGATAGAGACTTCTTAGATCCTATCGTCAACCGCATCGTGCACGTTGAAAATCAACAGCTCAATGAGTACACGGGTAACTACTCATCGTTCGAAACCCAACGAGCGCAAAAGCTAATTCTGCAACAAGCGATGTACCAAAAGCAGCAGAAACAGATGTCTCACATGCAGAGTTACATTGACCGTTTCCGTTATAAAGCCTCAAAGGCTCGCCAAGCGCAAAGCCGTATTAAAGCGCTGGAGAAAATGGAACAAGTGCTGCCCGCTCAGTTTGATAACCCATTCAGCTTTGAGTTTAGAGAACCAGACGCGCTGCCGAACCCAATCATGATGATGGATGAAGTATCAGCGGGCTACGATGACAACCTGATTCTAGAAAAGATTCGCTTGAATCTAGTACCGGGCAGTCGTATCGGCCTACTGGGTCGAAACGGTGCAGGTAAATCAACGCTGATTAAACTGCTTTCAGGCGAACTGAAACAGCAAGGTGGAGAGCTGAGCTATTCGCAAGGCGTTAAAATGGGTTACTTTGCTCAGCACCAATTAGAGACGCTGCACCCAGAAGAAACACCGCTGCAACACATGATGCAGATTGCCCCTAAACACACAGAGCAACAACTGCGTGACTACTTAGGTAGCTTTGGCTTCCAAGGTGAAAAAGCCCTCGACAAGGTTGCACCATTCTCTGGTGGTGAAAAAGCACGTTTGGTATTAGCGCTACTGGTATGGCAAAAACCAAACCTGTTGCTACTCGATGAACCAACTAACCACTTGGATCTCGACATGCGTCAGGCGCTGACGTTTGCGTTGCAGACGTTTGAAGGCGCGATGGTTATCGTATCGCACGACCGTTACCTACTTCGTGCCACTACGGATGATTTATACCTTGTACACGACCGTCAAGTTGCACCGTTTGATGGTGACCTAAGCGATTACTACAAGTGGCTAACCGAACAACAGAAAGTTGAGCGCAAAGAAGCACAAGCATTGGCACCAGCAAAAGACAGCGCCAACAGTGCAGCAGCGAAAAAAGAGCAAAAACGTAAAGAAGCCGAGTTCCGTAAACTGACGGCACCACTGCGTAAAAAGCTAACTCAATTTGAAAAGCAAATGGATAAGCTGACGCTATCTCTCGAAGAAGCTGAGCAAGAATTATCCGACACTTCACTGTATGAAGCTGAAAATAAGGCTAAACTGAATAAAGTACTCGCTCTCCAAGCGAGCAGTAAGTCACAGCTAGAAGAAGTTGAAATGGATTGGATGTCCACTCAAGAAGAGCTTGATCAGATGGAACTGGATATGGATAGCTTATGAGCCCAGAGCACGCCCCAATATCACTAACACTGGAACGACTATGGCAATTTAGCCTTCAGTATTACAGTGTGCGCGGTGTTAAGGATGCGTGCTTAGCTTTGCAAAACCAATTCCATGGTAACGTCAATCTACTGCTGCTTCTCAAATGGCTTGATGAGCAGCAACTCTCTTTTGCTGAGGAAGAGTGGCACAAGGTTCAACAATGCTTAAGCCGCTCTGAAACCTTGCTTCATAGTTATCGAGAGCTGCGTAAACACCTCAAAGCACACGTTGTTGATTCACTCTACCGTGAAGCCTTACAATTTGAGCTGCAACTAGAGAAGCAACAGCAATCAGATCTCGTTGATTGCATTAAGTCTCTTCAACTTACTGCGAACCAACAATCACCGCTCGCTTTACAGTACTGTCGTTTATTAGGGGCGGAAAATCTCTACGCCGCTTTTTCTGAACCAGCACCACAGCCCTAACGCATTCCCTTTTCCTTTTATTCAATCAAGCTCCAAGCTTACTTGGGACTATCGCTCTTCGTGCTCACGCGATGGTGACTCGATTATTAGCAAGATATAGAGCTTAACCTCTATAATACTCAACCAGTTACCCACAACCTGTTTTGTAACCTATATAAGTGAAACTCTTGCGCTTATGACGAGAATCAACCAAGCTCAAATAAAAACGTGGGCCTTTCACTACAAGCTCAACACCTTATCAAAGCCCATAAAAGAAGCATGGACTGTTTTATGACAATATTTACCGCAGCGGCCGGTCTATCTAATCCGCACTTACAAACCTTAGTGCCACGGTTTATTAGAAAGCAGGCGCTGTTTGACCCTCACTGGCAAACCTTAGAAACTCCCGACGGCGATTTCCTAGACCTTGCATGGAGTGAATCGCCTGATGGTGACAACTCGACTAATGACAATCCAAGCTCTGATAAACTAAGTAACAAGCCGATATTCGTTCTATTCCACGGTTTAGAAGGTAGCTTTGAGAGCCCTTACGCCAACGGACTGATGAATGCCTTTGCTAAAGATGGTTGGTTATCCGTGATGATGCACTTTAGAGGATGCAGCGGAAAACCGAATCGCTTGGCTCGAGCATATCACTCCGGTGAAGTTGAAGATGCGCGCTTTTTCCTAAGACATCTGCACGCGCAGTTCCCCAACAACCCCAAAGTTGCGGTTGGCATATCTTTAGGTGGAAACATGTTGGCGAACTATTTGGCTGAGTACGCGGACGATCCTCTACTTTCGGCGGCAACGATAGTTTCTGCACCTTTTGACTTAGCGTGTTGTTCTAGTCGCATTGAGCAGGGCTTTTCCAAGCTCTATAAAAAGTATCTACTCAACTCTCTAAAATCAAACGCCTTAAAAAAAGCTAACTTGCTACAGGAAAAGCTTGGTATCACAGCGAAAACCATTAAGAAGATCACCAAACTATATGAGTTTGATGAACGAATCACTGCACCTCTGCACGGCTTCAAGAACGCACAAGATTATTATGCGCAATGCTCCGCACTGCCTAAACTCAAAAAGATCAAACTGCCGACTCAGATCATTCATGCCAAAGATGATCCTTTCATGACTGATGATGTGATTCCAAAGTTCGTACTACCAGACAATATTGATTATCGTCTGTTTCAGAAAGGTGGCCATGTCGGGTTCATTACAGGTAGCACACTCAAGCCAAGATTTTGGTTAGAAGAAGCATTACCCGCCTACTATGAAAGTATCCAAGATTCGGCATAATGACGAGCCTTAGTAAAATGTCCGAGCCTTATTAAATAGAAGTGAGAATATTACTAAGCTCATTCATTTCTACATCAATAAACCTATCCATGAACATAAAAGAGAGAAGTATTTATGATCATCCCATGGCAAGACATTGCGCCAGAGACACTGGAAAACCTCATTAAAGAATTCGTGCTGCGTGAAGGTACAGACTACGGTGACATAGAAGTTTCACTGCAAAACAAAATTGACCAAGTGAAACATCAATTAGCCTCAGGAGAAGTGAGTATCGTGTTTTCTGAGCTGCATGAAACCGTTGATATTCAAGTCACAAAACGCTTCTAGGCTGCGCTCATAAAGGAGCCGTGTTATAGTGGTAAACGATTGCTAACAAGTAAGTTACTCAAAAGACAAGGGTTGTCATGTCCGCTAAACATCCAATTATTGCGGTGACGGGTTCATCTGGAGCCGGCACCACCACCACCTCAGAAGCCTTCCGCAAAATGTTCAATATGATGGACGTAAAGGCTGCTTGGGTTGAAGGGGATAGTTTCCATCGCTTCACTCGCCCAGAGATGGACGTCGAGATCCGTAAGGCGCGCGAGCAAGGTAAGCACATCAGCTACTTTGGCCCACAAGCTAACGATTTTGGTGCATTAGAAGAGTTCTTCCGTCAATACGGTAATGAAGGTACGGGCAAAGTCCGCAGCTACCTACACACCTTTGATGAAGCCGTGCCTTATAATCAAATGCCAGGCACCTTCACACCATGGCAAGAGATCCCTGAAAATTCCGATGTGATGTTTTACGAAGGCCTACACGGCGGTGTGGTAGATGGGGACATCAATGTTTCTCAACACGTCGATTTGCTGATCGGCATGGTGCCTATCGTAAACCTAGAATGGATCCAAAAGTTCGTTCGTGACACACGCGATCGTGGTCATTCTCGCGAAGCAGTAATGGACTCAATTGTTCGCTCGATGGATGATTACCTTAACTACATTACTCCTCAGTTTTCACGTACTCACATCAACTTCCAGCGTGTTCCAACGGTAGACACATCAAACCCTCTCAATGCTAAAGGGATCCCAAGTTTAGATGAAAGCTTCGTTGTTATACGCTTACGCGGCATCAAAAACGTCGATTTCCCTTATCTTCTGGCTATGATTGATGGCTCATTTATGTCGCGCCACAACACGCTTGTAGTACCTGGCGGCAAGATGAGTTTTGCTATGGAACTCATTGTAAGGCCTATCCTGCAACAACTTATAGAAACCGGGAAAATAGGCTAACAAAACAACATTCTGGTTGATTACTTTTCATACCGTGATCATGTGCACAATTTTGCGTAAAAAATCGTAGCTTGGTCACGATTAAAATCAAGAAATAGTACCTGAAAAAGGATACTATTCTTAAACGAAACACAAGATAGCTTGCAGCACTCAACGAGTGCTCTTATCCTAGCTACGTCAATTCAGGCTTAGCTAAAATATGGAAAGCGGCAAGCATACCCTGCAGAGGAAGTAAGATATTATGGTTCTAGGTAAACCCCAAACCGATCCAACATTAGAGTGGTTCCTTTCACACTGTCATATTCATAAGTACCCTTCAAAAAGTACTTTGATTCATGCTGGTGAAAAGGCAGAAACCTTGTACTACATCGTTAAAGGTTCTGTGGCAGTTCTTATCAAAGACGAAGAAGGTAAGGAAATGATTCTTTCTTACCTAAACCAAGGCGACTTCATCGGTGAGCTTGGCTTGTTCGAAGAAGACCAAGAGCGTACTGCATGGGTTCGTGCAAAATCTCCTTGTGAAGTAGCTGAGATTTCTTTCAAGAAATTCCGTCAACTTATCCAAGTGAACCCAGATATCCTAATGCGCCTTTCAGCGCAAATGGCAAACCGTCTACAAGTAACTAGCCAAAAGGTTGGTGACTTAGCGTTCCTTGACGTAACAGGTCGTATCGCTCAAACGCTACTAAACCTAGCGAAACAGCCAGATGCAATGACTCACCCTGACGGCATGCAAATCAAGATCACTCGTCAAGAGATTGGCCAGATTGTTGGTTGTTCTCGTGAGACAGTTGGTCGTATCTTGAAGATGCTAGAAGAGCAGAACCTAATTTCTGCACACGGTAAAACTATCGTGGTATACGGCACTCGTTAATCTCGATTAACTGAGCCAAAAATTTGAAAGCCACCAAATGCGAATTTGGTGGCTTTTTTGTTTTCTAAAGATCTACAAAGAAAATACGAATGAAACACCTACAGCTTCCAAGCGAAAATACTCTCGAAGCGAAGCCTATCTGAATCTCTAGAGCAAAGCCCGTACTCGCATCTTTCTTTAACCGTTAGTGCTTTCGAAGATCTTATCCGCCGATGCTGCAACAAAACCTGTATAAAGCTCACCGTTGGCCATCGCATAACGCTTAGCGAACTCATAGAAGCCTCCAGGAATCATCTCATTGCCTTCAACAAATGAAACTGGGACTTTGTCTGCCATTGTAGATGATTGCTCTAATAAGACCTCTGGAGAGCCTTTAACCTGACCACCAGATGCATTGATAGTGAAACCTGAATCACTCAAATAGTCATTCACAGTCTGTACTTCATCGAACTCATTGAGCTGGTTCACACTCACCGTAAAGTGATTTGCACCGTAACCATGAGCCGCTAGCCAAGACGCGTATTCACTCTCTTTTGCTAGAACTTGAAAATCCGCGAAGCTCAGGTCCCAAAGGCGACCACCAAACAAGAACTCATGACCTTGAAGCTTGCTTGCGTCGACTTGCTCAACCAACTTAGCCACGATCTGTTGCAAGTCACTTGAACACTCTTCGACTTTCAACTCACTAATGAACACTTTCGGTTGGTTTGGATCTGGGTGCTCGTAATGCTTAGCCACTAGCTTCTTGCTCTCAAATAAGTAATCGCCACACGCCTTGTAACCTAACTCAAGGAAAGGTTTAGCCAATGTTTCAATACCCAGTGGTGCAACATTGAAAGTACGCAGTGCAATGTGATCATTAATCAGAGCTTCATCTTCTTTCAGCAAATGGTGTACTTTCTCAGCCGATGGGCAAAGCCTGTGAATGTAATCATCCCATAGTGGTTTAAAGAGTAGATCGGGCGTCATGGTGACTCCTTGTCAGAGGTTCTAGCAAGCTAGTAATTTGGATTAGAGAGGGAGAGGCTGGACACAGAGTCAGCAGCCATCAGCCTGTGACATACTTGTTCTATTATTATCTACCGCCCAATCTAGGTGTAGGACGTGATGGAAAAAGGAAGCGATAACACCGCTTCCTTATTACACAATCAATCAATGAATCTGTTATTCATGAACCTAGAGCTCATAAGCTTGTGATTCATCAAGTTATAGCTTAAAAGCAAAAACTACAGCTCAATACCGGGGCTAAACGTAGCTGGCAGTTGAGTTTCACCACCTTCCATTGACGCCATAGGGTAAGCACAGTAGTCAGCCGCGTAGTAAGCACTTGGGCGTAAGTTGCCCGAAGCACCTGGACCACCAAATGGAGCATCGCCACTTGCGCCTGTTAGCTGGCGGTTACGGTTAACAATGCCCGCACGGATATGGTCAACGAAGTATTCCCACTCCGAATCGTCGGTTGAAACTAGGCCAGCAGACAAACCAAAGCGCGTGTCATTAGCCAGTTCAACGGCTTGCTCTAGCGATTGGTAGCGAACCACTTGCAGTAATGGGCCGAAGTACTCTTCATCTGGCAACTCAGCAATGTTGGTTGCATCGATGATACCCGGAGAAACAAACGCCGCTTCGCCCGCTTTTGCTTCGACTAGGCTTACACCACCTAACGATTGCAGATTAGCTTGCGCGTCCAAAATGAACTTAGCTGCCGCTTCAGAGATTTGTGGACCCATGAAGGGTGCTGGCTCAGCGAATGGCTGATCAACACGAATCTTCAAGGTAGCCGCAACGAGCTTATCGAGCAGTTGATCGCCCTTCTCACCAACAGGAACATACAAGCGACGAGCACACGTACAACGTTGACCTGCACTGATAAAAGCCGATTGGATAATGGTATAAACCGTCGCGTCAGCATCACCAAATTGGTCACTGATCACCATAGGGTTATTGCCACCCATCTCTAGCGCCAGCATCTTGCCCGGTTGACCCGCGAATTGACGGTGAAGGATATGACCGGTATTAGCACTACCCGTGAATAGCACGCCATCAAGACCTTTAGCATCAGCCAGTGCGATACCTGTCTCTTTAGCGCCTTGCACTAGGTTGATCACACCAGCAGGAAGGCCAGCTTCTTGCCATAGCTTCATCGCAAATTCACCTGTCCAAGGTGTCTGCTCTGACGGCTTAAAGACCACGGTATTTCCCGATAGCAGTGCAGGAACAATATGACCGTTAGGTAGGTGACCTGGGAAGTTGTAAGGGCCAAATACCGCCATTACGCCTAATGGGCGATGACGAAGTACGATTTGGTTGCCTGCGGCTTCACGTGAAGCTTCACCCGTACGTTCGTGGTAAGCACGAATAGAGATAGCGATTTTACCCGCCATCGCACCCGCTTCAGTGCGAGTTTCCCAAATCGGTTTACCCGTCTCTTTTGCAATAATCTGTGCAATTTCTTCGCTGTTCTCTTTTACCTTCTCAGCAAAGTTCAACACGATCGCTTCACGCTCTGCAAAGCTCAGTTTCTTCCAAACTAAGAACGCATCACGAGCCGCTGCTACTGCAGATTCAACCTGCGCTGGTGTTGCACTATCGCCTTGCCACACGACTTCATTGTTGTATGGGCTTACTGATGTCATGGCGTCGCCTTGACCTGCCACCCACTGTCCTGCTATCCACTGAGTCATACTTCTATCCTTAAAATCTTCGACAGATAATCGCCGCTCTTATTGAGCCAACATGCGAACGAATTCGCCTTCTTTTACTTCAAGAGCGCTTGCTACTTCAGATGATAAAATCACTGTGTCGCTTGCTTGGTCATACGCGCCTTTCGCGGCTACTGCGCGGAAGTTCTCAAACGAGGTATTACCAATTAGGAAGTCTTTAGAGCTTGAATGCTCTGCAATTGTCACTTGAGCTCGAATTGCATGACGCACTGATTCGATATTTCTTAGATCACACTCAACCGTTGGGCCCCCATCAAAGATGTCGACATAACCACGATTGGTGAAACCTTCACGCTCCAGCAACTTAAGTGCAGGGCGCGTATTGTCATGAACCTCTCCAATTACTGCCTGAGCTTCTTTGCTCAGTAGGTTCACATAGATAGGTAACTTCGGCATTAGGTCAGCAATGAAGCCTTTCTTACCAATACCCGTTAGGTAATCGGCGAGCGTAAAATCAATCGAGAAAAAATGATCTTGCAGCCATTGCCAGAAAGGAGAATTACCTTCTGCATCGGATACGCCACGCATCTCAGCAAAAATGGTTTTTGAGAAACGCTCAGGGTGTTCTGCCATGAGCAAGAAGCGACACTTAGACATCAAACGACCATTCAATCCACCACGGAAAGCCGGGCGCAAGAACAGTGTGCAGATTTCACTGCATCCGGTGTAGTTATTACCAAAAGTCAGTAGCTTCACGACGTTATTCACGCCCAGCTTTTGCGATGAGTGAACCACTTTGCTGATGTGGTAAGAGTAAAACGGAACATCCCAGCCAATTGAGGCTTCGATGCCTGTGGTACCTGCGACTTCTCCGGTTTCAGTGTCAAAGCCGACCATTAGATAGCCTTCATCACCGGGTTCAGTCACGTCTTGTTTGGCAAAGCTGTATTCAGAGTGAGAAATTCGGTTAGTTAACAGTTCTTCGTTAACCGGAAGAGATGTGAATCCGTGACCAGATTCAACCGCGCAGGTATGCAGCGCATCGTAATCAGATAATTTTATTGGGCGAACAACTAGCATCAATATTCCCTCCAGATGCAAAATAGGCCCAAAACGAGAATCTTGGGCCTTTAGCAGTACGTCATGGGATCGCTCTAATGGCGATCATTCCTATGACGCCGCTCAGGCTAAACTAGCGTAGCGATTGCTTTGTCTAGTTTTGATAAACCTTCTTCAATTTCTTGTGTAGTAATAACCAGTGATGGCGTGAAACGAACCACGTTTGCACCCGCAACCAGTACCATCAAGCCTTGTTCGCCTGCTGCCACTAATACATCACGAGCACGACCTTGCCATGCTTCATTAAGCGCAGCGCCTAGCAATAGGCCTTTACCGCGAACTTCACTGAATATTTGGTATTTGTCGTTGATCTTAGCTAAACCATCACGGAACAGTGCTTCACGTTCTTTCACGCCAGCTAGCGTTTCCGGTTGGCTAACCACATCAACAACCGCTTCAGCAACGGCACACGCCAGTGGGTTGCCGCCGTAAGTAGAACCGTGCGTACCGACTTTTAGGTGTGTCGCGAGTTCAGTGGTCGTTAGCATTGCACCGATTGGGAAACCGCCACCCAGTGATTTTGCAGTGCTTAGGATGTCAGGTGTCACTCCTAGGCCTTGGTAAGCGTAAAAGTTACCAGTACGGCCATTACCTGTTTGCACTTCATCAAAGATAAGCAGCGCATTGTGTTTGTCACACAGTTCACGAACCGTGTTCACGAACTCAGAAGTTGGAGAGATGATACCGCCCTCGCCTTGCAGAGGCTCCATCATGATTGCACACGTGCGATCTGAGATGTGCGCTTCTAGCGCGGCAATATCGTTGTAAGGCAGGTGAGTGACATCGCCCGGTTTAGGACCGAAGCCATCAGAGTAAGCCTCTTGACCACCCACAGTTACGGTAAAGAAAGTACGACCGTGGAAACCTTGTTTGAATGCAATGATTTCAGATTTCTCAGGACCATGAACATCCGCAGCCCAACGACGAGCCAGCTTCAATGCTGCTTCGTTAGCTTCTGCTCCAGAGTTGGCAAAGAATACTTTTTCGGCAAAACATACGTCTGTTAGCTTCTTCGCTAGACGCAGTGCTGGTTCGTTGGTCATGACATTACTTAAATGCCAAATCTTGTTTGCTTGCTCTGTAACTGCGTTAACCATTGCAGGGTGACAGTGACCCAAACAGCTCACAGCGATACCACCAGCAAAGTCGATATACTCTCGCCCTTGTTGGTCCCAAACGCGTGCGCCTTCCCCTTTTACTGGGATCATTTCCATTGGGTTATAACAAGGCACCATCACCTCATTAAACAGACTACGTTCTACTTTTTTTTCCACTGTCATCGTACATTCCTTCTCGATACCGCAAGCTTCGCAAATAAGCGTACTGGTTCATAAGTGAGACAAAGATATTTTCTCTCGCCATAATCCCGCTGCAGCATTATATTTACATTTAATTAACGTTTTCAATAGTAGATTATTCTTTAGCCATCCCTAACAACCAGCTAAACGTCACTATCCATGACTATTTATGCATCAATTAATCTGTTTTATGAAGCTTTTTTTACCTAAACGCATAACCGGTAACAGCAAAGCCTTACTGGCATTGCGGTATATTGGGGTCGAGACGAAATAAGGCGAATAATTTTGCATAGGCTAAAAACTTAGCCTGAAGAGAGAGAAATGTTATAAAAAGTGATCAGCGTCAGAGGAGTAAGAGACGCGGTGCGCCCGAATTTAAACGCTTAACGAATGGACTAACAGGTTTGACTGGCTTATTTAGATGGAGAAAGGGTCGAATTTAAACACTCAACGCTCTAAGAAGTTAGCGAGAAGCTGGTGTCCTTGCTCTGTTTTAATCGATTCAGGATGAAATTGGACGGCATCAATCGGCAAGGTTTTATGTTGATACCCCATAATCTCATCCATACTGCCATCTTCAAATTCCGTCCAAGACGTCAGTTCAAAGCAGTCAGGTAGCGTGCCATTTTTCACCACTAGGGAATGGTAACGTGTCACAGTTAGAGGGTTATTAAGCCCTTGAAAAACGCTCTTGCCATTGTGGCGTATTGGAGAGGTTTTACCGTGCATCACTTGTCTGGCTCTCACCACTTCACCACCAAAGACTTGAGCAATGGCTTGATGACCAAGACACACACCTAAGATCGGTAGCTTACCTACGAAGTGTTCAATCACCTGTAGCGAAATGCCCGCATCATCGGGCGTACAAGGACCCGGCGAGATAACAAGATGGCTAGGATTCAGCGCTTCAATACCCGCAATATCAATCTCATCGTTGCGAACAACTTTTACAGTGACCCCTAACTCACAGAAGTACTGATACAAGTTATAGGTAAAAGAGTCGTAGTTATCGATGATAAGTAACATGGGTCGAAATCGTTTGCTAAATACTAAATGATTGGAAGATATAGGGGCGGTATTGTGCAATATAAAGCAAGAAAGGCAAGTGAAAATGACAAAAAGAAAATCAGCTTTCGCTGCCCTGATAACTTTACACTACAAATACATAAACGTTACTGGCAATGAAGCCAGAGTGATTTACTTTGTCTTCTCAATACAACAGATGCCTCCCATCCACGTCAAGGCTCCATAAAAACAAAAACCACACAAAGTTACATGTTATTTATGGCATGGTTCTTTTTTTGTAAAAAATAACAATTCAATGAATAATTGTTTGAGTTATCATTAGCGTGAATTTACTGACCTTTAATAGAAAAATGAAAGAGAACAAGCTCGTCTACCTAATTCGTTACATACCGACTATAACTGTGGTTCTATTTTCTATTATCGTCTTTTCGTTATCGGTCAATGATAGTTATCGACGAACCAATCAAGAAATCACTCACATAGAATCCGATATTGTTGAAGAAAAAAAAGCCTATTTAAAATCTCAAGTCAGCTATGTAAATAAGCAGCTCAACTATTTAGAAGAAACAACAATAACTACGCTACGCGACAGTATAAAAACTCATACTCTCCGCATTCACTCAATACTAAATCAACTGCATACAGACAACCCGCAATTAAGTGAACAAGAGTTTACAACCTTGGTTCATTCGAGTTTGAAAAACTACAGATTCAATGACGGTCGTGGTTACCCTTTTATTTACCACCATGATGGGACTGTTATTTTCCACCCTATATTTCCTAGCTCCCAAGGAGCTTCCCGATGGGACTATAAAGATGCTAAAGGACACTTTATTGCTCAGGAATTAACCAAGAAAGCAATTGAAGAAAAGGAAGGCTTTCATAAATGGTGGTTTATAAAGCCGAATACATTCGCAAAACAGTATGAAAAAATAGGCTATATTGTTAATTTCTCGCCATATAATTGGTACATAGGTACAAGTGACTTTATTACAGATGTCCAATCAGACATTCAAAATAATGTACTCGAATGGTTAAGTCAGCTTCAACTTGGTCAACAGAGTAACTTCTACGTTATCGACACGAAAGGCGATGTGCTGGCTCATACCACTCCTAGCTTTATTGGCACTAATATCCATAATATTAAAAACATACACTTCCGCACTCAAGCAGTCACGCTGTTGGAACAATCGGATGTCTATGTCAGACACTTAGCTGCCGACAATCACTCGTTAGAAAACCTTAGTTATGTCGTCAAAAATAGTACTTGGGGCTGGACGATAGGCGCGAGCTTTAGTGTCACTGCATTAGAAAGACTTGTTGCTAAAAAAAATGCCGAGTTGATTGAAAAAAGAAATGATGAGCTCAATCGCTTAGCACTCATGTATAGCATAGTCGTTCTATTAGTCGGACTACTCTCATATTATGTAAGCACTCTAGTATCTCGTCGCTTTGAATCTTATCAAGCTGAAATTCAATCTGACTTTGAAAAGCTCAATACTGCCAACAGCACGCTAAATCACTTTGCTAATCATGACCAACTGACTGGGCTTTTTAATCGACACTTTTTTGAAGTCTATATGGAGAAAGAGTTAGCCAAAACTCAATCAGATGACGATAAATTTCTTGTCTGTTTTATTGATGTAGATAACTTTAAAAACATCAACGACTACTACGGACACAGTGTTGGGGACGAACTCTTAATACAGATATCTCAAACGCTAAAAAAAGTATGCCCTAATTTTTCAGAAGTGTTCCGGTTCGGAGGTGATGAATTTATTGTTACTTTCCCTGATCTAAACAGCCTAAAACAGGCAGAAAGCGTCATGAAACTATTTCATGATGAACTTGCGACCAAGTATCAATGCTTTGAGCATGAATTTGATATCAGTTTTAGCTTAGGTGCCGCCGTGTACCCCGATCACGGGCGCACTGTCGATGAGTTACTCGCAAGCTCTGATATTATGCTCCATTTTGTGAAATCAGAAGGCAAAGCAAACTGTGCTATTTTCTCATCAAAAACCTCTGCGAAAAATCAACGTAAGTTTCTGATTGAAGACAATTTACTTGCAGCGATAGAGAAAAAAGAAATTTATTTAGATTATCAGCCTCAGTATTGCTTACAGTCTGGAAGGTTATGGGGAATCGAAGCTCTAGCTCGATGGAAAAGCCCAACATTGGGTAACGTTTACCCTGATGAGTTTATCTCCGTCGCTGAAGTCAGTGGTCATATACGCGCATTAAGTTGGTATTTAATTGAGTTAGCCTACCAACAGTATTCAGAACTCGATTTTCCAGACAATGCTCCTATATTACTGGCACTGAACTTATCACCAGTTCAAATTGGTGATACAAACTTTGCTGAAAATATCATAAAAATAACAGAGCGCTACGGTATAAACCCATCCCATATATGCCTAGAAGCCACCGAAGGCATCATGCTAAAAAATCCAGAAGAGGTAGCAAAAGTTGCGTATCAACTTCGTAGCAAAGGGTTTCACTTGGCCTTAGATGATTTTGGTACTGGGTACTCTTCGTTGAAGTATTTGTCATTACTTCCTATTCATGAAATTAAAATAGATCGTAGCTTTATTTGGCAACTTTCAGAATCGAATACCGCTCATGAACTATTAAAAAGCATTGTCGCAATTGGGCGGTCTACAGGAACAAGAACCGTCGCTGAAGGTGTCGAAACCATTGAACAACTAGAATATGTTAAACAATATGGATGTGACATTGTCCAAGGGTACTTGTTTTCAAAACCGGTCCCACTGGAAGAAGCGGTACAAATTCGCCAATACGACCTTGAAAAAATGGAATCCATAAGTAACTAAAATATAAACCGCTACCTATAGGTAGCGGTTTATTATGACTCGAAAAGCCTTATTACTTACGACGACGCCACATCGCTAAACCAAACAATGACATCAGCGCACCGAAACCAAACGAACCACCGACTTTAAGCTCAAGAACCGCCGGATCGTGATCCGATGAACGGAAGAGATCTTGGTACTTAGGTAGGTCACCTTTGAACTCTTCGTTGTAGTCAAGCAGCTTAGACTCGCCACCATTGATATGCCAGTCAGTTGCATCCACCACCATGTCTTTTAGGCTGTCGCTGATCAACAGATGATCCAGTGCGCCCACTTCGTCATTGTATGAGTAGCTCCAGCTGTCTGGGTGCTTTTGAGCCACAGCATTAATGTAGCCGTAGTTCTTAGTAATCACCGCACCGTTATCGCCAAACTGCTCGACACCGTCAATGTAGGTGTTACGCGCCGCTTTGATTTGCTTACCGTATTTCTCTTCCGAGTAATCCGTCAGTACCAGCATTGGGTCTTCCATGCCGTACGAGTTCATATCACCCAGAATCACTTTATGGCCTTTAATGCCATCTAGCGCTTCACCCAGAGCAACTGCTGCAGCCACACGGAAGTTCTCACATGAACCTTGCTTGTCAGCATCAACACCACCTTGGCCGCCCTGTTCGACAGGGGCTGCATCTTCCCAACACTTAGAACCTTTCGATTTAAAGTGGTTAATCGCAACGGTGAGTTTCTCTTTGGTGCCTTTCACTTTAAAAGTTGGCGCCAATGAGTCACGTTGGTAGTTCTTACCGTCTTCAATCACCTTACCAGCATCGTCTAACACTTCTGGCGCTTGTTGGCTTGGCATCGCGATAACACGACTGTCTTTAAGCTTAACCACTTTCTTACGGTAAATAACACCTGTTGTAATGACGTCAGTACCAATCGAGTCCATCTCGTCGGTTACGCCATCTCCGTTCGAATCGACAGCCACAAAGGTATAGCGGTCTTTCTTACGCTCAATGCGATCATTCAGTTGGTTTACAAGCTGCTGAATGGCAGAGCCTTCACCAAAACCGTTGTTCTCAATTTCCATCAAACCAATGATGTCGGCATCTAGACGAAGAATCGCGTTCACAATCTTCTCTTGCTGCATCTCAAATTCAGTGATGGTGTTCGCGCCACGGTTGTTGCCGTGTTGGTTCGCGTCACCGCCAAATGGAGAGTTAAAGTAGTTCAATACGTTGAAGGTCGCGATACGTAG
Organism: Vibrio syngnathi; assembly: GCF_002119525.1. Classification (NCBI taxonomy): domain Bacteria; kingdom Pseudomonadati; phylum Pseudomonadota; class Gammaproteobacteria; order Vibrionales; family Vibrionaceae; genus Vibrio; species Vibrio syngnathi. The sequence goes on along the minus strand of NZ_CP017916.1, from coordinate 284,077 downwards.
ATCACCTTCATCCATATCAGGCTTATCAGTACGTGGGTCATTACGGACAAAGTTCTCAGCCGAGATCTGGTTGGTTGTCACTAAACGATACTCACCGTAACTGTAGGTCAGTACGCCTTCTAGACCAACAATGGTGTCATCGATACGGATGTAGTCTTCTGTTGAACCATCTTGGTCAATATCGGTACGGCCAAAGTCTGGATAGAAAGGAACCTGTCCGTCACCGGCTTTTTGATCGGTTTCAACGAAAAGACGACGGTCTGCGTTATCTTTAGTTTGCTGTTTCGCATCTTCAGAGCCAGCTGCAGATAACTGATTCGGCTGCATGTTAATACGCTCATGGGCCAGTACCATGTTGTTACGACGACCTGCGTAGTCATAACCAAAGGTACGCGTTACACGCATATCAAGCGCTTCGGTTGTTTTCACTAACATGCCTTCATGGCGCTCAAGCGTTGCAGCGAAGTTCTCGTCACTGTCTAAGGCTTCAATTGCTGTCGCTTCAGGCGCTTGTTGTTCGCCCTGTTTTAGCCATTGGTTGTTTTCAACTTTAAGCTGAGTATGGCTGTAGTATTCTTGAACCTTACCTTTCACACATACCACATCGCCCGCAGCCAGTTCTGAACTCGATTGGTTGGTGTGAATAAATAGGCCTTCAGAAGTGCTTGAATTGAAGTCATCATCAAGTGCTTGCAGGTAGAAACCTTTGGTTATGCCCGTAGTGACTGCACTTACCACACCTTTGACGAAGTACTCATCGTCAGTGATGTATGGATAGCCATCAATGAACGGTGATGTTGCGCCCTCGCCTTGGATCTCTTGAATAGTCGTGAATACAGGAGCAGAGCCATCTTGTGTACAAGCAAACGCGTCAGGTAACTCAACATTGTCTAGTGAACCTAATCCTTCAATGTTGTCCTTTGGTAGCGATACCCAGTGTGAAGCATCAAACGTCGCCGAAGGTGTTTGTTTAGCACGAACCAAAGTAACATCTTTACCCCAGTCCACATCGCCCATCAAACCGACAACATCATGTACCGAACCATCTGAATTCAAGATAGCGAGCGGATCGTCACCATTGTGATTAGCAATCGACGCGTTAAGAATATCAGCAGCCGCTTTAATTTTGTCACTTGCGCTGGTGTGCGCGACTACAAGTACCTCACCGGGCGCTAAAACGTGGCCATCTAAAGGTAAAGTGGCGCCCCATGATCCGTTGCCATTGGCTGACTTCGCCAGTGAGTAACCATCTAAGTTAATGCTGCTATCACCGTTATTGGCGATCTCAACCGCTTTGTTGTAGCTGCCGCCTTCCACATATTGTGAAATAAACAAATCAGCGTGTGCGCTTGTGGTTAACAAGCTACCAATTGCCACTGCTAGCAATGAAGGTTTGTGTAAAAGAGTCATCCGTTTCACCTGAGTTCATTGATTTATAGTCACTGCCATCTATGGGCAGTCATGTATTTTGTGGTAACTATCAGGTTTATTTATGAAAGGAATAAGTCAGTTGGCAAGAAAATGAGGAACTTATCACTTTGGAATCATCAATTGTTTGGCACGTTATATATTTCCAACATATATAGAAATGAGCGAAAATTTATAAAGTCTAGAAGCGCTGAATAAGATCATCTGCACAGCATTACAATTATGGATATGCTAGTCAGATACTGCGTGAATAATCAATTCAAACAAGAGGGTTTCGAGGGAGGCAAATGGAATGTGCATTAAAAAGCCCAAAGTAAACAAAAGCTACTTTGGGCTCAAATACTCAAGCGAGTTGTTTTAGTCCACCCTATGGGCGAGTAACAAAACCTACTGCTTCGTATGCTTTTTTCAGTGTTACTGCCGCACGCTCAGAGGCTTTTTCAGCACCGGCTTTCATTACTGCGTCCATGTAAGCACGATCAGCACGGATACGGTGGTATTCAGATTGAATCGGCTCAAGCATTTCAACCAATGCTGCGCCTACGTCTTTCTTGAATGGACCGTACATCTCAACGCCTTGGTACTGCGCTTCGATCTCTTCGAAGGTTTTACCCGTCGCCGCTGAGTAAAGACCCATTAAGTTAGAGATACCCGCTTTGTTTTCCCAATCGTGGGCAATACGTGGTGGCGTTTCTGCATCGGTTTGCGCTTTGTTGAGCTTCTTGATGATCGACTTAGGCTCTTCTAGCAGAGTAATCACGTTCTTACGGTTGTCATCCGACTTAGACATCTTCTTCGTCGCATCTTGCAGGCTCATTACACGTGCATTCACTGTTGGAATGTAAGGTTCTGGTACTTGGAAGATTGGCGTTTCAGGACCGTAGATGTTGTTAAAGCGAGTTGCGATATCACGCGCTAGCTCTAAGTGTTGTTTCTGGTCGCTACCTACTGGCACTTGGTGAGCACCGTAAAGCAGGATGTCTGCAGCCATCAACACTGGGTAGTCGTATAAGCCTACGTTTACGTCGTTTGAGTGACGTGCAGACTTATCTTTAAACTGAGTCATACGGCTCAGCTCACCCATTTGCGTGTAACAGTTAAGAAGCCAACCAAGCTGAGCATGCTCTGGTACGTGTGACTGAACAAATAGCGTGCTCTTCTTTGGATCAACACCGACAGCAAGACAGATTGCTAATGCGTCTAGAGTCGCTTCATGCAGCGCTTTCGGATCTTGACGAACCGTAATTGCGTGAAGGTCTACAACACAGTATTGGCAATCGTAATCATCTTGCATCTGTTGCCATTGACGTAGAGCACCCAAGTAGTTACCGATACTTAGTTCACCAGATGGTTGAACACCACTCAATACGATGGGCTTGCTCATGGTTTTAATTCCTTTGCTTGTTCGCTAAGCTCGTTAACTTAGTTTCTTAACCTAGTATCTGAAAAACTTAGCTTCTTAACTTTAAAATAGAAAGCCGTACAGCTCTTCTGTACGGCTCATCCAGTGTACTCATTGATAAGTATTTTGCTAGTAGGTTAGCTAACTTTTATCCGCTTTATGCTGAAACTAGAACGACATCTAGTAATTGCGCAATATTGTCTGCGACATAGTCAGGGTTTGATACTGAAATCGACTCACCGTGGTTGTAGCCGTATGTCAGACCAAACGAGTGACAACCGGCATTCTTAGCCGCTTTGATGTCATTGCTTGAATCGCCAACCATCAGCATCTCTTCAGCTTTTACATTGTGCTTTTCTAGCAACCAGTTCAACGCTACTGGATTCGGCTTTTTCTCTGGGAAAGAGTCGCCACCTAACACATCAACAAAGTACTTATCAATATCGTGTTGCGCCAGAACGGCTGGTACAAATTTCGATGGCTTGTTTGTTACAAGCGCCATGGTGAAGCCCGCTTTATCCAACTCAGCTAACGTTTCTTTTACTGATGGGTAAAGGTGGCTCAGCTTATGGCCACTCTGCTCGTAAAAATCATCAAACAAGATACGCGCTTTCTTTAGCAGTTCAGGCTCTAGGTTTGGATCAACCGTCAGGTTGCGGCTCAGTGAACGTCCGATAAGCACGTCAGCACCATTACCCACGTAGTCGCGAACTTGTTCTTCGCTTACTGAAGAAAAACCCAGTTCCTGACAAGCTTGGTCAGCGGCGACAGCCAAATCAGGCACGCTATCTAACAAGGTTCCATCCAAATCAAAGGCAATCAGTTTTATTGAGCTTAATGACATCTTACTTTCCTATTTATTATGTTCGCCTTATGAGTTGAGCTCTAAGACGTAAAAAAGGGGCCAATTAGCCCCTTAATATTCAATCTATCTGTAGTTTTACGATTATGCGTTTACTTTTGCAAGCTCTGCACGCATCTCATCAATCACTTCTTTGTAATCTGGTTGATTGAAGATAGCTGAACCTGCAACAAACATGTCTGCGCCCGCTTCTGCGATTTCACGGATATTATCTACCTTCACGCCACCATCAATTTCAAGACGGATATCACGGCCTGATTCGTCAATAAGTTTACGAACTGCGCGCAGCTTATCAAGTGTGTGAGGAATGAAAGATTGACCACCGAAGCCTGGGTTCACCGACATAAGTAGAATCATGTCGACTTTGTCTAAGATGTAATCAAGGCAAGAAAGTGGCGTTGCTGGGTTAAGTACGACACCCGCTTTACAGCCGTGTTCTTTGATTAACTGTAGAGTGCGATCAACGTGCTCAGACGCTTCAACGTGGAAGGTAATCATTGATGCACCGGCTTTAGCAAACTCAGGTACGATGCTATCCACAGGCTTAACCATTAAGTGAACATCGATAGGAGCAGTGATGCCGTAGTCGCGCAGCGCTTTACAGATAGGTGCGCCAAAAGTCAGGTTAGGTACGTAGTGGTTGTCCATCACATCGAAGTGCACAACATCAGCACCGGCTGCGAGTACTTTTTCTACGTCTTCACCAAGACGAGCAAAATCTGCAGACAAAATCGATGGAGCGATTAGAAAATCTTTCATACCAAACCTCTTAAGAGTGAGTAAATTGCGAATATCACCGCCTTGTGACATCTCATACACAAATACAAGACTCAATCCCAAGACTATTTGGTGTGCAATTCTACCTAAGCACCTAAGCAGATCCTAGCAGTTCGAAAGATTAGTTTAAGAAAGTATCCGTTGGTCACTCAATTTAATGAGTTCGAGGGTTATTCTGACGACGACAACTCTGTTGAAGCGTGTTGCTGGTTTTTCTCTTTATGGAAAAGCGCCAGTAACTCATCAACTTTATTACGCCCCGCGCCATTACGGCTAATGGTGCGTTTCACCTTGACCACGTTCAATTCTGCACCATGATATAAGCGACGAGTTAACGTCGTGTCGTGGTTTGAAATCAAAACAGGAATACCGCGTTCCATCGCTGCTTTTTCAGCAACATCCGCCAGTGCAGCTTGGTCATCTAAGCTAAAACCATTACCTGCGTAAGAGGTAAAGTTAGCCGTGTTCGACAGTGGTGCGTATGGAGGATCGCAGTAAACCACACAGCCTTTACGCGCACGGCTAAAGGTTTCATGGTATCCCTCACAGACGAAGGTGGCTTTTTTCGCTTTCTCAGCAAAAAACTCTAGCTCGGCTTCAGGGAAATAAGGTTTTTTATAAGAACCAAACGGAACGTTAAAACCGCCCTTCTTGTTGTAACGACACAAGCCATTGAAGCCAAATCGGTTCATGTACAAGAAAGCTAACGAGCGATACATAACGTTATCTGTACCATTGAACTCAGCGCGAACATCTAAGAACACTTCTCTACGGTTATTCTCCGGACAGAACCAACGCTTCGCTTCAGTGATATAGGTTTCAGGATCGGTTTTAAGTAGATTGTATAGGTTGATAAGATCAGGATTAATATCTGCAAGTAGGTACTGTTCAAAATCAGTATTCAGAAATACTGATCCGGCACCGACAAACGGTTCTACCAATTTACGAGCAGGTGGCAGGTGACGTTGGATGTCTTCAACTAGGCCATATTTACCACCAGCCCATTTTAGAAAGGCACGCTGCTTTTTCATTTACTGCTCTATCTATCAACTCAAAAATAAGGCTGCGGAATGTAACATATTTTGAGGCTAAGCTCAGGGTTATTTCGCACGTTCTATCTCTCGATGCACTTGATTCATCGATTTTGCCCAAGGTTCCAACTGTTGAAGTGGTTTTGATAACGCACTTGCCGCATCTCGCGCCACTTGAATCGTTGGGTAATCTTGATAAGTGATAATAAACCACTTGGTGTCGTTACGAAGTGTTGGGTAAATACGAACCTTGTTCTCAAGCTCATACTCTTCAATGAAAGATTGTACATCTTCCAATGATGTCATCGCACTCAACTGCAGGGTATAAGCGCGCGGCGAGATAGCTTGTAGCTCTTCGCGTGCAAATGAAAATGTAATTTTTTTTGTCGGAGGTGCTGATTGTGTTAGCTCTGAACCTTCATTCGTTGCCGGCAATGACTCACGTTCCACAACATCAGGCTGCGGGATAACGACTGCATCTGTCTTTTCTTCAACTACAGCTTCAATTGCACTGGTATCAACACTCTCAGGTTTATCATCAAGCAAAGCATCGACCACATCAGAGGTGATCACCACACGTTGCTGATCTTGTTCTACCTGACCAACACTGGCTGTCTCTTCAACCACGACCGGCGGCAAAGAAGAGCTGTCATCGTCAGCACCTTGATAACTCATATCAACTTCGGCTTCAGAATCGACAGTTCCGTCGATTGTGGCTTGCTCAGTTACATTTTCCACTTCCAACGTTGGAATAACTGTCTGCTCAATAGGGGCGATAATAGATTGCGCTTTATCGTCAGGCGTTGGTTGATTAAACATCCACCAGTAACCGCCGCCGATAACAAGCAACAACAACGCCACCACAATCGCAATATTGATAGGTGAACCAATGATTGAGCGAATAATAATCCTTTTTTCCACTTTCAATTCTCCTAAGGCCATTAGCTCACCGGGCAAAGGTTTCGCTTTTTTAAATGCATTTCGCACCCGAGATTCTGACTCATCATCGACATATCGAATCACCAGTGACTCAAAGAAATGTTCAGCTTCTGGTTGCGAAAGATCATCGATCTCAAGGGCGATAGGTTTGTGCGGCTGACCGTAACTAAGTCGTGTTAATAGCGTGTCTAGGTGACCAGTTTGCGAGAACAGAACGATATTAATCGTCCATTGAGGGTTTGATTGAGATTCAAGTACCAACATCCATAATTCTGATACCAGTAGCTCAGACAATCGGTGGGCGTCATCAATGACAATAAGCACATTACACGACTCTCCATCCAGTAACCTAGCAAGGCTATCAGATAAAGAATCATCTTGATTAAAGAGTGGGTCAGAAACAATCTGACTAAGAATAAGTGCGCGGCGCTGTTGATCGTCTTGGCTTGGGTGACAAAGCAGTAAACACTGATTTTTTTCTGTCGACCATGCTTCAAGATAACGCTGAGCTAACCAAGATCGGCCAGAACCCGTTTTACCAGCAACATTTACAAAGTTTGAACCAAAGTTAGTTAAAAGCTGTAAACGCTCTAGCAACTCAACTTGAGACTCTAACTCCAATACTCTTAAATCATGAGCCAAACTCATTGGGGATCCCTACTGATAAGTTCGATCTGTAAAGCGCTTCAGTTGCCTAACTTTTAGCTAGGCAACCTCACAACCGAATTTAAAGAGTACGGCAGAAATCAATCGCTTGTTTAATGATGTCTTGAGGTACATCAGCAACCACTTCAGCAGTACCAATACTTGTTGGTAATACCAGACGCAACTGACCAGACAGCACTTTTTTATCGCGCATCATGTGCTTCATAAAGTCTTCAAAAGACATGCTTTCTGGCGTATGGATTGGTAGTTTCGCATTCTTGAGTATAGAAATAATTCGCTCAAGTTGCTGCTGAGAAATCAGTCCCTGTAATTGGGCGGTTTTTGCTGCCATTACAGTGCCTGACGACACAGCTTCACCATGTAGCCAATTACCATAGCCTAGTTCTGCTTCAATCGCATGACCAAATGTATGACCTAGGTTCAATAACGCTCTGATTCCTGACTCTTTTTCATCGATAGCAACCACTTCAGCCTTAATTGCACAACAACGAGCAATCGCGGTAATCAGTGCGTCTTCATCAAGTTGATACAGTTTCTCTAGATTCTGTTCCAACCAGCCAAAAAAGGCTTCATCGTAAATGATGCCGTATTTGATCACCTCAGCCATACCCGCTGCAAACTCACGCTCTGGAAGCGTTGATAGGCAGTTAGTATCGATGATGACAGATTTTGGTTGGTAAAAAGCGCCGATCATATTCTTGCCAAGGGGATGGTTCACTGCAGTTTTACCACCTACAGAGGAGTCCACTTGAGAAAGAAGGGTCGTCGGGATTTGAATGAAATCAATACCGCGCTGGTAGCAAGAGGCAGCAAAACCGACCAAATCACCGATAACACCACCACCCAAAGCAATCACCACCACATCGCGGCTGTAATTACCTTCAAGCATGTAGCTCATCACTGAGTTGAACGTTTTAAGTGTTTTGTATTGCTCACCGTCTGGCAACTCTAAAAGAGATGTCTGACAGCCGACTTGATCCAATAGCGATAAAATTTTATCAGCATAAAGAGGCGCTACTGTCACATTACTGATAACAACAACTTTCTGTTTACCTGATAAAAAAGAAAGGTACGCCGGGTCTTCAAATAACCCGGCGCCAATAGAGATAGGGTAGCTACGCTCAGCTAGATTGACCGTAATCCGTTCCATGGGTTTGCTCTCCGAAAAATGAACTTAACGTTCTTCTAGCATTTTTACGATCTGGTTGGCTACCACTTTTGCACTTTGGTCGTCAGTACGAACTGTGTAGTCCGCCACTTCTTCGTATAGTGCGTTGCGAGATACAGCTAGATCTTCTAGCACATCACGCGGGTTGTCTGTTTGAAGTAGAGGGCGTTTCTTGTCGCGGTTAGTGCGAGCAAGTTGCTTTTCAATTGTTGTCTCTAGGTATACAACAATGCCTCGTGCAGATAGACGGTTACGGTTTTCTTTGCTCAGCACTGAACCACCACCTGTCGCAAGAACAATACCTTGTTCTTCTGTCAGATCGTTGATTACAGATTCTTCGCGCTTACGGAAACCATCTTCGCCCTCAACATCAAAAACCCATGCGATGTCTGCGCCAGTGCGCTCTTCGATCACAGTGTCAGAGTCTAGAAACTCCATATGAAGTTGGGAAGCTAGGTGTCTACCAATTGTACTTTTGCCGGCGCCCATTGGGCCAACAAGAAAAATATTGCGTTTCTCAGCCATGTTTTTAGCAGTAATTTACAACGTTAATTCAATGACATCGCCACAAGGTAGGTCAGTACAAGTACTGAAATTAAAAGGCCCGTGGCACCGATTCCTCACAGATAATTCGTGATAAGACCCGAAATTATCAAGGTTAGGTGCCACTAATGCAACTTTATTTTTAATCTAATTGTTCATTACTGAATCACAACTTTAGGTGTGACAAAAATAAGTAGTTCACTTTTACCTACATTTTCATAGCTACGACGGAACAATGCGCCAAGAACAGGAAGGTCTCCTAACAGTGGAACTTTATCAACTTGGCTGCTCACACTGTGTTGAAAAATACCACCTAACACGACCGTTTCACCATTATTAACAAGCACTTGCGTCCCAATTCTTTGCGTGTCAATAGCGACAGCTTCACCGGTACCGGTTTTCACCACTTGCCCCGGCCTATCTTGAGTCACACTCAAATCCAATACCAAACGATTGTCGGGGGTGATCTGCGGAGTCACCTTGAGACTCAATACCGCTTTCTTAAATGCGACTGAAGTAGCACCACTTGAAGAAGACTCTAAATAAGGGATCTCAGTACCTTGCTCAATATAAGCGGGTTTTTTATTGGTGGTAATTAAGCGTGGGCTAGAAATAATCTCTGCTTTCGACTCTTGTTGCAGTGCTGACAATTCAAGATCGAGCAAGGTATCAGAACCCAGCTTGGCTACCTGAAACGCAATACTCGACGCGCTCGGGGAAGTTGCTCCTAAATTAACGTTGAGGAAATCGTCAATCGCACTATTCCCACCATTATCGTCATACGGCGTAATTTGCAATGGATGGTTGCCCTCTATCGAGCCGCCAACTTTGAAGCTTCCGTTGGTCGAGGAAACGCCCCAACGCACTCCTAGTTCATCAAGATTACCCTCAGTAACAGTGACAATACGTGCTTCTATCTGAACTTGCTTCACGGGAATGTCTAGCGATTCAATAATGCCTCGTATCACCGCAATGTTTTCTTCTAATTCACGGATCAACAGAGAGTTAGTTCGCTCATCAATGGTAATCGAGCCTCGCTCGGACAACATGCTTACCGCCCCTTCCCCACCAATCATGTCGGCAATGTCGGTGGCTTTGGCAAAGTTAATCTTGATGATTTCCGACTTGAGTTCACCTAGCTCTTCTTCCAAACGAGATTTCTCTAGCGCTTGTTGCTCTCTAAGGTCGAGCTCAGCTTTAGGTGCCACCAAGATAACGTTGCCATCAACACGCTTATCCAACCCCTTAACTTGCAAGATAATGTCGAGAACTTGCTGCCAAGGCACACCATCTAAACGTAAAGTCAGATTACCCGTGACTGAATCAGAAACAACGAGATTGAAATCGTTGTAATCAGCAATAAGCTGCAAAACATTACGTACAGGGATATCTTGGAAGTTAATCGATATCACCTTGCCTTCTTTTTCTAAAACATTTTTCTCTATTGTCACTTCATCAATAGTAGGCCTACTGATCACTACCTCAATAAAGCGACCTTTTAAGCTGTATTCATATTGATAGTCACCAGCGATCGTTGCCAACAATCGCGTACTGGGCGTTTCCTTATACACCTCAATGCCTTCAACTGAGGTCGCGAAGTCCTTCACATCCAGGAGGTAAAGCTTATCGTCATTCACCTGAGTATTGAGTAACTCGATACTTAAACCTTCCTGAGCACGTTGAACATCCACCACAGCAGTGCTGGTTGCCAATTCAATAATGATGACGGCGTCTTTCTCCTTGTTGACCCTAAAATCAATATTTTCCAATTGATTTGGCAAGCTCTCGGCATAGCTGAACACGCTAACCACCAACATCACAGACACAACTAGGCTTTGCAGCCCTTTGTTTATTAACTTACTTAGTCCTTTAATCATATTTACATCTCATATCCACATCATGTGACATTGGTTTACTTCAGAGCGAGCTTAACGTTGCGCTTATGCCAACAACCTAAACCATCTGGAAGGGTTTCATTAATCTGTACATACTGGCTCGTCACCTTAGTAACTCGACCATTGTTTAAGCCAATAAACTGACCTTTTTTCACATTGACCACGTTCCCTTTGGGTGTTTGTACTAACCCTGAAACGCTTGTTCCACTGCCCATTACGCCTCTTAAACGCAGCTTACTCAGCGGGTATTTTTCTAGCTTGCCATTGCGAGAGCGTGCGCTTGGTTGCCAACAGTCTTTCTTAACCAGAGGTTGGTTTTGTACGATGGCTTCTTTAGGGAGCTCAAAGGGAGGGCGAAATGCTCTTCGCTGATAGTTAGCGGCTGCAAATTCCGTTGCTGGGACAAGTTGCTCAACCTCTTTTTTTGCTTTGGCTTCAACTTGCATCACAAAGTCTTCTAACGAATCTTGATTAGCTTTACAGCCCGTCAGCGCGAGTAATAACAAGGTTGAATACAACGCTCTATTGGATTTCATCATCTACCTCCGGTTTAAACTGGTAGGTATAAGCGCGAACTCGAAAGTGCAACGTGCTGCTTTCTTGGCTAACTCGCTGCCAGTTCACGTCATCAAAGCTAATAATACGTGGCAGCTTTGCGATGGCTGCTGAGAAATCGCCAATCTCATGGTAGTCGCCGGTTAGCTCAATATTGAGAGGCAACCGATAGAGGAATTCTTTGTTCTGCTTTTGCCCCCAATCAATGCGCGTGAAGGTCAGCGCATTATCCAAACCAAGTTCATTCACTGAGGCCAACATACTGGCAAGTTCCTTTTGAACCGGCAGCTGCTCTAACAGATAGTCATAGCGACTGGTTAGCTCATCCAACTGACTCTGAAGCTTAGGTAAGGCCGCAACCTTATTGGCCTTTATTCTCAAGGTGGCTTTCAAGGTCTGCTCTTGCTGCTTCATCTGCTGCAGTTCATCATCTAAAGGCAGCACATACAGCCAAGTCCCAACACCTTGGATCAATACCATCAACAACAGAATCACGAGCAGCTGGGGCAACAGCGGCCATTCGGTGATCTCATCAGCATCGAGATCTTGCCAGCTAATCCTATTTTGCCAACTAATCCGATTTTGAAGGTTAGCCATGATTCGCCCCCTTATCTTTTGTGTTCGCGGTCGTGCTCTCTGCGGTTGCGTTGTCTAAAGAAACAGGGCTAAACACAAAAGAGACCTTGAAGGTCTGAAACTCTTTATTGAAGCGCTTGCGGTTATGGATAATAGAGTGCATCTCGACACTTTTAAGTGACTCGGAGCGCTCCAAATTATCCAACATAGTGGCGAGACGAGCGGTACTGTCGCTGATGCCCGACATTTCAATTTCCTGACCATTCATCTTTATCTTGTCGACATAGACTCCCTCAGGAATCAGCTCTGGCATCAGGTTCATAAAGTCGGTGGTCTTGTTACGACCAAGCTGTAAAGACTCCACAACGTTGAGTCGAGTCAGAATCGCCTTATGTTCTTGCTCCGCGACTTTCAACGACTGAATTTGCCGGTCGAGCTGCGCAATGTATTGCTTTAAGTAAGTAAGGCGAGCTTGCTGCTTGTCTTGCTGATCGTGGAAATAGTTACCCACCGCCCATTGCCCTGCAAGCGCAAGAAGACCTCCGAGGACGATAATGTGGATAAAACGCTTCTTATGCTGAACTCGAATCTCATCGCGCCAAGGCAGTAGGTTAATTTGATGCAACATGCTTCCCTCCTTGCCATTTGAGTCCGCTCATCGCCATGCCAGCCGCAATTCCAAAGTTTTGCCAGTCCATGGGTAAGCGACGTTTCTTCGCTACCTTATTTTCAAATAACGACAAAGGATTCAGCGATTCACAACTTAACTGAAAATGTCTTTGTAACTCTTCCGTCAGCATCGGCGTGCTGGCTCCCTCGCCCATCAACCAAATCCCGGATATCGGCTCAAGCGCATTCACCGAGGAATAGAGTTGCAACTGGCGCTTGAGCTTTTCGATCAAATTAACAATAAACTTATGTGTATCCTCTGCGGTGCCGAACACATCCTCTATGTCATTAGGGCTATCAGTAGCGCGAAGATCTTGAGTACCAAAGGCGATGTCTTTATAGAAGGGTGCCGAATCCTGCGGGATAATCCCTAACGAGGTTTGGTCGATTCCGATATCGACCAATAGCCAATTCTTTTTTTCTGGGTACAGCCGAGAAGCCAACTGCCAAATATTGAGCAGCCCATGTGCTTGGGTGTCGACGACAACAGGTTTAAACCCAGCTTTATTTAAAGCATCAGCCCGACTATCCACTACTTCTTTGCGAGTGGCGTACACCTGATAACTGGTTGTCGATCCTTTACCAAATCGTTTGTCTTCCAGCTTTACAAAATCTAAACTCAGCTCCTCGATAGGAAAGGGCGACTGGTGAGCAAAGGTTTGATAGATCGAAAACTCTTTCTCTCTGTCTTCTAACTCACTCTCTATTTGCAGTACTTTGCTGATCACCGTGTTATCAGGTACTGAAATGGCGACGTTGCAACAGCCAAAAGGCAGACCTTTCCTAAGTTCTTTAAGTTTCTTAACAGTTTTCTGATACTCCAAAGTATGGTTAGCTGTAAAAATGTCGTCCGAAATCGGCAGCTCTTTGTATCCCGCTAGGGCATACAACTCCCCCACGGGTTTTAGTACCACGGCTTTGATGCTGTGATGATTTATATCTATACCTGTAATTAATGATGAACCCATGTGACCTAGCTCCTGAAGTGCCAAGCATTTCGTTGATTATCTAGGGGTTGTGATTATTAGTTAAATAAGCGTTAATAAACGAAAGCTAAGTTTTTAGCCTAGAGTACAAGGGTTTGCTGCTTATCAGCCTTAACTAATCAGGGATTATCCGGTGAAGTTCATAAAGCGATTATTCATATTTACATTGATTTGCATGATTCTTGGAGTCAGTACAATTTTTGGGTTTTATTATTACGTAAAACCAGAATTGCCTGATGTTGCCACTTTGCGTGACGTGAAGCTCCAAACCCCAATGCAAGTCTTCAGTCAAGACGGTAAGTTGATCTCTCAATTTGGCGAAAAGCGTCGCAACCCAGTGACTTATGACGAGATTCCTCGCCACTTAGTTGAAGCTCTGATTGCCACCGAAGATAGCCGTTTTTACGAACACCCAGGTATTGATCCAATCGGTATCACCCGTGCAGCGCTCGTCGTTGCGATGTCGGGTTCAGCCAAACAAGGGGCGAGTACCATTACTCAGCAGCTTGCGCGTAACTTCTTCTTATCTAATGAGAAAAAGATCATGCGTAAAATCAAAGAGATCTTCATTGCGATCCACATTGAACAACTTCTTAGTAAAGAAGAGATCATGGAGCTTTACGTAAACAAGATCTTCCTTGGTCACCGTTCATATGGTTTCGGTGCAGCAGCGCGTGTTTATTTTGGTAAGGATCTTCCGGAGCTCACCTTAAGTGAATTGGCTACGCTTGCGGGCATGCCAAAAGCACCATCAACCATGAACCCTATCTATTCTGTTGAACGTGCGACCAACCGTCGTAACGTGGTATTACGTCGTATGCTAGACGAAAAATACATCACTCAATCAGAGTACGATGAAGCTCGCAGTGAAGAACTTATCTCTAAATATCACGGTGCAGAGATCGAACTGAGCGCGCCGTATGTTGCAGAAGTAGCACGTGCTTGGATGGTGGAACGCTACGGTGAAGAAGCTTATACATCAGGTATGAAGGTTTACACGACCGTTGATTCGAAACTGCAAAAAGCAGCGAACCAAGCCGCGATAAAGAACCTACTTGGCTACGATGAGCGTCACGGCTACCGTGGTGCAGAAAAAGTATTGTGGCAAACGGCGCAATTAGCGTGGGATCAAGAACAAATCGTTAAACACCTTAAGTCTCAACCAACCTATGGTGACCTAGTCCCTGCTGTTGTTACCGCGGTTGATTCGAAAAGTGCTCAAATTTGGGTTAAGAACCAAGGTGAAGGCACTATCGAGTGGCAAGGCATGAACTGGGCGCGTAAATTCCTAACGGACAACCGCCAAGGCCCTGCACCTTCTCAAGCGAAAGAGATTTTGGCTGTTGGTGAGCAAGTTTGGGTTCGCCATGAAGCAGTAACAGGCGATGAAGTCTCTGAAGAGCCTACCGAAGAAACTGCAACTGAATCTGAAACACCGGTTGAATGGCGACTAAGCCAAGTGCCAAATGCAAACACCGCGTTTGTTGCAATGAACCCTAACAACGGCGCAGTATTGTCGATGGTGGGTGGCTTTAACTTTGTACACAACAAATTCAACCGTGCGACGCAATCTATTCGTCAAGTCGGTTCTGGTATCAAACCCTTTATTTACTCAGCAGCGATTGAGAAAGGCTTAACGCTAGCCTCGCTGATCAACGATGCGCCTATCAATCAATGGGATAAGAGCCAAGGTACGGCATGGCGACCAAAGAACTCACCACCGACCTATGTAGGTCCAACTCGTTTACGTATTGGCTTAGCTCAATCTAAAAACGTAATGGCGGTACGTGTACTGCGCGAAGTGGGCTTGGATGATACTCGTAACTACCTAACTCGTTTTGGTTTTGATATTGACGAAGTACCGCGCTCTGAAACCATTGCTCTAGGTGCAGGTAGCTTAACACCAATGAAAGTAGCTCAAGGTTACTCAGTATTCGCTAATGGCGGCTACTACGTTGAACCTTTCTACATCAGCCACATTGAAACACCATTTGGTGAAACTGAATTCCAAGCGACACCGAAAGTAGTGTGTAAAGACGATTGCCAACAGCCAATGACCTCAGATTCAATGGCTGATGAGTTTGCAGAGCAAGATGTGGATGCCCAAGTACAATACGCACCTCAAGTGATCACAGAGCAAAACGCGTTCCTTGTTCGTGAAATGATGTACAGCAACATCTGGGGCGGCGGTGACTGGAGTGCAGGCACAGGTTGGAATGGTACAGGTTGGCGTGCTCAACCATTGAAGCGTCGTGACATCGGCGGTAAAACCGGTACCACCAACGATTCGAAAGATACTTGGTACAGCGGCTACGGCCCTGGCATGGTGGCAACGGTATGGGTTGGCTTTGATAACCACAACCGTAACCTAGGTCGCACTAAAGCCAACTCTAACCTTGGTAAGAATCAGATTACAGGTGCAGAAGCGGGCGCTAAAACAGCAGAACCTGCATGGGTTGATTTCATGGGCACAGCGTTAGCGGATGTTCCAGCACAACGTAAAGAGCTTCCAGAAAATATCGTTCGCGTTCGTATCGACCGTGAAACTGGCTTACTGACCAACAAGTTCGATAGCTCATCAATGTTCGAGTACTTCGAGAAAGGCACGGAACCAACCGAGTACATCACTGAACGTTTCAATGATGACATCTACTCAACGTCATCAGGTGAAGCAGTAGAAGAGCTGTTCTAACTAGGGTTTGTTGCACCAAGTAACTGAACCAATAAAAAGGGTTGATATGAATTCATATCAACCCTTTTTTGTTATCTACAATTTAAACGGCTTTGTACCTACAATCTGAATTTGGCCGTTAAGCTGTTTTTTCCAATTGAGTTCGGATAGTTTCAGCCAGTTGCTCAAAGCGTCCCTTTAACGGAGAACCCGGTCGGTAGGCAACAACAATGCGACGTGAAGGTGTTGGATTCACCGCTGGAACATAACACACACCATCTTTCTGTTTTTCCTTTGGTACCGATAACTGAGGAAGCAAGGTAATACCAGCCCCTGCTGCCACCATGTTACGCAGCGTTTCTAAACTGGTCGCTTTGAAGCGCTCATCATCTTTTGCACCCGCAGCAAAACAGAAGCCTAAGGCTTGGTCTCGTAAGCAGTGACCATCGCCCAGTGCAAGTACGGTTTGTCCATTTAACTGCAGCATATCGACCGTGTCTTGCTTAGCCCACTCATGATCACAGGGTACGGCGACGCTTAACGGTTCATCATATACATCAATCTCTTTGAACGCCGCCGTTTCATCAACTGCAGCCAATACCAAGCAATCAAGCTTGCCATCTTCAAGTTGACTCACGAGCTGATGGGTCTGCGCTTCATGCAGGTAAAGCTCAAGATCGGGAAAGCACTCTTTAAGATGAGGAATGATCTTAGGTAAAATATAAGGACCAACGGTCGGGATAAAACCAATGTGCATCGGCCCCGTCATCGCTTCACCGTGTCCACTTGCCATATCTTTGAAGGTTTTCACCTCGTGGAGAATGCGCTTGGCCTGTTCAACAAGTTGTAAGCCTGATTCTGTAAATATGACCTTCCTTGGACTACGCTCGGTTAACTGAAGTCCAATTTCATCTTCCAGTTTGCGTATTTGACCGCTTAGCGTCGGCTGACTGACAAAACACGCTTCTGCCGCTTTTCGGAAATGTTTATGCTCTGCGAGCGCCACCAAGTATTCAAAGTCACGAATGTTCATGATCAGTCTCTTACCTCAGGTTTTAATAAGAACAAGGGTTTTAATAGAAACATTTAAAAGAAAAATGCTCTTGATAGAATTTACCTATCAAAACCATAACATCAAACGATTAGAGCTATCAAAGGATTTGTCTAATAATGGGCTCAACGAAACGAAACAGAGCAAAGAAAAACGTTAAGCTCTGATAGAACAAAATTCAAAATACTATTTAAGGAAATCAATATGTTTGCATCTAAAGAAGGTCAATCAATCCCTCAAGTAACATTCCCAACTCGCCAAGGCGATGCATGGGTTGACGTAACGACGGAAGAGCTATTCAAAGACAAGACAGTTATCGTATTCAGCCTACCAGGTGCGTTTACACCAACATGTTCTTCAAGCCACCTACCTCGTTACAACGAGCTGCACTCTGTATTCAAAGAAAACGGCGTTGATGACATCCTTTGTGTTTCTGTAAACGACACGTTCGTAATGAACGCATGGAAAGCAGACCAAGAAGCTGAAAAAATCACATTCATCCCAGATGGCAACGGCGACTTCACCGACGGTATGGGCATGCTAGTTGAGAAAAACGACATCGGCTTCGGCAAACGTTCATGGCGCTACAGCATGCTGGTTAAAAACGGCGTGGTAGAAAAAATGTTCATCGAAGAAGACGTACCAGGCGACCCGTTCAAGGTTTCTGATGCAGATACTATGCTTAACTACATTGCTCCTGAGCACAAAGAGCAAGAGTCAATCACAGTATTCACTAAGCCAGGCTGTCCTTTCTGTATGAAAGCGAAACAGAACCTAATCGACAAAGGTTTGAACTACGAAGAAGTAGTACTAGGTAAAGACGCAACAACAGTAAGCCTACGTGCAATCTCTGGTCGCACAACAGTTCCTCAAGTATTCATCGGTGGCAAACACATCGGTGGCAGCGAAGAACTAGAAGCTTTCCTAGGTTAATCACTTAGTCGCTAATAAACACTTAGCAATTAAATGACCTAAGTAATTAAATAACATAGTAATACCAGCTAACCCACCCTCTGTGGGTTAGCTATTCCAAACCACTCTTATCTGAGTTTTGGAAAAAGATACAGCTTCTGACTCGCTAACCTAAGAGTCACAAGCTAAACCTAATAAAACAGAATAACAAAACTGACCCGCTATCCTGACTCACTCAAAAAATCACCAGAGTTGGAGGGGTTCGTTCAAACTAAATTTAGCTATTGCGAGAAAATTATTATGAAACAAGTCAATGTAGATGTAGCAGTTATCGGGGGCGGTACGGCAGGTTTAGGTTCTTACCGCGCTGCAAAAGCACACACTGACAGTGTTGTGATGATTGAAGGCGGCCCTTACGGTACAACCTGTGCTCGTGTTGGTTGTATGCCATCTAAACTGCTTATTGCAGCGGCTGAAAGTGTACACCAAATCGAGAAAGCTCCGGCTTTTGGCGTTCACCCACAAGGTGACATCGTGATTAACGGTCGTGAAGTGATGGACCGAGTGAAGTTTGAACGTGACCGTTTTGTTGGTTTTGTTTTAGAAGGTGTTGATGAAATCCCAGAACAAGACAAGATCTCTGGCTACGCAAAGTTCTTAGACGACAACACGCTACAAATCGATGACCACACGGTTGTCACCGCTAAACGTATAGTTATCGCAACAGGTTCTCGCCCTGCCTATCCTGCAGTTTGGAATGAACTTGGTGACCGTCTGATCATTAACGACGACGTATTCAGCTGGGATGATTTACCAGAATCAGTCGCAGTGTTTGGCCCGGGCGTTATTGGTCTTGAGCTTGGTCAGTCACTGCATCGCTTAGGTGTGAAGACCAAACTATTCGGTTTGGGTGGTCAAGTTGGCCCAGTAACCGACCCAGAGATCATGGCGTACGCAGACAAAGCCTTCAATGAAGAGTTCTACCTAGATGCTGATGTAAAAATCGAAAGCATGAAGCGTATTACGACGGAATCAGGCGAAGCTCGCGTCGAAATCCAGTTCATCAATAAACAAGGTGAATTAGAAACTAACGTCGTTGAATACGTACTGGCAGCTACAGGTCGTCGTCCAAACACCGACAAACTTGGCCTAGAGAATACCTCTCTAGAACTTGATGAACGTGGTGTGCCAGTTGCAGACCACTACACGCTACAAACATCGCTGCCATCAGTATTTATTGCGGGGGATGCAAGCAACCAACTGCCTCTACTGCATGAAGCAGCAGACCAAGCACGTATTGCCGGTGATAATGCTGGTCGCTTCCCTGAGATTCGTGCAGGCCTACGCCGCTCTAAAATCTCTGCGGTATTCTCTGACCCACAAATCGCGATGGTGGGTGAAACTTACAAAGAGATCACCACACGCTTAGGTACATGTGGTTGTTTCGCAACAGGTGAAGTGTCTTTCGAGAACCAAGGTCGTTCACGAGTGATGCTACGCAACAAAGGTATTCTGCACGTTTACGGTGAGCAAGGTACAGGCCGCTTCCTTGGTGCTGAAATGATGGGACCAAACGCAGAACACTTGGCTCACCTATTAGCTTGGGCACACCAGAACAAGATGACGGTTTCTGAAATGCTAGACATGCCGTTCTACCACCCAGTGATTGAAGAAGGTGTACGAACAGCGCTACGTGACCTGAATGCGAAACTGCACCTAGGTCCAGAGATGGTGAAACACTGTCTAGATTGTGGCCCTGGTTGTTAATCTCAGGCTGTCGTTAGCAGTTAGCAGTTAGCAGTTAGCAGTTAGCAAACACTAGATACTAAAAAGGAAAGCCATTGGCTTTCCAGAACTGAGGGACGAAGTATCTGGGATCTCTTGATGCCATTGCGTCACTATAAGCTTAAGCAATTACTTCTCAGCAGCAATCACAGAGATCTCAACCAGTAGCGCTTCACGAGCCATATCACCCGTCACACATGCGCGAGCTGGAGCGTGACCTTCTGGTACCCATGCATCCCAAACTGCGTTCATTTCTTGGAAATCTTTCATGTCTTTCAAGTAAATCGTTGCTGACAGCATGTGCTCTTTATCGCTGCCCGCTTGCTCAAGTAGGGCTTCAACTTTATCCAGCATCGTCTGTGTTTGTTCTGTGATGTCTTTGGTCGCATCAGCACAAACTTGGCCACATAGGTAGATGGTGCCGTTGTGTTTAACAATACGGCTCATGCGTTGTTTGGTTTCTTGGCGCTCAATCATCGACTTTCTCTCTGTGTCACCGTGATCCAATATCTTGTGACGTGTTATTATCAGGGCAACAAGCATAACGCGAATCAAACCTAAGATGACATGCATTCATTGCAATAAAAGTGAAAAAATCCGTAACAAACTCGGCCGCTGCCAACGTTGTATGAACCAACTGATGGTGTTGTCGATTTTAAGTTGGGGAGTGTGGTGGGTGTTTTTCAAAGAAGACCCAAAGACCATCAATGCCATCGCCTTGATGATGGCCGCTTTCGCGTTCAGTGGGTTGCTGTCGTTGCATTGGATAATGAAGTTTGTGGTGCTGCCTTTAAGAACTAGAAAGCGTTAGCTGAAAGTCTTTATTGGCTAGAGAGTCGAAATTGGATGTAGGGTTAAATAATCCGATAATCCGATAATCCGATAATCCGATAATCCGATAATCCGATAATCCATCATAATGATCGAGCGATTATCATTTCCCAAACAGCAGATAGAAAAAAGCCCCAGAACCAATCGATTCTAGGGCTTTCTTAGAAAATTCTAAGAAAAAGCAGTGGTACTTTAATAGACCGGACTTTTCTTAGTTTGTTCCCAAAAAAGATCAGTTTTTTGATCTTTTTTTTAGGCTCTATAAAATCAATACTTTAAGCAACATTCACCTTAGCGATAACCTGCTCTACCAAGTTCACTTCCAACGCCACTTCATCACACGCATGTTGACGAGGGCACTGGTCGCAATCTTTTAGTACCTTTTCAGGCAGTAGAGATTTCGATGTAGGTAAGAAATCATGTTTCATAAAGAACTCTGGAGTACGAGTCAGCACAAACACCTTCTTGATCGCCATTTGTCGCGCTTTATCAACCAAGTGCTGCACAATAGCGGTGCCCTGCCCTTGGCCTTGCCAACCAGCTTCAACACCTAACGAACGAATTTCCGCTAAACCAGAGTCATACACATAGAGTGATGCACAACCTGTCACCTCACCATGATGCTCTGCGACGGCAAACGAACCAATATCACGCACCAGTTCATTACGAGAACGAGGCAGGTTTTCACCCATATTCGCCCAGTAGGCCACCATGCCTTCCAACGCTTCAATATCGGTCAGACGAGCAGAACGAACCTTAACGATAGAAGTATCACGCTGTGATAAACGCTTCTCTGCTTGGTCAACCGCGTAAGCCACTTGTTGTGGTGATACACCACCGAGCGCACTACGTTTTTCAAGACACGATTCAATAGTCAGGATGTCATACACATCCTCTTCAATCACCTCAGAGAACTCTTTCATCTCTGCGATGGTTAACTCTTCTAACGCACAGCCTTTAGCAATCGCCGCGACGACTGTTACACCAACAATGTGGTGAGCTTCACGGAAAGGAATGCCTTTCGCTACTAAGTAATCAGCCAGTTCTGTTGAGTTCGCGTAACCTTGTTTTGCTGCTTCAAGCGTACGTTCGCCGTTCACTTTAATGCCGTCAAAACAAAGAGCAGCCATCTCCATACAATCATTCCAAGTATCTAAAGCGTCGAACAGACCTTCTTTATCTTCTTGCATGTCTTTGTTGTACGCCAAAGGCAGAGCTTTCACTGTCATCATCATTGCGGCTAATGAACCGTATACACGGCCAGTTTTGCCACGGATAAGCTCTAGCGCATCCGGGTTTTTCTTCTGTGGCATCAGAGATGAACCTGACGTCACGGTATCCGCTAACTCGATGAAGTTTGATTCACCTGAGTTGTAGAAAATCATATCTTCTGCAAGACGCGAAAGGTGAAGCATTGAGATAGATGCAATCGACATCAGCTCCATCACATGGTCACGGTCAGAAACTGAATCTAGAGAGTTGCGCGTTGCACGATGGAAACCTAAGTTGTGAGCTAACTCTTCACGGTCCATCGGGTAAGCAGTTCCAGCAAGGGCACCAGAACCCAGCGGACATGTATCTAGACGCTTAATCGCATCATTCAAACGAGAATAATCACGCTCAAGCATTTCAACGTAAGCCAAGCACCAGTGAGCAAAAGTTACCGGCTGAGCACGTTGTAAGTGAGTGTAGCCAGGAAGTACGGTTTCTTGATGCTGAGAAGCAACGTTCACCATTTGGCTTTGTAGGCGATCCAGTGCCAGTAGCAGTTGGTTACCTTGCTGACGACACCATAATTTCAGGTCGGTCGCCACTTGGTCATTACGAGAACGGCCCGTGTGGAGCTTTTTGCCCAAGTCACCGACTTTACCGATAAGTTGTTGCTCAACCCAACTGTGAATATCTTCTGCATCAGAACGTAGAATCTGTTCAGGATCTTCCATCACCTCAAGTTTTAGCTCATTTAGCGCTAACTCAAGCTTCTGTTGCTCTTCCTCGGTTAATACGTTGACCGACAGTAGAGCTTTAGACCAGGCAATTGAGCCCACAATGTCTTGCTCAGCCAATCGGTAATCAAAACGAAGAGAATCGTTAAAATCTTTGAACCGGGTGTCTGCTGCTTGGGTAAATCTACCGCCCCATAATGCCATTGTGTATCTCCTGATTGCACAGTGCTCACTGTTTTTGCAAATGATAATTCTGATTAAGATTCAGTATTTTTCTGATGGTTTAAACTTACGGCAATTCAAAATGAAAATAAAGTATTAATTCATTATTTTCACATATTTATTCACCAGTAGTTCGAGCCATTGATTATTTTAGTGTGGTTCGCGAATTATATGCCATTCAATGATAAAAACCGAAGCTGATTTATTAGACTAATAGATAGCAAAAAGCCCATTCACTAATCAATAGTGGATGGGCTTTGCATGATAATGTCTATTTTCTAGCCTTCGATTGCTCGTAAAAGGCTAGCTAACTAACTCATGGTTAGGATTACTTTTGGCTATTCAGAGCACGGATACGGCTTGATAGCGAGTAAAGACGGATGAAGCCTTCAGCGTGGCTTTGGTCGTAAACTTCATCTTCACCAAAAGTTGCAAACTCTTCTGAGTACAGGCTGTTGTCAGAACGTTTCTGAGTCACCGTTGCATGGCCTTTGTAAAGCTTAATAACCACTTCACCATTTACGTCTTGTGCTAGTTCATCTGTTGCCGCAAGAATTGACTTACATAGCGGAGTGAACCAACGACCATCGTATACAAGGTGAGAAGCTTTAACACCTAGCTCTTCACGGAATTCGAATGCCGCTTTATCAAGAACCAGTTGCTCTACTGCACGCAGTGCTTCCATCATGATTGTGCCACCTGGAGTTTCGTAACAACCACGAGACTTCATGCCAACAAGACGGTTTTCAACGATATCGATACGACCAACACCGTGCTTCGCACCCTTCTCGTTTAGGTAAACCAGTGCGTTGTATGGCGTCATTGTTTCGCCATCTACCGCTACCACTTCACCTTTTTCAACTTTAAGCGTCACTGTTTCAGATTCGTTTGGCGCTTGCTCTGGGTCTACAGTCCAAGCCCAGCAATCTTCATCCGGTGCGTTCCATGTATTTTCTAGAACGCCACCTTCTGTAGAGATGTGCCATGCGTTTGCATCACGCGAGTAGATCTTAGTCAGAGAAGCCGTACAAGGGATGTTACGTTCTGCTAGGTAATCCAGACACTCTTCACGGCTCACTAGATCCCACTCACGCCAAGGTGCGATTACGTGTAGGTCTGGTGCCAGTGCAGCAAATGCGCCTTCAAAACGAACTTGGTCGTTACCTTTACCTGTACAGCCGTGACACAGTGCGTCAGCACCGACTTTACGTGCAACTTCAACCTGAGCTTTCGCAATGATTGGACGAGCCATCGAAGTACCTAGCAGGTATTTACCTTCATAATAAGCGCCCGTTTTTAGCGTTGGGTAGATGTAGTCAGCTACCATCTCTTCTTTAAGGTCAGCGATGTAACACTCTGAAGCACCAGACGCTTTTGCTTTCTCTTCAATACCAATCAACTCTTCGTCGCCTTGGCCTACATCAGCAACAAATGCGATAACTTCGCAGTCATAGTTCTCTTTCAACCATGGGATGATTACTGATGTGTCTAGACCGCCAGAGTAGGCTACTACAACTTTCTTTACGTTAACTTTGCTCATTTTCTTTCTCCTAGTTTCCATACTGCACATGGCGGTCAGCGTTGGAAATGACTTCATTATTATGTGTTAAATTTATTTGTCTAAATTCTTTAAGTAGTGACTCGTTGTGAGGTCTACTGAGGTAAAAACTGTGTTCCTATGCTTTTACCTGCAAAAAGTTGTGTCAGTTTGTCTGGGTATCGCCAAGTGGCAACTTCGATTGGTCGTCCAAGGCCGTTAGCGGCTTCTAGTGCGGCTTGAACCTTAACGATCATGCCGTCGGTAATCACTTTTCCTGTAATAAGGTCATCAGCTTGCTGTTGATTGAGACTTGGAATCAGGTGGCCTTTGCCATCCAACACACCACTTACATCAGAAAGCAGTACCAGTTCAGCATCAAGCGCGCCTGCAACGGCAACCGCAGCTTGGTCAGCATTCACATTCATCAGTTGACCTTGCTCAGTCAGACCAATTGAACTAATGATTGGCAGTGCGCCCGCATTAAGAATCGCTTGCAGAACGGTTGAGTCGCCCGGCTCCGCTTTTCCTACCGCGCCCAGTTCAGGGTTCAGTTCGCTGACTTTGCATAAACCACCATCAGCTAGGCTCAAACCAATGGCGTTGATACCGTCTTTAATTGCCTGACCTTGAAGTAGTTTGTTGGCCGTGCCTGCTAGTGCACCAGCGATCACTGGGATCTGATCATAAGGAGTAACACGTAGCCCTTCTTTCTTAACGGTTTCGAGGTTCAACTTATTCATCAAATCATCAACAAGGTAACCACCACCGTGAACAATCACGATTGGTCGTTGTGCCTGTTGTTGGTAAGCAGAGATAGCACCAAATAACTTGCTAAGTGTTTCACCACAAGATAGCGCAGCGCCACCTAACTTTATGATTAATGGTTGATTATTAAGGCTCATATCTAGATTTCCTTACACTAACGCAGTTAATGGCGCAAAACCATAACGTAAATTCAAACACTGCATCGCTTGGCTAGATGCACCCTTTAATAAGTTATCAATCGCTGAAACAACGATGATGTGTTGACCTTGAACCTTCCAACCTAAATCGCAGAAAGGTGTCTGTTCTACATCTTGAATTCTTGGCAATGTCTCTTCGAGTAATCTCACCGCAGGTTTACCTTGGTAAGCTTGCTCAAAGGCATCTTGTATCTGTTGTTCTGTCACGCCTTCAGCCAATTTCATGGTGATGGTCGCCAAAATACCGCGCTTAAAGTTGCCGAGGTGCGGAGTGAAGATCACATCACATCCTAAATGTGCAGCCATTTCAGGTTGATGACGGTGATTGAATACACCATAGGCTTGCAAGCTCACTTCGCAGAAGCTGTTGACCATAGTCGCCTTACGACCAGCTCCAGTAACGCCACTGGTCGCGTTAATCACTGGCCATTGGTTCTCATCCAGTAACTTTGCTTCAACCAAAGGCTTAATCGCCAGTTGTGATGCGGTTGGGTAACAACCCGCGACTGCGACAAGCTGAGCTTCTTTGATTTCTTGTTCGTTCCATTCAGCTAAACCGTAAGCCGCTTTGTCTAACCATTGTTCGTGTTGATGTTCAAAACCGTAGAACTCTTGGTAGAAGTTTTCGCCTTTAACTCTGAAGGCACCCGATAGGTCGAAGACTTGGCAATCGTTCTCAAGGAAGATTGGCGCGAGGTCGTGGCTGACTTCATGCGCGGTCGCTAAAAAAATCACATCAGACTGTTTAGCCACTTCTTCCGGATTTGTTAAAGGTTGCACTGGCATATCAATCAGGCCAGCTAACTTACCGTGCAGTGCAGCGATAGGTTTGCCCGCGTCTACACTATTGGCTGAGACATATAAACCTGATAGCGTGAGCTCAGGGTGTCTGTTTATCATTAGAGCCAGTTCTGCTCCTGTATAGCCGCTTGCGCCAATGATCGTGGTTTTCAACATCTCAACACATCCATTCTTGAGGTAAGTTACATTTCAAATTTGACTATTCATACTTAATTTCTAGCTATATTTGATTTCTTATGCATTAAATATGATTTAATATGTGTTTTACCGACTTATGGTTTTCCTGTCAATAGTAGAAGTGAAGATATTATGCAATTACCGAGTTTCCTTGAGGTCTATAAAGGCTTAATTTCCACCGACTCCATTAGCTCAACCGATCCAAGCTGGGATCATGGCAACGAGAAAGTGATCGAAAAAATGGCTCAATGGTTTAAAGACGTAGGCTTTAGCGTTGAGGTCGTGGAAGTCGAGCCCGGCAAACATAATATGGTCGCAAAGATGGGTTCGGGAGAAGGCGGCTTATTGCTTGCAGGACACAGCGACACAGTGCCATTCGATGAAGGACGTTGGAATTTCGACCCTCACGCACTAACAGAACACAACAACCGCTTCTACGGATTAGGCACCGCCGATATGAAAGGCTTTTTTGCTTTCGTTTATGAAGCCGCAAAGAAGATGGATTGGAGCAAACAAACCAAGCCGCTCTATGTATTAGCAACCTGTGACGAAGAAACCACCATGCTAGGTGCACGTCATTTCACCGAAAATGCACCGTTTAAACCGGATTACTGCATTATTGGTGAACCAACCAGCCTAGTGCCTATTCGTGGACATAAAGGTCATGTTGCCAATGCCGTGCGAGTAACCGGTAAATCAGGTCACTCTTCAGATCCAGCATTAGGTGTTAACGCCATCGAGATCATGCATGAAGTGCTGTTCGCTTTAATGCAGCTGCGTGACAAGCTAGTCAAAGAGTACCATCACCCAGGATTCGCCATTCCAAGCCCGACGCTAAACCTTGGTCATATCCACGGTGGCGATAGCGCCAACCGTATCTGTGGCTGTTGTGAGCTGCATTATGACGTTCGTCCTTTACCGGGCATCAGCTTAGATGGTTTGGATAACATGCTGCGCAGCGCACTTAAAGAAGTCGAAGCAAAATGGCCGGGCAGAATTGAGATTACTCCCCTGCATGAGCCAATTCCGGGTTATGAGTGCCAGCACGATCATCCATTTATTGGTGGCATGGAATCAGTTTGTGAGATTGAATCGCAAACCGTGAACTACTGTACAGAGGCACCTTTCCTTCAAGAATTATGTCCAACCTTGGTGTTAGGCCCAGGCTCAATTGACCAAGCTCACCAACCGGATGAGTTCTTAAGCTTCGATTTTATTGACCCAACAATTGATGTTCTGAGTAAATCTATCCGTAAATATTGTTTCTAGTTATTACTTTTCAATCCGAACATTCACATAAAAGCCACCCTAAAAAGTGGCTTTTATTCTGCCATCCCTGATATAGCCGCAATCTTGTAATTAAATTTCACTTTTTCCCTAAGTTTTGAAAAATTTACTTCTCCCGCATTTTTAAACCTAATAATTGCAAACTTAGAATGCTTTATTTGACTAGATACAGCACTTTTCGCTAGATTGTGTACTTAACAAGGAACAATGGATGTAATTTTTTTACGAGGCAGGATGACAATGAACGAGAAATACGCCGCTCTCAAGAGTAACGTAAGCATGCTGGGACGCTTGCTAGGTAACACAATCCAAGATGCACATGGTGACGTTATCTTAGAGAAAGTGGAGACTATCCGTAAACTTTCCAAATCCGCCCGCGCAGGCAACAAAGCTGACCGTGACAGCCTAGTTGAAGAAATCAAAAACCTGCCGAACGAACAACTCACTCCTGTTGCTCGTGCATTTAACCAATTTCTCAACCTCACCAACATGGCAGAGCAATACCACACCATCTCTCGCCACTGTGAGGAGCATGTTTGCGAACCAGACGTGCTGCAATCTCTATTTTCCAAATTAAACCAAAACGACATCAGCAAGCTAGATGCGGCTCAAGCTGTTCGCGACCTGAACATCGAACTCGTTTTGACTGCTCACCCAACAGAAATCACTCGTCGCACCATGATCAACAAGTTGGTTAAGATCAACGAGTGTCTGTCTAAATTAGAATTAAGCGACCTATCACACAAAGAGCGAGTGAAAACCGAACGTCGCCTAGAGCAACTTATCGCTCAAGGTTGGCACTCTGATGTGATTCGTCAGCAACGCCCAACACCACTTGATGAAGCTAAGTGGGGCTTTGCGGTTGTAGAAAATTCTCTTTGGGAAGCTGTGCCTGATTTCCTACGTGAAATGGATGACCGACTAAAAGGTTACCTTGGTGAAGGCTTACCAATCGATGCACGCCCAGTACACTTCTCATCTTGGATGGGTGGCGACCGCGATGGTAACCCATTCGTAACGCACACCATCACCAAAGAAGTACTGCGCCTATCTCGCTGGAAAGCCGCTGACCTGTATCTAGGTGACGTCAACGAGCTGATTACCGAACTGTCGATGACCAAGTGTAATGACGCCGTTCGTGAATTGGCTGGCGATGAGCACGAAGCTTACCGTGCCATCCTGAAGAGCCTACGTACTCTGCTGAACAACACGTTAGAAGTGCTTGATGCAAAGCTGCACGACGCTGAAGTACCGAAGAAAGAAACGCTACAGAACATCGACCAACTTTGGACACCACTTTACGCGTGTTACCAATCGCTGCACGAATGTGGCATGGGCGTCATTGCAGACGGTTCTCTGCTTGATACGCTGCGTCGTCTAAAAGCATTCGGTGTGCATTTAGTTCGTCTCGATGTTCGTCAAGAAAGCACACGTCACTCAGATGTGCTGTCTGAATTGACTCGCTACCTAGGCATTGGTGATTACGACCAGTGGAGCGAGCAAGACAAAGTCGCTTTCTTAACTAATGAATTAAGCTCAAAACGCCCACTGCTACCACGCGATTGGGAGCCATCTGAACAGGTCAAAGAGGTTTTGGACACCTGTAAGGTCGTTGCTGCTCAACCTCGTGAAGCCTTTGGTGCTTACGTTATCTCTATGGCTCGTACAGCATCAGATGTACTGGCTGTTCACTTGCTGCTACAAGAGTGTGGTTGCCCGTACCGCATGGATGTATGTCCATTGTTCGAAACGCTGGACGACTTGAACAACTCAGAAGCCGTGATGAAACAGCTAATGAGCATTGATTTATACCGTGGCTTTATCCAGAACCACCAAATGGTGATGATCGGATATTCTGACTCAGCAAAAGACGCTGGCGTAATGTCTGCTGGTTGGGCGCAGTATGATGCTATGGACAAGTTGGTTAAGGCTTGTGAAGAAGAAGGTATTGAACTGACTCTATTCCACGGCCGTGGCGGTACAGTTGGTCGTGGTGGTGCGCCAGCGCACGCTGCTCTTCTTTCTCAGCCACCTAAAAGCTTGAAAGGCGGCTTACGTGTAACTGAGCAAGGCGAAATGATCCGCTTTAAACTTGGCTTGCCAGATGTTGCAGTTAATAGCTTCAACCTATACGCAAGTGCGATTCTAGAAGCGAACCTTCTGCCACCACCAGAGCCAAAACAAGAATGGCGCGACCTAATGGAAGTGCTCTCTGAAGTATCTTGCGAAGCTTACCGTAACGTCGTTCGTGGTGAAGAGAAGTTTGTTCCTTACTTCCGCCAAGCGACGCCAGAGCTAGAGTTAGGCAAGTTACCTCTTGGTTCTCGTCCTGCGAAACGTAACCCGAACGGCGGCGTAGAAAGCCTACGTGCGATTCCATGGATCTTCTCATGGAGCCAAAACCGTTTGGTACTTCCTGCATGGTTAGGCGCTGGTGAAGCGATCCAATACTCTGTCGATCAAGGCCATCAAGCGCTACTTGAAGAGATGTGTCGTGAATGGCCATTCTTCTCTACTCGTCTAGGTATGTTGGAAATGGTGTACTCGAAGTGCAACATGGAAATCGCTAAGTACTACGACCAACGCCTTGTTGATAAAGAACTGCTGCCGTTAGGTGAATTACTGCGTGAACAATTGCAGAAAGACATCAAAGCGGTGCTGAATGTAGAAAATAACGAGAACTTGATGCAAAGCGACCCTTGGGGACTTGAGTCAATTCGTCTACGTAACATCTATGTTGAGCCGCTAAACATGCTTCAAGCGGAACTGCTTTACCGTACTCGTAAGTGTGAAACACCACCAGCAGAGCTAGAAGAAGCGCTAATGGTGACGATTGCAGGCATTGCAGCAGGTATGCGAAACACTGGTTAATTAGTGATTCCATCTATAAAAGAAACAAAAGGTCGCCATGTGCGGCCTTTTTATTTTGCCAAATAACCACTAGTGAGTATTTTGTCAGTTTTTTGGGTTATTTTGTCCATGTATTCTACTTTATGCTTATTATTTAGATATACTACTGCTCCACTGCAGAAACACTCCAAAATAATAATCTGCGGCACTCGACCAATAAACTGGTCAACCTAGGTGATAAACGGCTTTGTAAGGTGACATAACCAACTATTGAGTTGGTGCTACTTGAACATAACCAATATAACGTGCCATAGAAGCACACTTGTTGTTCAAGTATTTGTTTACTGTTTACCATTTGGATTTCAGACATGTCATTACCACACGTAATTTTAACCGTTTTAAGTACACGCGATGCTACTGGTTACGATATCACAAAAGAATTCTCTTCAAGCATTGGTTACTTCTGGAAAGCTAGCCACCAACAAGTTTACCGCGAGCTAAATAAAATGGCTCAGAACGACCAGGTAACTTGCGTGCTTGAGCCTCAAGAAGGCAAACCTGATCGTAAAGTTTACTCTATCACTGACGCAGGCCGTGGCGCGCTAGGTGAATGGTTTGAACAACCAACTGCACACCCAACCGTTCGTGACGAGTTCTCAGCTAAGCTAATGGCTTGTGCTGTACAACCTGCTGACGCTTACCGTGTACAACTTGCTGAGCTAGTTGAAGAGTCTCGCAAACTGGTTTCTCACTACAAAGAAATCGAAGCGGCTTACTACGCAACGCCATCTACACTAGACAAGCAAGCACGCCTAGAGCGTTTAACGCTTCGTCGTAACCTACTTATCCGTGAAGCATGGATTGTATGGGCGGACGAAGTACTGCTTGAACTTGGTGCTCTTGCTTAAGTTAAGCTAGAAAAGCAAAAGGCTTGAACTCTTAGAGTCCAAGCCTTTTTTTGTATCTATAGGATTTGAAATTTTACAGCCAGAGGCTTTTTACAAGCGCTTAGGTTTTACTTATTAGGCTTTACTTAAAGCGCAGCGACTTGTGGGCGAACACCTAGCGTATGGCAAAGTGCATAAGTCATTTCTGCACGGTTTAGCGTGTAAAAGTGGAAATCTTTCACACCTTCACGGCTTAGCGTACGAACCATATCGATCGCTTGGCTAGCACCGACTAACTGACGAGTTGTTGGATCATCATCCAAACCTTCGAACTGCTTCGCCATCCAACCCGGTACTTTTACGTTATTCATCGCAGCAAAACGAGACGCTTGCTTGAAGTTAGAAACTGGCAAGATACCCGGTACAATCTCTACGTCAACGCCCGCCGCCACACAACGGTCACGGAAACGTAAGTAGCTTTCTACATCGAAGAAGAACTGAGTGATTGCACGGTTAGCACCCGCATCTACTTTACGCTTTAGGTTGATGAGATCAGATTGAGCACTTTTTGCTTCAGGGTGAACCTCAGGGAATGCCGCTACCGATATATCAAAGTCGTGACGAGATTTAAGCAGTTCAACTAAATCAGACGCGTACATATCTGGCGCACCGCCGCCTGCTGGAATATCACCACGCAACGCAACAATGCTCTCAATACCATTTGCCCAGTAATCGTCGGCAATTTGAATCAGCTCTTCGCGGCTAGCATCAATACACGTTAAGTGTGGTGCAGCAATTAGGCCTGTTTGGTTCTTAATTTCTTTAATGATTGAGTGGGTACGATCACGCTCACCCGAGTTTGCACCATAGGTTACTGATACAAATTTAGGTTGAAGTGTTTTAAGACGGTGAACAGAATTCCACAGGGTATCTTCCATCTTCTCACTGCTCGGTGGGAAAAATTCAAATGACACATTGATGTTGTCAGAAAGCTCTGCAATATTCTGATTTAAAGCGTCGATATGACTTGCGTGTGTGTATCCCATCTTACTCTCCCTGTGGCAAAAGCAACCACTAAATAATCTCAAATCCCTAGCGACGTTTAGACGTCTATATGTCTCCAGAATGTATTGAATACGATTTAATGTCAACAGATCGATTATGAATTTTTTTCAAGTAGATAGTGAGAAAAGCTCAAGCCGATAGATGGGTCGCAAAGCAGAAAGAATGTAGAAAAAAGACTGAAAACACATAGTGCTTTCAGCCTTATTTATCTTAGTGAATAGTATGCCATTTACGTACTAAACCAACCGATCTGAGTATTAAAGCAATTGATCTGACTATTAAGCCAATCGCTCTCAGTATTAAAACAGGCTAGACATTCTGTTTAGGTCAGATTGAATTGCACCAGCCGTCACTTCACGACCAGCACCTGGGCCACGAATAACCAATGGATTATCTTTGTACCATTTGCTCTCAATCGCAAAGATATTATCGCAAGGCAGTAAGTTCGCCAGAGCGTGTTCTTTAGATAGCGCTTCAACGCCTACTGTTGCCTTACCATTTTTCTCTAAACGTGCTACGTAACGAAGAACCTTCTGTTGAGACTGCGCTTTCTCTAAACGCTCGGCCAACTCTTCACTCAGTACAGAAGCTTTATCAAAGAAGTCATCCACTGACAGATCTTGTAATTCTTCAGGTACCAATGATTCTACTTTGACGTTTTCAGGCTCAATATCTAAACCCGATTCACGCGCCAGAATCACTAGCTTACGCATCACGTCTGAGCCATCGAGGTCAGCTCGAGGATCCGGTTCCGTCAGGCCTTGTTGCCACGCTAAATCAACCAACTCGCTGAATGGCACCGTGCCATCAAACTGTTGGAATAACCAAGATAGAGTACCCGAGAAGATACCTGACAGAGCAATAATATCGTCACCGCTTTCGCGCAGGTCACGTACCGTGTGGTTAATCGGTAAGCCAGCTCCCACTGTCGCATTGTACAGCCAATGACGGCTGATCTTAGCGAAAGCATCTTGTACCTGATGGTAATACTCGCTTGATGCTGAACCAGCCACCTTGTTAGCTGAGATCAGGTGGATACCTTGTTGTGCAATTTGCAGGTACTTTGCTGCAAGCACAGGGCTTGCGGTGACATCGAGTACTACAGCTTCATCGTAACCCTGAATAGAGCCCAAACGCTCTAACCAGTCGTTACCGTTGTTGGCAATCGCTTCGTCATCAAAACGCTTACCTACAGAAGTCGCATCAATACCTTGGTCATCGAACCAATAGGTTTGGCTATCAACAACCGCAACCAATTCAAAGTTCATTCCACGACGCTTTTCGAGTTCCGCCTTTTGCTCAGCAAACAGGCTCAACCAGCTTGAACCAATGTTGCCCTTACCACACAAAGCAATCGCAACACGCTTCTGCGCTTGGAATAGTTGAGAGTGAATGCCTTTCACTAGGCTTGAGGTTTCACTCTTACGAATCACAGCCACTAAGCTCAATCCTGAGTTCGCTTCTGAGATGAACTCAACTGGCGAGCTCTTGAGCTGCTGATAGAAACCGTAGCAATGGTTCGGGTTCTTAGTCACACCTGCACCCACCGCCGCAATCAGAGAGAAGCCTTCTTTAAGCTTAATTTCCGCTTCAATCGCGTGATCTTGTAGATATTCTAAAGCGCCACCAGCGATCTCTTCTGTGTAAGCAAGACGCAAACAATGTTGATCCGGTTCAAGTTCATAAGCAAGCGGCTCTAGTTGAGCACGCTTAAGACCTTCCAACACTTCGCTTTCTAGACGGTCGAAATCATGTCCATGACCAAACGTCAGTTGCACGATAAGAACTTCATCTAAAGAGGTAATGATTTTTGCACCACGACCGGATGCCAATACACGCTCTATCTGTGTAGAACCCGCCTCTGGCTGATAACTGCAACGTAAGCTCAGATCCATAGCACTTTGAGCGACAGGCTGTAGCGTTCGGCTATGGAGCACTGGAGCCGCCAGACGAGCGAGTTCACTCGCTTCATCAAGGCGAAGCAGAGGCAACAAACACGCATCCGAAACCAAACGAGGGTCAGCGCTGTAGACGCCCGCCAC
This sequence comes from Vibrio syngnathi, assembly GCF_002119525.1. Lineage (NCBI taxonomy): Bacteria > Pseudomonadati > Pseudomonadota > Gammaproteobacteria > Vibrionales > Vibrionaceae > Vibrio > Vibrio syngnathi. Next base: position 249,551 of record NZ_CP017916.1, on the reverse strand, counting down.
GTCACTCCAAATCGTCACACGTTCAACTTCTGCCAGAGCGCCTATTACGGTTGCTGAGTAATCTGAACCGTTACGACCAAGCAGTACTGTTTCACCTTCGCAGTTCTGAGCCATAAAGCCCGTAATCACCACTCGGCAATGCGTATGCTGAGCCAAAACTTCTTTAATCAGAGGATAAGAACGCGCGCGATCCACTTCGGGTTGAGCACCCGCTTCTGCACGTAAAAAGGCACGCGCATCTTGAGCAACCGCTTGTAAGTCATGTTGGCACAACAAAGCGGCTAACAGACGTGAAGACCAAACCTCACCATGACCCAGTACTTGTGCTTTTTGTGCTTCACTCAAGGGAGCTGTAAGCTCACCCAAAGCAGTAAATTCTTGTTGAATGGTTGCCGTTAATTGCTCAGCAGTTTCACCGTCAAGTAACGATTCAATCAGCTCAAGTTGGAACTGACGAAGGGTTTGCAGGCATTCGTGAGCAATACGGCCGTCTTTATCGAGCGCTTCAACAAACTCAATCAAACGGTTGGTTGTTTTACCCGCAGCTGAAACAACGACTAAATCGGTTGCTGATGAGTACTCTCTAAGAATATTGACCACGCGTTGGTAACACTCGGGGTTCGCTAAACTGCTGCCACCAAATTTATGTAGCTGGCGAAAGATTGCCATTATTAACCCTCCCCTTCAGTGATAAAGCGTTGTGTTTTTTCAAACGCTTGCTTGAGATCGTCGATTAGGTCTTCCGCATCTTCAAGGCCAACAGAAAGGCGCAGTAGTTGTTGAGAAACACCCGCTTCTGCCAATGCTTCTTCGCCCATCGCACGGTGAGTCATCGAAGCTGGGTGGCAAATCAGGCTTTCAACCCCACCCAGTGATTCAGCCAAAGAAAATAGCTCTAACTTATCTACAAAATATTTAAGTGCTTCAAAAGAGCCCGCAAACTCAAAGCTCAGCATGGAACCAAAGCCCAGTTGTTGTTTTTTCGCGATCTCGTGGCCCGGATGTTCAGGAAGGCTTGGGTGGTAAATCGTACCCACCAGATCTTGTTGTTGCAGCGCCGTCAGAATTTCACGTGAACTCTCTTCGTGAACACGCATACGTGCACCTAGCGTACGAATACCACGTAGAGTCATGTAGCTATCAAATGGTGTGCCGGTCGCACCAATACAGTTGCCCCACCATGCTAGCTCTTCAGCGTGCTCTTCAGTTTTAGTCACTACAACGCCACCAATAACATCCGAGTGTCCGTTAATGTATTTGGTGGTTGAGTGGATAACAAAGTCAGCACCCAGCTCTAAAGGCTTTTGGAACACAGGCGTCAAAAACGTGTTGTCGACAGCAACCAGAGCACCCACTTCTTTCGCTTTACGGCAAGTTTCTGCAATATCAACCACACGAACCAGTGGATTCGATGGTGTTTCGATTAAGATCAACTTTGGCTTAAGCGCGATCGCCGCATCCAGTGCCGCTTGATCCGATTGATCAACGAACAGAACTTTGAAGTCACCTTTTAGTGAGCGTGTGTTAAACAGACGATAAGTGCCGCCGTAGCAGTCGTGTGGTGCGATGATAAGATCATCACCACCTAAGAAAGCGGATACCCATAAGTTAAGTGCCGACGTACCGCAGTTAGTCACAACCGCACCTTTGCCCGACTCAAGCTCAAACAGTGCCGTTTCTAATAGACCACGGTTTGGGTTACCAGAGCGGGTATAATCATACTTTGGCACTTCACCAAAAGCGGGAAACCCATAGTTAGTCGAAAGATAAATGGGTGGGACAACAGCATGATGTTGCGTGTCTGACTCGATACCAGTACGTACGGCGATGGTTGCTGGCTTCCGGCTGCTCATAGGTGCTTCCTTACAAATTTTGCGTCTGAGAATCACAGCTGCTTGTCGGCATTTTGCGGCTGTGTTAGATATATGTTATTCACTTTACTTTCATAAACGTGAGACGTCAACACTTCCAGACGTCTATATGTCTTTGCTTATGGCAGTAAATCCCGCTAAAATCACCACTATTAATTTATTCTAACAACTAAAGTGATGAAGGTACGCAATGGCCGACTGGAATGGTGAATACATAAGCCCATATGCTGAGCATGGAAAGAAAAGCGAACAAGTAAAGAAAATTACAGTTTCTATCCCTCTAAAAGTGTTAAAGGTTCTTACTGACGAGCGCACTCGCCGCCAGATTAATAACCTACGCCATGCAACAAACAGTGAGCTACTGTGCGAAGCCTTTCTACATGCGTACACAGGCCAACCACTACCAACGGATGAAGATCTTCGTAAAGACCGTCCCGACGATATTCCTACTGAAGTGAAAAAACTGATGACAGAGATGGGTATCGAGTTCGAAGCGTTTGACGAAGAATAAAAACAACTCAGTCACTGCCTTCATTATTGATTCGCTATAGCTGAACCCTATTTATCACATCACCCACGACACTACTTGTCAGTGCGCTGTGAATGATAAACATAAAAAAACCGACTCCAAATGAGTCGGTTTTTTATTATTCTTTTTCGCTCAATAGAGCAACCGCTATTAAGCTATTAAGCTATTAAGCTATTAAGCTATTAAGCTATTAAGGCATTAAGCCATATAGTTAGCAGGCATCTCAATACGAGCAACGCCAGACTCAACCGCCGCTTCCGCAACTGCTTTTGCTATGCGAGGAAGCAGACGTGGATCCATTGGCTTAGGAATGATGTAACCTTTACCAAATTCCAGTGCAGTCTCGCCCGCAGCTGCCAATACTTCAGCTGGAACTTCTTCTTTCGCTAGTTCACGAATCGCTTTAACCGCCGCTAGCTTCATTTCGTCATTGATTTCGCTCGCACGCACGTCTAGTGCACCACGGAAAATGAATGGGAAACAAAGTACGTTGTTTACTTGGTTAGGGTAATCACTACGGCCTGTACCCATGATTAGGTCAGAACGAACTTCGTGTGCAAGCTCAGGCTTGATCTCTGGATCTGGGTTTGAACATGCAAACACAACCGGCTTATCAGCCATCAGCGTAAGAGCCTTAGCTGGTAGCAGATTAGGACCCGATACACCCAAGAACAGATCAGCGCCTTCGATAACATCTTCAAGCGTGCGCTTGTCGGTGTTATTTGCGAACAGCTCTTTGTATTCATTCAAGTCATCACGACGAGTGTGGATCACACCTTTACGGTCAAGCATGTAGATCTTCTCACGCTGAGCGCCACACTTAATCAGTAGCTCCATACAAGCAACCGCCGCTGCGCCAGCACCTAAACAAACGATCTTACACTCTTCCAGTTTCTTACCTTGAAGCTCAATCGCATTCAGCATACCTGCTGCCGTAACAATCGCAGTACCGTGTTGGTCATCGTGGAATACAGGTACATCACAACGCTCAATCAGGCGACGCTCGATTTCAAAACAGTCTGGTGCTTTGATGTCTTCTAAGTTAATACCGCCAAATGTATCTGCGATATTCGCAACCGTATCAACGAACTCATCGATTGTGCGGTGTTTTACTTCAATATCGATAGAATCTAAACCAGCAAAACGCTTAAACAGTAGCGCTTTACCTTCCATAACCGGTTTAGAAGCAATAGGACCAAGATTGCCTAAGCCAAGAATTGCAGTACCGTTAGAGATAACTGCAACCATGTTGCCTTTACCTGTGTACTTGTAAACGTTATCGACGTTCTGTGCAATCTCGCGAACAGGCTCAGCTACACCTGGGCTGTATGCCAGTGCTAGGTCTTCTGCAGAGTTTGCAGGCTTCGTCAGTTCTACGGCAATTTTGCCTGGAATTGGGAACTCATGATAATCAAGAGCTTGCTGACGGAATTGTTCTTGAGGCGATAACGCTTGAGAGGATTGATCTTGGCGGCTGTCTTCAGACATAGGTGTAGGTTCCTAGGATATTATTATTTGGGGGATCTTGTTCATGTTAATGGATGTACTTCAAAGTTCCTAGGTGGTTGAAGCATCTGTATCATTAAAAAACGAGATTTCACTACTAATAAGACCAGTGGGCAGTTGAAATTACTATCGCCTGCTCAACTTTAGAGCGAATTTCGAGGAAAGAGTGTTGGGATAAGTGATTAAGTAAGATTTACGTCAGTAACCTATTACTTTAACTGACCTAATAATGAAATACGATTCAGTACTTTCTCAAATTTCAGGCAACAAAAAAGGACACCGAAGTGTCCTTTTTATGTCTAAATAGCGAGAATTACTTCTTGCTAGAAAGAGCACCGAAACGCTTGTTGAAGCGATCAACACGGCCGCCTGTATCTACGATACGTTGCTTACCAGTGTAGAACGGGTGACATTTGTCACATACGTCTAGGTGGATTGATTCTTTTGCTAGCGTTGAGTTGAACTCAAACGTGTTACCGCAAGAACAAGTTGCAGAAACTGCTTTGTATTCTGGGTGGATACCAACTTTCATGGGAAAACCTCAATTAGGCCGTGTCGCCATCCGATTCTAAGCCGGACACCACACGTAGTTAAAAAATAAATAAAGACACCGCTGTATCACTAAACCGCGATAAAGCCATACCTTTAAGGCGCAGTATAGTAATGAATCTGTGGGGTAGGATCAACTGATTTGATACATTTTTCACCAATAGCCTCTTTATTTCCTTTGTCACTTTAAGATTTAAGGCTTAAGTGGTCTTCACTGGTTCTACTCTCTGAGCTGGTCCAAACTGCTTCTCGAATTTAACCGCCTTATCCTTTAGACTGTCCGCTCTCGTCAACTCAGATAAAGTCGTCCATTTATGCGCCCAATGATTGCCCGCGTGGCACTGCCGGTTCCACTAGACAAACAGTTCGATTACAAGATTCCTAGCCACCTATTCCCTATAATTGGCGGACGAGTTTCTGTGCCTTTTGGACGACAAACCTTAACAGGTATTGTTACGGCTCTGGTTAACGAATCTGAATTCGAATTAGACAAACTCAAGCCCATTAAAGCCTTACTAGACAACCAACCCGTTTGGCCGGAATCGGTCTACTCACTCTTGGTATGGTGTAGCCAGTTCTATCAGTATCCACTAGGTGAAACCTTGGCCAACGCACTACCAAGCGCCTTACGAAAAGGCAAAGCTGCAGACTTCGCGACGCTTGTTGAATGGCAATTGACCCCATCAGGCAGAGATCAACTGATGCAGGGCTTCGGCCGAGCGGTCAAACAAGCCAAAGTGATGCACATGCTTGAGCACGGCCCGGTTCCTCATCAGAAGTTCATCGATGAAGAGGTGGGCAGCGCGGTACTTAAGACGTTGGAAGAGAAGGGCTGGGTTGAATCGGTAGAGAAAAAACCAAAACGCCATGCATGGCCGGTGGATCTCGAAAACGATCAAGATAAGCCAAAACTCAATGAAGAACAGGCTATAGCAATAGCAACGGTAAATAGCCAAACCGACTTTGGTTGCTTCTTGTTAGAGGGGGTTACTGGCTCAGGTAAGACTGAAGTCTATCTGAATATGATCAAACCGATTCTCGACCAAGGTAAACAAGCGTTAGTGTTAGTACCGGAGATCGGCCTAACCCCTCAAACGATTAATCGCTTTAAGCGTCGTTTTAATGTGCCTGTTGAGGTGATTCACTCTGGATTAAACGATTCTGAACGATTGAATGCTTGGTTATCAGCACGTGACAAAATAGCGGGCATTGTGATTGGTACGCGCTCGGCTCTGTTCACGCCTTTTGCCGATCTGGGCATCATTATTGTCGATGAAGAACATGATGCTTCATATAAACAGCAAGACAGCCTCCGCTACCACGCTCGTGATGTGGCGATCATGCGAGCTCATAAGGCGCAAATTCCGGTTGTGTTAGGCTCTGCTACCCCAGCCTTTGAGACGCTGCACAACGCCCAAATAGGTAAATACAGCTACCTCACCCTCACCTCGCGCGCAGGTGTCGCACTACCAACCACCAATAAAGTGTTAGATGTTAAGGGTGAATATCTAGAAAGTGGCTTGTCTGCGTCTTTGATTGCTGAAATGCAAAGACACCTCAAAGCAGGCAACCAAGTGATGTTGTTCCTCAACCGCCGAGGGTTTTCTCCCGCACTGATGTGTCACGATTGTGGTTGGACAGCCGAATGTAAGCGTTGTGATGCTTACTACACCTATCACCAATACAGTAATGAGATGCGCTGCCACCATTGTGGCTCGCAGCAGCATATTGTGCATCATTGCCAAGGGTGTGGTTCAGCGAACTTAGTGACAGTAGGTGTAGGTACCGAACAGTTGGAAGCTCAACTTGGCCAGCTATTTCCGGAATACAAAACCATTCGTATTGACCGAGACAGCACTCGCCGTAAAGGCAGCTTAGAAAGCGCGTTAGAGTCGATTCGCAAAGGTGAATACCAAATTCTTATCGGCACACAGATGCTTGCTAAAGGGCACCACTTCCCTGATGTCACACTTGTGGCATTACTGGATGTTGATGCCTCTTTATATAGCAGTGACTTCCGCGCCTCTGAACGATTGGCTCAATTGTTTACTCAAGTCGCAGGTCGAGCAGGACGAGCCAGTAAGCCTGGTGAGGTTATCTTACAAACTCACCATCCAGAACATGGCTTATTACAAGCGTTGCTGCACAAAGACTATAACCACTTTGCCCAAACCGCATTGGCAGAGCGTAAACAAGCGATGTTGCCACCTTATACCTTCATGACTCTGTTTAGAGCGGAAGCCAATGACACACGTTTGGTGGAAGAGTTCTTGCGTCAAGTGCGCCACACATTGGAATCGCATCCGTTATTTGACCAATATTGCATGGTGCTCGGCCCAACCCCTGCACCACTGGCCAAGCGAGCCGGCAAGTCTCGTTGGCAGCTTATTCTACAAACACAGACTCGCTCGATGATGCAGAAGCTATTAATGAGCGCCAAGCCAGCAATTAATATGTTACCTGCTGCGAAAAAAGTCCGTTGGTCACTCGATATTGAGCCGCAAGATCTGAGCTAAACCCACTTGGGTTAAAACTAATGATAAGTTTGTTCACAAATATTTCATACTTCTCGTGAGCAACTTCACACTAGTCATGTGATTTTTGTTAATCTAGCCGTAACTTTACACGGGTGAAACGAATAAAATATTGCAATAAAAAAAGTGTTAGCAACACTTTCACAATATCTATTCGATTACATTTATTATTCATGCCTTAGATACTTAGGCAACAAAGGAATTAAAAAGAGGGTTTAATTTATGGCGACAATGAAGGATGTTGCCCAGCTAGCAGGCGTTTCAACAGCCACGGTATCACGTGCATTGATGAACCCTGAAAAAGTCTCGGTTTCTACTCGTAAGCGAGTTGAGACAGCAGTACTTGAAGCTGGATACTCACCCAATACATTAGCTAGAAATTTACGTCGCAACGAATCAAAAACCATCATCACTATTGTTCCTGATATCTGTGACCCTTATTTCGCAGAGATCATTCGTGGTATCGAAGATGCCGCAGTAGAAAATGACTACCTCGTTCTACTGGGTGATAGCGGCCAACAGAAGAAGCGTGAGTCTTCATTTGTTAATTTAGTATTCACTAAACAAGCTGATGGCATGCTACTGCTTGGTACCGACCATCCGTTTGATGTCAGTAAGCCTGAACAAAAAAACTTACCGCCGATGGTGATGGCATGTGAGTTCGCCCCTGAGCTTGAACTCCCTACCGTACACATCGATAACCTGACCTCAGCATTTGAAGCAGTGAACTACCTAGCTCAGTTAGGTCATAAGCGTATAGCACAAATCTCTGGGCCAGTATCAGCAACGCTTTGTAAGTTCCGCCAACAAGGCTACCAGCAAGCGCTACGTCGTGCAGGAGTATCAATGAATCCAGCCTATAGCACTGTCGGTGACTTTACCTTTGAAGCGGGCGCTCAAGCAGTTCGTCAATTACTCGCTCTTCCTGAACAACCAACCGCTATCTTCTGTCACAATGATGCGATGGCCATTGGTGCGATTCAAGAAGCGAAGAAGTTAGGTTTACGTGTTCCTCAAGACCTATCGATTGTTGGCTTCGATGATATCCAATTCGCTCAATACTGCGATCCACCGCTAACGACTATTTCTCAGCCTCGTTATGAGATTGGACGCCAAGCGATGCTGATGATGCTCGACGTACTGAAAGGCAACGATGTACAAGCAGGGTCACGCCTGCTTGAAGCTAAATTAGTCGTTCGAGGCAGTACTGCGCCACCTCGAATGTAGTTCTCATAAATACCCTTATAACTCTGCGGCACATTTTGATGTGTCGCTTCCATTTCTGCACTATTATCCTCACTCAATCTGGATTACCATGAGGGCAGAATCAGCAACTATTGAATTGTCTTGTGGCTAATAGAGATTATGTAAAGCGCGGTCGTGGCACGAAAAAACCGACCAAAAAACAAACCCCTCGCCGTAAACCATGGCGTAGTGGTCTTTTGGCGATCCTCCTCGCCGGTGGTTTTGGTTACGGACTTTACCTATTGAGTAATGACCCTGAGCCGCCAGCACCGACTCCAGTGGTAACTAAACCAAAGCCTAAGCCGAAACCAACAAAAGTCATTCCGCCGCCTCCAGAGGAGAAGTGGGACTACGTTGAAACCTTGCCAAGCCGCGAGATTGAAGTAAAAGCCAAAGAGCAACAGATCTCGAAGATCCCTTACATCATGCAATGTGGCGCGTACAAAACCTCAAGCCAAGCTGAAGCACGTAAGTTGGATATTGCCTTCCAAGGTATCTCAAGCTCAATCCGTAAAAAGGATGGCAGTAGCTGGTATCGTGTGGTTCTAGGACCATACAAATTGAAGCGAGATGCAGAGCGAGATCGCCATAAGCTGCAACGAGCGAAAATCGAACCTTGTGCTATTTGGAAAGACACCCAGTAGTTATAGATTTGCCGCAGAAGCAGAAGCAGAAGCAGAAGCAGAAGCAGAAGCAGAAAAGCCAAACACCGAAAGCCTCCCATTGTGGAGGTTTTCTTTTATCCGCACCCTTTTGCCAAATTTCCTTACAACTTCCGCCGATAAGTTGCGCGACATCACTCGACCTTCCTTGAATTATCCGAGCACCATCCTCATATACTTTTTATACCCAAAGATAAGAAATATTAAGAGGCCCTACTCGTGACTACCATTGTATCTGTACGTCGTAATAATAAAGTCGTCATCGCGGGTGATGGACAAGTATCTCTAGGCAATACTGTAATGAAGGGCAATGCCCGTAAAGTACGTCGCCTATACAACAACAAAGTACTGGCAGGTTTTGCTGGCGGTACCGCAGATGCTTTCACGCTATTCGAAAAATTTGAAAGCAAGCTGCAAATGCACCAAGGCCACCTAACCAAAGCTGCCGTTGAGCTGGCGAAGGATTGGCGTAGTGACCGTGCTCTACGTAAGTTAGAAGCACTGTTGGCAGTAGCAGATGAGACCGCTTCTCTAATCATCACAGGTAACGGTGACGTAGTTCAACCAGAGAACGACCTGATTGCTATCGGTTCGGGCGGTAACTTCGCTCAAGCAGCAGCTACTGCACTATTAGAAAATACAGATTTAGATGCGCGTGAAATCGCAGAAAAGTCGCTGAACATTGCGGGCGATATCTGTGTATTCACCAACCATCACCACACTATTGAAGAACTAGAAAGCACCGTTGAGCTGCCAAAGCCCGAGTAACGACCGCTTCCATCAATAACGTTGTATTCAACAGTGATTAAAGAATTAAGGAAAAACCATGTCTGAGATGACTCCTCGCGAAATTGTTCACGAACTCAATCGCCACATTATCGGCCAAGACAACGCTAAGCGCTCAGTGGCTATTGCACTGCGTAACCGCTGGCGTCGTATGCAGCTTGAAGAAAGCCTGCGTGTTGAAGTATCACCAAAAAACATCCTGATGATTGGCCCTACGGGTGTGGGTAAAACTGAAATTGCTCGCCGTCTAGCGAAACTAGCAAACGCGCCTTTCATCAAAGTAGAAGCGACTAAGTTCACCGAAGTTGGCTACGTGGGTAAAGAAGTTGAAACCATCATCCGTGACCTAACGGACGTTGCGATCAAGATGACGCACCAGCAAGCGATGGAAAAAGTACAATACCGCGCTGAAGAGCAAGCTGAAGAACGCATTCTTGATGCCCTTCTACCACCAGCACGTGATGCTTGGGGTCAGAACGAGCAATCAACGGAAGACACAACTTCTTCAAACACTCGTCAGATTTTCCGTAAGAAACTGCGTGAAGGTAAGCTAGACGACAAAGAGATCGAAGTTGATGTAGCCGCGCCGCAAATGGGCGTTGAAATCATGTCACCTCCGGGCATGGAAGAGATGACCAACCAGCTGCAAGGCATGTTCCAAAATCTAGCGGGCGACACCAAGAAAAAGCGTAAGATGAAAATCAAAGACGCATTCAAAGCACTGACGGAAGAAGAAGCAGCGAAGCTTGTGAACCAGGAAGAGCTAAAAGAGAGCGCGATCTTCAACGCTGAAAACAACGGTATCGTATTCATCGATGAGATCGACAAAATCTGTAAGCGTGGCGACAGCTCAGGTCCAGACGTATCTCGTGAAGGTGTTCAACGTGACCTGCTTCCTCTTATCGAAGGCAGCACAGTATCAACTAAGCACGGTATGGTTAAAACTGACCACATCTTGTTTATCACTTCAGGTGCATTCCAAGTAGCTAAGCCGTCAGATCTGATCCCTGAACTGCAAGGTCGTCTGCCAATCCGTGTCGAACTTGAAGCGCTATCAGCACACGACTTCAAACGTATTCTTACTGAGCCAAAGGCATCACTGACTGAACAGTACATTGCCCTGATGAAAACAGAAGATGTCGGCATTGAGTTCACTGAAGATGGCATCAACCAAATTGCTGATGCAGCATGGCGTGTCAACGAAACCACAGAAAACATCGGTGCGCGTCGTCTGCACACAGTCATGGAGCGCCTAATGGATGAGATTTCATTCGACGCAACAGACCGAGCAGGCAGCAAATTGGTGATTGATGAAGCTTACGTAATATCTAAGCTTGGCGAGCTCGTAGAAGACGAAGACCTAAGCCGCTTCATCCTGTAGCACACCAAACTCCAACTTATTGCTCTATCTCAAAGAAATAGCAGCTAATAAGCGAATTCAAGGCCCACTTTCGAGTGGGCTTTTTATTACCCGAAAAATGGGCGTATACTCAAATCACAGTATGAAACGAAGACTTATAAAGAATTAGACCTACGATGAAACAATCTCTACTGATTTGGCTAGATGCCGCACGCCCAAAAACTCTGCCTCTCGCACTTGTCTCTATTCTTACAGGAAGTAGTTTAGCGTTCGCCGGTGGTCACTTTTCTTTATCAATCGCACTATTGGCTTTTTTAACCGCCACTCTATTACAGATTCTGTCGAACTTAGCCAATGACTATGGCGACGCGGTAAAAGGCACAGACAACGAAAACCGTCTAGGGCCAACACGTGCAATGCAATCAGGTGCGGTGACTGCGCAAACCATGAAGCAAGCCATCATCCTCAATATCGTATTTACCATGATCGCAGGGCTGATTCTTATTTTTCACGCCTTAACATCGATTGAAAGCATCTTATCTTTCATCGCGTTAGGCGTATTAGCCATAATGGCTGCCATCGCTTACACCGTGGGAAATAAACCTTATGGTTATATTGGCCTTGGCGACTTGTCGGTATTTATCTTCTTCGGTTTGTTAGGGGTTTCTGGTACTTACTTCTTACATACGGGTCATGTAGAGCCAAGCCTGTTTCTGCCTGCACTAGGCTGCGGGTTGATGGCGGTTGCGGTGCTCAATATCAACAACATGCGTGATATCGAAAACGACAGCGAATGTGGTAAGCGCACCATGGCGGTTCGCCTAGGGCAACGCAAAGCCAAGCACTATCATTTTGCACTGCTTGGGCTCGCCCTTGCCTCTTTCGCTATCTACCTGCTCATTCAAGAAAAACCGGCCTGGATCAGCCTGCCGTTTTTACTGAGCATTATTATTGTTTACAAGCATGGCAAGGCCGTTTGGGAAACCGAAAAGCCAGCACAGATCGCGCCAATGATGCCTGTGATTGTGAAATGTTCACTGGTCACTAACCTATTGTTTGCAGGGGTTGTCGTAGCTCAAACTCTATTGAGTTAAATGAGACTAATCATTGCAAAGGGATCAAGCACCGATATACTCAAAGTAAGCTCATTGTTCAAAAGGTATACTAATGGAATACAACACTTCAGCACTGTGCGACATATATTTGGATCAAGTCGATGTCGTGGAGCCAATGTTCAGCAACTTCGGTGGACGTGCATCCTTCGCAGGACAGATCACGACATTAAAGTGTTTTGAAGACAACGCTTTAATTCGCTCCGTATTAGAGCAAGATGGTTTGGGACGTGTGTTGTTAATCGATGGTGGCGGCTCACTGCGTAAAGCGCTGATCGATGCTGAGATTGCTCTACTTGCTGAAGACAATGAGTGGGAAGGTATTGTGGTTTACGGCTGCGTTCGTGAAGTCGATGAGCTAGAAGACATGAACCTTGGTATTCAGGCTTTGGCTTCTATCCCTGTTGGTGCGAGCCAAGAAGGTGTTGGCGAATTAGATGTACCTGTGAACTTTGGCAGCGTGACCTTCTTACCGGAAGATTATCTCTACGCAGACAACACTGGCATTATTCTTTCGGCAGAGCCTTTGGATGTAGAACTCGATCTGGATGTTGAAGAAGAAGAGGCCGAGTAACTCACTCAGCTTCAAATAATAAAACAAGCCAAAGAACACAAAACATAAGAACACAAACGAAAACGCCCGCTACTCAGTAGCGGGCGTTTTTTTAAATCTGAAGAGTCGATTACTCTACGTCATCCATTTTACCAAGAAGGTTACGGATGCGATCTTGCCATGCTGAATGCTCTTCCTGCATTTGCTGAGTTTTTTGCTCTAGCTCGTGACGGCTTGCTTTAAGCTCACCAGCTTCTGTTGCTAGTGCTTGTTTCTCTTCTTTAAGCTCTTCCACTTCCATTTGAAGAAGTGCAATTGTATCTACTGCTGTTTGAATTTTTGCTTCTAGCTGCTCTAGTACTTCAAAAGACATTCTGGCCTACCTTTAAGTTATCCGTTTGATGGTGAAGGTTCACTCCACTTATTTCCCCATTCTACTCAGCAGAGCAAGGATAAACACTCAATATATTCGATATTTTGCGCCATTCGATGAAAAAAACAGCGCTTTTTACCGAATATTGACGTGAACGATTACCACCACGACGGCAAACCGATTATTTTGATGAATAATAACTGTTTTCCACTGCGAATTGATCGAGAGCAATCTCCAAAAAACAAAAAGGCAAACGTTTCCTTTGGGATATGATAAAATTTGCCGCGAAATTTCTATTCCCCCTTTGAAAATTTTGGAGTCCGCATGAAACGCGATTTAGCAATGTCATTCTCTCGTGTCACAGAAGGTGCAGCACTAGCTGGTTACAAGTGGCTTGGCCGTGGCGATAAAAACGCTGCAGATGGCGCTGCTGTAGAAGTAATGCGTAGCCTATTAAACAAAACCGAAATTAGCGGTGAGATCGTTATCGGCGAAGGTGAAATCGATGATGCACCTATGCTATACATCGGCGAAAACGTAGGTGTGGGCGGCGACGCTGTCGACATCGCAGTTGACCCAATTGAAGGGACACGCATGACAGCAATGGGTCAATCAAATGCATTGGCGGTATTAGCTGCAGGCGAAAAAGGCAGCTTCCTTAAAGCGCCTGATATGTACATGGAAAAGTTGGTAGTAGGCCCTGGCGCTAAAGGCGTGATTGACCTAGAGCTGCCACTAACAGAAAACCTAGAAAACATCGCTAAAGCACTAGGTAAAACACTCGATACTCTAGTAGTAACCACATTGGCTAAGCCTCGTCACGATCAAATCATCGCTGACATGCAAGCCATGGGCGTTCGTGTATTTGCTGTGCCAGACGGTGATGTTGCAGCTTCTATCTTAACGTGTATGCCAGATAGCGAAGTAGACGTAATGTACTGCATCGGCGGCGCACCTGAAGGTGTGGTTTCTGCGGCGGTCATTCGCGCACTCGACGGTGACATGCACGCTCGTCTTCTTCCTCGTCATGAAGTAAAAGGCGATACAGAAGAGAACCGCAAGCACGGTGAGCTTGAACTAGAACGTTGTGCAGAAATGGGCGTAACGGCGGGCATCGTACTGAAGATGGAAGACATGGCACGCAGCGATAATGTTGTGTTCTCAGCAACGGGTATTACTAAGGGTGACCTTCTAGAAGGCATCACTCGCACAGGCAATATCGCAACCACAGAAACACTGCTTATCCGTGGTCGCTGTCGTACGATTCGCCGCATCAAATCTATCCACTACCTAGAGCGTAAAGACCCAGAAGTAATCGGTCACATCCTGTAAACCAAAACTAGGTTCAACAAAACGCACGAAGGCTGATACCAAGTATCAGCCTTTTGTTTTATTGGCCATCAATAATCTGTGCATTTCACCAGCCTTATAGTAAATGGTTTGCTTTATAAATACCTTGCCTCATAATGGTAAAGTTCATGAGGCAGAGATAGTATGAAAACAAGCGACAAAATCTTACAGACCATTAAGCGTCAAGGCGCGGTAACCGCGAAACAACTGTCAGAAGAATTTGGCATGACGACAATGGGTGCAAGGCAACATCTGCAAAGTCTGGAAGATGACGGTACTCTTGCGTTTCATGATGTGAAAGTAAAAGTGGGTCGTCCGACTCGCCATTGGTCCTTAACTCAACAAGGCCACAGCCAATTTTCAGACCGACACGGTGAACTCACTATTCAAGTAATTGATGCTGTAGAAAATCTGTTTGGTAAAGAAGGGTTGGCTAAGGTTGCTGCCGAGCGTGAACAACACACACTTAAGCAGTATCAATCTGCACTGTCTGGTTGTGATTCACTCATTAGTAAGCTTGAAAAACTCACCCAACTTCGTGAAGATGAAGGCTACATGGCTGAACTTCAAGAACATGATGAGCACTACATCTTAATTGAGAACCACTGCCCCATCTGCAAAGCAGCAACTCGTTGCCCTAGCCTATGCCAATCTGAGCTCAATGTTTTCACTGAACTGCTCAAAAATGAGTGTCATGTAAGCCGCACTGAACACATTATTGCCGGCGAAAGACGCTGTACTTATACCTTAACGCCCACGCCTTTATCGTAATACCAAGCGCTAAGAGCTAGTACTAACCCACCGATTCCGTCTCAATGTTGAGAAAATGACGATAGATTAAAATTTGTACAGATTTCTTTCTTAAGCTTAAAGTATATGAAACATGCTTAATGCTAAGGAAGGAATCATGGCACAGCCACAGCCAAATCAAAATCTGCCCCCGTTTGATGAACTGGTCCAACTCGCCAAAAGCGATCCTAAAGCATTCAATCAATTCAAACACGAAATGTGCGAGCAGATGATTTGTTCGGCCTCAGAAACCATGCAAGACAGGCTACGCGCTCAGCAAAGTCACATCGATTTGGTGGTTGGTCGCTGTAAAAACCCACATCATGTTAATGTCGTACTCATGCAAGAGCTTCGTTGTCAGTTCTGTAAATTCCAAGATGCACTCGAAGGTCGCTGTAGTTTTGAAGAATCTAAACCGGAAAATGTGGTTCCTTTTAGGCCGAATGCAGAACCTAAAATGTATTAAAAGTGCAAAAGTATTAAAAAGAAAAAAGGGAGCGCGATGCTCCCTCTTATCTATTCATTGTTAATATTTACATGGATCTTCGCCATAGTCGTTACGACCTTCTGTGCCTTTCAACAAACCACACTCAATCAAAATCCATAAGCCACACACTAACGCCGCAACGGTGGCTGCCATATGGATTGGTGATACCGGCTCTGTGGTAGTCGCAGCCATTGGCGAAGCCAAACGACCTAGCACTAGCGGCACATTCAACAGTAACCAATAGTTCGACTTATTGCGGTCGTGCCAGCGCTTAGCGGTGACCGCAAGATCTGGGATCACGAGCAGCAATAGGAATACTGGCAGCAGAATGTAAGAGTAAGCAGGGAACAACACAGAGATACCAGAAGCAAAACCAGTAATCGCTATGTAGTAGAAAATATTCCAAATCCAGTAAGTCTTACGACCTATTCTCCCTTTGAAAGAGAGCAGTAAATCTTTCATCGACATCTTAAAATACTCAAAAAGTTAATACGCTACCAAAAAGTGAGTAGCAAATAGTTAGTGAATCACTTTTAGCTAGTTGATTATTTTTAGCTAGTTAATCACTTTCTGAAAGCAACTTTTATCCATATCTCGTATGTTGACCGTTAGGCTGCGGATATGGCTTGCCTGTTCTTGTAGGGTTTGCATTAACAAACGCGACAATTCTCTTTTCTGTTCTTCAGTACGTCCAGAAAGTAACTCGAAGCTAATATGAACAAAATCTACATTGTCCTCTTCATCACCGACCAACCAGTTATGACAGCGCAGTGAACGAGACTTCACAGAAGGTACATCAAACAAACCACAGTTTAATGTAACTTGATGGAGGTCTTCCAGTAAACCTTGGATATTCACTCGCTCATCCACTGAATTTGAGTACTCTAGAACTAGATTCGGCATTATTACTTCCTATTGTTAACGCAATCGTTTGTCCCTTAATAGCAACTAACGATGAAAAATCCGAGAAGTTAGCTATTATTCTGTCTGCCGGATCACTGATATTTGCTCAAAATCTACTCTGACCATTGAGTAAGATCCAAGAAAGTCATGACCACAGTCATGATCTGTTGATATTATTCTGTTATATTATTTCGTAATAAAGTTTACTTTTTTACATTCGATTTATTTAAATACTTTGGAGATATTCCTATGCGTCATCCTGTAGTTATGGGTAACTGGAAACTAAACGGCAGCAAAGAAATGGTTGTTGATCTACTAAACGGTCTTAACGCTGAACTTGAAGGCGTAACAGGCGTAGACGTAGCAGTTGCTCCACCAGCACTTTTCGTTGATCTTGCTGAGCGTACGCTTACTGAAGCGGGCAGCGCTATCATCCTAGGTGCTCAAAACTCTGACCTAAACAACAGCGGTGCATTCACTGGCGACATGTCTCCAGCAATGCTTAAAGAGTTCGGCGCATCTCACATCATCATCGGTCACTCTGAGCGTCGTGAATACCACGCTGAGTCTGACGAATTCGTTGCTAAGAAATTCGCATTCCTAAAAGAGAACGGCCTAACTCCAGTTCTTTGTATCGGTGAATCTGAAGCACAAAACGAAGCAGGCGAAACTGTTGCTGTATGTGCTCGTCAACTTGACGCTGTTATCAACACTCAAGGTGTTGAAGCTCTTGAAGGCGCTATCATCGCTTACGAACCAATCTGGGCTATCGGTACTGGTAAAGCAGCTACAGCTGAAGATGCACAACGCATCCACGCTCAAATCCGTGCACACATCGCTGAGAAATCTGAAGATGTTGCTAAGAAAGTTGTTATCCAATACGGCGGTTCTGTTAAGCCAGAAAACGCAGCAGCTTACTTCGCACAACCAGACATCGACGGTGCTCTAGTTGGCGGCGCAGCTCTAGACGCGAAAAGCTTCGCAGCTATCGCTAAAGCAGCAGCTGAAGCAAAAGCTTAATTTAAACGTCACCGTTTAAATTGAATGAAAGGTCAACTTAGGTTGGCCTTTTTTGTTGCCTATCGTTTGAGATTCAAGCTTTAAAGCCAAACAACGGACACAAAAAAACCGCTGATAAATCAGCGGTTTTTAATATTTTCAAGCGAACGCTAAGCGTGGCTTAGAACAACTCTTCTGCAACGCGGAACAACTCAGAACGGTCTGGGTTCTGCATGTTCTCGATACAGTCGATGATATCGTGGTGAACAAGAGCTTCTTTCTCGATACCAACACAACGACCACCTTGACCTTCTTGAAGAAGGTGAACAGCGTAGTTGCCCATACGAGAAGCTAATACACGGTCAAATGCAGTAGGACGACCACCACGTTGAATGTGACCAAGAACGGTTGCGCGAGTCTCACGACCTGTTGCCGTTTCAATCTCTTTAGCCAATTCGTTCGCGTCCATCATTAGCTCAGTTAGAGCGATAATTGCGTGTTTCTTGCCTTTCGCAATACCATCTTGGATATTGCTGATTAGCTGATCTTTATCTAGGCCAGTCTCAGGTGTAATGATGTACTCACAACCACCCGCGATTGCTGACATAAGCGTAAGGTCACCACAGTGACGGCCCATGATTTCAACAATAGAAATACGTTGGTGAGAAGAAGATGTATCACGTAGACGGTCGATTGAATCGATAACAGTGTTAAGCGCAGTTAGGTAACCGATAGTGTAGTCAGTACCCGCGATATCGTTATCGATTGTGCCTGGAAGACCTATACATGGGTAACCCATTTCAGTCAGCTTCTTAGCGCCCATGTAAGAACCATCACCACCGATAACAACAAGTGCTTCGATACCGTGTTTCTTAAGGTTCTCGATGCCTTTCTCACGAACAGCAACGTCTTTGAACTCAGGGAAACGTGCAGAACCTAAGAAAGTACCACCACGGTTGATCACATCAGATACGCTTGAACGGTCAAGCTTCTCGATACGGTCTTCCACAAGGCCTTGGTAGCCGTCGTAAATACCGTAAACTTCAATGCCAACTGATAGCGCAGTACGAACTACACCGCGAACTGCTGCGTTCATACCTGGAGCGTCACCACCACTGGTCAAAACACCGATCTTCTTAATCATGCTCACCCTCGATTTTTGGGAATCTATTATTCAATTCTTGTTCTTGCTGATTGTATATCAACAAGATTTTAAATCTATATTTGTACGTTATGTTACATTTCCTCAACAGGAATAGCACTTAAATCACGTAAAATTATGTAACATTTCTACTTCTGTAAGAGTATTACAGTTTTACTCAATAACTTTGTTGATTCACATCAGAATCAACATTAATTGTTACTAAGGTGATTTTTGAATCACCTTTGAGTTAGCAATTTTTACTCACTTTAGTTCAAAAGCCATTCACTTGCCATTTGCTACCTAATTTTTAGACACGTTACCATGAGTGAAATTTCTGCTGTTTCTCTGGTCCAAATACCACCGAATACGGATCTTGATGAATTAATACATCAGCATCAGGGAAAACGGAGATCAGCTTATCCTCTACTTCGTCAGAAATGCGATGAGCTTCAATCAGTGGGATATTGTCTTCGAGTTCTAAATGCAATTGAATGAACCGAACAGGACCTGAACGGCGCGTTCTTAATTGATGTACGCCAAGTACCCCTTCCACACTCAACGATGTCTCTTTAATCTGCTTGAGTTCTTCATCAGGTAGCTTGTGATCAAGTAGAGATTGCACCGCTTCCATCGCCATTTGATAAGCGCTGTAAAGAATGTAGATACCAATACCAATCGCAAATACCGAGTCTGCTTGACCGATACCAAACCAGCTCAGTGCTAGCGCCAGCATGATAGCCGCATTCATATAAAGATCAGATTGATAATGCAGAGAGTCAGCCGCAATCGCTTGGCTGCCCGTTTTGCTGACAACGTGTTTTTGGAATCGAACTAAACCGAAGGTCATGACCATTGCGAATAAACTGACGTAGATACCAACCTCTGGAGAGTTCAGCTCATGCGGTCGGAAGAAACGTTCAATACCGTTAAGAATAAGGAAACAAGCGGAACCAGAAATAAACATCGCTTGTGCTAATGCAGCAAGAGATTCGGCCTTACCATGACCAAAGGTATGTTCTTTATCAGCTGGCTGCAAAGAGTAACGAACCACCACAAGGTTGACGACAGAAGCGGCGATATCCAACAGTGAGTCAACAACAGAAGCTAATAAACTGACTGAGCCTGTCACCCACCACGCCGCAACCTTCACAACCAATAATATGGAGGCAATGATGGTGGCAGCCCAAGCGGCGAGCGTAACTAAACGTGCGTATTCTTGTTTCATAAATTGGCTATAAAGTGACTGATAGCACAAAGTATAACCCGCAAAACACCGATTGAATATGACAGCTAGGATCTAATACATTCATTTTAAAGATCAAAAAAAGCGGCACTAGGCCGCTTCTTTCTAAACACTTTCAATCAATCCAGCTTTTTCAAACCATGAATTACTTGTCTTTGTTCATGCGTTTTTCCATTTTGTCCGCACATTTAGCCATGCGATCTTGCTGGATTTCTTTCAGTTGAGTCTTCTGTTCAGGTGTTAGTACGCTCATCATTTGATGTTGCTTCTTCAGCATGGTTACGCGACGCTCTGTTTGCTTCTCTACCATTTGGCTTGCTAGGTCGTTTGCCGCCGCTTCATCAAAGGTATCGGCTAGAACTAAATCTTGAACTTTCTCGTGGTGCGCTTTCATCTGCGCCATCTTGTCCGCTTTATTACCTGAATGCTTTGCTTTCATCTCAGCACGGTTCGCTTCACGCATCTCTTTTAGCTCTGCTTTTTGAGCATCCGTCAGATCCAGTTGGCGCATCACTTTTTTGTCAAAGCCGCCACATTTACCGTGCATGCCTTTGTGGTCACCTTTATCGCCACCGCCATATGCGAACGCGCTTGCTGTACCTAACATTAGTGGAAGTGCCGCAGCTACTAGTACAAGTTTCTTAGTCATTTTCATAATTGTTGCCTCAATTCGGTATAATCAGTCATGTGTTGCGTTTGTTTTCAGCGCTTAGATATAGATTAGTCTTTCCCTCGTAAAGTGACGTTTAGAAAGCGTAAAGAATCGTAAAGAGTGAAAGTTGACGAATAATTAGCAGTATTATTAACGTGTAAATAACCAATTAAGGCTTCCCAATGGCGAACATTCTTCTTATTGATGACGACACCGAGCTAACCGGCTTACTTAAAGACATACTGAGCTTTGAGGGATTCACTGTTTCCGAAGCCAATGACGGCTATGCGGGGTTGGAAGCTATCAATGATGAGATAGATTTGATTCTTTTGGATGTGATGATGCCGCGCCTTAACGGTATGGAAACGCTAAAGAAACTGAGAGAAAACTGGGAAACACCAGTATTGATGCTGACCGCAAAAGGCGAAGAGATCGACCGTGTTATTGGCCTTGAGCTTGGCGCAGATGATTACTTGCCAAAGCCTTTCAGTGACCGAGAGCTGCTCGCTCGTATTCGTGCCATCTTACGTAGAACGCAGATCAACACCGCTCCTAAAGCAGCCAGTGATAAGATTCAATATCAAGACATTGAAGTGTTCCCCGGCAAGCAAGAAGCTTATTGTAATGGCCTGCTTATCGATCTTACCACCACCGAGTTCGCTTTGCTGAGTCACCTAATCCAGAACCCAGGGCAAGTGATCACCAAGGAAGCGTTGAGTTTGGATGTGCTGGGCAAAAGGCTTGCAGCGTTTGACCGTGCGATAGACATGCACATATCCAACCTACGTAAAAAAATCCCAGAACGCAGTGACGGTAAATCTCGCATCAAGACATTACGAGGCCGTGGCTACTTATTGGTAGAGGAAGATTAATGCGTATCCCTAAAATCACCAGCTTATATGGACGTATCTTTGCTATCTTTTGGTTCACCATGTTACTGGTGCTTTTGTCGGTACTATCACTTCCCCATTTAGACCCGCGAGTGGCGCGCGATGTGCCTGCCGATCATCTCGATAAACTCGAACGTATCGCTAAATTCACAGAAAAACGCTACGCCAAAGAATCTAACCTGGGAAAAATAGTGTTCCAACTTGAGGCACCGCGTAGCCGCAAGGATTCTCGTGCTCGTATTTACCTAACCGACCTTGAAGGCGCAGTCCTTACATCGAAAAGACACTCAAATTACAAACTTAAAGCGATTCGTAATTTTGTTACCTCGATAGATAACCCTGAATTACCCAAGCAAAAGTTATACGGACATTACATGGTCGCAGGGCCAGTCCCTATCACACTCGCTGGAGAAGAATTACTGATGTACGCCGGAGTAAAGTGGAATCAACCTCCTCCATTTTTGCTGCGCTTATTTGATAGACCTTTACAGTTATTGCTTGCGGTAATGCTAGCAAGTACCCCACTGCTATTATGGTTAGCTTGGGCATTAAGCCAACCAGCCCGTAGGCTTGAACGCGCAGCACAACGTGTGGCGAAAGGCCAATTCGAGGTCGATCCAACACTCGAAAAAGGCACCTCAGAATTCAGACAAGCGGGTGAGAGCTTTAACCAAATGGTCGAAGCAGTGAACCAGATGATCTCAGGGCAACAACGCCTACTTTCAGATATCTCACACGAGCTACGTTCGCCATTAACCCGCCTACGCATGGCGAATGCACTTGCGATTCGTAAACAAGGTGAGAGCCAAGAGTTAGAACGTATCGATATGGAAGCTCAGCGTTTAGAGCAAATGATCAGTGAACTACTGACGCTATCACGCATGCAGGTCGACAGCCATATTACTCGTGAGGTTCAGCCTATTTCGAGCTTATGGGAAGAGATTTTAAAAGATGCAGAATTTGAAGCTGAACAGATGGGTAAATTACTGACGTTTTCAGAGATCCCAGAGCGTTCTATTTCGGGTAACCCTAAGCTGCTGATGAGTGCCTTGGATAATATTACGCGCAATGCTATCTACTACGGTAAAGACCAAGTCGATGTGCAATTCGATGTTGTCCAAGATCGGCTGACGATTTGCGTCAATGACAACGGTGATGGTGTACCTGATGATGAGCTAGATTCTATCTTTAGACCCTTCTACCGAGTTTCAACCGCTCGAGATCGTAACTCCGGTGGCACTGGGCTTGGCCTAACGATTACAGAGAGTGCGATTCGCCAACACAGTGGAACCATCACGGCAAGCCGTAGTCAACTCGGTGGATTACAACTCAAAATCACCCTGCCTATCCTGCCTGTGTAATACCCCCACAAAGATCACAGTTGATAATGATTTCCATTATCATTATGGTAAGTCCTCTAATTACGGAGGATTTACCATGTCACACTCTTTTCCTGATCTACCCTACGCTTACGATGCCCTAGAACCTTACATTGACGCTAAGACGATGGAAGTGCATTACAGCAAGCACCATAGAACCTACTACGATAAGTTTGTTGCGGCGATTTCTGGCAGTGAACTTGAGCAGCAATCTCTGACCGAGATCTTCGCTAATATTTCTCAGCACAGCCCGGCAGTTCGCAACAATGGTGGTGGTTACTATAATCACATCTTGTATTGGAACTGCATGGCTCAAGATGGCGGGGGTGAACCGGCAGGTAAACTTGGCGACGCGATCCAAAGTACTTTCGGAGATTTCGAGACGTTCCAAGATCAGTTTGCTCAAGCGGCAATCAATACCTTCGGTTCAGGCTTTGCTTGGTTGGTAGTAGAAGAAGGACAACTGAAAATCATCTCGACCTCAAACCAAGACAACCCCTGGATGGATACCATCGCCAGCAACGGTGAGCCGATTCTTGCACTGGATGTCTGGGAACACGCCTACTACATCAGCTACCAAAACCGTCGTCCTGATTACATCAATGCATGGTGGAACGTAGTGAATTGGAATGCAGTATCTGAAAACTACGCGCAGGCACTAACGAACCAAGCTTAAGCTGAGGGTGGCGAACTGTACTCACTCAGCTTGCCACCGTATACTCTGGCTATCTTTGATTATTCTTGTGAACCAACATGTTTGATATCGCTCTATACGAACCAGAAATCGCGCCCAACACGGGTAACATCATTCGCCTATCAGCTAACTGCGGCGCAAACCTGCACCTTATCGAGCCGCTTGGCTTTGATTTTGAAGAGAAGAAAGTTCGTCGTGCGGGCTTGGATTACCACGACCTTGCGCGAGTTAAGCGTCACAAGAATCTAGAAGCCTTCCTTGAGTATCTAGAGAATGAACGCGAGGGTGATTTCCGCATCTTCGCTTGCACCACCAAAACTACTGGTCACCACGTGGATGCGAAATTCCAACAAGGTGATGTGTTGATGTTTGGCCCTGAGACTCGAGGACTGCCTGCGGAGTTCATCGAAAGCATGCCAATGGAACAACGCATTCGTATTCCAATGATGCCAGAAGCACGCAGCTTGAACCTGTCAAACGCAGTGGCCATCATTGCGTTCGAAGCTTGGCGACAAATGGGTTTTGAAGGCGCGGTATAACCCAATCTCAGTAAATTAATCTCAGTAAATAACCGCTCGCACGGCCTGTTACCTGTTCCAGCTAGTAATCGTAAATAGCAGGTAACATGCAATAAAAAAGGCTCTTACCATTATCACTTTCTTGCGAAGGATAAAGGTAAGAGCCTTTTCTGTTTTCCCCTCTCTATATAAAGAAGAGAGAAAAACAAAGAAGATAAAAAACGGATTAGTTTAAGCGGTTACGATCGTTGTCGTCGTCTTTCTTCTCAAACTCACCCTCAAAGGTGTTGCCGTCTTTTGATTGGTCAGATGGACCTGAATTGAATGGGTCTTGTCCAAATGGGCTCTGGCCAAAACCAGCTTGTCCACCCGCATGGAAACCACCAGACATATTGGTCACCACCATTTTTTCCATCATTTTCTTGGCAATCATCGCTCTTGGTGCTGGTAACAATACCAACATACCGAGTGCGTCCGTCATAAATCCCGGAGTCAGCAGCAATACGCCTGCAACCGCAAGCATCACGCCTTCAAGAATCTGTTGTGCTGGCATTTCGCCTTGTTGTAATCGACCTTGCACAGACATAAGTGTCTGAATGCCTTGGCTACGAACAAGCGATGCACCAACAAATGCAGTAATCAAAACCAACGCAATAGTTGGCCACAATCCTAAGAAGCCACCAACTTGAATAAATAGCCCAATCTCAATGATGGGTACGAAGATAAATAGTAATAATAAGATAGGAAACACACGCCCTCCTTTGTTACATCCAGTTTACGCTGAAAGCCCTATCAATCTCAAATTTATCCTGTAAATAAGCGTGTTTATTGACCCGGAATAAGTTTGCAAAATATTGACGAAACAAAACCGAAAAAGGTGATCAACTTAATATTTTTATGCGCTAAGTACAGTATCATGTGCCACATAAGTCAGGACGGATTTATCAGCCCAATATTCTAGCGAACGGAGTATTTGCACACAGAATAGGCTAATAACTAACTATATAATCAGAATAATTCTCTAAGGATCCTGTTATGGCTAATCTATCAGAAGCTCAAGTTGAAGCTCCTCAAGCTACTCGTCTCGAAGAAGATCTACTAGGTCAACGTCATGTTCCGGCTGATGCTTACTACGGCATCCACACTCTACGCGCAGTTGAAAACTTCAACATCTCAAATGTAACGATCTCAGATGTACCTGAATTCGTTCGCGGTATGGTGATGACAAAGAAAGCAGCGGCTTTAGCAAACAAAGAGTTAGGTGTAATCCCAAGCGAAGTAGCTAAATACATCATCGAAGCTTGTGACCTTATTCTAGACACTGGCAAGTGCATGGATCAGTTCCCATCGGATGTATTCCAAGGTGGTGCTGGTACTTCTGTAAACATGAATGCTAACGAAGTTGTGGCAAACGTGGCTCTTGAACTTATGGGCAAAGAAAAAGGCCAATACGAGTTCATCAACCCAAATGACCATGTAAACCGCAGCCAATCTACAAACTGTGCTTACCCAACGGGCTTCCGCATCTCTGTTTACAACAGCGTTCGTAAACTGATCGATGCTATCGAATACCTAAAAGGTGCATTTGAGCTTAAGAGCCAAGAATTCAACACAATTTTGAAAATGGGTCGTACTCAACTTCAAGATGCTGTGCCTATGACGGTTGGCCAAGAGTTCCACGCTTGGGCTGTAACCATCAACGAAGAAATCAAAAACCTAGAATACACTTCAAAACTACTGCTTGAAGTTAACCTAGGCGCAACGGCTATCGGTACTGGTCTGAACGCAGCACCGGGTTACCAAGGCCTAGCAGTGAAACACCTAGCGGAAGTAACTGGCTTAGAGTGTGTAGCGGCTGAAGATCTTATCGAAGCAACGTCTGACTGTGGCGCATACGTAATGACGCACGGCGCACTTAAGCGCCTAGCGGTTAAACTGTCTAAGATTTGTAACGACTTACGTCTTCTTTCTTCAGGTCCACGCACTGGCTTCAACGAGCTAAACCTACCTGAACTGCAAGCGGGTTCTTCAATCATGCCTGCTAAAGTAAACCCAGTTGTACCTGAAGTAGTAAACCAAGTTTGCTTTAAAGTTCTAGGTAACGACAACACGGTTTCTTTCGCAGCAGAAGGCGGTCAGCTTCAACTGAACGTAATGGAACCGGTTATCGCACAAAGCATGTTTGAGTCTCTAGACATTCTAACAAACGCATGTGTGAACCTACGCGACAAGTGTGTAGACGGCATTACTGTAAACAAAGAAGTATGTGAATCTCACGTATTTAACTCTATCGGTATCGTTACTTATCTAAACCCATACATTGGCCACCACGAGGGTGACATTGTAGGTAAGATTTGTGCTGAAACAGGTAAGAGTGTTCGTGATGTAGTTCTAGAGCGCGGTTTATTGAGCGAAGAAGAACTTGATGACATTTTCTCTGTTGAAAATCTGATGCATCCTCAGTATAAAGCAAAACGCTACGAATAACGGATGAACAAAGAAAGGCTCTGTTTCCAGAGCCTTTTTTCTTGCTTAATAAAATTATTAATAACTATATATATTTTAGGAGTCACTCATGTTTTTACTTGAGCTATTCGTCGTATTGGGATGTATCCTGATCGGTGCTCGTATCGGGGGGATAGGCCTCGGCGTTATGGGCGGTGTTGGCCTTGCAGTACTAAGTTTCATTTTCGGGATTCAACCAACCAGCCCACCAATCAACGTAATGTTAATGATAATGGCGGTAGTGGCTGCCGCAGCCGCAATGCAAGCTTCTGGTGGTTTGGATTACATGATCAAGATTGCCTCTGGGATTTTGCGTAAAAACCCTCGCCACATCACTTTCATTGCTCCTTTAGTAACCTATTTTTTCACAATGATGGCAGGTACTGGCCACGTTGCTTACTCGGTTCTTCCAGTTATTGCAGAAGTGAGCCGTCGTAGTGGTATCCGCCCAGCGCGCCCACTAGGTATGGCCGTTATCGCATCACAATTTGCGATTGTTGCAAGCCCAATTGCGGCAGCGGTTGTCGCTTTGGTTGCCTTCTTGGAACCACAAGGCATCACGCTAGCTGATGTTCTTTCCGTCACTATCCCAAGTACTTTCCTTGGCCTTGCTTGTGCTTGTGTCATTGTCAACAAACTAGGTAAAGAGCTCAAAGACGATCCTGAATACCAACGCCGCATGCAAGATCCTGAATTCCGTAAAGAGATGGAACAAGAGGAATCGGTTGAAAATATTACCATCACACCACAAGCGAAAAAATCAGTCGGTATGTTCCTATTTGGTGCGCTGACGGTTGTTGTAATGGGGGCATTCCCATCACTTCGCCCTCAGTTTGATGGCTCACCGATGGGTATGGCACACACTATTGAAATCGTCATGCTAACGGTTGCTGCTCTTATTATTTTAATCTGTAAACCAGACGGAAATGCAATTAGCCAAGGTTCTGTATTCCACGCTGGTATGCGTGCGATTGTTGCTATTTTCGGTATTGCTTGGTTAGGCGATACCTTCATTGGTGGCCATGCTGCAATGGTCAAAGAAGCGGTATCGGGCCTAGTAGAAGTTGCACCGTGGACATTTGCATTCGCACTATTTGCTCTATCAGTAATGGTAAACAGCCAAGGTGCAACCACTGCAGTTCTTGTACCTGTGGCGATTGCTTTAGGGCTTCCGCCAGCAATTATTATTGCAACCTTCGTTGCGGTTAATGGTTACTTCTTTATTCCAAACTACGGTCCTATCATCGCGTCAATTGACTTTGATCGAACGGGTACCACGAATATAGGTAAGTACATCTTCAACCACAGCTTTATGCTCCCAGGCTTACTAAGTATGGTATTTAGCATTGCGTTTGGTCTGCTGCTATCGAATGTCATGATCTAATCGAATAGACTTTCGTTCTGGATAAAGAGAAGTGACACCACTTCTCTTTTATTCTCCTCAAAAATATCGCTCTTTTCCTCTTCTAACCCCCATCATATCCGCAACTTAATGTTAACCATTTAATTTACAGCCCCCATCCTTTTATCCTTATTTGATATAAATCAAACATTAATTAATTAATCCATAAACATTATAAAATATAATTTTGCATAAAATTCCACACATTTATTCTCTACACACTCTAGATAACCTAAAATAAAAGAATCGTAGATAAACCATCAGCATAGATAACCAATTTAATCACACTAATACCCTGATAACTTTTAGTGTAATTATTGAGCAATAAATTAGTACAATAAAAATGTGAGCAGCCGCTAGGTTAGAGTTAAAAATGAGATTTAAAATACCCAACAGATAAATAAAAGTTCAAGTCTAATATCTGATTTAATTTAAAAAAATCAAAAATGTAAACGTTTGTTTTAATTAATTATTAAATTAAATAATCAATTCGAATTTTATTAAATTTATTGATTCACCTTTTTTAGGATCAGCTATTTATTTTTGACTCGCGAATTCACACTGATCTGCCTGGAGGCATTGACGTGAAAGGAGATGGCTATGACTACCGAAACGATTAAAAAGGCAGAAAAAGGCGGCTTCTTTGCCAACTTTAAATTTCCTTCTGCCTACACCATTCTATTTATTCTGATTGCGTTCGTCGCTCTGCTTACCTGGATTGTTCCAGCAGGCCAATACGACCGAGAAATGAACGATGAGCTAGGTCGAGAAGTACCTATCACTGGCACTTACAAAGCGACTGAAGGTAACCCACAAGGTGTTGTTGATGTACTGATGGCTCCAATCGATGGTTTCTACGATCACAACAGCTATGAAGCTGCTGCGATTGATGTATCACTGTTCATTCTAGTTATCGGTGGCTTCCTTGGCCTAGTAACGAAAACCGGTGCAATCGATGCAGGTATCGAACGTGTAACCGCTCGCCTAGAAGGGCGAGAAGAGTTGATGATACCGATACTGATGGCATTGTTTGCTGCTGGCGGTACCGTCTACGGCATGGCGGAAGAATCACTGCCATTCTATACGCTGCTAGTACCTGTAATGATGGCCGCTCGGTTTGACCCACTAGTGGCAGCAGCAACCGTTCTACTAGGTGCTGGGATTGGTACTTTAGGTTCTACTATTAACCCATTCGCAACAGTTATCGCGGCAAACGCAGCGGGTATCCCTTTCACTGACGGTATAGTTCTACGCGTTATGATGCTAGTTATCGGCTGGGTTATCTGTGTTGGCTATGTCATGCGCTATGCAAAAATGGTGCGTGCAGACCAATCCAAATCGATCGTTTACGATAAATACGAAGAAAACAAAGCACACTTCCTTGGAAACCAAACGGGTGAGCTTCTTGATTTCACAACAACCCGTAAAATCATTCTAACTATCTTCGCAGCTTCATTCGGTGTAATGATTTACGGTGTATCTGTTGCTGGTTGGTGGATGGCCGAAATCTCTGCAATGTTCCTAGGTTCAACAATTCTTATCGGCTTGATTGCCCGCATGAGTGAAGAAGAGTTCACAACGAGCTTCATTGATGGTGCTCGTGATCTACTGGGCGTTGCGCTTATCATAGGTATCGCACGTGGTATCGTCGTCGTAATGGACCGCGGTATGATCACTGATACAATCCTCTTCTCTGCTGAACAAATGGTGACTGGCCTTTCTTCAGTAATCTTTATTAATGTAATGTTTTTCCTAGAAATTTTGCTTTCATTCCTAGTGCCATCATCTTCTGGTCTAGCGGTACTCACCATGCCAATCATGGCTCCTCTAGCTGACTTTGCTGGCGTAGGACGTGAACTAGTAGTAACCGCTTACCAATCGGCATCAGGTTTGGTTAACTTAATGACTCCAACCTCAGCAGTAGTTATGGGGGGGCTTGCTATCGCTCGTGTCCCTTATGTGCGCTGGGTGAAATGGGTAATGCCATTGATCGGTATCTTAATGGTGTTCTGCATTGCTGTACTAAGTATTGGTGCACTTATCTAAAACCAACGCATCACCTTCTCGTTCAAAGCCGCCTTCTAGCGGCTTTTTTTATCGCTATCGAGCACAGAGCCAGTCCCCCGAAACAGCCTCACGATCTGCACACGCTTCATTTAAAGCTTCTCTATCGCCAGCCCCAGTGGCAAAGCTTATACCAATCAATAACTAACGGGTTCCCTTGACTGGTTAGAACGCGCGATAACTGCGTTATGATTTTTGATTTTTGATTAACTACTGTTCAAAAACTTACACCTTATTCCCACGCCTTTTCCTACGCTATTTCTGACCACTTGCTTACTTAACGGCTTAACGGCTTAACGGCTTACTGTTATTGGTATTAAACGAACTAAGGGGACCTTCTATAAAGAGAAAATCAACGTTTTAACATTGACGTTGAAGCTAATAATTAACCATCCATCACCGACCAATATTTTTAGAGAAATATTTAGTCATATATTCGAGTTAATTATATTTTAAGTTATTTAGTTAGTAATAACAAAAGGATAAATATCACCTATTTTTATAGAAAAACAACGTAAAACACCCCATTATAAAATGTGATCACAACAGCTTTATTCGCATTTAATTTGTTAAAAAATATTTAATTCCACATTCAAAATTAAATATCTAAATAGAAACATTGCATACTTCCAAGCTAAGCACATTCCTATCAATAAAACCATTATGCATATAATCCCTAACAATTTTGATTCTAGGAAGGTTAATCAAAAAAGCGTGCATAAAGTTCCCTAACAGCTAACTATTTAGAATGTAATTGTCATAACTAAAAGTGCATAAAGTTTGTTAAAACCCTTAATTACAAAGGGCTGCGGGATAAAAAACGATTTGTGATAGATCTCTAAGAATACCTGACTAGCAGGCGTAATATTAATTCCAGACAAGAGATATGAATAAAGTAATTCATTATTCTCCACTGAAAATAAATAATTACTCTTAGCGATAAAAGTAATTCAAATATATAAGAGAGAGACGATCATGAGTAAGTTCTATGTAGGTTCTGAAATAGGTCAATTGCGCCGCGTTCTAGTTCACCGCCCAAGACGCGCACTGACTCACCTAACACCCTCTAACTGTCACGATTTACTATTTGATGACGTACTGGCTGTTGAGCGCGCAGGTAAAGAGCATGATGCATTTACTAAAACGCTACGTGATCAAGGTGTTGAAGTTCTTCTTCTTACTGACCTACTAGCAGACACACTAGCAGTGCCAGAAGCGAAAGATTGGCTTTTGAATCATCAAGTGTCTGATTACCGCTTAGGTAAAACATTTGCAAATGATGTGCGCTGCTACTTGGGCGACCTACCAAACTTAGAGCTAGCAAAAATCCTAACGGGCGGTCTGTCTTACGCTGAGATGCCAATGAAATCATCTTCAATGATGCAAGGCATGCACGCACCAACTGACTTCATTATCGAGCCTCTACCAAACCACCTATTTACACGCGACACATCTTGCTGGGTATACGGTGGCGTATCTATCAACCCGATGGCAAAACCTGCTCGTCAACGTGAAACAAACCACGTTCGCGCTATTTACCGCTGGCACCCAACATTCGCAGGCGAAGACTTCATTAAATACTTCGGCGATGAAGAAAACATCAACTACGACAACTCAACGATCGAAGGTGGTGATGTTCTTGTTCTTGGCCGTGGCGCGGTACTTATCGGTATGTCTGAGCGTACAACAGCACAAGGTGTTGAGCACTTAGCGTCTAGTCTATTCAAACACGGTCAAGCGACACAAGTTATCGCAATGCAACTACCGAAACACCGTTCTTGCATGCACTTAGACACCGTGATGACTCACATGAACGAAGATACCTTCTCTGTTTACCCAGAAGTGGTAAGTAAAGACGTGCAGTGCTGGAACCTAACTGGCGATGAATCAGGCGCTGTGAAAGTGAAAGAAGAAGGCTACTTCGTAACAGCTATCGAAAAAGCACTTGGCGTAGACAAGCTAAATCTAATCACGACAGGTGGCGACAATTTCCATGCAGAACGCGAACAGTGGAACGATGCGAACAACGTTCTTACCGTTAAACCTGGCGTTGTTATTGGCTACGAAGGCAACACATACACCAACGAAAAATACGACAAAGCAGGCATCACGGTTCTTCCGATTCCAGGAGATGAGCTTGGTCGCGGTCGCGGTGGCGCACGCTGCATGAGCTGCCCAATTGAGCGTGATGGTATCTAATCACTAAGACGAAAACGGCCAAGTTGAACAATCTTGAATAATCTCAGCTTGGCCAAAATGAGAGAACACAATTATGACTAAGCAAACTGTTGTTGTTGCACTCGGTGGGAACGCCCTACTTCGTCGCGGTGAACCGTTAGAAGCCGATGTTCAACGCCGTAATATTGAAACTGCTGTTAAAACTATCTCTGAAATCGCGAAAGTGTACAACGTGGTTCTAGTGCACGGCAATGGACCACAAGTTGGCTTACTTGCTCTACAAGGTTTGGAGTACAAAAAAGTAAACCCGTATCCATTGGATGTATTGGGCAGTGAGACTCAAGGCATGATCGGCTACATGCTGATGCAGGAGTTCAAAAACTACCTGCCTGACCGCAACATCTCATGCATGTTGACGCAAATGACCGTTGATCCAAATGATCCTGCATTCGCAGATCCAACCAAGCCAATTGGCCCGATCTACGAAGAAGCAGAAGCGCGTGAGTTAGCGGAGAAATTCCACTGGATCGTAAAACCAGACGGCCAACACTTCCGTCGAGTAGTGCCAAGCCCACGACCTACCGGCATTGTTGAACACGAAGCGATCACTCAACTTATCGATGCAGGTCACCTCGTAATTTGTACTGGCGGTGGTGGCATCCCAGTGAAAAAAGAAAATGGCAAATTAGTCGGTGTTGAAGCAGTTATCGACAAAGACATGTCTGCAGCTTTCTTAGCAAAACAATTGGATGCGGATGCGCTGCTTATTTTGACCGATGCGGACGCTGTTTACCTTGATTGGGGCAAACCGACTCAACACGCACTGCGTAGCACCACACCAAGTGAACTGGCGCAATTCCAATTCGATGCAGGCTCAATGGGGCCAAAAATTGAAGCATCGTGCGAGTTCATTCAGCAAGGCGGCAAAGTCGTTGGTATCGGCGCACTCGAAGATGGTTTGCAAATACTGCAAGGCCAAGCTGGCACCAATATCACCAAAGGTTAACGCATTCGTGAGCTTTATCATCTTGAAAACTTAAAGCTTGCGAAAACAGAATTAAACGAAACAAACAAAACCGAACAACTTTAACTAAAAATTTAATCGCGCTTTCTTGAATTTTATTTCCCTGTAACAAGGAAGCGCCTAAATCTAAGAAGGAATACATCATGGCTTTTAACCTACGCAATCGTAACTTCCTAAAACTACTAGATTTCACTCCACGCGAAATTCAACACTTGTTAGATCTTTCTATGGAGCTAAAAAAAGCGAAGTACAACGGTTACGAACAGCCAACACTGACTGGCAAAAACATTGCGCTTATCTTTGAGAAAACCTCAACTCGTACTCGCTGTGCATTCGAAGTAGCGGCATTCGACCAAGGTGCTCGAGTTTCTTACTTAGGCCCATCTGGCTCTCAAATTGGCCACAAAGAATCAATGAAAGATACCGCTCGCGTTCTAGGACGTATGTACGATGGCATCGAATACCGCGGCTTTGGTCAAGAAATCGTTGAAGAGCTAGGCGCTTACGCTGGCGTTCCTGTGTGGAATGGCCTGACTGACGAATTCCACCCAACACAAATCCTAGCTGACTTCCTAACTATGACGGAATACGGCCGTGGCAAGCAACTGCATGAAATCAAGTTTGCTTACCTAGGTGATGCTCGCAACAACATGGGTAACTCTCTAATGGTTGGCGCGGCGAAAATGGGTATGGATATTCGCCTTGTTGCTCCAAAACAATTCTGGCCACAAGAAGAGCTATTAGCTGAGTGTCGTGAGATTGCAGAGCACACTGGCGGCAAAATTACACTAACAGAAGATGTTCAAGAAGGCGTGCAAGGTTGTGACTTCCTATACACCGATGTTTGGGTATCAATGGGCGAAGCGAAAGAAGCGTGGGCTGAGCGTATCAATCTAATGATGCCTTACCAAGTCAACATGGACATGATCAAAGCAACGGGCAACCCACATGTGAAATTCATGCACTGCCTACCTGCTTTCCACGGTGAAGATACAACAGTAGGTAAACAACTTGCTTCTGAATATCCACAGCTAAAAGACGGCGTTGAAGTAACAGATGAAGTGGTTGAGTCTGAATACTCTATCGTGTTCGATGAAGCAGAAAACCGCATGCACACCATCAAAGCAGTAATGGTTGCGACATTAGGCAGCTAAGCAATTAAGAAATTAAGCAGTTAAGAAGTAAAAAATTAAGAAGCTAAGCACTCACTTGTTCGAAGTACGTTGATAAGTTAAGTGCAATGACAGGGAAATGCGGGTGGCGTTCTTGGGATTTTGACCTTGAATAAAACTCGCATTTTTTTTCATGTGGTTGAAGAGATTATTTCCTGAAAAAGCCTGCAACTCTCAGTTCCAACAAAGGCTTAAATGGGAGAACAAAATGGATGTTATTTCGCATAAAAATCCATTAAATGAATACTTTACAGAAAGTATTGCATGGCGTTTTTATCTGAGTATAATCCTCCGCAATTTGTCTTAAGAGAGCAAAAAATGAACCGCAATTTTGTCGCACATGATTGTCAACCAACACGCCCTAAAGTGGCGTTGGTGTCATTTTTATTTTTCTCTATTGATCGTTTCGAAGCCTCCTATTTTTAGGGGGCTTTTTTTTATCCGCAATTTGACTGTATGCATAGAAGGAAGACCCGTTATGGCGCATTCGTTATTTAACAAGCACATCATCTCCATTCCAGAGCTATCTCGTGATGAACTGGAGCTTATCGTCGATACCGCAGCAAGGCTCAAGGCTGAACCAAACCCTGAGCTGCTGAAAAATAAAGTCGTTGCGAGCTGCTTCTTTGAGCCTTCAACTCGTACTCGCCTTTCATTTGAAACCGCAGTTCAACGCCTTGGCGGCACCGTCATCGGCTTTGATAATGGCGGTAACACATCGCTAGCGAAAAAAGGCGAAACACTTGCCGATTCGGTGCAGGTTATTTCTTCTTACGTTGATGCTTTTGTGATGCGTCACCCACAAGAGGGCGCAGCACGTTTGGCTTCTGAATTTTCTAACGGTGTGCCAATTGTGAATGGTGGCGACGGTGCCAACCAACACCCAACGCAAACCTTATTGGATCTGTTCTCGATTTACGAAACGCAAGGCACGCTCGATAACCTTAATGTGGCGTTCGTCGGCGACCTAAAATATGGCCGCACCGTACACTCATTGACGCAAGCACTATCAAAATTCAATAACGTGCGTTTCTTCTTTATCGCGCCAGAAGTGTTAGCGATGCCTGATTACATCTGTGAAGAATTGGAAGAGATGGGGATCCAATACAGTACCCACAGCAGCATTGAAGAAGTGGTGCCTGAGCTGGATGTTCTATACATGACTCGCGTACAGAAAGAGCGCTTTGATGCGTCAGAATACGCGCACATGAAGTCGGCTTACATTCTAACCGCCGATACCTTGAAAGAGGCACGCCAAAACATGAAAGTGCTTCACCCATTACCACGTGTCGACGAAATCACAACCGACGTAGATAAAACGCCACACGCTTACTACTTCGAACAAGCTGAAAACGGTGTATACGCTCGCGAAGCTCTATTGGCCCTAGTTCTTAACGACACTTTATAAGCAGGAGAAACAGTCATGGTTAAACAAACTCAGCTACAAGTAGAAGCGATCCGTAACGGCAGCGTGATTGACCACATCCCTGCTCATCTTGGTATCAAAATCCTTAAACTGTTTAAGCTACACAAAACAGAACAACGCATCACAATGGGATTAAATCTGCCATCATCTGCGCTCGGCAATAAAGACCTCATCAAGATTGAGAACATCTTTCTGACTAAGGAACAAGCCAACCAATTGGCTCTGTATGCGCCGCAGGCAACGGTGAATCAGATTGAGGAGTACAAGGTCGTTAACAAGCTGACACTTGTGCTGCCAGACCAAATCACCAGTGTGTACACTTGCCCGAATAGCAACTGTATTTCGCACGGTGAACCCGTTGAAAGTAACTTTAAAGTGCAGCTAAAACACGAAAACGTACAACTAAAATGTCACTATTGTGAAAAAGTATTCTCTCGCGAGATCATGAGTGAAATCCGCTAGCCCTTAGCGCTCTTACCTTCGTAAAAGAAACCGCTCAAACTACATGGATATTTATTCCTAACCCGGAATAAATATCCACTTACCAAAAGAATAAAATTCCACAAAAAAAGCAAATAACCAGAATTTTGTTTGGTGATCACCTTCAAAAAGATAACTATTCTTTAGTGGTAGACTGAATGAATAGAAGATCATACATCACGCATACCCTTCCTATTTATTTCGGGATTCATCGGTAAGCCCTAATTAACAATCGTACTCTACGGCTTTGGGAGTGCGTTCTGCGCTATGGACAAGCGATATCCACATGTTGGCCTTAAAGGAGTTGTTCATGAACCAAATCACTGAGCACGGTTGCTTGTATTCAGCTGAAGATAAAACACTGACTGCAGCGTGCAAACGCTTACTACAACAGCAAAGCTTCTCAACCCAGAACCAGCTGCGAGAGAAACTCGTCGACATTGGCTATACAGGTATTAGCCAGTCGACTGTGTCTCGCATTTTGTCACAACTAGGTGTTGTCAAAATTCAGAACGCCTGTGGGAAAAAGGTTTACTGCATCACCGTAGAAAGCGCACCGGTACGTGTCGATGCGTCAATCTCATCACAAATCGAATTAATTACTCACAACCAAGCAATGGTGATCGTAAAAACAAACCCTGGTTGCGCACAATTAGTCGCAAGATTGGTTGATATCGACCCACATACCGAGATTATCGGAACTGTTGGTGGCAACGACACGGTGTTAATTATTCCGAAAGACACTACGAATATTGATGCTTGCGAACAAGTCGTAAGAGCACGCTTGGGTGTTGCTTAAATGTCTTATTGGCAAGGACTGACAACTCATGTTGAGCGGCGCGCACTCTCTCGATTGCCCCAGAAAATAGCCCACCCGCCCTAGCGGATATTTGTTTTCAGATGAAACTAATCACAAACTATTACGGTCTGATTGAGTTAAGATACCTTCAACTCCATTTTGATGACTAATAGTATGCGACGACTTGCCACATTACTTTTTGTTTGTGTTTCCCTGTTCACTCAGCCTGCGTGGGCGCTTTTTGGAAACGACAACGCCGAGCCAAGCTTCGGAGGCAATAACAACGGTTTTGTCCCTGTAGACCAAGCTTTCCCTTTCAATTACTACCAGCAAGACGGCAAGGTCCTTCTCGACTGGCAAGTAAAAGAGGGCTACTACCTCTATCAACACAGCCTCTCGTTCACTGGCCAAAATCTCGCTATCGGCAATGTTGAAATGGAAGATGGCCAACCACACCAAGATGAATTCTTCGGTGAGGTGAGCATCTATACTCAGCCGTTATTCGTGCAAGTTCCTCTACAGAGTTACCAAGATGGTTCACAGCTGATCGTTAAGTATCAAGGCTGTGCGGACGCTGGTTTCTGCTACCCACCAGAGACTCGAGTAATCGACATTGAACCGTTTACTGCGACGAATCCTGGGGATATAAAAAGCAGTAATGAGCAAAGCAGTGGTGATGTACAAAACAGTGATGTCTTACAAGGTTCTTATGATGCAGCTGGTGAAGCTGATAATTCAGTACACCCCTCTTCTCCTGCAGCTGACACAGCAAGTAATACCACTCAACAAACCAATGCTCCCGTTTCAAAAGAAGCAGGCTTAGCCGATAAACTCGGTGACAGTTGGTGGACGCCATTATTATTCTTAGCACTGGGTGTTGGCTTAGCCTTTACGCCGTGTGTCCTGCCTATGTATCCAATTCTGACGGGTATTGTATTGGGTGGCGGCAAGCTCAGCCAAGGTCGTGCGCTGATGCTGTCCTTCATCTACGTGCAAGGCATGGCGCTGACCTACACCTTATTGGGTTTAGTGGTTGCTTCAGCAGGCATGCAGTTCCAAGCTGCGATGCAGCATCCTTACGTATTAATCGCGCTGAGTGTTCTGTTCGTAACGTTGGCGATGTCGATGTTCGGCGTTTATAACCTACAACTGCCAAGCAGCATCCAAACTTGGCTCAACAACCAAAGTAACAAGCAACAAGGTGGCAATACCTTGGGCGTGTTCGCGATGGGGGCTATCTCGGGCTTGGTGTGCTCACCTTGTACTACTGCTCCACTGTCAGGTGCGCTGCTGTATGTCGCTCAAAGTGGCGACCTATTAACCGGAGCGATTGCTCTTTATGCGTTAGCCATGGGTATGGGTATTCCGCTGATTTTGGTTGCGGTGTTTGGTAATAAGCTACTGCCAAAAGCAGGCAGTTGGATGGACAAAGTGAAGATCGTATTCGGCTTTATCTTGCTGGCAGCGCCTATCTTCCTGCTAGAGCGAATTATTCCTGAATTGTGGGCAACCGTGCTTTGGTCTGGATTAGGCTTCATCGCCTTTGGTTGGCTTTACCACAGCAAGAATGCACTGCCATTCGGTGGTTGGAAACAGAGCGCTGTGGGTATCATCGCAATGCTCGGCCTGTTCGCTTCAGCGCAACCTGCATTGAATTACTGGTTCGCAGAAAAGAGCGTAGTGATTGAACAACAAATCCAATTTGCTCGCGTCAACACGGTCGAAGAGTTAGAAATCCAACTCATCGAAGCAAGAAAACTCGGCAAACCAGTGATGCTCGATTTCTACGCTGATTGGTGTGTCGCATGTAAAGAGTTTGAGAAGTACACCTTCCATCAAGCTGATGTCGAGAATAAGCTTTCTGACTTTGTTCTTCTTCAGGCTGACGTAACAAGAAACATGCCTCAAGATATTGAACTGCTTAAACAATTACAGGTACTCGGCTTGCCAACCATAGAGTTCTGGGATGGCGAGGGCAACCATGTTCCAAATGCTCGTGTCACCGGTTTTATGCCTGCAGATGTATTCTTAAAACACATGCAAGACCACCAGCTATAACGGCAATATTCAACAGAATATCCGCTTAAACGAAAGCCGCACCGCCCCTTCGTAACGAGATGGCTGTGCGGCTTTTTTGTTATTCAGAGTAACGCTTTCTTATTCTGGGGATAAAAGTCGATATGGTTCAGACTTTTAATGCATAAATATTGTTCACATACTCAATCAGGATGATAATAAATATTAACTAAATTGTTAAAAGTATGAACGTCATGGACTCGACCTATACCATCATCATTGCTGATGACCACCCTCTTTTTCGCAACGCCCTGTTTCAGTCAGTACACATGGCGATCAGCGGTGCGAACCTGCTTGAGGCTGATTCCCTCGATGCCTTACTGACCCTACTAAAAAAAGAAGATGAACCCGACCTATTGCTTCTCGACCTTAAAATGCCGGGTGCCAATGGGATGTCTGGCTTAATTCAGCTGCGCGCTGAATATCCAGATTTACCGATTGTAGTGATCTCTGCCAGCGAGGATGCTAGCGTGGTCACTCAGGTGAAGAGCCACGGTGCCTTTGGCTTTATTCCTAAGTCGAGTGATATGCGAGAATTGGTCAGTGCACTGAATCAAGTGCTTAATGGCGACCCGTTCTTCCCAGAAGGCCTGATCACCAACAACGCAGCCTGTAGCGACCTTGCGGAAAAGCTTTCCACACTGACGCCTCAGCAGTACAAGGTATTAGGGATGCTATCGGACGGCCTGCTGAACAAGCAAATCGCGTATGAATTGAATGTTTCGGAAGCGACCATCAAGGCACATATGACGGCCATCTTCCGTAAACTGGATGTGAAAAACCGAACTCAGGCGGTTATCTTGCTACAAGAAGTCCACAATTAAACTTCATTGATACCCTCTTCTAAAGTCGTCTTAGGTAAACATAACCCCAACCTGACGACTTTATGATCATCGATATCTGCAACCACCCAAGTGATGTCATGCCATTCAAAACTATCACCCAAGACAGGGTGTGCACCAAGCTCCTGATCCACCAATTGTTTTAGCGTCATTTCTCGCTCTTCTTCCGAGCCTAGTTCAATACCATAACAATCACTCACGGCAGCAACCGATAGCTCAACATCCAAGAAGAAATCACCAAAGAATCGTGCCGCTTCTTCTGCTAGAGGTGCCTCACTGAATAGCGCACTTAAGCTGTCTAGGTCTTTGTCTTGACCAAGCACACATAAGATATCGTTCGCCTCTAACACGGTACTGCCCGATGGGTGGAGCATGGCATCTTGTCGAAACAGTGCGGTAATGCGCGTCCCTTCAGGCATCGATAAACGCTTGAGCGGTTCACCAACACACCACTTTTCCTCTTTCAGCTTGTAGACAAACATCTCCCACTCACTGGTCGGATAAATCTCCATACCGGTACGAGAAATCGGTGTTGGCATCGGTGGTAGAGTCACTTTAGCGAGTCTTGCGACTTTCATTAGACTGCCGCCCTGAACAATCAGCGAAACCATAACCACGAAGAAGGCGATATTGAAGTAAAGCTGAGCATTAGGTAGGCCAGCCATCATCGGGAAAACCGCTAAAATGATCGGTACTGCGCCACGTAAACCCACCCAGGAAACAAACCAACGTTCTTTGGTGGTAAAGCTTCTGAACGGCAGTAAACCTAACCAAACAGACAGCGGGCGAGCAAATAAAATCATACCGAAGGCCAATGCCAACGCAGGAAGTGCAATGTCCATCAATGTCGATGGCGTCACTAACAAACCCAACACCAAGAACATCACGATCTGGCTTAGCCACGTCATGCCATCAAGAACATTGAGAATAGAGTGTCGAGAGCGCGTCGGACGATTACCAATGAACAAGCCCACTAGATAAATCGACAAGATACCGCTGCCGCCAAGCATGTTAGAGAACGCAAACAGAGCCACACCACCGCTGAGCACGAGAATCGAATACAGACCATCAGCCAGCTGCACTCGATTGATTAGGCTCCATAACACCCAACCACCACCGATGCCAACAAGGGTGCCGATACCAAACTGCATCGTGAAACTTTTCAGTAGGAAGTTCATTCCCATCTCGGCATCTGGGGTTCCGAGTAGCGCGATTAAAGTGACCGTCAGGAAGACCGCCATTGGGTCGTTGGTACCAGATTCGATCTCTAGGGTTGAGCCAACACGTTCATTGAGGCTCTGCCCTTTCAACAGAGAAAATACCGCAGCTGCATCAGTCGAACCGACGATAGCGCCAACCAAGATGCCCTGCATCAGTGACAGATCGAACAGCCAAGCCGCCATTAAGCCCGTTAGGGTTGCGGTACATGCCACACCTATTGTGGCTAGTGATAGTGACGGCCAGAAAGCCACTTTGAAGCTTGCGACCTTGGTTCGCATCCCGCCATCCAACAGAATCACAGCAAGCGCAAGGTTACTCACCAAGTAGGCCAGTGAGTAATCATCGAAATTAATGCCCCCAGGGCCATCTTCGCCCGCTAACATACCAACGAACAAAAAGATCAAAAGAATCGGAACGCCCAATCGAGAGGACACTTGTGAAAAAAGCACACTGATGGCGATGAGTACGGCACCAGTCAAAAATAAGTGGTTAATGGTTATTGCGTCCAATTCGTTCCCCCAAAGAATAAAACTCGAGCTTTAAGCCTATTGATCTTTTGCCACTAGCTTGTTGATCTTCTGCCGTTAAGCAAGGCACGGCCGTTAAAAGTACCGCAGTTACTATAACAAACTTATGTTTCGCTTCGTGTCATAGGCAGGACTAAATACCGTTTCTCAGTCATTTAGTTGTTAAATTTTATGACTCGCACTCTAATTCATCCATTTTTGTTAGACCTTTGGCTAATTTAACATCACTGCAACATCACGCTTTTCTATGGTTATGTCTCCTAGCTCCCATATTTCAGTAGATTAGCGCTAATACCATCCCGACTAAAGTTGCACAGATCCCTTGACTTATCCTTGCTACATTCTAAGTCGTAACATTACGTTAACACGGATATTTTACATAAACGGTTTAACAAAAACGGTTTCTACGAAACGGAATAAAGGAGAAGGCAATGGCGTTCGAATCTACGGAACATGCTCAAGCCTATTGGAAGGAAAACTTGGGAATAATGGGAACACTACTCGCAATATGGTTTGTGGTGTCTTATGGCGCTGGCATCTTATTTGTGGATGTCCTAAATACCATTCAATTTGGCGGATTTAAGCTAGGTTTTTGGTTCGCTCAACAAGGTTCAATTTATACCTTCGTGGCGTTGATATTTATTTACGTTGTTCGCATGAATAAGCTGGACAAAAAATACAACGTACAGGAAGACTAGAGGCTAGAACATGGATATTCAAACTTGGACGTTTATTCTCGTCGGTATTACTTTTGCAGTATATATCGGCATCGCAATCTGGGCTCGCGCTGGAACAACGAGTGAATTCTACGTTGCAGGCGGCGGCGTACACCCAGTCGCAAACGGCATGGCAACAGCCGCTGACTGGATGTCGGCAGCATCATTCATCTCAATGGCAGGTATCATCTCATTCGTTGGTTACGACGGTGCGGTTTACCTAATGGGTTGGACAGGTGGTTATGTACTACTTGCGCTATGTTTAGCACCTTACCTACGTAAGTTCGGTCAGTTTACGGTTCCTGATTTCATCGGTGAACGTTACTACTCGAAAACAGCACGTATGGTAGCGGTATTCTGTGCAATCTTCGTATCGTTCACGTACGTTGCAGGCCAGATGCGTGGTGTTGGCGTTGTATTCTCTCGTTTCCTAGAAGTTGATATTAACCTAGGCATCATCATTGGTATGGGTATTGTGTTCTTCTACGCAGTACTGGGTGGCATGAAAGGCATCACTTATACGCAGGTAGCTCAATTCTGTGTCCTCATTTTCGCCTTCCTTGTTCCAGCAATCTTTACCTCAATCATGATGACGGGTAACCCACTTCCACAAGTTGGTATGGGCTCAACGCTATCAGGTACAGATGTATACCTACTTGATAAACTGGATGGACTAACAGAAGAGCTCGGATTTACCGCCTATACCGAAGGTAACAAGAGCATGGTAGATGTCTTCTTCATCTGTGCGGCTCTAATGGTCGGTACTGCCGGTCTTCCACACGTAATCATTCGTTTCTTCACGGTACCAAAAGTACGTGATGCTCGTATCTCAGCAGGTTGGGCACTACTGTTCATCTCATTGCTATACACAACAGCACCAGGCGTTGCAGCCTTCGCTCGTGTAAACATGATCGAAACGATTAACGGCCCAGACATGCAAGGTGTCGCAGCAACAGATGCGCCAAGCTGGTATAAAAACTGGGAAAACACTGGCCTAGTTGGTTGGGAAGATAAGAACGGCGATGGAAAAATGTTCTACTCGGGCGATGAGCGCAACGAGATGAAGATTAACCGTGACATCATCGTACTGGCTTCTCCAGAGCTAGCGAAACTACCAAACTGGGTTGTAGCACTGCTTGCAGCCGGT
This sequence comes from Vibrio syngnathi, assembly GCF_002119525.1. NCBI lineage: Bacteria > Pseudomonadati > Pseudomonadota > Gammaproteobacteria > Vibrionales > Vibrionaceae > Vibrio > Vibrio syngnathi. The sequence goes on along the minus strand of NZ_CP017916.1, from coordinate 205,844 downwards.
GGCCTAGCAGCCGCACTATCAACAGCCGCAGGTCTGCTACTGGTTATCTCAACGTCGATTTCACATGACTTGTTGAAGAAAGGCTTCAGACCAAACATGACCGACAAGCAGGAGCTGTTAGCCGCTCGTTTGGCTGCCATGATCGCAATTGTCGGTGCAGGTTACTTGGGTATTAACCCACCAGGCTTTGTAGCACAGGTAGTAGCGTTTGCCTTCGGCTTAGCCGCAGCATCCTTCTTCCCAGCGATTATCCTAGGCATCTTCTACAAGAAGATGAACAAGGAAGGCGCAATTGCAGGTATGTTGTCAGGTATTGCCTTCACAGCAAGCTACATCATCTACTTCAAGTTCATTAACCCAGCAGCAAGCACACCGGAAAACTGGTGGTTTGGTATCAGCCCAGAAGGCATCGGTACGCTAGGTATGTGTCTAAACTTCGTAGTATCAATTGCTGTAAACAAAGTAACGGCTGAAGTACCACAAGATGTACAAGATATGGTTGAGAACATCCGTTACCCGAAAGGTGCAGGTGAAGCTCACGACCATTAAGAAGCTCGCTACTTAGTCACTAGGTAGTAAGCACTTAGAAAAAGAATCAGTACTTACATTGTAGGGATTAGGTACTGATTCTAAGAAAGCCGATACTTCATGTATCGGCTTTTTCTTTTCCTGCTCATTTTATAAAAAAAAGAAACAAAGGGTTGTTTTTAAAATCTCATTTGATAATAATTATCATTAACATCCATTAATGAGATGCAGATGATGAAAGAGCAGCAGGTTCTCTATTCGAGGTTTTACAAAGCACAAGATCGCTTTGCTTCATTAGAACAAGTTCAAGGCCATGAGCCGTTTGTAATTCGAGAGTATATCGAGTGTGCACTCACGCTTTCGGCTTACTATGAAAAGCATGCCGCCCAAGAAAACATCTTGTTGTGCGAGCTGTATCTGCGCCAAGTTTTCTTTCATTTGATTGAAGCGATTGAGTCTCCTGACCGTAGTTTCGCCTTTCGTCATATCTGCCTAGACTCTATTCACTCACCGTTATTTTATTTGAAACGCCACTACTGCCAGCAACCGCAAGGACAAGCGCGTTTTTTGAATCTCAGTCAAACACTACAACAAGTCCAAGCCCCACTTGGCTAACAAGGATAGAAGATGACCCTACAATTTCGGATTGAAAAAGACAGCATGGGCGAAGTTAAAGTCCCTACCGAGGCGCTATACCAAGCACAAACTCAGCGTGCAGCAGATAACTTCGCTTTTAGTTCACACAAGATGCCAACCAGCTTTATTCAAGCATTGGCGCTGATTAAACAGGCAGCAGCCGATACCAATGCTCAATTAGGCTTATTAGAAGGTGATATTGCGAACGCAATTGCCGAAGCCAGCCAAGAGATCATTGAGGGTAAACACCTCGAGCAATTCCCTATTGATGTCTATCAGACGGGCTCTGGCACCAGCTCTAACATGAATGCTAACGAAGTGATTGCGACACTCGCTTCAAGAAGCCTGCAAGGCGACGTGAACCCCAATGATCACGTCAACATGGGTCAAAGCAGTAACGATGTCGTGCCAACAGCAATCCAAGTCAGTGTCGCTTTGATGGCAGAAAATAAGCTGTTGCCTGCACTTACCCACCTTTCTGCGGCACTTACCGTCAAACAACATGAACTTGCTGAGGTAGTCAAAACTGGCCGTACTCATCTAATGGATGCGATGCCGATTACCTTTGCTCAAGAGCTAGGCGGTTGGAAATTTCAGATTGAACATGCCAAGCAAGCGATAGAAAGCAGCTTGCCAGCAATCAAAGCGCTTGCTCAAGGTGGCACAGCGGTTGGTACGGGGATCAATGCCGACCCACGCTTTGCCGATAAGTTTGCAAGTAACCTGTCTCAATCGACAAAGATCAGTTTTACCTCGAGTGAAAACTTCTTTTTTAACCTCAGCAGCCAAGACGCGATCGTTGCGTTTTCTGGTCAGCTTAAAACTGCAGCAGTTGCGATCCTCAAGATCTCAAACGATCTTCGCTGGATGAACTCAGGCCCGCTGGCTGGCTTAGGGGAAATTGAGTTACAAGCGCTGCAACCGGGCTCGTCTATCATGCCAGGAAAGGTCAACCCTGTGATTCCAGAGGCTGCAGCCATGGCAGCAGCGCAAGTGATTGGTAATGACACCACGATCACGATTGCTGGCCAATCGGGTAACTTCCAATTGAATGTGATGCTGCCGGTTATTGCTCATAACGTTCTAGAAAGCATAGAGTTGTTAGCAAACAGCTCAGTCGCACTGGCTGATAAAGCGATTGCTACCTTCACCGTGCGCCAAGACAATCTCGATTTAGCGCTTTCAAAGAACCCAATTCTAGTGACGGCGCTCAACCCTGTGATTGGCTACCTAAAAGCAGCAGATATTGCCAAGAAGGCCTACAAAGAAGGCTTACCGATTCTTGATGTGGCAGAAAGAGAAACCGATCTTAGCCGAGAAGAACTCAGCAAACTGCTCAACCCAACCACACTGACGCAGGGTGGTATTGCAGGTTAGCTAGCTAGTTATTTATCTAGTTAGTTAAAAAGCGAACAGGCATTAACGATCCTTACTGAAACAAAAAAGGCCTCATCCGAGGCCTTTTCTACATCCGTTCATTAATTAGAAATTCGAGCTGATTATTCCTAATTAGCTCACCCGATTTAAGACCGCTCTGAGTTTTAGCGGCTTCACTGGTTTGGCAATAAAGCTGAAGCTGTTGGCCTTTATCGCAGCCAACATATCATCGGTTCTATCGGCGCTGATGATGACACCTTCAAAAGAGTCACCAAGGCGCAAGCGGCACTGCTGCAACACTTCAAGCCCCGTTCTGCCATTATCAAGACGGTAATCCGAGAAAATCACATCAGGCTGCCAATCATCATCGAGACACTGCAAGCTTTCGACTAAGTCGACGGCGGTCTTAACCTCACAGCCCCAACGACCAATCAAGTTCTCCATACCGACCAAGATTTCTCGCTCATTATCGACACACAGTATTTTCAGATGCTCGATGTCGCTGGTCGCCATTGGCGTAGAAGCTTGCACAACCGGAGCCACCTTTTCAGCTCTCGCTAAGGTGATGGAAAATACGCTGCCTTGACCCGGCCATGAACGCATCGATATTTGATGACCAAGCACATGGGCAATGCCTTTGGAGATGGCTAATCCTAGCCCTAACCCCTGATCAGCACGCACTTGGCTACCACGAGTAAATTCTTCGAAGATCTCTTGTTGCTTGTCTTCGTCGATACCGGTTCCGTTATCCCACACATCAATTCGAACCTGACCATTCACTCGTCTTGCACCGAGGACTACTTTACCCTCCGGGTTGTAGCGAAAGGCATTGGTCAAAAAGTTCTGAATCACACGTCTCAATAATTTAGGATCCGAGTGAATAAACAATGACGAAGGGATCATCTGGAATTGGATCTTCTGCTGCGTTGCCAAAGCACTAAATTCAGCATTCAAATTGGTCAGCACATCATGCACAGCAATTGCGTGAATGTTGGTTTCTAATTTTCCTGACTCCAATCGAGAGATATCAAGCAAGTCGCCAATCAGGTCTTCAGCCGCACCCAACGCACTTTCGATATGAGAGGAAAGTTGCTTCTCCTCTTGCTCTTTTGCCACCTCAGAAAGGGAAGAAGCAAATAGACGCGCAGCATTGAGCGGCTGCATCAAATCGTGACTCACGGCAGCAAGAAAACGACTCTTAGACTGCGATTCTTGGTCAGAGACTTGCGTCGCTTTAACTAAGCGTTGGTTGAGCTTTTCGAGCTCTTGAGTTCGCTCATGGACTCTCGATTCCAAGCTTTCATTGGCATCTTTTAGCGCTTGCTCTGCTTGTCTGAAAACCGTGATGTCGGTAAAGCTCATGACGAAGCCACCACTTGGCATTGGGTTACCTTGCACCTCAATCACTCGACCATCAGGACGAATACGAGAAGAGGTGTGCCGAGTGCCTTGTTCAAGGTGATAAACACGGCGTCGAACGTGATCTTCTGGGTCGCCCGGGCCACACAAACCTTGCTCAGCATTATGGCGAATCACATCTGAAATGGGTCGCCCAACCTGAATCAGACCCATAGGGAACTCAAACAGTTCAAGGTAACGCTGATTCCACGCCACCAGCCTCATCTGTTTGTCTATTACTGCAATGCCTTGGCCTATATGTTCAATCGCTCCTTGAAGTAAACCACGACTGAAGTCGTACAATTCCGAAGCTTCATCAACGATGGTTGCTACTTCCTCAAGCTGCATATTTCTTCCCTGTAGAGCGGAAGTAAGTACTAACTTAGCGGAAGATGCACCGAATACCCCAGCGAGCACACGTTCTGCATGTCGAATCAGGCTTGCGGGCGCTTGTTGGTTAGGAAGTAGCGGCTGTCCGTGCTGCTGCCAATAACTCTGCAAAGCACTTTTAGCACGCTTACGCCCCACAAAACGTGACGCCAGCATCTCTAATTCAGCGACCGTCACACGGCTCTGATAGAGGCTGATGTTCTCATTCTCTGGTAATGGTGTGCCAATAAAAGCAGCCGATTGTAAACGCTCACTTAAGCTTGGTCTGGTCACCATCGAAACCACGGCATAGCACAAGGTATTGAGTAAAATACTCAGCACTATGCCCCAATTTGAGCTGCTAACATCCCAACTTCTCAGCAGTTCCGGCGGCGTGATAATCCACAGCAGTAAGTTACTTTCGCTATCGCCTGCCAGCATACTGGTTTGGCTCATCAGGGTGATAAGCCAAATCAACGAGCCCACCATTAAGCCAACATAAACCCCCTTGCGGTTACCCGGACGCCAGTACAAACCACCAATAAGTGCTGGCGCGAATTGAGCAATCGCCGCAAAGGAAAGAAAGCCAATCGCCGACAGGGAGTGAATGGTATCGAGCGCTTGATAGAACAGCCAAGCCCCCAGTAACAGCAGTAAAATCAACCCGCGTCTAATCACCAATAACAGGCCTGAAAAATGTCGATGGGTTCTTTGAGTTAGGCGCATACGGCGCAATAACAGTGGCATCACTAAATCATTTGATACCATGATCGCTAATGCGATGGTTGAGACAATCACCATTCCACTCGCCGCCGAAGTACCTCCGAGGAAAGCCAACAAAGCTATGTGATTAGCACCTTCTGCCATTGGCACACTGATCACGTAAGTATCAGCTGGCATGTCGGTAAGCAGCCCTTGTCCTGCCCAAGCAATTGGCAGCACAAACAGGCCCATTAAAATCAGATAAAGTGGAAACAACCAGCGAGCAGTATGCAAATCTTGAGGACGTTCGTTCTCAACCACCATGGTGTGGAATTGGCGTGGCAGACAGACAATCGCCAACATGGTCAAAACGGTATGAATAATTAAGGTCGGAATATTGGGCGATTCGTAGGTGGAAGCCGCTACATCAAACAAATCAATTTTGTCACTGCTCATCGCCAGGTAGATAATAAACAGGCCAACAATCAGGAATGCTGCAAGCTTAACGATGGATTCAAACGCTACAGCCATCATCATGCCACGGTGATGCTCAGTGTTATCGATGTGCCGAGTACCAAACAGCATGGTAAAAATGGCCAAAGCACCGACCACAAACCAAGACACGTGATAATCCTGATAACCGAAATCAGCCGCTAGGTTTGGCGCAACAATATCTAGCCCCATGGTGATACCACGCAGTTGCAGCGCGATATAAGGAAGAATACCGACCACAGCGATCACGGTCACCGCCACCGCTAAGCCTTGAGATTTTCCATAGCGAGCCGCGATAAAGTCGGCAATTGAAGTGATGTGTTCACGCTTCGCAATCAGGATCAACCGCGCCAAGATCCGCCACCCCAGTGTAAAAACCAGAATGGGGGCGAGATAAATGGGTAAAAAGGACCATGGGTTATTGCTCGCCTGCCCGACCGTTCCATAAAAAGTCCAAGAAGTACAATACACTGCAATCGAAAGGCTATAGATCCATGGACGCCAACGCGATAGCCAACGAACCTGCCGGTCTCCATACCAAGCGATCAGAAATAACACGCCCAAATAGGCTAAAGAGACTGGAATTACTATCCATCCTTGCATTAAAAACCCTTTTTTCATCCATAAAAAAACCTCTCCATAAGGGAGAGGTTTCATTTAACTAAGGATGGGTCATTAACTCAATCTAATCGCTTAAATTTTGTGCTTCAGACTCTAATTATCAGCATTTGCTGTTAGATTCTAATTGTTCCGAACCTGATTGATTCATCTCAACCACTGAACTTCTCTCGTCCAACTTAATGAACAGAGCAAGAGCACCCATCGCGGCCATACCCCAGAAGATGTTTGCCCCCCAAAGCTCATAGCCCCAACCACTTAAGGTCGTCATTAGTGCGATAACAGCACCTAATGGGATCGCGTTATACAGAGCTTGCAGCGCGACCATTTTATTCTGTTCTTCTGATTGAATGTATTGAATGGCTGCAATGTGCGCCATAGCAAACGTCACGCCATGCAGCAGTTGCACCATAACTAAGGCGAAAATCGCCGTTGTTGATGCCGTAATACCCCAACGAGCCATCACACCGATTGCGGCTACCACGAACAGAGTGCGCATTGACCAGCCTGAAAATAAGCGCTTACTGAGAGCAAACACAGCTACCTCGGCAACAACACCTAGGCTCCATAAATAACCAATAATCGCTTCTGAGTGACCGGCTTCTTTCCAGTAAATCGCACTAAAACTGTAGTAAGCCGCATGGCTACCTTGCAGCAACGCCATCAAGGCCAAAAATTTAACCACTGAAGACTCACGTAGCAGCTCACCTAATTTTGGTCGTACCGCTTGTTGCTCCGAGTCTGTCACCGGCATCACATTAGGATTTCTCATCGCCAATAATAATGACATCAGCACACCAGCAAACGCGGTATACAAAATCATGTCTGTGCCAAACTTGGCAACCAAAAAACCCACCACGGTAGAGCCCGCGATAAATGCAATCGATCCCCATAAACGGGTGCGTCCATAATCAAGCATCTTAAGACGACTGTAATGGTTAGCCATTGCGTCAGAAAGAGGGATAACCGGCCCACAGCACAGGTTAAACAGTACTGTTGCCAACAGCATCAATAGAAAGCTGCCTCCAGTGAAAAAGTGGAAGCCAACAAATAACAATGAGGCGAAACTCAACCAGCGCAGAGCTGGCAAAAGATTCTCTACTTTATGAATGCGCGGCGTAATCACAAGGTTAGCAACACAGCGAGTCGCAAAACCAATACCAATCAATACACCAATGTCTCCCGCAGAAACGCCTTGGTCTTCAAACCATAACGCCCAAAACGGCAAATACACGCCATAAGCAAAAAAGAAACCAAGAAAATACTGAGATATCCATCCGTAAGGAGAAGGGCTAAACATAAATAACCTATAAAGTGTGCGGAAAAGGCGGCACTAATTATGCCTATCTCGCATACGATGAAAAAGGGAATTATTACTGAGATAGCATTCCTATATTGAATTGGCCTAGGATATCTAGCCTGCATTTAGACTAAAGTCGTCTGGAGCTTCGCTGGTATTTTGTCAGACTGATTAAAGACTCCCACATCTTGTGATGCTTATGCCTGATAAATTTAATATGCAGCACCCACCCTTCGATAGCCTGTCCGATACGGAGCAATTGAAGCTTCGCTCTTCATTAGACGTGGTGTATTACCGCTCTCAAGAAGTAATACTGGAAGCCGATAGGCCGAGCAGACACCTGCACATCCTGATCAAAGGAGCCGTTGAAGAGCGCGCGAGCAGTGATGGTGAGATTTACGCACATTACGCCAATGACGATATTTTTGATGTGCGCAGCCAGTTTGAACCTCACACCAAACATCAATATATCGCACTTGAAGACACCTTAAGCTACCTACTGCCTACCGATGTTTTTCTCGATCTTTACCACGCCAATGGTCAATTTGCCGCCTACTTTGATAGTAACCTGTCGACACGGAAAGCTCTGATTGAGGCCGCTCAACAGCAACAGAACCTTGCCGAGTTTATATTGACCAAAGTGGACGAGTCGATCTATCACCCACCACTGATTCTTGAGCCGGGGCAACCCATCAACCAAGTCACTCAAATCCTAAAAGAGCAAGGCTTAGACTCGGCTCTGGTGCATTTAGACGACCAAGGCCTAAAAGATTTTGGATCAGGTTCCTTACCGTATGGGATCGTCACGCGAACCAATTTATTGCACGCTGTAATGCTCGAGAACTTCCCACAGGACGCGCCCGTCGGCGAGATTGCAACATTTCCGGTAATGCACGTAAACCAAGGTGATTTCTTATTTAATGCCATGATTACCATGACCAGAAACCGGGTAAAAAGGTTGATGGTTTGTGACGGGCCAAATGCAGTTGGTATGGTGGATATGACGCAGATTTTGAGTGCATTCTCTACTCATTCTCACGTTCTTTCTTTGCGTATTGCGCGAGCCACCAGCATTGAAGAACTGGCATTAGCCTCCAACAAACAACGTCAACTGGTCGAAAGCCTACTCAGTAACGGCATTCGCACGCGCTTCATCATGGAGCTAATTTCAGCCGTAAATGAACAGATCATAGAGAAGGCTTTTGAGTTGGTTATTCCACCAGCATTACAGAATCACTGCTGCCTGATCGTATTGGGGTCTGAAGGTCGCGGAGAGCAAATCCTTAAAACCGACCAAGATAATGCGCTGATAATTCAGGATGGCTTGGAGTGGCACCAATGCCAGAGCGCCATGAACGACCTAACTCATACATTGCAGCAATTGGGCTACCCACTCTGCCCAGGCAACGTGATGGTTAACAACCCGAAATGGGTTCATTCACAACAAGAGTGGAAACAAACGCTCACCCGTTGGGTAAAAAAAGCCACGCCCGATACCGTGATAGATATTGCCATCATGGCGGATGCACATGCCGTTGCGGGTAACAGAGAACTATTAAATCCGGTCAAACAACACCTAAGTGATTTGATGCTAGGACAAGAATTGATTCTGACTGAATTCTGCCGCCCTGCTCTTAACTTTTCGGTACCCCTCACCCTGTTTGGTAATGTTAAACAATCCAAGTCAGGGCTCGATATCAAACAAGGTGGTATTTTCCCTATCGTGCATGGTGTAAGAGCACTTTGTCTTGAGCATGGTGTCACGGTCAACAACACCTTCGAACGCATTGAGCAGTTAGTCAGTAAGAAAGTGCTTGAACAGAGCACCGCCGATAACCTCAGCGAAGCTCTCAAGCAATTCTTTAAGTGGCGCTTAGCCCAAAGGCTTTCTCAGCAGCACAGTAGCAACAAAATCAACGTCAAACTGATGGAGCGAGCAGACCGAGACCTGCTTCGTCATAGCCTGCATGTGGTCAAGAAATTCAAGCAATGGCTTGGCTACCATTATCAGATCAGGGATTAGACGACTGAGCGATGAATAGATTGGTTCGTTATTACTGGCATCACAAACTCAAAGGCTCTCCTTATCAGCCTCTGTTTGCAGCGCCTGTTGATCACGAATACGTATCTCTTGATTGTGAAACCACCAGCCTCGACCCTAATCAGGCTGAATTAGTCACTATTGCCGCGACAAAGATCATCGGTAACCGAATCATCACCAGCCAACCTTTTGAAGTTCGACTCAGAGCACCTCAATCGCTCGATTGCAATTCCATCAAAATCCACCGCATTCGCCACCAAGATCTAAAGTACGGTATAGAAGAGAAACAAGCCCTAATTGAGCTACTGAACTTCATCGGAAATCGTCCTTTAGTCGGCTATCACATCCGCTATGATAAAAAAATCCTCGACCGCGCCTGTTTAAAACAGCTTGGATTTCCACTGCCTAACCGATTAGTCGAAGTGAGCCAGCTCTACCAAGAAAAACTCGAAAGGCAGCTGCCCAATGCCTACTTCGATCTCAGTATGGACGCCATCTGTCGCCAGCTCGATTTACCCATTCCCATCAATAAACATGATGCATTACAAGATGCTATCTCCGCGGCGCTGATCTTTGTACGCCTAAAACATGGCGACCTACCCCGCTTCAACTCTTCTTACTCTTAATTCAACTACTGGTGCTTCACATAGAGAGCAACATCTCAAAAATGAACTTAACTCGCTATTTTGTAAGTGAAAAGCAACGTCTCATCCTAAAGTCTAATTGTGGAAATCGCCGTCCTAGCCGAGAGTGATAACACAAAGATGGTCCTGTAATAGACCTAGAAACTGAACACAAAGGAAGTTGCCAGTTCATTAGGAATGTAGGCACAAGGAGAGATGCAATGAGTGAAGCCCACGTTTATCCGGTAAAAGAAAATATTAAATCAACCACACACGCGGATAATGACACTTACCTAGCCATGTACCAGCAATCTGTTTCTGACCCTGAAGGCTTTTGGGGTGAACACGGAAAAATCGTTGATTGGATCAAGCCTTTCACACAAGTAAAAAATACTTCTTTCGACCCTGGCCACATTGATATTCGCTGGTTTGAAGATGGTACGCTTAACGTATCGGCTAACTGTATCGACCGTCACCTCGCTGAACGCGGTGATGAAGTCGCTATCATCTGGGAAGGCGATGACCCGGCGGATGACAAAACGCTAACTTTTAATGAACTGCACAAAGAAGTGTGCCTGTTTTCGAATGCTCTAAAAGAGCAAGGCGTGCGCAAAGGCGATGTGGTTTGTTTATACATGCCAATGGTTCCAGAAGCTGCAGTTGCGATGCTGGCATGTACCCGTATCGGTGCGGTTCACACAGTGGTATTCGGTGGTTTCTCACCTGAAGCACTGTCTGGTCGTATTATCGATTCAAATTCTAAAGTCGTGATCACTGCCGATGAAGGTGTGCGTGGCGGCCGTGCGGTTCCACTGAAGAAAAACGTCGATGAAGCACTGACTAACCCTGAAGTGAAGAACATCGAGAAGGTGGTCGTATTCAAACGCACTGGCGGCGATGTTGCTTGGCACGAACACCGTGATGTATGGTGGCACGATGCTATCGCAAACGTATCAGCGGATTGCCCACCTGAAGAGATGAATGCGGAAGATCCACTCTTCATCCTTTATACGTCAGGCTCAACAGGCAAACCTAAGGGTGTAATGCACACCACAGGTGGTTACCTTGTTTATGCAGCCATGACCTTCAAATACGTATTCGATTACCAAGAAGGCGAAACCTTCTGGTGTACTGCGGATGTGGGTTGGATTACCGGTCACACTTACCTTGTTTACGGACCGCTTGCCAATGGTGCGAAAACCATCCTGTTTGAAGGCGTGCCGAATTACCCGAACACAAGCCGCATGAGTGAAGTGGTTGATAAACATCAAGTTAATATTCTTTATACGGCTCCAACCGCGATTCGCGCCCTAATGGCAAAAGGCAATGAAGCGGTTGAAGGGACTTCTCGTGACAGCCTAAGAGTCATGGGCTCGGTAGGTGAACCTATCAACCCTGAAGCGTGGGAGTGGTACTACAAAACAATCGGTAATGAGCAGTCTCCAATTGTCGATACGTGGTGGCAAACAGAAACGGGCGGCATCTTGATTGCACCGCTACCAGGCGCAACAGACCTAAAACCAGGGTCAGCGACGCGTCCATTCTTCGGTGTTCAACCGGCGCTGGTTGATAACATGGGTAACATCATTGAGGGCGCAACAGATGGCAACCTAGTGATTCTTGACTCTTGGCCAGGCCAGATGCGTACCGTTCATGGCGATCATGACCGCTTCGAACAGACTTACTTTTCTACCTTTAAAGGCATGTACTTCACCAGTGATGGCGCTCGTCGCGATGAAGACGGTTACTACTGGATTACTGGCCGTGTTGATGACGTTCTGAACGTATCAGGTCACCGTATGGGTACCGCTGAGATTGAATCGGCTCTAGTCGCATTCGATAAGATTGCAGAGGCTGCGATTGTAGGTATCCCTCATGATATTAAAGGCCAAGCAATTTACGCTTACATCACGTTGAATGATGGTGAATTCCCGACCGCAGAGCTTCATAAAGAAGTGAAAGACTGGGTACGCAAAGAGATAGGCCCAATCGCAACGCCAGATGTACTGCACTGGACCGACTCATTACCAAAAACACGTTCGGGTAAAATCATGCGTCGTATACTGCGTAAGATTGCCACTGGCGATACTGGCAACCTAGGCGATACATCGACACTAGCCGACCCAAGTGTGGTTGATAAACTAATAGCAGAGAAAGCGGAACTGGCATAAGCAACCCGTCACATTACGTAATTACTATTTAAAACAGCTTCTTTCTAAACCGTCACCTATGTGGCGGTTTTTTTATGGCTGATCTTGATCTCAAATATCCTCTACAAAATTAAGGCTAAGGCGCTTTTTTGTTAAGTTGGTAACAATCTCACACTCTCTCAATAGGAGATTAGACCAGTAAATTGCTGCGATTTGCGCTGAATTAGCTATAATCTGGTTCTAATTTTTAAATTTGGGTTTTTCTTACTGGAAATTATCCCCAAATTTTCAATAAAATGGCAACATTCACGTTCGTAAACACGATAAAGGAAGATAGCCCCACAATGTCTACAAAGTTTCGCATTCTAGTTTTAAATGGACCAAACCTTAATCTGTTAGGCCTTAGAGAGCCTGCACACTACGGTTCTCAAACACTTGACCAGATTATTAGCTCATTGACCGAGCAAGCGAAAACACACGATGTTGAGCTATCTCACTTACAGTCAAATCGTGAGTATGAGCTGATTGAAGCTATCCATAGTGCTTATCAAAATGTTGATTTCATTATTATCAACCCAGCGGCCTTTACACATACCAGTGTGGCGCTGCGTGATGCACTACTTGGTGTTGCTATCCCATTTATTGAGGTTCACCTATCGAATGTTCACGCACGTGAACCATTCCGTCACCACTCTTACCTGTCTGATAAAGCAGAAGGTGTGATTTGTGGCTTAGGTGCACAAGGTTATCAATTTGCTTTGACAGCGGCGCTCAACAAGCTCAACGCAAAGTAAATAAAACAACGAACTATTACTAACCTACTCAGTCAAAGAGTAAGTTCAATCAACAGATAAAGAGAAAGAAACAATGGATATTCGCAAAATCAAGAAGCTAATCGAATTGGTTGAAGAGTCTGGCATTTCTGAGCTAGAGATCTCTGAAGGTGAAGAGTCAGTACGAATCAGTCGTAACAGCCCTGTATCTGCAGCACCTATTCAATATGCAGCAGCTCCAGCTCCTGTAGCGGCAGCAGCACCTGCGGCGGCACCTGTAGCTGCAGAAGCGGCAGCTCCTGCGGTTCCTGCTGGTCACCAAGTTCTTTCTCCAATGGTTGGTACTTTCTACGGCGCTCCAAGCCCAGATGCAAAACCGTTCGTTAAAGTTGGTCAATCTGTAACTGCTGGCGAAACACTATGTATCGTAGAAGCAATGAAAATGATGAACCAAATCGAAGCTGACAAATCTGGTGTTGTAACGGCTATCCTAGTTGAAGACGGTCAACCAGTAGAATTCGACCAAGCTCTAGTAATTATCGAATAATAGAGAGCACTCATTATGTTAGATAAATTAGTAATCGCGAACCGTGGTGAAATTGCACTGCGTATTCTGCGAGCATGTAAAGAGCTTGGCATCAAAACGGTAGCTGTTCACTCAACCGCTGACCGCGATCTTAAGCACGTACTACTTGCTGACGAAACAATTTGTATCGGTCCAGCTCGTGGTATCGATAGCTACCTGAACATCCCTCGTATCATCAGCGCAGCTGAAGTAACGGGTGCAGTTGCTATCCACCCAGGCTACGGCTTCCTATCTGAAAATGCAGATTTTGCAGAACAGGTAGAGCGCAGTGGTTTTATCTTCGTTGGCCCTAAAGCTGAAACCATTCGCATGATGGGTGACAAAGTGTCAGCTATCACGTCAATGAAAAAAGCTGGCGTACCTTGTGTACCAGGTTCTGACGGCCCTCTTGATGATGATGAAGTAAAAAACAAAGCGCACGCTAAGCGCATTGGCTTTCCTGTAATCATCAAGGCATCTGGCGGCGGCGGCGGTCGTGGTATGCGTGTTGTTCGTACTGAAAAAGAACTAACAGAAGCTATCGCAATGACGCGTGCTGAAGCAAAAGCATGTTTCAATAACGACATGGTTTACATGGAAAAATTCCTAGAAAACCCTCGTCACATTGAAGTACAAGTGCTTGCAGATGGCCAAGGCAATGCTATCCACCTAGGTGAGCGTGACTGTTCAATGCAGCGTCGTCACCAGAAAGTTGTGGAAGAAGCGCCAGCACCAGGTATCACTGAGGAAATGCGTAAATACATCGGTGACCGTTGTACTCGTGCATGTCTTGAGATTGGTTACCGCGGCGCAGGTACATTTGAATTCCTATACGAGAACGGTGAGTTCTACTTCATCGAAATGAACACTCGTATCCAGGTTGAGCACACGATTACTGAAATGGTAACGGGTATCGACCTAGTGAAAGAGCAACTTCGCATTGCTGCTGGTCAGCCTCTATCATTCACACAGGATGATATTAAACTGCGCGGCCACTCAATCGAATGTCGTATCAACGCCGAAGATCCGGTTCGCTTCCTACCTTCTCCAGGTAAGATTACGCGCTTCCACGCACCAGGCGGCATGGGTGTTCGTTGGGAATCTCATATCTACACTGGCTACACAGTGCCACCGCATTACGATTCAATGATCGGCAAGCTGATCACTTACGGTGAGAACCGTGACGTAGCGATTGCACGTATGAAGAACGCACTAGCAGAAATGATTGTTGAAGGTATCAACGTCAATACTGAGCTGCAATTAGCGATTATGAACGACGAAAACTTCCAACACGGTGGTGCAAACATCCACTACCTTGAGAAGAAGCTTGGTTTGCAATAGAAGCTAGTCTTCCGTAATACGTTCTCTGTAGAACAGTAATAAATGCTCACTTCGGTGGGCATTTTTGTTTTTAAACACTCGTAAAAAATCAATCGCTAATCCCTCTTATAATCCGCGGTGTTTTGGTGAATTTGCTCATATTTTCTGCTAGACTCCCCATCCAATTTTTCTCATATAGAAGATGCAGCCATGCCTTGGATTCAAATCAAGCTTAATGCGACCAATGAAAATGCCGAACAAATCGGCGACATGTTAATGGAAGAGACTGGTGCTCTTTCTATAACTTTCCTGGATGCACAAGATACCCCTGTATTTGAGCCTCTGCCGGGCGAAACTCGCCTTTGGGGTGATACTGACATTCTCGCGCTTTACGACGCTGAGACTGACACTGGTGTCGTTCTAGCACAGATTAAAGCAAGCAACATGTTCCCTGCAGACTTTGCTCACAAAGTAGAGCAAATTGAAGACAAGGATTGGGAACGTGAATGGATGGACAACTTCCACCCAATGAAGTTTGGTGAGCGTTTATGGATTTGCCCTAGCTGGCGCGATATCCCTGAACCTGACGCTGTAAACGTCATGCTAGACCCTGGTCTTGCATTTGGTACGGGTACTCACCCAACAACAGCATTGTGTCTTGAGTGGCTGGAAGGCTTAGACCTTGCAGGCAAAACCGTGATCGACTTCGGTTGTGGCTCCGGCATCCTAGCGATCGCTGCGATCAAACTAGGCGCGGCAAAAGTTATCGGGATCGACATTGATCCTCAAGCTTTGCTTGCATCAAAAGACAACGCACAACGCAATGGCGTTGCTGAGCAACTAGAGGTGTTCTTGCCACAAGATCAACCAGAAGGTTTGCTTGCTGACGTTGTTGTTGCCAACATTCTTGCCGGTCCATTACGCGACCTTTCTGGCATCATTAAAGGCCTAGTGAAGCCAAATGGTGTACTTGCAATGTCGGGTGTTTTAGATACACAAGCGGAAGATGTTGCGACTTATTATCGTGATGAGCTTCACATTGATCCGATCATTGAACAACAAGAATGGTGTCGAATCTCTGGTCGCAAGCAAGGCTAGGTAAGACTTTGGGCGCTAATTGACTGAAATTTAAACAAATTACAAAAACAAATTGTAAATGCTCAAATATTAGTCTTTTCACGCAGCGAAAAAATGCGTAAAATGCGCGCCCTTGCTGGTACAGAACTGTGATGACATTTTTGAAAATCGGAAATTATCAACTTAAGAACAATCTAATCGTCGCTCCTATGGCTGGCGTAACGGATAGACCATTCCGTGAGTTGTGTCTTCGTTACGGTGCGGGGATGGCAGTCAGTGAAATGATGTCCTCCAATCCGAAAGTTTGGAAAACGTCAAAATCTCAGCAGCGTATGGTACATGAAGGCGAATCGGGCATTCGTTCAGTACAAATCGCTGGTGCAGATCCACAGCTTATGGCCGAGGCTGCTCAATTCAATGTTGCTAACGGTGCGCAAATCATCGATATCAATATGGGTTGCCCAGCCAAAAAAGTGAATAAGAAGCTTGCGGGCTCAGCCCTACTTCAGCATCCAGAACTCATTGAAGATATTCTGAAGGCTGTGGTAAATGCTGTCGACGTTCCAGTAACGTTGAAAACGCGCACAGGCTGGGATACAGACAATAGAAACTGTGTCCAAATCGCGAAAATAGCCGAAGACTGCGGCATACAAGCTCTTGCCCTTCACGGGAGAACTCGCGCTTGTATGTACAAAGGTGAGGCAGAATACAAACACATTAAAGCAGCGAAACAAGCAGTATCTATTCCGGTTATCGCTAACGGTGATATCGATAGTCCGGAAAAAGCGAAGTTTGTGCTGGAGTACACCGGCGCTGATGCTTTAATGATAGGTCGACCTGCCCAAGGACGTCCTTGGATTTTTAACGAAATCCTACACTATTTGGAAAACGGCACCACGATGGACCCACTCCCGATTTCGGAAGTGAAAGATATCATGCTTGGTCATGTGCTCGCTCTACATGAATTTTATGGAGAGTTTTTAGGCCCTCGCATCGCTCGTAAGCATGTGGGTTGGTATCTAAAAGAGCATGAACAAGCGAGTGAGTTTCGCCGTACCTTCAACGCATTCGAAGCAGGTGATCTGCAGCTTGAAGCGCTAGAAGGTTTTTTTGATAACGTTGCACCATAATTACGAGAAGAGCTAGACCGAATATGTTCGAACAAAATCTGACTTCAGAAGCATTGACAGTAACTACAGTTACATCACAAGACCAAATCACGCAGAAGCCACTACGTGACTCAGTTAAAGCATCATTGAAAAATTACCTTGCTCAATTAAACGGTCAAGAAGTCAGCGAGTTATACGAATTAGTATTAGCTGAAGTTGAACAGCCACTACTAGACACTATCATGCAGTACACTCGCGGTAACCAAACTCGCGCAGCAACCATGATGGGTATTAACCGCGGTACTCTTCGCAAGAAACTTAAAAAATACGGCATGAACTAATCGTTCTTTCGTAATTTATTGAATTAGAAGCCGAGCTCTTTATTGAACTCGGCTTTTTTTTTGGGTTTTATGTCAACAAGCGAACAATTATCAATCAATTAATGAGATGTAACGATTGATAACGTAATCACTACCGATATAATGACCCATTAATCTAATCGTCTGGAAGCTACATGCTTGATATGAAAAGGGAAGAATGGCTTAGCACACTGATCCGTGAACTGCCTGATCGTCATCTTCTGTTGGATACATCCGGACGTATTGTTGAAAACTTTGACAATCCAAATCACCATACAGTTTCAGAACTGTTGCCTCCCGCGGTTGAAAAGCAGCTGTTAGAGGCGGCAAAGCAAGCTTATTCCAATCGCGAAATTCAATACATTCGATACTCTCTTGCGCCCTGTCAGCAACTTCAGCTTTCTATTGAACAACTTTTCGCTCAAGGGGAAGAATCTGCAGAATCAGACGATCGATATTTTGAATCGACATTAAAGCCATTGTATCTCTCGCCAGAAAAGCAATACGTGCTGTGGCAAGAGCGAGACATTACTAGAGCACAGCAACGTGAAGCTGAGCTTATAGAACTCGCTGAAATCGATGAGCTAACTGGGATTTTAAATAGACGTGCCTTTTTACTTGGGTTGGAAAAAGAGTTCAGTCAATCGCCTAAGCAAAGCTTAACGTGTTTGATGATAGACATAGACCACTTCAAAGAGATCAATGATCAAGTTGGCCACCTTTCTGGTGATGAGGTAATCGTTCAAGTCGCGAGTTTGTGCCAACAGTCAATAGACTGCGATGATTATCTAGGTCGCTTGGGTGGCGAAGAATTCGGTGTCATTCTCACACACACCAGTGCCATTGAAGCTTATTACGTTGCGGAGACGATTCGTAAAACGATTGAATCAACGCCATGCACCGTAGACGGCCACATCATCTACCCAACAGTCAGCATCGGTGTTGCTGAATACACACCACACCTTAAAACCATAAAAGAACTATTGGCTCAAGCTGATAGAGCCATGTACTCTTCAAAGCAGACTGGCCGCAACCAAGTCACGCTTTACCACAATAACCTACCCACTTTAAAAATTGACGCTCAACTAAGAGCCAAAATACTGCAAGCTTCCTAGGGTTATTAACCGTAGTAAACCTCTCTCCCTAACGGGGACCTTTTCAGCTATTTACTATCAACTGCACAGCATGAGCTTTGTTTATCTTCGCTCGCCAAAGCACCTAAGATAGAACAATGGCTCGCATCGTCATCTACATGACCGCAGCAAGCATCATTAATCTTCTTTAATGCCATGCGTATTCTGCCAAGTTCACTGATTTTTTCATCAATAAGTGTCAGCTTTGCCGTTGTGATGGCCTTCACTTCCGAGCAACTGTGCTGCGTTGCTTCCAAGCGAATCTCGAGCAATTCCTTAATTTCATCTAAACTCAGCCCTAACGCTTTAGATTTAAGAATAAAGGTCACCTGTTTCTGATTGTTTTCATCATATAAGCGATATCCTGAGTCACTGCGACTGGCAGGAGCAATCAGGTTACTTTTTTCATAAAACCGCAAGGTATCGGCTGTCACACCGCATCTTTTCGCTAATTCACCGATCTGAAACATGTTTTTTCCTACTGTTCCGTCCATTCCACAATTAACCTTATCGTTACTTTTCAGGCTGAAATGGCACTTTTCATAATTAATTTTTAGATGCCAAACGATTGCGCGAGCTTTTTTGTAATAAATTAGTTAGAATCTGCGCCATCAAATTTGGAGTTGGTTATCTTATAGCTTAATCATAAGACTAACCCAAAAGGTCTTTACCAAAACTGGCCAATATTTTATCTCTTACTGGTATCTAAGATAATCCACGCTAAGAAGATAGAAACAAGTTCTTTTTTGGCAAATATCTTTATTTTAACCCCATGAATTTGAGGAAATGGAAGCATGAATAACGCTCGTCCAATTCGCCGCGCTCTAATCAGCGTATCAGACAAAACTGGTATCGTTGAATTTGCACAAGCTCTTGCTAACCGTGGTGTAGATATCTTATCTACTGGTGGCACTGCTCGCCTGCTTGCTGAAAAAGGCATCTCTGTTACGGAAGTATCTGACTACACTGGTTTCCCAGAAATGATGGATGGCCGTGTTAAGACTCTGCACCCAAAAGTTCATGGTGGTGTTCTAGGCCGTCGTGGCCAAGATGATGACGTGATGGAAACTCACGGTATCAACCCTATCGATATGGTTGTTGTAAACCTATACCCATTCGCAGAAACCGTTGCTAAAGAAGGTTGTACCCTTGCTGACGCTGTTGAGAACATCGACATCGGCGGTCCTACAATGGTTCGCTCTGCAGCGAAAAACCACAAAGACGTGACTATCGTTGTTAACGCACACGACTACGAGCGCGTTGTGGCTGAAATGGACGCGAACGAGAAATCTCTAACGCTAGAGACTCGCTTCGATCTAGCTATCGCAGCATTCGAGCACACCGCTTCTTACGACGGCATGATCGCTAACTACTTCGGCACTATGGTTCCATCTTACGGTGCCTCTCTACTTGATGAAGAAGGAAAGAAGGCTGATGAAGAGTCTAA
This sequence comes from Vibrio syngnathi, assembly GCF_002119525.1. NCBI lineage: Bacteria > Pseudomonadati > Pseudomonadota > Gammaproteobacteria > Vibrionales > Vibrionaceae > Vibrio > Vibrio syngnathi. The sequence continues at coordinate 185,827 of NZ_CP017916.1, read as the reverse complement.
ATTCCCTCGCACGTTCAACCAACAGTTCGAGAAGAAACAAGACATGCGCTACGGTGAGAACAGCCACCAAGCAGCCGCTTTCTACGTTGAAGCAAACCCTGAAGAAGCATCAGTATCGACTGCTCGCCAAATTCAAGGTAAAGCACTTTCTTACAACAACATCGCTGACACTGACGCAGCACTTGAGTGTGTGAAAGAGTTCGACCAGCCAGCATGTGTGATTGTTAAGCACGCTAACCCATGTGGTGTAGCACTAGGTGAAGACATCCTAGAAGCTTACGACCGTGCATTCAAAACAGACCCAACGTCTGCATTTGGCGGCATCATCGCTTTCAACCGCGAACTAGACGCTGCAACAGCAACGGCTATCACTGAACGTCAATTCGTTGAAGTTATCATTGCACCATCAGTTTCTGATGAAGCAGTAGCAATCGTAGCGGCTAAGAAAAACCTTCGCCTACTTGAGTGTGGTAAGTGGACAACTAAGACAACTGGTTTTGACGTGAAACGCGTTAACGGTGGTTTGCTAGTTCAAGACCGCGACCAAGGCATGGTTTCTGAAGACGACCTAAAAGTGGTTTCTAAGCGCCAACCTACAACTGAAGAGCTAAAAGATGCGCTATTCTGCTGGAAAGTAGCGAAATACGTTAAATCTAACGCGATCGTTTACTCGAAAGGCGACATGACTATCGGTGTAGGCGCAGGCCAAATGAGCCGCGTTTACTCTGCGAAAATCGCAGGTATCAAAGCGGCAGACGAAGGTCTACAAGTTGAAGGTTGTGTGATGGCATCTGACGCGTTCTTCCCATTCCGTGACGGTATCGACGCGGCAGCAGAAGCGGGCATCAAGTGTGTTATCCAACCGGGCGGCTCTATGCGTGATGACGAAGTTATCGCAGCAGCAGACGAACACGGCATGGCGATGATCTTTACTGGCATGCGTCACTTCCGCCACTAATCAGAACAGGCTCTAGGTTTTCCTAGAGCCTTTTTTATTGGTTTAAGAATTCATTACTCATGTTGGTTCAACTATCAACATGACTTAAAAGCTTAATATTTTCGATATCGTCATTCCGTATAGTGAGGCACGAGCGTAATACGGAATCTCTCTATTCAACGAACTAAGAAGATTCCCGATAGTTTCGTTCCTCAACTTCGAGAATGACGATTTTTGATGTAAGGATAAAACATGAATGTATTGATTATCGGTGCCGGCGGTCGTGAGCATGCACTTGGTTGGAAAGCGGCACAAAACCCAAACGTTGAAACAGTATTCATTGCTCCAGGTAACGCAGGTACTGCGCTTGAGCCTAAACTTGAGAACGTAAACATCGGCGTTGAAGACATCGCAGGTTTAGTCGCGTTTGCTCAAGATAAAAAAATCGAGCTGACTATCGTTGGCCCTGAAGCACCATTGGTTATTGGTGTGGTTGATGCATTCCGCGAAGTTGGCCTACCAATCTTCGGCCCAACTCAAGCGGCAGCACAGCTTGAAGGCTCTAAAGCATTCACTAAAGACTTCCTAGCTCGTCATGATATCCCAACAGGTTACTACTCAAACTTCACTGAGATTGAGCCAGCTATCGCTTACGTACGCGAGCAAGGTGCTCCAATCGTAGTAAAAGCTGACGGCCTTGCGGCGGGTAAAGGCGTTATCGTTGCGATGACCCTTGAAGAAGCAGAAGACGCAATCAAAGACATGCTAGCAGGCAACGCCTTTGGTGAAGCAGGCAGCCGTGTGGTTATCGAAGAGTTCCTTGAAGGCGAAGAAGCAAGCTTCATCGTAATGGTTGACGGCTCTAGCGTGCTTCCTATGGCTACTAGCCAAGATCACAAACGTGTTGGCGACAAAGACACTGGCCCTAATACTGGCGGCATGGGTGCTTACTCTCCAGCTCCAGTGGTAACGCCTGAAATCCATAACCGTATCCTTGAAGAAGTTATCTACCCAACGGTACGTGGTATGGATGCAGAAGGCGCACCTTACACAGGTTTCCTTTACGCAGGTCTAATGATCGATGCTGACGGCACACCTAAAGTTATCGAATACAACTGCCGCTTTGGCGACCCTGAAACGCAGCCTATCATGATGCGTATGGAATCAGACCTTGTTGAACTTTGCCTAATGGCTATCGATGAGAAGCTAGACGAAGCTGAATCAAAGTGGGATCCACGCGCTTCTATCGGTGTTGTTCTTGCGGCTGGCGGTTACCCTGCTGACTACGCAAAAGGTGACGTTATTTCACTGCCAACCAGCGAAATTGAAGGCCAAAAGGTTTTCCACGCGGGTACGACAAATAACGAAGCTGGCGACGTTGTGACAAACGGTGGCCGTGTACTTTGTGCAACGGCACTGGGCAATACGGTTTCTGAAGCTCAGGAGCGCGCTTACGCGTTGACGAAGCAAGTTAGCTGGAATGGTATGTTCCACCGCAATGACATCGGTTACCGTGCGATTGCGCGCGAGCAAGAACAGTAATCAGTCTACGACTCGCTTATGTTCGAATGACCGCAAGCAAATAACAACAGAAAAGGCGCCTCGATAGGCGCCTTTTTATCACTCAATCTCTCTAGGAATCTGTACCTGTACAGACAAATCAGCACTTGGCCTACAGCAAGCCAAATACCCTCAATCCTTTAGTTGATCGCTATTCTTTCAACAATGACGGCCTAACGACACAATCATGGCTGTCTTCAGCCAGCATCAGTAACTCTTCTACGCTCATCTTACCTAGTGAATCACTGCCAAGAAACGCCGCATAGCTTTCCACAGACGCCAATCGATCGATCACGAAGCTTGGCAAGGTCTGATTAAATTCAAAGCGATCAAACTCACCACCAGCAGCACATGTTTCAAAAGAACGACCATTCCAGTAACCCTGAACCAGTCTGAGCCCTTCGTCATGCTGCTTCATCGTAGTTTCTAAAACCGACTTGGCTTCTTTCTGGTAGCTTTCAAGTTGCTTAACTTGGATAGGCAAAATTTTACTATCAATACGATACTGCTGATATACAGCTTCGCCTGACTTATTAAAACGCACATGGACACTATACGGAACCAGCTCATTAGAAGAATTACGTTGCTCACCTTCACGAATAAATTCACGAAGTATACCTTCCGACCAAGCATAGTCCGTTTGGTACCAGCCGTAATCGCCTACAGTGACGTAGTCAGCTGAAGTATGAGGCTGTGTTAGCTTGTTTGTAACCCAGTAGAAACTTGTCGCGTCGCCCATGACTTGGCCGCCGGTGTGAGTTTCAAATTGCTCTAGGTTTTTGCGAGGGCTGGTTGATGAACAGCCAATGAGAAATGTAGATAATAGTGAAACGAGAAGAAATGCTTTTTTCATAAAAACCTGTACCGAGGTGGAATACGACTACCTCGGTACAGTTTAGATTATTTCACTGAATCTTTCAGCGCTTTACCTGCAACAAATGCTGGAACATTTGCAGCAGCGATTTGGATCTCGTCACCAGTTTTTGGGTTACGACCAGTGCGAGCTGCACGGTGGTTTACTTTAAAAGTACCAAAACCAATTAGCTGAACTTGATCGCCATCTTTAAGAGCATCTGTAACACCGTCAAGAGTCGCTTCTAGAGCAGCTTTAGCTTGTGCTTTAGAAAGGTCCGCTTTTTCAGCAATAAAGTCGATTAATTGAGTCTTGTTCATTTTAGGTTTCCCTTCTTTGTATTTTTGAATTCGATTCACTCTAAAACATAAATGCCCCATCTGGCAAAGGTTTGTCGTCGATCTTTAGCTCTAATGCCGTAGTTTTAGCCATAATATGAGTAATCACTCACAAATTGTTACTGAATTTCAGTGGCAAGCCCTTGTTTAAAAGGGGCTGAGAGCAAAATTAATGATGACCTAGCCACTACTTATTCTCTATAATCCACGCTAAATCGCTGCTAAAGCGTACAAATTAATTTAAGGGCAAACATGCTGCTGCTAACTATTTACGTCTCCATTGCTATTGGAGTTTCTTTCATTTGTTCTGTTTTGGAAGCTGTACTTTTGAGTATTAGTCCGAGCTACATTGCTCAACTAAAACAAAATGGGCACCCTGCAGCAGAGTCATTAGACAAACTGAAAACAGACATTGACCGCCCGCTCGCGTCAATTTTAACGCTCAACACCATCGCGCACACCATCGGTGCTGCGACGGCAGGTGCACAAGCGGCTGTCGTTTTTGGTAGCCAATGGTTAGGTGTATTCTCTGCCGTACTGACTTTGGGTATTTTGGTTTTGTCTGAGATTGTTCCAAAAACCATTGGCGCGACATACTGGCGTCAACTTGCTCCAGCATCATCAAATGTGCTTCGTTGGATGGTCTTCTTCCTAACACCATTTGTTTGGTTCTCAGAGCAAATTACCAAGCGTCTAGCTCGCGGACACCAAGCACCAAAAATGCGTGATGAGCTATCTGCGATGGCTATTTTGGCAAAAGAGAGCGGTGAGTTTGCAGAAGGCGAATCAAAAATCCTGAGCAACCTACTAGGTATTCAAGATGTACCCGTGACGCAAGTGATGACACCGCGCCCTGTTGTATTCCGCGTCGATGCCGAAATGAGCGTCAATGTATTCCTAGAACAACACAAAGATACGCCGTTCTCACGTCCATTGGTCTACAGCGAACAAACTGACAATATCATTGGTTTTGTTCACCGTCTGGAGCTGTTTAGATTGCAGCAAGCGGGTTGTGGTGAGAAGGCTCTGGGTGAAGTGATGCGCCCTATCCACGTATTACTAAACAACATGGGTTTGGCTAAGGCCTTTGACCAAATGATGGCAAACCGCCTGCAACTTTCTTTGGTTGTGGACGAGTACGGCACAATTCAGGGCATCATCACCCTTGAAGACATATTTGAGCACTTAGTTGGTGAAGAGATCGTCGACGAAGCAGATAAAACCACAGACATGCAAGAGCTAGCGTTCCAACGCTGGGAAACGTGGAAAGAGACACACGGTGTTATCGAAAACCGCGATGAAGAGGACGATCTAGAGGAAAAGACTCTAGCAGACAACGACACCTCAGACTCAAAGTCAGCGGATGAAAGCAAGGTTCAAAAAGAAGACAAGAAAGACGCTTAATCTCAATTTGATACCGTCAGATACAACAAAGGCTCCCTAGGAGCCTTTGTTTTTTTATTCTATTCGCTACAACTCAACATCTGTTATAACGCAACGCCAATGTTGCTCACTGGGTCTTCACGCAGCTCGTGGCGTAGATCTTTGATCAACTCTAGGTCACGCTCAGTCGTTTCACGTAGAGGTCGGAAAATAGCCCACTGAACGTCCCACTCTTCACATACCGCTTCGTTTTCTTTCTGGTTTTCGTTCGTCACTTCTTCAGCGCCTTGAGCAAACTCAAGCTCAGCAACCGTCTTCACCGATTGTTGACTCACTTTAATTACCGCTTCCAACATATGCTCACGATCAAGTAGACCATGGATTAATGTTGCTAAGCCTTGGCATGCGTCCATTGCAGGGTAAACACCATAGAAATCAAAATCATCTGCGCTAGGGAATAGCTCTTCTACTTTCTCAAGTTGACGCTCAAAGTTCACCTTTGCCGTTTTAACGGTTAGGATTTCCCAAATGCTATCCAAAACATCACGGTAGATTCGAGCTTCCGCAAATTCTGTATTCTCACAAAACATGGCATAGTTAGGATACATACGCTCACATAGACACGCCATAAAAGTAATTTGTTGCCAAGGTTCTAACTTTTCAAGACGAACCTGCAGTGGATTCTGAAGCATAGTCACTCAATAATTGCAGAAAAAGACAGCGAAAGTGTACTTGATAAACCCTGGGGGGAAAAGGTAAGCCGATGAACAATTTCACGAATAAGCTCTATATTCTTACCGAGCATGACGATACCTATACGCAACTGATTATAAACCAAGGGTTACCTGACCTCGAAATCACTCAAAACCCCGAATTAGCTGAGATCGTACTAGCAGCTCCTCCTTTAATAACGGAGCGACTTAATGAGTTTAAAAATCTAGACTGGATGCAAAGTACCTATGCAGGAATCAACAAATTAACCCAACCGAATTTGCGTCAGGACTACACATTGACCAACGTCAAAGGCATCTTCGGTCCTGCTATTGCCGAATACGTATTGGGTTACACAATCAGCCACTTTAGGCACTTCACTCATTACCACCAGCAACAACAACAGCGAAACTGGCAGCCGCAGCTTTATACCAGCCTAACCGACAAAACCATGGTGATTTTGGGAACAGGGTCAATTGGCAGCCATTTAGCGAAAACCGCTGCTGCTTTTGGTATTCACACTATAGGTGTCAACCGGACAGGTATCCCATCAAAGCAAGAAACCTTCAAAGACTCTTTCCACATTAATGAATTAGAAGCTGCCCTAAAGCAAGCGGATATTGTAGTGAACACCCTGCCATCAACGGATGAGACCTACCAACTACTCAATCAAACCACCTTAAGCTACTGCTCTAACGTATTGCTGTTTAATGTGGGTCGCGGGGAAAGCATAGACAATAAAGCGTTACTGCTTGCAATTAAGAATAAATGGGTTGAACACGCTTTCTTAGATGTCTTTGAATGCGAACCTCTCACACAAGAACATCCGTTTTGGACGTTGCCGCAAGTGACCATCACACCACACATTGCGGCTCTCAGTGAGCCAAGACAGGTCGTGGAGATCTTCGCCAATAATTACCAACAATGGCGAGATGGTTTTACACTGAATAACACCATTGATTTTGATAAAGGCTACTAATGTTCTCATCACTGCTCACCGAGATACGACAATGCACCGCTTGTGAACCTCATTTATCACACGGTGCAAACCCAGTGATTCAGGCACACCCAAACGCGCGCTTGTTAATCATAGGCCAAGCACCCGGTATCAAGGTTCATGAATCATCTATCCCTTGGAACGACGCCAGTGGCGAGCGATTGAGAGAATGGCTAGAGATGGATAGCGATACGTTTTATGACGAACAAAAAGTCGCGATTGTCCCGATGGGCTTTTGCTATCCAGGAAAGGGAAAAAGTGGCGATCTACCGCCTCGAAAGGAGTGCGCTGCGCTATGGCACCAAAAAGTACTGCAATCACTGCCCAACATCCAAATGACCTTGCTGATTGGTCAGTATGCGCAAAACTATTATCTAAAAGATAAAGCCACCAGCACACTCACTGAAACGGTACGTAACTGGCAGGCTTGGGCTCCAGAATTTTTGCCACTTCCCCACCCTTCACCACGTAATAATATCTGGCTCAACAAAAACCCATGGTTCGAGCGTGAAGTTATTCCCTATATCAGAAAGCACGTATCAGAGCATTTGGCCTACCATGATCCAAATACCTAATTAGCTGCACATCAACGACGATTAAGCCGATATTGGGTACAGATAAACAGATAATAAAAAAGCGCTGCCGATTTCTCGACAGCGCTTTTTCTAAAAACACAGACTGAATTACTTATGGTATGGCTTAGATAGGTCGTGAACTGCGTCCACAAATACACCAGCATTTTCTGGTGGCACATCTAGGTGAATACCATGGCCAAGGTTAAATACGTGGCCAGTACCGCCGTCACCAAAACCTTCAAGGATAGTGCCGACTTCTTCACGAATACGCTCAGGTTGTGCGTAAAGTACTGATGGATCCATGTTGCCTTGTAGAGCCACTTTATCGCCAATACGTGCTTTTGCATCAGCAATATTGATTGTCCAGTCGAGGCCAACTGCATCACAGCCAGTCGCTGCGATAGATTCTAGCCACATGCCACCGTTCTTAGTGAACAGAGTAACCGGTACACGGCGACCTTCGTTTTCACGGATTAAGCCATCAACGATTTTGTGCATGTATTGCAGTGAGAACAGGTTGTAGTCACGCGGAGTCAGTACACCACCCCATGTATCAAATACCATTACTGATTGTGCACCCGCTTTAATTTGCGCGTTCAGGTATTCAATAACGGTGTCAGCCAGCTTATCTAGAAGTAAATGCAGCGTTTGTGGCTCTGCGTACATCATCTTCTTGATCTTAGTAAACGCCTTCGAGCTGCTGCCTTCAACCATATAAGTTGCCAGTGTCCAAGGGCTACCAGAGAAACCAATCAGTGGCACTTCGCCTTTCAGATCTTTACGGATCTGACGAACGGCATTCATTACGTATTGAAGCTCGCCTTCAGGATCTGGTAAACCAATCTTCTCTACGTCAGCTTTACACGTGATAGGACGTTCAAACTTAGGACCTTCACCTGTTTCAAAATACAAGCCTAAGCCCATTGCATCAGGGATAGTTAGGATGTCTGAGAACAAGATTGCCGCATCAAGCGGGAAACGACGTAAAGGTTGAAGTGTTACTTCTGATGCTAGTTCAGCGTTTTTGCACAAAGACATGAAATCGCCCGCTTCAGCGCGCGTTGCTTTGTACTCTGGAAGATAGCGGCCAGCTTGGCGCATCATCCATACCGGTGTGTAATCAACAGGCTGTTTTAAAAGTGCGCGTAAATAGCGATCGTTTTTTAATTCGGTCATTCCGTTAAATTCCAATTCAATCTTGTCTAGTTTTGATGGCAAGTATTCTAACACTGATTGAAGGGTAAAAGCTGTGTGCTTTGCAACCTAGATCAAGTTATTAACTTTTAAATCCATGCTTAATTTGCACCCAATTACAGGAGCATGTTAAAAATTTGTTTGCTAGCGAAAATTACAATTATAACAACTGAGTAGTCACTACTCAGCATCTCATAACGACATCTTACTTACCCCCTCCACTTGTGGAGGGTTTTTTTTTAGCATTTGACCACCCATAGGCCAAATACTATCACAGGTAATTTAATGTTCTAGTTCCTACTCCGCGACGCCGTCTTTCCTCACCTCATCGACTGTATTCTCAATCAATTGTCTCGCAATCGTTCCGACTGGAGCTACATCAGGCAGGCTTGTTACGTCAAACCATTGAGCATCCGACAGTTCACTGTAATCAGGTTTGAGTGTTCCACCAGCATAATCAGCAAGAAAGGCCATCATCATACTCGATGGAAACGCCCATGGCTGGCTACCAAAGTAACGGATATTACTCACATCGATCCCCGTTTCTTCTTTGACTTCGCGCGCCACACACCGCTCTAGGGTTTCTCCGACCTCGAGGAAGCCCGCTATTACGGTGTACATACCCGTTTTATGCCTTGGGTGCTGCGCAAGTAATATCTTGTTGTCGTTTCGTACAGCAACAATGATGCACGGGAAGATACGAGGATAATGAAGCGTTCGGCAGTCGCCACATTGCATCGCCACCTGATTATGATTGAGATGATTACGACCGCCGCACTGAGGACAAAAACGCATACTTTGTGTCATGTGCCCATACTGGATAGCTTTGCTTGCGATCAGAAAACTCGATTCAGGCCAGTGAAGCAAATCTCTTAAGCTGACCATGCTCAGTTCAATCTCCACATCGCAATCGTTGAGCCAATACACCTTACGACCTTGATGCTGACCAATACAGATTGCATGCTCAACACTCAGTCCTAGCTCTTCAGCAGAGCCAAAAGGAAACTGATCATTATTAACCCAAATATCACTACCAGAAACGACGCACCAATAAGCTTGATCTGTCATTTTGTTATCACTTTTTTTTAACATCCCTATGCCTCATTGCTTGCAGTTCGTTCATTTTACTGGCAATCTAATTTCATACTAGAGTTGTAGCAGAGAATATTTCAAGCTATTACTTTTAGTAGCTACCAATAAAACGGACCTTGCTTAGGCAATTACTTGATCACAAGGTTGTGATCAGATCATGAGGACATGGTCATGCTAAATAAATTCAAACAAATACAAGAACAATGGGGTGGCTCTAATGAGGTCATCGATCATTGGCTCGAAACTCGACAGTCTCTAATCGTTGAGTATTGTAAGCTTGCCGCTCTACAGCCTTCATCGTCGAAAGCAACGGCAATCACCGAACTGCCTTCTCCAGAAGAGCTCCAAAAATTCAGCCAACATCTTGTTGATTACATCTCCGAAGGTCATTTCAAAATCTATGACATGGTGATGGACAAATGGCAGTCCACTGGCTTCAAAGCAACAGACGAAATTAACCAATCTTATGGTCATATCGTTCTTACCACAGATCCACTACTCAACTTCACCGATAAATATGCTGCCATTAAAGCAAGCGATACATTAGAAAGCTTTGATAGTGAGCTATCACTAGTAGGTGAGATTCTTGAGGCTAGGTTTGCGGTTGAAGACCAACTGATACAACAAATTGCCGACAGCCTAGCGGTTCCACCAGGAGCGTAATGGCTTAACATCTTCTAAGCTTGCCTCTGTGCAAGCTTTTTGTTTTGTCTAAAAATCACAAGCATCATCAGCCTCCAGAAGCCTAGAGCTTGATAGTATTCAACACATTGATACTCTCTTTTCGCTATCTATCCGCACACATTCCTGCACCTCAGCAACCTACACACCCAGCTTACGGTTCTCTATATAAATCCGTAGAGACAGTAACGTCATTAACTCCATTCCAGAAATGAAACACATAACTCACTTGAAACTTGTATCAAAGATACAAGTCTGCCCCTGCAAGATTAATCCGATTTAAGCCAAACGACAGATACAAAAAAGGCACCCGAAGGTGCCTTTTTCTTATCTCTTAGAAACTACTCGTAGAGCTTACTCTTCTGAAGAGAAACCAGCGTTTAGAAGTGCTGCTAGATTGTCAGTAGCTTGTTCAGCTGAAGGACCTTCTTGCTCTTCTTCACGTTGCTTTTGACGCTCTTGGTGGTATGCGAAACCAGTACCAGCTGGGATCAGACGACCAACAATTACGTTCTCTTTCAGACCGCGAAGGTCATCACGCTTACCAGAAACCGCAGCTTCTGTTAGTACGCGAGTCGTTTCTTGGAACGATGCAGCTGAGATGAATGACTCAGTTGCAAGAGATGCTTTAGTAATACCTAGTAGATCACGTTCGAAACGTACTAGTTCTTTACCTTCAGCTTCTAGCTTACGGTTAGCAATCTTAACATTGTGGTACTCAACTTGTTCGCCAGGTAGGAACGGAGAGTCACCAGAATGAGTGATTGTACACTTACGTAGCATTTGACGAACGATAGTCTCGATGTGCTTATCGTTAATCTTTACGCCTTGTAAGCGGTAAACTTCTTGAACTTCGTTCGCGATGTACTGAGTTACTGCGTGGATACCACGTAGACGCAAGATATCGTGTGGAGTTTCAGGACCGTCGGCGATTACATCACCACGTTCAATCTTCTCACCTTCGAACACGTTCAATTGACGATGCTTAGGAATCATCTCTTCGTAAGCGTCACCGCCTTCACGAGTGATTACTAGACGACGCTTACCTTTCGTTTCTTTACCGAAAGACACAGTACCTGTGTGCTCAGCAAGGATCGCAGGCTCTTTAGGCTTACGAGCTTCGAATAGGTCAGCTACGCGTGGTAGACCACCGGTGATATCTTTGTTTCCGCTCGATTTTTGAGGGATACGAGATAGTGTGTCACCAATGCCAACTTCAGCGCCATCTTCGATGTTTACAATCGCTTTGCCTGGTAGGAAGTAGTGAGCTGGCATATCAGTACCAGGGATCATTACGTCGTTACCTTGCTCATCAACAAGTTTGATAGCTGGACGCATATCTTTACCTGCTGCTGGGCGAGCTGCTGCGTCTGTCACTTCACTTGAAGAAAGACCCGTTAGATCGTCAGTGTTACGAGAAACTGTAATACCATCGATCATATCTACGAATTGGATACGACCTGCCACTTCAGTGATGATTGGCATAGTATGCGCTTCCCAGTTAGCTACAACTTCACCAGCAGTAACTGCTGCGTTGTCGCCTTTGGTTAGCATCGAACCGTAAGGAAGTTTGTGCTTCTCTTTCGTACGGCCGAATTCATCAATAATCGTCATCTCAGATGCACGAGAAGTGATAACCAGTTTCTTATCTTTGTTCACTACGAACTTAGCATTGTGAAGTTTCACAGTACCAGTTGTCTTAGCTTGGATGCTGTTCTCTGCTGCTGCAGTAGATGCCGCACCACCGATGTGGAACGTACGCATCGTTAGCTGTGTACCCGGTTCACCGATAGATTGTGCAGCGATAACACCAACTGCTTCACCTTGGTTCACTAGGTGACCACGTGCTAGGTCACGACCGTAACACTGTGCACAACAACCGAAGTCTGCATCACAGGTAACAACTGAGCGCACTTTCATGCTGTCTACAGAGTTGTCTTCCATGATTTGACACCACTTCTCATCAATCAGAGTATTACGTGGAATCAGTACATCTTCAGTACCAGGCTTAAGAACGTCTTCAGCTACTACACGACCAAGAGCAAGCTCAGAAAGTGCAACTTTAACGTCACCACCTTCGATGTGAGGCATCATGTCGATACCTTCATGCGTGCCACAATCATGTTCGTGTACTACAACGTCTTGAGCAACGTCTACTAGACGACGAGTTAGGTAACCCGAGTTTGCTGTTTTCAGTGCTGTATCCGCAAGACCCTTACGAGCACCGTGCGTTGAGATAAAGTACTGAAGGACGTTTAGACCTTCTTTAAAGTTCGCTGTGATCGGCGTTTCGATGATTGAACCATCTGGACGCGCCATCAGACCACGCATACCTGCTAGCTGACGAATCTGAGCTGCAGAACCACGTGCGCCCGAGTCGGCCATCATGTAGATACTGTTGAACGATTCTTGCTGTTCTTCTTCGCCATCACGGTTAATAACTGTTTCAGAAGATAGGTTATCCATCATTGCTTTCGCAACGCGGTCATTCGTAGATGCCCAGATATCGATAACTTTGTTGTAACGCTCACCCGCAGTAACAAGACCAGATTGGAATTGCTCTTGGATTTCACGAACTTCTTCTTCAGCAGATTCAATTTCATCGTATTTCGCTTGAGGAACAACCATATCGTTGATACCTACAGAAACACCAGAAAGTGCCGCGTATGCGAAACCTGCGTACATGATTTGGTCAGCAAATACTACTGTATCTTTTAGACCAAGCTTACGGTAACACTCGTTAAGAAGAGTAGAGATCTGCTTCTTACCTAACTTTTGGTTAACGATGCTGTACGGAAGGCCAGCTGGAACGATCTGCCATAGCATTGCACGACCTACAGTCGTATCTACTAGGCCAGTATTCGTTGTGCTATTGCCGTCTTCGTCTACTACTGTTTCAGTGATACGTACTTTAACGCGAGCGTGTAGCTCAGCAGTCTTAGTACGGTATGCCTTTTCAGCCTCAGCAGGGCCAGCAAGGTACATACCTTCACCTTTCACGTTGATCTTGTCACGTGTCATGTAGTAAAGACCCAATACAACGTCCTGAGAAGGTACGATGATTGGATCACCAGATGCTGGCGACAGAATGTTATTCGTCGACATCATTAGGGTACGAGCTTCAAGCTGTGCTTCTAGAGTTAGAGGCACGTGTACAGCCATTTGGTCACCATCGAAGTCGGCGTTGTATGCCGCACACACTAGTGGGTGAAGCTGAATCGCTTTACCTTCGATTAGTACTGGTTCAAACGCTTGGATACCTAGACGGTGAAGTGTAGGTGCACGGTTAAGCAGTACTGGGTGTTCACGGATCACTTCGTCTAGAATATCCCAAACGATCGCTTCTTCGCGCTCTACCATTTTCTTAGCAGCTTTGATTGTCGTAGCCATGCCACGAGTTTCTAGCTTGCTGTAGATGAACGGCTTAAATAGCTCAAGTGCCATCTTCTTAGGAAGACCACACTGATGTAGACGAAGGTATGGACCAACTGTGATTACAGAACGGCCAGAGTAGTCTACACGTTTACCTAGAAGGTTCTGACGGAAACGACCTTGTTTACCCTTGATCATATCAGCAAGAGATTTCAGAGGACGCTTGTTAGAACCCGTGATCGCACGACCGCGACGACCGTTATCTAGAAGGGCATCAACAGACTCTTGCAGCATACGTTTTTCGTTACGTACGATGATGTCTGGAGCCGCTAGCTCTAGAAGACGCTTCAAACGGTTGTTACGGTTGATCACACGACGGTAAAGGTCGTTCAGATCAGATGTCGCAAAACGACCGCCATCTAGTGGTACTAGAGGACGCAGATCTGGCGGTAGCACTGGAAGTACAGTTAGGATCATCCACTCAGGCTTGTTGCCTGACGAAATGAACGCTTCAACTAGCTTCAAACGCTTAGTAACTTTCTTACGCTTAGTTTCAGAGTTAGTTGTTTCCAACTCTTCGCGCATTTCTTCCACTTCTTGATGAAGGTCCATTGTTGAAAGCAGATCTTTGATCGCTTCAGCACCCATCTTAGCAGTGAATTCGTCACCCCACTCTTCTAGACGATCCAGATACTCTTCTTCAGTAAGCATCTGAGATTTTTCTAGATCAGTCATACCCGGTTCAGTTACTACGTACATTTCGAAGTAAAGAACACGTTCGATATCACGCAGAGGGATATCCATTAGTAGACCGATACGAGACGGTAGTGATTTTAGGAACCAGATGTGAGCAACTGGTGAAGCAAGCTCGATGTGGCCCATACGGTCACGACGAACTTTAGTTTGTGTAACTTCAACGCCACACTTCTCACAGATAACACCACGGTGCTTCAGGCGCTTGTATTTGCCACAAAGACATTCGTAGTCTTTAACTGGACCAAAAATACGTGCACAGAACAGACCATCACGTTCAGGTTTGAACGTACGATAGTTAATTGTTTCTGGCTTTTTAACTTCACCAAAAGACCACGAACGGATCGTGTCTGGTGAAGATAGACCGATTTTGATTGCATCAAATTCTTCGGTCTTATGCTGTGCTTTTAGAAAGTTTAATAAGTCTTTCACGTTCAGCTCCTGTAAGGAGTTAAAGGAGCTCACCGACTAAAGTGAGCCCCCTTTACCAAGTAATCCAATCTTCTTTATGAAAAAGAGGGATTACTCTTCGTCTTCTAGCTCGATGTTGATACCTAGCGAGCGAATCTCTTTCAACAGTACGTTGAACGACTCTGGCATGCCAGGTTCCATGCTATGGTTACCATCTACGATGTTCTTGTACATCTTAGTACGGCCGTTAACGTCATCCGACTTAACTGTTAGCATTTCTTGTAGAGTATATGCAGCACCGTATGCTTCTAGTGCCCATACTTCCATCTCACCGAAACGCTGACCACCGAACTGAGCTTTACCACCAAGTGGTTGCTGAGTTACTAGGCTGTAAGAACCAGTTGAACGAGCATGCATCTTGTCATCAACCAAGTGGTTCAGTTTCAGCATGTACATGTAACCAACAGTTACAGGACGCTCAAACGAATCACCAGTACGACCATCAAACAGTTTAAGCTGACCAGATTCTGGCAGATCACCCAGTTTAAGTAGTTCTTTGATTAGAGACTCAGAAGCACCGTCGAACACAGGAGTAGCAATCGGTAGACCGCCACGTAGGTTCTTGATCAGTGTACGAACTTGATCATCAGACAGTTCAGCAATATCAACTTTCTGACGAGTATCACCAAGATCATAAACCTTCTGTAGGAACTCACGGAACTTATGCAGTTCTTGTTGTTCCTTAACCATTTGGTTGATCTTGTCACCGATACCTTTCGCAGCCAAACCTAAGTGAACTTCTAGGATCTGACCGATGTTCATACGCGATGGTACACCCAGCGGGTTAAGTACGATGTCTACAGGCTGACCTTTCTCATCGTATGGCATGTCTTCAACAGGGTTAATCTTAGAGATTACACCTTTGTTACCGTGACGACCGGCCATCTTATCACCAGGCTGGATACGACGTTTAACCGCTAGGTAAACTTTAACAATCTTAAGAACGCCAGGCGCTAGATCATCACCTTGAGTGATTTTACGACGCTTAGTTTCAAACTTCTTATCGAAGTCTGCTTTTAGCTCATCCCACTGCTCAGCAAGTTGCTCAAGCTGTGTTTGTAGCGCATCGTCTTCTAGAACTTGCTCTAGCCATTGCTTACGACCGATCGTATCAAGCTTAGCTTCAGAGTAACCACCAGACAGAAGTACAGCTTTAACACGGTTAAGAAGGCCGCCCTCAAGAATTTGGAACTCTTCAGTTAGATCTTTCTTAGCTTCTTTAAGCTGCATCTGTTCGATTTCAAGTGCACGTTTGTCTTTCTCTACGCCATCGCGAGTGAAGACTTGTACATCGATGATAGTACCCGAAACAGAGTTTGGTACACGTAGAGAAGTATCTTTAACATCAGATGCTTTCTCACCGAAGATAGCACGTAGTAGCTTCTCTTCAGGAGTCAGTTGAGTTTCACCTTTAGGGGTTACTTTACCAACTAGGATGTCGCCACCCTTCACTTCAGCACCAATGTAAACGATACCTGACTCGTCTAGTTTAGACAGAGCAGACTCACCTACGTTTGGAATATCAGCTGTGATCTCTTCAGAACCCAGCTTAGTATCACGAGCCACACAAGATAGTTCTTGAATGTGGATTGTCGTGAAACGGTCTTCTTGAACTACGCGCTCAGATACTAAGATCGAGTCTTCGAAGTTGTAACCGTTCCAAGGCATGAATGCGATACGCATGTTTTGGCCAAGAGCTAGTTCACCAAGGTCTGTTGAAGGACCGTCAGCAAGAACATCGCCGCGTGCAACTGGTTCACCAGGAAGTACAGTTGGACGTTGGTTAATACATGTGTTTTGGTTCGAACGCGTGTACTTAGTCAGGTTGTAGATATCGATACCAGCTTCGCCAGGTACCAATTCATCTTCGTTAACCTTAACTACGATACGAGAAGCGTCAACAGACTGAACTTGACCACCACGTTTAGCAACCGCTGTAACACCAGAGTCAACTGCGATGTTACGTTCGATACCCGTACCTACTAGAGGCTTATCAGCTCTAAGTGTTGGTACAGCTTGACGTTGCATGTTGGCACCCATCAATGCACGGTTCGCATCATCGTGTTCTAGGAACGGGATAAGCGAAGCAGCGATAGATACTACTTGGTTTGTCGCAACGTCCATGTAGTCAACGTGATCGCGTGGGTGAAGACCAGATTCACCTTTTTGACGAGCTGTGATTAGCTCATCTGCAAAAGTACCTTCTTCAGTAAGAATGGTATTTGCTTGCGCGATTACGAATTGACCTTCCTGGATTGCAGACAGGTAATCAACTTCTTCTGTTACTACACCATCTACTACACGACGGTACGGAGTTTCTAGGAAACCGTAATCGTTACAACGTGCAAACGCAGATAGCGAGTTAATTAGACCGATGTTTGGACCTTCAGGCGTTTCGATCGGACATAGACGACCGTAGTGAGTTACGTGAACGTCACGTACTTCGAAGCCTGCGCGCTCACGAGTAAGACCACCAGGACCTAAAGCAGAGATACGACGCTTGTGCGTAACTTCTGACAATGGGTTGTTTTGGTCCATAAACTGTGAAAGCTGTGAAGAGCCAAAGAATTCTTTAACTGCAGCAGAGATCGGCTTAGCGTTGATAAGATCTTGAGGCATGATTGCATCAAGGTCACCAAGGCTTAGACGTTCTTTAACGGCACGTTCTACACGAACTAGACCAACACGGAATTGGTTTTCTGCCATTTCACCTACAGAACGGATACGACGGTTGCCAAGGTGGTCGATATCGTCCACTTCACCAATACCGTTACGGATACCAATCAGTTTCTTCATCACTTCGATGATGTCTGATTCATCCAGAGTACCGCGCTCTTCTTCTTCTTCACGCTCGATAGAGCTGTTGAATTTCATACGGCCTACAGTTGATAGGTCGTAACGATCTTCAGAGAAGAATAGGCTTTCGAACAATGATTCTGCAGCTTCTTTCGTTGGTGGCTCGCCAGGGCGCATCATGCGGTAGATTTCTACCAATGCAGAGATGCGATCTACTGTGCTATCCGCACGTAGAGTGTCTGACATGAATGGACCATGGTCTAGGTCATTCGTGAACAGCACTTCTAGAGTCTTGTGACCTGCTTGAGACAGGTTAGCAAGTGCTTCTAGGCTAATCTCTTGGTTTGCGCCAACGATGATCTCGCCAGTTGCTTCGTTGATGTAATCTTTCGCAGCAATCTTTTCAACGATGTACTCTACTGGTACTTCGATGTGCTCAACGCCATCTTTTTCAAGTTGACGGATATGGCGAGCAGTTACACGACGACCAGTCTCAACGTAAGTCTTACCGTTTGATTCGATGTCGAATGACGCAGTTTCACCACGTAGACGATCAGGAACCAACTCCATAAGTAGAGTTTGGTCTTTAACTTCGAAGTTCACCTTGTCGAAGAACAGATCTAGGATCTCTTCAGTCGATTTACCAAGTGCACGAAGAATAATCGATGCTGGTAGCTTACGACGACGGTCGATACGTACGAATAAGTTATCCTTAGGATCGAACTCAAAGTCTAACCATGAGCCACGGTAAGGAATTACACGTGCGTTATAAAGAACTTTACCTGATGAGTGGGTCTTACCCTTATCACTGTCGAAGAACACGCCTGGGCTTCGGTGCAGCTGGGATACGATAACTCTCTCGGTACCATTAATTACGAAAGTACCATTGTCTGTCATAAGCGGAATTTCGCCCATGTAGACTTCTTGTTCTTTAATGTCTTTTACAGTACCTGCTGGTGCATCTCGATCAAAGATAACTAGACGTAGTTTTACGCGTAGTGGCTTTGAGTAAGTAACACCGCGGATTTGACATTCTTTAACGTCAAAAACTGGCTCACCAAGACGGTAGCTAACGTATTGCAGCTCAGAATTGCCGTTGTAGCTCTGAATTGGAAATACAGAACGGAAAGCAGCTTCAAGACCGTATTGACCTTCTGGATCCTGTTCGATGAATTTATCGAAAGAATCAAGCTGGATCGATAACAGGTATGGAATGTCCAAAACTTGTGGACGAGTACCAAAATCCTTACGGATGCGCTTTTTCTCGGTATAAGAGTAAACCATGGGGTTCCTCAGCTCGCTGATAAGTGACCCAAACCACCCAAAACACTCTTCAAGAGGGGGCGGTGACAAACAGCTGTTTACTGTAGTGAACAATCATTTCGAAAAAATGACTGTTTTTTTGCTCGGATTATGACGGTTAAACAGCGGAAATTTCGTCATAGCCCTACAGCGCAAAAAGGCCGGTGGTTAATAAACCACCAGCCATTAGCCTTGCGGCTAGGAAATTAAGTAATAATTACTTAACTTCAACAGAAGCGCCAGCTTCTTCTAGCTGTGCTTTAAGAGCTTCAGCTTCAGCTTTGTCAACGCCTTCTTTAAGCGCTGCAGGAGCTGAGTCTACAAGACCTTTAGCTTCTTTAAGACCTAGGCCAGTTGCGCCACGTACAGCTTTGATAACTTGTACTTTGTTAGCGCCAGCAGCAGTTAGGATTACGTCGAATTCAGTTTGCTCAGCAGCAGCTTCAGCAGAAGCACCACCAGCTACAACTGCAGCAGCAGCAGTAACACCGAATTTCTCTTCCATAGCTTCGATAAGCTCAACAACTTGCATTACAGACATTTCTGCAACTGCGTCTAGGATTTGCTCGTTAGTAATAGACATAACAATTCTCTTTTAAGTCAACAATAAGTTTAAATAGCAACCAGTGAAAAGCAAGGCTTAAGCCGCAGCTTCTTCTTTTTGGTCGCGAACAGCAGCGATAGTACGAACCAGCTTGCCAGCAGAAGCTTCTTTCATGCACATCATTAGGCGTGCGATAGCTTCGTCGTAAGTTGGTAGTGTCGCTAGTACTTCAGCATCAGTAACTGCGCCTTCAAATGCAGCAGCTTTGATCTCGAAATCTTTATTCTCTTTAGCGAAGTCTTTGAAAAGACGCGCTGCAGCACCTGGGTGCTCATTAGAGAATGCGATCAGAGTTGGACCAGTGAAAGTGTCAGTTAGACACTCGTAGTCTGTACCCTGAATCGCACGGCGTGCTAGTGTGTTACGAACAACTCTCATGTAAACACCCGCTTCGCGAGCTTGTTTACGTAGAGAAGTCATTGCGCCAACAGTAACGCCACGAGAATCAGCTACAACTGCAGAAAGTGCACCACTGGCAGCTTCGTTGACTTCAGCAACAATTGCTTTTTTGTCTTGAAGATTTAAAGCCATTTGGATTAACCTCTGGTTGTGATTACAGCACTCATACAAAATGTAATGAGCGTTTACGATGTTATTTAAAAATGAATAAATTCACTTCAAACCACAACATCGCCTACGTAGGTTTTATTAAGCCATATCTCCGAAGAGTACAGCACCTACGGTCTTGGGACGGATGACCTGAATTGCTTCAAAAATCACCCAACCACAAATATTAGGCGCAGAAGTATACACTAAATCTGCGCCAAAGCAAATTAGTTTGCTTGAGTGTCAAGACTAGCTTGATCAACAGTAACACCAGCACCCATCGTAGTAGAGATGCTTACTTTCTTCAGGAAAGTACCTTTCGCTGAAGAAGGCTTAGCTTTCTTAAGAGCCACTAGAAGTGCTTCTAGGTTCTCTTGAAGCTGGTTAGCTTCGAAAGACGCTTTGCCGATAGTAGTGTGGATGATACCGTTCTTGTCGTTACGGTAACGAACCTGACCAGCTTTAGCGTTCTTAACCGCTTCAGCAACGTTAGGAGTTACAGTACCAACTTTAGGGTTTGGCATAAGGCCGCGTGGACCTAGGATTGTACCTAGTTGACCAACAACACGCATTGCATCAGGAGAAGCAACAACAACGTCGAAGTTCATTTCGCCTTTTTTCACTTGCTCAGCAAGATCTTCCATACCAACGATATCTGCGCCAGCTGCTTTAGCTGCTTCTGCGTTTGCACCTTGAGTGAACACAGCAACGCGGATGTCACGGCCAGTACCGTGAGGTAGCACAGTTGCGCCACGTACGTTTTGGTCAGATTTACGAGCATCGATGCCTAGGTTAACAGCAACATCTACAGACTCAACGAATTTAGCAGTAGCTAGTTCTTTAAGAAGAGCAACAGCTTCGTTGATTTCGTATTCTTTAGTTACTTCAACTTTGTCGCGGATTACGCGCATACGCTTAGTAAGTTTTGCCATGATCTTATCCCTCTACCACTAGGCCCATTGAACGAGCAGTACCAGCAATAGAACGCTTCATTGCTTCGATGTCAGCACCAGTCATATCAGCAGCTTTAGTTTCTGCGATTTCCTGAACTTGAGCGTCAGTTACAGTACCAACTTTCTCAGTGTTTGGACGACCTGAACCAGACTTAACGCCAGCAGCTTTCTTAAGAAGAACAGCAGCAGGTGGAGTCTTAGTTACGAACGTGAAAGAACGGTCGTTGTAAACAGTAATTACTACTGGAGTAGGTAGACCTTTCTCAACAGATTCTGTTTTTGCGTTGAACGCTTTACAGAATTCCATGATGTTCACGCCGTGTTGACCTAGAGCAGGACCAACCGGTGGACTTGGGTTTGCCATACCAGCTGCAACTTGCAGTTTGATATAAGCTTCAACTTTCTTAGCCATGATATTTCCTAATTTTTGGGTACATGCGCTAGCCGTAAGGCAAGCTCCCCTTAATTTCAATTAACTCTTTCTTACTTCGATAGAAGTAAAAAGGCGCGAAATTATAATCATAATTCGCGCCTTTAACAACCCTAAAAAGGTGATTTTTTATACTCTTTCATTTTGAACAGCTTGTTAAATAGTTATCAACAGCTTACTCAAACTAACCGAGTCTTAGTCTAGTTTCTCAACCTGACCAAATTCAAGCTCAACAGGTGTTGCACGACCAAAGATCGATACAGATACCTTAATGCGGCTCTTCTCGTAATCCACTTCTTCAACAGTACCGTTAAAGTCAGCAAATGGACCATCGTTCACACGAACCACTTCACCCGCTTCGAACATTGTCTTAGGACGTGGAGACTCGCTCGCTTTCTCTAGACGGTTCAAGATAGCATCAGCTTCTTTGTCAGTGATTGGTGCAGGACGATCAGAGGTACCACCAATGAAGCCCATAACACGAGGAATGCTGCGTACTAAGTGCCATGATTCATCATTCATGATCATTTGCACTAATACGTAGCCAGGGAAGAACTTACGTTCGCTTTTACGGCGTTGACCTGCACGCATTTCCACTACTTCTTCAGTAGGTACTAAAACGTCACCAAAGAATTCTTCCATGTCGTGCATTTTAATATGTTCGCGTAACGATTGAGATACACGACCTTCATAGCCAGAAAAGGCTTGAACTACATACCAACGTTTTTTTGGAGCTTCACTCATGAATCAGAACCCTCTACACCCCAGTCGCTAGAGAAACTAAACGGACCATAATGCCGTCAATTCCCCAAAGCACTAGAGACATAACAATACATACAGCTAAAACGATCAATGTAGTTTGCATAGTTTCTTGGCGAGTAGGCCAAACAACTTTACGAATCTCCATACGAGATTCTTTTGCAAAATCGATCGCAGCTTTACCTTTAGTTGTTGTTGCTGCAACGCCTAGTGCGGCAGCAATCAGCACAACTACACCTGCAGCGCGAATTACAACAGACAATTCACCATACAGGTAATTACCCACAACAGCAGCAGCCAACAGTACAAAAGCGACTACCCACTTCATTGTATCTGCTGCACCTGAGCTATCAGGAGTTTCAGCGTTTGCTTTCATAAAACCAACCTGTGATAAGTCTTAAATATAGACGACAATAACCCCGCTGTTGCAGGGCACATTCCTTTGCGTTGCAAAACAACACATCTAACAGTCATTTTAGTTAAAAAGACCGTTTAATTCTTTGCTAAGAGCTAAAATTGATGTCAAAACACTCAACTCTTTTTTCAGCGCAGAAAAAGGGCATCAAATGATGCCCTTTTTACTAGTGGTTCGTCAAATCTTATGCAAAGATTTTAGCTACAACACCAGCACCAACTGTACGGCCACCTTCGCGGATTGCGAAACGTAGACCTTCGTCCATTGCGATTGGAGCGATTAGCTCAACAGTCATTTGAACGTTGTCACCTGGCATTACCATTTCTACGCCTTCAGGTAGAGTGATATCGCCTGTTACGTCAGTTGTACGGAAGTAGAACTGTGGACGGTAACCTTTGAAGAAAGGAGTGTGACGGCCGCCTTCGTCTTTAGAAAGTACGTATACTTCAGACTCAAACTTAGTATGTGGGTTGATTGAACCTTTAGCAGAAAGTACTTGGCCACGTTCAACGTCATCACGCTTAGTACCACGTAGAAGTGCACCAACGTTCTCACCTGCACGACCTTCGTCAAGCAGTTTACGGAACATTTCAACACCAGTACAAGTAGTAAGAGTAGTCTCTTTGATACCAACGATTTCTACTTCGTCACCAACGCGTAGGATACCGCGCTCGATACGACCAGTAACTACAGTACCACGACCTTGGATTGAGAATACATCTTCAATAGGAAGTAGGAACGGTAGATCAACAGCACGCTCTGGAAGTGGAATGTAAGAATCTAGTGCTTCTGCAAGCTCAACGATCTTGTCTTCCCACTGCTTTTCGCCGTTTAGAGCGCCAAGTGCAGAACCTTGAATTACTGGAAGGTCGTCTCCTGGGTACTCGTACTCAGAAAGAAGTTCACGAACTTCCATTTCTACTAGCTCAAGTAGCTCTTCGTCATCAACCATGTCACATTTGTTCATGAATACGATGATGTAAGGGATACCAACTTGACGACCAAGTAGGATGTGCTCACGAGTTTGTGGCATAGGGCCATCTGTAGCAGCAACAACTAGGATACCGCCGTCCATTTGAGCAGCACCAGTGATCATGTTTTTAACATAATCGGCGTGTCCAGGACAGTCTACGTGTGCGTAGTGACGTTCAGGAGTATCGTACTCAACGTGAGAAGTTGCGATTGTGATACCGCGCTCGCGCTCTTCTGGAGCGTTATCGATAGATGCGAAATCTTTAGCAACACCGCCGTACACTTTTGCAAGTGTAGTACAGATAGCAGCAGTTAGAGTTGTTTTACCGTGGTCAACGTGGCCGATAGTACCAACGTTTACGTGCGGTTTCGTACGTTCAAATTTTTCTTTAGACATGGGGTGTCCCTCTAGGTACGGATTAGGTGGCTTAAAATAAGACCACGCAACCAAAAAAAATGGTTTTCTTTATTAAAGGAGAAGAAGCTTTAGACTGGTGCTAATACCCAGAGTCGAACTGGGGGCCTCACCCTTACCAAGGGTGCGCTCTACCGACTTAGCTATATCAGCACACAAAATGAGTTGGAGCGTGCAGCGGGAATCGAACCCGCATCATCAGCTTGGAAGGCTGAGGTAATAGCCATTATACGATGCACGCAACACGTAACTCTGTTTGAGCTATTTAACCTTTAGAATATGGTGGAGGGAGACGGATTCGAACCATCGAAGGCAGTGCCGGCAGATTTACAGTCTGCTCCCTTTGGCCACTCGGGAACCCCTCCAAATTTTGAGCTTTCTCTCGCTTACCTTAAAGAAAGGGAGAAAGTGGTGCCGACTACCGGAATCGAACTGGTGACCTACTGATTACAAGTCAGTTGCTCTACCTACTGAGCTAAGTCGGCACAAGTGGGGCGCATTTTATTGAATGATTTTCCACCTTGCAATAGTAAATTGAAAAAAAGTGAAAAATTCTCCTATCAAATTCCTATATACGGCTATTTAGCTCAAGGTTTCTGCCTTTAACCCACATCTAGTACAGGAAGATATTTTATTTATCTATCGCTTGATGTATTTTCCATGCACTTGTTTTGTTATCCACTATAGAGTTTATATGAGCCCATTTATGTCATTTGACCGCGAACGTTGGTCTGAGCTAAGGAATTTAGTTCCGATGACACTTTCTGAGAGCGACTTAAAAGAGCTTCAAGGCATCAATGAAAAGCTCACAATGGAGGAAGCCGTAGAGATCTACCTACCTCTCTCTCGTCTGTTAAATCTCTATGTGGCAGCCAGACAGAACAGGAACTCAGTACTCCATCAATTCTTGGATAAAAACGAGAAAGCACCACCTTTTATCATCGGTATTGCTGGAAGTGTCGCTGTTGGCAAAAGTACGACAGCACGACTGCTTAAAGCCCTACTTTCTCGCTGGGAGAACCACCCAAAAGTTGAGCTAGTGACAACCGATGGCTTCTTATACCCAAATGAGGTGTTAGAAGAAAAAGGATTGATGAGCAAAAAAGGCTTTCCGGAGTCTTACGACATTAAGCGTTTAGTGAACTTTGTTTCGGATGTAAAAGCATGCAAGAGAAATGTCACGGCACCCGTGTACTCGCACCTTACGTACAACATTACTGATGACGTTAAGTGCGTCGACCTACCAGATGTGCTTATTATTGAA
Organism: Vibrio syngnathi; assembly: GCF_002119525.1. NCBI lineage: Bacteria > Pseudomonadati > Pseudomonadota > Gammaproteobacteria > Vibrionales > Vibrionaceae > Vibrio > Vibrio syngnathi. The sequence goes on along the minus strand of NZ_CP017916.1, from coordinate 160,454 downwards.
GGACTTAATGTCTTACAAACAGGCATGAATGATCCACACGAGCCACATCGCGTGTTTATTTCAGACTTCCTTGATTTCTCACTCTATGTTGACGCTGATAGCCAACAAATCAAAGAGTGGTACGTCAATCGCTTTATGAAATTCCGCGATGGCGCGTTTACCAAACCTGGCTCTTACTTTAGTCATTACACAAAATTATCGAACCAAGCAGCACTGGATAAAGCGGAAGGTATCTGGAGTTCAATTAATGGCTTGAACCTAGAACAAAATATCCTTCCGACACGAGAAAGGGCTCACTTGATTCTACGTAAAGGCGCAGATCATATGGTTGAAGAAGTGTTACTAAGAAAATAGTAACGCCTTAGTCGCCTTTTCTTAGCGATATCTCACCACCGATATAGCTCTCGACACCATTCTCAGTTTTGAGTAATACAGCACCTTGTTCATCGATGCCTTGAACAACACCTTCAATTTCTCTAGGTCCAATGATCAACCTAACATTGCGACCTAAGAAATTATCTAAGCGGTTCCAACGTTCTACAAAATTCGACATCCCTTTCTGCTCATAATCGACAAGGGACTTATCCCAAGCATTGATCAGAGTCTGTGCTAACTGGTTACGATCGGGGACTTTTCCATCACACACTTCTTTAAGAGAAGTCCAAGGTTGGCCAATACCTGATGTTGCAGGATCCATGGATAAGTTTAGCCCCAACCCAATCACAATATGAGCAGCGCCACCAGACTGCCCTGACAGTTCTACCAAGATACCTGCAAGCTTCTTGTCATTGTGGTAAAGGTCGTTCGGCCATTTGAGCTTTATACCTTCTACGCCCATCTCTTCCAAAGCTTCAACAACAGCTACACCAACCACAAGGCTCAAGCCCATTGCGGCAGCCATCCCGGCATCGAGTCTCCAATACATTGAAAGATAGAGGTTTGCACCGAATGGCGATACCCACTCTCGTCCACGACGTCCACGTCCCGCAGCTTGATATTCAGCAATACAGACAGAACCCGATTCAAGTGTGTTAGTTCGCTCTAATAGATGTTGGTTTGTTGAATCTATGATTGGAATGAGTTCAAGAGAAGCATCGTGACTAACTGCAGATAACTTTTCTTGGTCAAGCATATCTAAACGACTGGCTAGCTTATAACCTTTACCTTGAATTCGATAGATATCTAAACCCCACTCTTGAATACCTTTAATGTGCTTACTGATAGCCGCTCGTGATACTCCAATCATTTCACCTAGGTCTTCACCTGAATGAAACTCACCATCGGCAAGACATCTCAATAGTACAAGCTTGGTACTGTGTTCTCTCATCCCAATGACTCCAAAGCTTTATCTAGGTTTGTTTCGCGGTCTCGTCCCATAAAACGCACTTCATGTTCCAATCGAATATCGAATTTATTCAAGACAGATTGGCGCACTCGCTCTGCAAGCTTAAGGATATCCACAGCAGAAGCCTTATCATAATTGATGATAACTAATGCTTGATTTGGGTGAACTTGAGCACCCCCTTCTGTCACGCCTTTGAACTGGCATTGATCAATCAGCCAGCCTGCTGCGACTTTGATCATGTCATTGCTCTCATAGCCGACAATATTGGGATATAGCGCTAACAAGCGATCAAAATGATCTTTGGTGATCACAGGGTTTTTGAAGAAGCTGCCCGCATTGCCTTGGACTCTAGGGTCTGGCAGCTTACTTGAACGGATAGCGCATACTTCATCAAATATAGTGCGAGGAGAGAGTGTATCGGCTGTTAGGCCTTTTAACGGGCCATAGTGATTGCATGGCTCCCACTCTTTCGGCAACGTCAAACCAATCGCAACAACGATCGCTTTACCATAGAGGGCGTGTTTGAAAATTGAATCTCGGTAACCAAAGAGGCATTCTTCTTTGCTTAATCGCTTAACTGTATAAGTATCCAGACACAGGATATCGACATACTCGCATACATCTTGCAGTTCAACACCATACGCTCCAATATTCTGTATCGGAGCTGAGCCTGAACAGCCAGGTATCATTGCTAGATTTTCTAGGCCACCCTGCCCTTTATCGACACTCCACTCAACCAAGCTTGGCCAATCCTCCCCACCATTAACATGCAGTAGGTGATGACTGTCCGTCTCGGTCAGCTCAATCCCGGCTAATTTATTCACAATGACCAGACCAGCGAAGTGCTCAGTAAAAAGCATATTACTGCCCTTACCCAGTATTAACTTAGGCAAAGCTGACCATTTAGGGTCTTTGTAAAGCGAAATCAGTTCTTCGGTAGTGGTGACTTCAACCAACGCATCACACGTCTGATCGATGGAAAAAGTATGAACATTTTTTAAACTAGCATTGAGATGGAATTGCATGGCGATATTCAATTAACTTACACTGCGGTCATTCTACAGCAGATAAACCAATGGCGCAGTGACTGAATGAACAATGTCATCATTACTCAATTAGACCCAGTAAAGGTTCCCCTAGTTAAACGTTTCTATAAAGAACATTATCCAACGGGAAAAGCGAACAAGAGTGAACTGATCTATTCGTTATTACTAGATAACGAGCTTTGTGGTGTCGTGCGTTTTCGTACCATTGAAGATAATCGTTTACTTACCGGTATGGCGATATCAAAACAATATCGTGGTAAGCGATTAGGTTCCCAACTTATGGATTATTGTGAACAGCACACGCTAACGGAAAACGATTACTGCTTTGCATACGCTCATCTCACCAATTTTTACGCGCGCCACCAATTCGTACAAATAGACCCCAAAAATCTGCCTAATGCTCTAAGAGTTTTGTACGAGCGCTATTCGAATAGCGGAAAAGATCTCATTCCTATGCATTATCAGCAAAATTGTTAGAGAATGCCTCGATCATCTAGTATTTGGGTCTATCCCTTTGGTAAAATTCAAGGTTCGCAATTTTGCATATTTTTAAGGTAAAACAGTCAATATGATTGCCAGTAGGAATCCATTCATACAGTTGCCAACCATAGCGCAGAATCCTGACAAGTTTGAAGTACTACTATCAGCGCAAGAGTTTCGAACTCGTCTACTTGATGAGATATCTCGCGCAACAACTCGTATTAGTTTAGTCGCTTTGTATCTTGAAGATGATGAGGCTGGCCGTGAGATCCTAACTGCCTTATATGAAGCAAAGCAAAAGAATCCAGAATTAGACGTGAGCGTGTGTGTCGATTGGCACCGTGCGCAACGTGGATTGATAGGCGCAGAGTCTTCTGAAGGCAATGCTGCAATGTATAAAGAGTTCGCAGAAAAATATCAGTACTCTGTTCCTGTCTATGGCATCCCTGTCCGCGGTAAAGAAGTCTTTGGCGTATTGCACTTAAAGGGATTTATCGTCGATGACAGTGTGATATACAGCGGTGCAAGCCTTAACAATATCTACCTGAACTACCATGACCGCTATCGCTTTGACCGCTACCATGTTTTAAACAACTCAGCACTTGCTGACTCGATGTTTAGCTACGTGCAGGAGCAGATGATCTCAGATAGTGCTGTTTACGACTTAGCAGATAAGAACAAGCCTGCAACCAAAGAGCTGAAACCAGCGATTCGCCAGTTTCGAGCTTCCCTAGCAAGATCTCAGTATCAATTCGATGGACAAGACGTTGCTGCAGAGCAAGTTGCTGTAACACCATTGGTTGGTATCGGTAAAAGACGTAACCGTCTGAATCAGGGAATCAATCAACTTGTCGCTCAAGCTAAAGATGAAATATTTATCTGCACACCTTACTTCAACTTTCCACCTAGCCTAGCTAAAGAAGTAAAGAAAGCGCTTAAGCGTGGCGTAAAGGTCAGTATTGTTGTTGGCGATAAGACAGCGAATGATTTCTTTATCCCACCAGAAGAAGAGTTTAAAACGATTGGTGGGCTGCCTTACCTTTACGAATTGAACTTACGCCGTTTCGCTAAAGCTAATGAAGCTCATATTGCTAGTCGTAATCTATCAATTCGACTTTGGCAACACGATTCCAATAGCTACCACCTAAAGGGGATTTGGGTCGATAAGCGCTACATGCTACTAACAGGCAATAACCTAAACCCGCGCGCATGGAAACTGGATCTAGAGAACGGTATCTTTATCCAAGACAACTACCATCACCTAACAGATAAGTTCCAAGCTGAAGTAGATAATATCCTTCAACACACTCAACTTATCTGTACTTATAAGCAGTTAGATAAGGTAGAGAGCTACCCGATGGAAGTTCAGAAGTTGATTCGTAAGATCACTCGCGTCAAAGCCGACAGAGTGCTTAAGCAAATACTGTAGTAGATGTACTAACAACACTATTTATCAACGCCTAGCAAACGCTAGGCGTTTTTGTATCTACGAGATAAATGACTTAGAGGTAAGTGGGTATTCCAAAGCTAGCGCATCACTTGAAGAGCTAGACATCCAACCTTGTCGGGAGTGATGTAAATGACTACATCGTGAAAAACTTTGATAAATACTACCACCCTAATTCTATCTATTATCTCCTCGACCACATGGGCTTCTCTTGGATAACTTCTCGCTCCAAACACCCTAAACAATCACAGCAAATCCAAGACGATTTTAAAAAAATTCAAAATAGAAACGATCCTTAAGATCCCCGGCCATATTAGGCTAGAGAGTGTTGATGTCTGGTTTCAAGACGAAGCTAGGTTTGGCCAACAGAACACAACGACACGTCTTTGGGCGACTAGTGGAACGAGGCCTCGCGTGGTAAAACAACAGCAATTTGAATACGCTTATTTGTTTGGTTCGGTATGCCCTGAAAGAGGAATATAGTGGTTCCTTGGGTTAACAAGGACATAATGACAAATCACTTAGAGCAGATATCTAAGGCTACTGAAAAAGGGCGTCATGCTGTCGCTATAATGGATGGTGCAGGCTGGCATACCGATGATATTGCGAGAGAGTTTAATAACGTCAGTACTATTAAGCTTCCTCCCTACTCGCCAGAGCTTAAACCTATAGAGCAAGTTTGGAGTTGGTTGCGACAACATTATCTAGTGAATCAAAGTTTCACGGATTATAACGACATTGTTTCCAAGGTTTGTCGCGCTTGGAATGAATTTCTTGAGTGCAAAGATCGTGTCATACCAATTAAAGTAAAAATGTGATCTAATTAAGGCCGTCGAACTCTTACAGAAAATCGTCATGGATAGCCTTAATAATACTGATTTTAAAAAGCTAGCAAGCCAACAAAAAACCATTCAAATGAAGGTTCGCTTGCTAGCACTAGCCCACTTCAAAGAAGGTCACTCGCGCACTCAAATTGCCAAATACCTTAAAGTCAGTCGAACTAGTGTAAACAAATGGGTTCAAGTATTTCTTGAAGAAGGATTGGAAGGGCTTCAAGAAAAACCTCGCACAGGCAGACCTGCATACCTCAATGCAGAACAACGAAAACAACTCAGTGCATTCATTAAGAAAGAAGCAGAGTCCCCTTCAGGCGGGCGCCTTGTCGGGAGCGATATACATGACTACATCGTGAAAAACTTTGATAAATACTACCACCCTAATTCTATCTATTATCTCCTCGACCACATGGGCTTCTCTTGGATAACTTCTCGCTCCAAACACCCTAAACAATCACAGCAAATCCAAGACGATTTTAAAAAAATTCAAAATAGAAACGATCCTTAAGATCCCCGGCCATATTAGGCTAGAGAGTGTTGATGTCTGGTTTCAAGACGAAGCTAGGTTTGGCCAACAGAACACAACGACACGTCTTTGGGCGACTCGTGGAACGAGGCCTCGCGTGGTAAAACAACAGCAATTTGAATACGCTTATTTGTTTGGTTCGGTATGCCCTGAAAGAGGAATATAGTGGTTCCTTGGGTTAACAAGGACATAATGACAAATCACTTAGAGCAGATATCTAAGGCTACTGAAAAAGGACGTCATGCTGTCGCTATAATGGATGGTGCAGGCTGGCATACCGATGATATTGCGAGAGAGTTTAATAACGTCAGTACTATTAAGCTTCCTCCCTACTCGCCAGAGCTTAACCCTATAGAGCAAGTTTGGAGTTGGTTGCGACAACATTATCTAGCGAATCAAAGTTTCACTAATTATAACGACATTGTTTCCAAGGTTTGTCGCGCTTGGAATGAATTTCTTGAGTGCAAAGATCGTGTCACAAAAATGAGCAGAAGGGATTGGATAAACCTGATCAGTTAATTTTCCGGATTGGTATCATACCCCAGAAACGACGAAAGCCTAGTCGTCATACTAGGCTTTCTAATAAGTAGCGGAATGGACGGGGTTGTGGACTTCAGGCAAACCCTTTGTTGGATTCATTCGACCGAAGGGCAAAACACTTTTCTTCAAATGTAAAAAAGCCCGCTATTTCAAGCAGGGCTTTTCTAATAAGTGGCGGAGTGGACGGGACTCGAACCCGCGACCCCCGGCGTGACAGGCCGGTATTCTAACCAACTGAACTACCACTCCGCAGTGGTCAACTCACTAAGTGAGCGTCCATATCTCCAGGTCGGTCAACCTAAAGATTTAATTTAAAACCTGGCGATGTCCTACTCTCACATGGGGAAACCCCACACTACCATCGGCGCTATTGTGTTTCACTTCTGAGTTCGGCATGGAATCAGGTGGGTCCACAATGCTATGGTCGCCAAGCAAATTTTGTTTAATTGACGCATTAGCGACAATTAATAATTCGGAAAACTGATTTAAAAGTATCTCTTCAAACGCATTCAAGGTCTGGTACTTCTGAGTCCACAAAACCCCTTGGGTGTTGTATGGTTAAGCCTCACGGGCAATTAGTACAGGTTAGCTCAATGCCTCGCAGCACTTACACACCCTGCCTATCAACGTCGTAGTCTACGACAACCCTTTAGGACACTTATAGTGCCAGGGAAAACTCATCTCAAGGCTCGCTTCCCGCTTAGATGCTTTCAGCGGTTATCGATTCCGAACTTAGCTACCGGGCAATGCCATTGGCATGACAACCCGAACACCAGAGGTTCGTCCACTCCGGTCCTCTCGTACTAGGAGCAGCCCCTTTCAATTTTCCAACGCCCACGGCAGATAGGGACCGAACTGTCTCACGACGTTCTAAACCCAGCTCGCGTACCACTTTAAATGGCGAACAGCCATACCCTTGGGACCGACTTCAGCCCCAGGATGTGATGAGCCGACATCGAGGTGCCAAACACCGCCGTCGATATGAACTCTTGGGCGGTATCAGCCTGTTATCCCCGGAGTACCTTTTATCCGTTGAGCGATGGCCCTTCCATTCAGAACCACCGGATCACTATGACCTGCTTTCGCACCTGCTCGAATTGTCATTCTCGCAGTCAAGCGGGCTTATGCCATTGCACTAACCACACGATGTCCAACCGTGTTTAGCCCACCTTCGTGCTCCTCCGTTACTCTTTGGGAGGAGACCGCCCCAGTCAAACTACCCACCAGGCACTGTCCGTAATCCCGATTCAGGGACCAACGTTAGAACATCAAAACTACAAGGGTGGTATTTCAAGGACGACTCCACCACATCTAGCGACGCGGTTTCATAGTCTCCCACCTATCCTACACATGTAGGTTCAATGTTCAGTGCCAAGCTGTAGTAAAGGTTCACGGGGTCTTTCCGTCTAGCCGCGGGTACACTGCATCTTCACAGCGATTTCAATTTCACTGAGTCTCGGGTGGAGACAGCGTGGCCATCATTACGCCATTCGTGCAGGTCGGAACTTACCCGACAAGGAATTTCGCTACCTTAGGACCGTTATAGTTACGGCCGCCGTTTACCGGGGCTTCGATCAAGAGCTTCGACCGAAGTCTAACCCCATCAATTAACCTTCCGGCACCGGGCAGGCGTCACACCGTATACGTCATCTTACGATTTTGCACAGTGCTGTGTTTTTAATAAACAGTTGCAGCCACCTGGTATCTGCGACTCTCGTCTGCTCCATCCGCAAGGGACTTCACTGATAAGAGCGTACCTTCTCCCGAAGTTACGGTACCATTTTGCCTAGTTCCTTCACCCGAGTTCTCTCAAGCGCCTTGGTATTCTCTACCCGACCACCTGTGTCGGTTTGGGGTACGATTCCTTACAATCTGAAGCTTAGAGGCTTTTCCTGGAAGCATGGCATCAATGACTTCACTACCGTAGTAGCTCGACATCGTATCTCAGCGTTAATGAAAGTCCGGATTTACCTAAACTTTCCGCCTACGTACTTGAACCTGGACAACCGTCGCCAGGCCCACCTAGCCTTCTCCGTCCCCCCATCGCAATTGTAAGAAGTACGGGAATATTAACCCGTTTCCCATCGACTACGCCTTTCGGCCTCGCCTTAGGAGTCGACTTACCCTGCCCCGATTAACGTTGGACAGGAACCCTTGGTCTTCCGGCGAGGGAGTTTTTCACTCCCTTTATCGTTACTCATGTCAGCATTCGCACTTCTGATACCTCCAGCAGTCCTTACAGACCACCTTCAACGGCTTACAGAACGCTCCCCTACCCCACATACCCTAAGGTACGTAGCCGCAGCTTCGGTGTATAGCTTAGCCCCGTTACATCTTCCGCGCAGGCCGACTCGACCAGTGAGCTATTACGCTTTCTTTAAATGATGGCTGCTTCTAAGCCAACATCCTGGCTGTCTGAGCCTTCCCACATCGTTTCCCACTTAGCTATACTTTGGGACCTTAGCTGGCGGTCTGGGTTGTTTCCCTCTCCACGACGGACGTTAGCACCCGCCGTGTGTCTCCCGGATAGTACTTACTGGTATTCGGAGTTTGCAAAGGGTTGGTAAGTCGGGATGACCCCCTAGCCTTAACAGTGCTCTACCCCCAGTAGTATTCGTCCGAGGCGCTACCTAAATAGCTTTCGGGGAGAACCAGCTATCTCCAGGTTTGATTGGCCTTTCACCCCTAGCCACAAGTCATCCGCTAATTTTTCAACATTAGTCGGTTCGGTCCTCCAGTTGATGTTACTCAACCTTCAACCTGCCCATGGCTAGATCACCTGGTTTCGGGTCTAATCCTAGCAACTGTACGCCCAGTTAAGACTCGGTTTCCCTACGGCTCCCCTAAACGGTTAACCTTGCTACTAAAATTAAGTCGCTGACCCATTATACAAAAGGTACGCAGTCACACCACGAAGGTGCTCCTACTGCTTGTACGTACACGGTTTCAGGTTCTATTTCACTCCCCTCACAGGGGTTCTTTTCGCCTTTCCCTCACGGTACTGGTTCACTATCGGTCAGTCAGTAGTATTTAGCCTTGGAGGATGGTCCCCCCATATTCAGACAGGATATCACGTGTCCCGCCCTACTCGTTTTCACTGATTATGATGTGTCGGTTACGGGGCTATCACCCTTTATTGCGGCACTTTCCAGAGCCTTCACCTGCATCATTAAAAGCTTAAGGGCTAATCCAATTTCGCTCGCCGCTACTTTCGGAATCTCGGTTGATTTCTCTTCCTCGGGGTACTTAGATGTTTCAGTTCCCCCGGTTTGCCTCCTGTTGCTATGTATTCACAACAGGATACTTGCTTATGCAAGTGGGTTTCCCCATTCAGGAATCCCAGACTCAAAAGGTTATTACTACCTAATCTGGGCTTATCGCAAGTTATTACGCCTTTCATCGCCTCTGACTGCCAAGGCATCCACCGTGTACGCTTAGTCACTTAACCATACAACCCGAAAGGGTTTCTATTTGCTTTCACTTTAAAAAGTGAAGACAAATAAGCGTATGGCAACTAACCAAGGTTTTTGGTTGTCATCAAGAAGGGTTAATTCTTGATGACTGTTTGCCGGACTCAATTTTGAATCAAACTAAGTTTGATTCGAATACAAGACACTTGAATGTGTTTGTTGTGTTTATACCGTTCTTATTAAATAAGAGCAGATAAACATTGAGAACTTTTAAATTTGATTAACATGACTCGTAAGTCAGTTAATCAGTCAGCTTTCCAAATTGTTAAAGAGCATAAAGCAAAAAGCTTTAATCAATAACTTACGTTATTAATTAAAGCTCTGGCTTTAACTAAATCTAAACCATCAATCTGTGTGGACACTCATCGTGACTATCTTCGTATAAGGAGGTGATCCAGCCCCAGGTTCCCCTAGGGCTACCTTGTTACGACTTCACCCCAGTCATGAACCACAAAGTGGTGAGCGTCCTCCCCGAAAGGTTAAACTACCCACTTCTTTTGCAGCCCACTCCCATGGTGTGACGGGCGGTGTGTACAAGGCCCGGGAACGTATTCACCGTGACATTCTGATTCACGATTACTAGCGATTCCGACTTCATGGAGTCGAGTTGCAGACTCCAATCCGGACTACGACGCACTTTTTGGGATTCGCTCACTATCGCTAGCTTGCTGCCCTCTGTATGCGCCATTGTAGCACGTGTGTAGCCCTACTCGTAAGGGCCATGATGACTTGACGTCGTCCCCACCTTCCTCCGGTTTATCACCGGCAGTCTCCCTGGAGTTCCCGACATTACTCGCTGGCAAACAAGGATAAGGGTTGCGCTCGTTGCGGGACTTAACCCAACATTTCACAACACGAGCTGACGACAGCCATGCAGCACCTGTCTCAGAGCTCCCGAAGGCACACCTGCGTCTCCGCTGGCTTCTCTGGATGTCAAGAGTAGGTAAGGTTCTTCGCGTTGCATCGAATTAAACCACATGCTCCACCGCTTGTGCGGGCCCCCGTCAATTCATTTGAGTTTTAATCTTGCGACCGTACTCCCCAGGCGGTCTACTTAACGCGTTAGCTCCGAAAGCCACGGCTCAAGGCCACAACCTCCAAGTAGACATCGTTTACGGCGTGGACTACCAGGGTATCTAATCCTGTTTGCTCCCCACGCTTTCGCATCTGAGTGTCAGTGTCTGTCCAGGGGGCCGCCTTCGCCACTGGTATTCCTTCAGATCTCTACGCATTTCACCGCTACACCTGAAATTCTACCCCCCTCTACAGCACTCTAGTTCACCAGTTTCAAATGCAGTTCCGAGGTTGAGCCCCGGGCTTTCACATCTGACTTAATGAACCACCTGCATGCGCTTTACGCCCAGTAATTCCGATTAACGCTCGCACCCTCCGTATTACCGCGGCTGCTGGCACGGAGTTAGCCGGTGCTTCTTCTGTTGCTAACGTCAAGATGCGCAGCTATTAACTACACACCCTTCCTCACAACTGAAAGTACTTTACAACCCGAAGGCCTTCTTCATACACGCGGCATGGCTGCATCAGGCTTGCGCCCATTGTGCAATATTCCCCACTGCTGCCTCCCGTAGGAGTCTGGACCGTGTCTCAGTTCCAGTGTGGCTGATCATCCTCTCAGACCAGCTAGGGATCGTCGCCTTGGTGAGCCATTACCTCACCAACTAGCTAATCCCACCTAGGCATATCTTGACGCGAGAGGCCCGAAGGTCCCCCTCTTTGGCCCGTAGGCATTATGCGGTATTAGCCATCGTTTCCAATGGTTATCCCCCACATCAAGGCAATTTCCTAGGCATTACTCACCCGTCCGCCGCTCGACGCCCATTAACGCACCCGAAGGATTGTTAGTGTCGTTTCCGCTCGACTTGCATGTGTTAGGCCTGCCGCCAGCGTTCAATCTGAGCCATGATCAAACTCTTCAATTTAAGATTTTGTGACTCAACGAATACTGACTTCAAAACTATTCTTTATAAATAAAGAGTGTAATTTTAAAGCTATTACCATTCCAACAGAATGGTAATGAATTGACTGTGCCGAATAACTACAAGTAGTTAAACGTATTGGTCACTCAGTTCATTGAAATCAAGTTTGTTACCGAAGTAACTGTTATTACGTTCTTTCGAAAAAGAACCAATAACGCTTTGATATTCATCAACGAGTGCCCACACAGATTGATAGGTTTAAATTGTTAAAGAGCGTGTTCTCTAAAAAGAGAACGCTTTCAGTGCCTTAGCACTTAAGCAGGACGCGTATAATACGCTTTCCACTTTGAAAGTCAACATAAAACTCTAAGAAAACTTAGAATCCTATGGTGACTTGTCTATTTAATAGACAAAGTCGAACTTTTGTCTTCACTTTTAAAAAAGTGAAAATAAATTTGGAGCCTGGCGATGTCCTACTCTCACATGGGGAAGCCCCACACTACCATCGGCGCTATTGTGTTTCACTTCTGAGTTCGGCATGGAATCAGGTGGGTCCACAATGCTATGGTCGCCAAGCAAATTTTGTTTAATTGACGCATTAGCGACAATTAATAATTCGGAAAACTGATTTAAAAGTATCTCTTCAAACTCATTCAAGGTCTGTCTTTCTATTGAGTCCACAAAACCCCTTGGGTGTTGTATGGTTAAGCCTCACGGGCAATTAGTACAGGTTAGCTCAATGCCTCGCAGCACTTACACACCCTGCCTATCAACGTCGTAGTCTACGACAACCCTTTAGGACACTTATAGTGCCAGGGAAAACTCATCTCAAGGCTCGCTTCCCGCTTAGATGCTTTCAGCGGTTATCGATTCCGAACTTAGCTACCGGGCAATGCCATTGGCATGACAACCCGAACACCAGAGGTTCGTCCACTCCGGTCCTCTCGTACTAGGAGCAGCCCCTTTCAATTTTCCAACGCCCACGGCAGATAGGGACCGAACTGTCTCACGACGTTCTAAACCCAGCTCGCGTACCACTTTAAATGGCGAACAGCCATACCCTTGGGACCGACTTCAGCCCCAGGATGTGATGAGCCGACATCGAGGTGCCAAACACCGCCGTCGATATGAACTCTTGGGCGGTATCAGCCTGTTATCCCCGGAGTACCTTTTATCCGTTGAGCGATGGCCCTTCCATTCAGAACCACCGGATCACTATGACCTGCTTTCGCACCTGCTCGAATTGTCATTCTCGCAGTCAAGCGGGCTTATGCCATTGCACTAACCACACGATGTCCAACCGTGTTTAGCCCACCTTCGTGCTCCTCCGTTACTCTTTGGGAGGAGACCGCCCCAGTCAAACTACCCACCAGGCACTGTCCGTAATCCCGATTCAGGGACCAACGTTAGAACATCAAAACTACAAGGGTGGTATTTCAAGGACGACTCCATCACATCTAGCGACGCAATTTCATAGTCTCCCACCTATCCTACACATGTAGGTTCAATGTTCAGTGCCAAGCTGTAGTAAAGGTTCACGGGGTCTTTCCGTCTAGCCGCGGGTACACTGCATCTTCACAGCGATTTCAATTTCACTGAGTCTCGGGTGGAGACAGCGTGGCCATCATTACGCCATTCGTGCAGGTCGGAACTTACCCGACAAGGAATTTCGCTACCTTAGGACCGTTATAGTTACGGCCGCCGTTTACCGGGGCTTCGATCAAGAGCTTCGACCGAAGTCTAACCCCATCAATTAACCTTCCGGCACCGGGCAGGCGTCACACCGTATACGTCATCTTACGATTTTGCACAGTGCTGTGTTTTTAATAAACAGTTGCAGCCACCTGGTATCTGCGACTCTCGTCTGCTCCATCCGCAAGGGACTTCACTGATAAGAGCGTACCTTCTCCCGAAGTTACGGTACCATTTTGCCTAGTTCCTTCACCCGAGTTCTCTCAAGCGCCTTGGTATTCTCTACCCGACCACCTGTGTCGGTTTGGGGTACGATTCCTTACAATCTGAAGCTTAGAGGCTTTTCCTGGAAGCATGGCATCAATGACTTCACTACCGTAGTAGCTCGACATCGTATCTCAGCGTTAGTAGTGGTCCGGATTTACCTAAACCACCCGCCTACATACTTGAACCTGGACAACCGTCGCCAGGCCCACCTAGCCTTCTCCGTCCCCCCATCGCAATTGTAAGAAGTACGGGAATATTAACCCGTTTCCCATCGACTACGCCTTTCGGCCTCGCCTTAGGAGTCGACTTACCCTGCCCCGATTAACGTTGGACAGGAACCCTTGGTCTTCCGGCGAGGGAGTTTTTCACTCCCTTTATCGTTACTCATGTCAGCATTCGCACTTCTGATACCTCCAGCAGCCCTTACAGACCACCTTCAACGGCTTACAGAACGCTCCCCTACCCCACATACCCTAAGGTACGTAGCCGCAGCTTCGGTGTATAGCTTAGCCCCGTTACATCTTCCGCGCAGGCCGACTCGACCAGTGAGCTATTACGCTTTCTTTAAATGATGGCTGCTTCTAAGCCAACATCCTGGCTGTCTGAGCCTTCCCACATCGTTTCCCACTTAGCTATACTTTGGGACCTTAGCTGGCGGTCTGGGTTGTTTCCCTCTCCACGACGGACGTTAGCACCCGCCGTGTGTCTCCCGGATAGTACTTACTGGTATTCGGAGTTTGCAAAGGGTTGGTAAGTCGGGATGACCCCCTAGCCTTAACAGTGCTCTACCCCCAGTAGTATTCGTCCGAGGCGCTACCTAAATAGCTTTCGGGGAGAACCAGCTATCTCCAGGTTTGATTGGCCTTTCACCCCTAGCCACAAGTCATCCGCTAATTTTTCAACATTAGTCGGTTCGGTCCTCCAGTTGATGTTACTCAACCTTCAACCTGCCCATGGCTAGATCACCTGGTTTCGGGTCTAATCCTAGCAACTGTACGCCCAGTTAAGACTCGGTTTCCCTACGGCTCCCCTAAACGGTTAACCTTGCTACTAAAATTAAGTCGCTGACCCATTATACAAAAGGTACGCAGTCACACCACGAAGGTGCTCCTACTGCTTGTACGTACACGGTTTCAGGTTCTATTTCACTCCCCTCACAGGGGTTCTTTTCGCCTTTCCCTCACGGTACTGGTTCACTATCGGTCAGTCAGTAGTATTTAGCCTTGGAGGATGGTCCCCCCATATTCAGACAGGATATCACGTGTCCCGCCCTACTCGTTTTCACTGATTATGATGTGTCGGTTACGGGGCTATCACCCTTTATTGCGGCACTTTCCAGAGCCTTCACCTGCATCATTAAAAGCTTAAGGGCTAATCCAATTTCGCTCGCCGCTACTTTCGGAATCTCGGTTGATTTCTCTTCCTCGGGGTACTTAGATGTTTCAGTTCCCCCGGTTTGCCTCCTGTTGCTATGTATTCACAACAGGATACTTACTTATGTAAGTGGGTTTCCCCATTCAGGAATCCCAGACTCAAAAGGTTATTACTACCTAATCTGGGCTTATCGCAAGTTATTACGCCTTTCATCGCCTCTGACTGCCAAGGCATCCACCGTGTACGCTTAGTCACTTAACCATACAACCCGAAAGGGTTTCTATTTGCTTTCACTTTAAAAAGTGAAGACAAATAAGTGTATGGCAACTAACCAAGGTTTTTGGTTGTCATCAAGAAGGGTTAATTCTTGATAACTGTTTGCCGGACTCAATTGTGAATCAAACTAACGTTTGATTCGAATACAAGACACTTGAATGTGTTTGTTGTGTCTATACCGTTCTTATTAACTAAGAGCAGATAAACATTGAGAACTTTTAAATTTGATTGAATTACTCGTAAGTAAATCAATCAGTCAGCTTTCCAAATTGTTAAAGAGCTTGATTCAAACTAATGAACCATTTCTAAATACTCTGATAGAAGAGAATACTTAAAGATGGTATCCCGTAGGGGAGTCGAACCCCTGTTACCGCCGTGAAAGGGCGGTGTCCTAGGCCTCTAGACGAACGGGACACTAGTATCTCTTTTACTTTTTAAACCTAATCAATCTGTGTGGACACTCATCGTGACTATCTTCGTATAAGGAGGTG
The DNA here is from genome assembly GCF_002119525.1 of Vibrio syngnathi. NCBI lineage: Bacteria > Pseudomonadati > Pseudomonadota > Gammaproteobacteria > Vibrionales > Vibrionaceae > Vibrio > Vibrio syngnathi. The sequence goes on along the minus strand of NZ_CP017916.1, from coordinate 144,730 downwards.
ATCCAGCCCCAGGTTCCCCTAGGGCTACCTTGTTACGACTTCACCCCAGTCATGAACCACAAAGTGGTGAGCGTCCTCCCCGAAAGGTTAAACTACCCACTTCTTTTGCAGCCCACTCCCATGGTGTGACGGGCGGTGTGTACAAGGCCCGGGAACGTATTCACCGTGACATTCTGATTCACGATTACTAGCGATTCCGACTTCATGGAGTCGAGTTGCAGACTCCAATCCGGACTACGACGCACTTTTTGGGATTCGCTCACTATCGCTAGCTTGCTGCCCTCTGTATGCGCCATTGTAGCACGTGTGTAGCCCTACTCGTAAGGGCCATGATGACTTGACGTCGTCCCCACCTTCCTCCGGTTTATCACCGGCAGTCTCCCTGGAGTTCCCGACATTACTCGCTGGCAAACAAGGATAAGGGTTGCGCTCGTTGCGGGACTTAACCCAACATTTCACAACACGAGCTGACGACAGCCATGCAGCACCTGTCTCAGAGCTCCCGAAGGCACACCTGCGTCTCCGCTGGCTTCTCTGGATGTCAAGAGTAGGTAAGGTTCTTCGCGTTGCATCGAATTAAACCACATGCTCCACCGCTTGTGCGGGCCCCCGTCAATTCATTTGAGTTTTAATCTTGCGACCGTACTCCCCAGGCGGTCTACTTAACGCGTTAGCTCCGAAAGCCACGGCTCAAGGCCACAACCTCCAAGTAGACATCGTTTACGGCGTGGACTACCAGGGTATCTAATCCTGTTTGCTCCCCACGCTTTCGCATCTGAGTGTCAGTGTCTGTCCAGGGGGCCGCCTTCGCCACTGGTATTCCTTCAGATCTCTACGCATTTCACCGCTACACCTGAAATTCTACCCCCCTCTACAGCACTCTAGTTCACCAGTTTCAAATGCAGTTCCGAGGTTGAGCCCCGGGCTTTCACATCTGACTTAATGAACCACCTGCATGCGCTTTACGCCCAGTAATTCCGATTAACGCTCGCACCCTCCGTATTACCGCGGCTGCTGGCACGGAGTTAGCCGGTGCTTCTTCTGTTGCTAACGTCAAGATGCGCAGCTATTAACTACACACCCTTCCTCACAACTGAAAGTACTTTACAACCCGAAGGCCTTCTTCATACACGCGGCATGGCTGCATCAGGCTTGCGCCCATTGTGCAATATTCCCCACTGCTGCCTCCCGTAGGAGTCTGGACCGTGTCTCAGTTCCAGTGTGGCTGATCATCCTCTCAGACCAGCTAGGGATCGTCGCCTTGGTGAGCCATTACCTCACCAACTAGCTAATCCCACCTAGGCATATCTTGACGCGAGAGGCCCGAAGGTCCCCCTCTTTGGCCCGTAGGCATTATGCGGTATTAGCCATCGTTTCCAATGGTTATCCCCCACATCAAGGCAATTTCCTAGGCATTACTCACCCGTCCGCCGCTCGACGCCCATTAACGCACCCGAAGGATTGTTAGTGTCGTTTCCGCTCGACTTGCATGTGTTAGGCCTGCCGCCAGCGTTCAATCTGAGCCATGATCAAACTCTTCAATTTAAGATTTTGTGACTCAACGAATACTGACTTCAAAACTATTCTTTATAAATAAAGAGTGTAATTTTAAAGCTATTACCATTCCAACAGAATGGTAATGAATTGACTGTGCCGAATAACTACAAGTAGTTAAACGTATTGGTCACTCAGTTCATTGAAATCATTGTGTTACCGAAGTAACTGTCATTACCTAAGTAATAACGTTTTGATATTCATCAACGAGTGCCCACACAGATTGATAGGTTTAAATTGTTAAAGAGCGTGTTCTCTAAAAAGAGAACGCTTTCAGTGCCTTAGCACTTAAGCAGGACGCGTATAATACGCTTTCCACTTTGAAAGTCAACATAAAACTCTAAGAAAACTTAGAATCCTATGGTGACTTGTCTATTTAATAGACAAAGTCGAACTTTTGTCTTCACTTTTAAAAAAGTGAAAATAAATTTGGAGCCTGGCGATGTCCTACTCTCACATGGGGAAACCCCACACTACCATCGGCGCTATTGTGTTTCACTTCTGAGTTCGGCATGGAATCAGGTGGGTCCACAATGCTATGGTCGCCAAGCAAATTTTGTTTAATTGACGCATTAGCGACAATTAATAATTCGGAAAACTGATTTAAAAGTATCTCTTCAAACTCATTCAAGATCTGTCTTTCTATTGAGTCCACAAAACCCCTTGGGTGTTGTATGGTTAAGCCTCACGGGCAATTAGTACAGGTTAGCTCAATGCCTCGCAGCACTTACACACCCTGCCTATCAACGTCGTAGTCTACGACAACCCTTTAGGACACTTATAGTGCCAGGGAAAACTCATCTCAAGGCTCGCTTCCCGCTTAGATGCTTTCAGCGGTTATCGATTCCGAACTTAGCTACCGGGCAATGCCATTGGCATGACAACCCGAACACCAGAGGTTCGTCCACTCCGGTCCTCTCGTACTAGGAGCAGCCCCTTTCAATTTTCCAACGCCCACGGCAGATAGGGACCGAACTGTCTCACGACGTTCTAAACCCAGCTCGCGTACCACTTTAAATGGCGAACAGCCATACCCTTGGGACCGACTTCAGCCCCAGGATGTGATGAGCCGACATCGAGGTGCCAAACACCGCCGTCGATATGAACTCTTGGGCGGTATCAGCCTGTTATCCCCGGAGTACCTTTTATCCGTTGAGCGATGGCCCTTCCATTCAGAACCACCGGATCACTATGACCTGCTTTCGCACCTGCTCGAATTGTCATTCTCGCAGTCAAGCGGGCTTATGCCATTGCACTAACCACACGATGTCCAACCGTGTTTAGCCCACCTTCGTGCTCCTCCGTTACTCTTTGGGAGGAGACCGCCCCAGTCAAACTACCCACCAGGCACTGTCCGTAATCCCGATTCAGGGACCAACGTTAGAACATCAAAACTACAAGGGTGGTATTTCAAGGACGACTCCACCACATCTAGCGACGCGGTTTCATAGTCTCCCACCTATCCTACACATGTAGGTTCAATGTTCAGTGCCAAGCTGTAGTAAAGGTTCACGGGGTCTTTCCGTCTAGCCGCGGGTACACTGCATCTTCACAGCGATTTCAATTTCACTGAGTCTCGGGTGGAGACAGCGTGGCCATCATTACGCCATTCGTGCAGGTCGGAACTTACCCGACAAGGAATTTCGCTACCTTAGGACCGTTATAGTTACGGCCGCCGTTTACCGGGGCTTCGATCAAGAGCTTCGACCGAAGTCTAACCCCATCAATTAACCTTCCGGCACCGGGCAGGCGTCACACCGTATACGTCATCTTACGATTTTGCACAGTGCTGTGTTTTTAATAAACAGTTGCAGCCACCTGGTATCTGCGACTCTCGTCTGCTCCATCCGCAAGGGACTTCACTGATAAGAGCGTACCTTCTCCCGAAGTTACGGTACCATTTTGCCTAGTTCCTTCACCCGAGTTCTCTCAAGCGCCTTGGTATTCTCTACCCGACCACCTGTGTCGGTTTGGGGTACGATTCCTTACAATCTGAAGCTTAGAGGCTTTTCCTGGAAGCATGGCATCAATGACTTCACTACCGTAGTAGCTCGACATCGTATCTCAGCGTTAAGAAAGTCCGGATTTACCTAAACTTTCCGCCTACGTACTTGAACCTGGACAACCGTCGCCAGGCCCACCTAGCCTTCTCCGTCCCCCCATCGCAATTGTAAGAAGTACGGGAATATTAACCCGTTTCCCATCGACTACGCCTTTCGGCCTCGCCTTAGGAGTCGACTTACCCTGCCCCGATTAACGTTGGACAGGAACCCTTGGTCTTCCGGCGAGGGAGTTTTTCACTCCCTTTATCGTTACTCATGTCAGCATTCGCACTTCTGATACCTCCAGCATGCCTTACAGCACACCTTCAACGGCTTACAGAACGCTCCCCTACCCCACATACCCTAAGGTACGTAGCCGCAGCTTCGGTGTATAGCTTAGCCCCGTTACATCTTCCGCGCAGGCCGACTCGACCAGTGAGCTATTACGCTTTCTTTAAATGATGGCTGCTTCTAAGCCAACATCCTGGCTGTCTGAGCCTTCCCACATCGTTTCCCACTTAGCTATACTTTGGGACCTTAGCTGGCGGTCTGGGTTGTTTCCCTCTCCACGACGGACGTTAGCACCCGCCGTGTGTCTCCCGGATAGTACTTACTGGTATTCGGAGTTTGCAAAGGGTTGGTAAGTCGGGATGACCCCCTAGCCTTAACAGTGCTCTACCCCCAGTAGTATTCGTCCGAGGCGCTACCTAAATAGCTTTCGGGGAGAACCAGCTATCTCCAGGTTTGATTGGCCTTTCACCCCTAGCCACAAGTCATCCGCTAATTTTTCAACATTAGTCGGTTCGGTCCTCCAGTTGATGTTACTCAACCTTCAACCTGCCCATGGCTAGATCACCTGGTTTCGGGTCTAATCCTAGCAACTGTACGCCCAGTTAAGACTCGGTTTCCCTACGGCTCCCCTAAACGGTTAACCTTGCTACTAAAATTAAGTCGCTGACCCATTATACAAAAGGTACGCAGTCACACCACGAAGGTGCTCCTACTGCTTGTACGTACACGGTTTCAGGTTCTATTTCACTCCCCTCACAGGGGTTCTTTTCGCCTTTCCCTCACGGTACTGGTTCACTATCGGTCAGTCAGTAGTATTTAGCCTTGGAGGATGGTCCCCCCATATTCAGACAGGATATCACGTGTCCCGCCCTACTCGTTTTCACTGATTATGAGATGTCGATTACGGGGCTATCACCCTTTATTGCGGCACTTTCCAGAGCCTTCATCTGTCTCATTAAAAGCTTAAGGGCTAATCCAATTTCGCTCGCCGCTACTTTCGGAATCTCGGTTGATTTCTCTTCCTCGGGGTACTTAGATGTTTCAGTTCCCCCGGTTTGCCTCCTGTTGCTATGTATTCACAACAGGATACTTGCTTATGCAAGTGGGTTTCCCCATTCAGGAATCCCAGACTCAAAAGGTTATTACTACCTAATCTGGGCTTATCGCAAGTTATTACGCCTTTCATCGCCTCTGACTGCCAAGGCATCCACCGTGTACGCTTAGTCACTTAACCATACAACCCGAAAGGGTTTCTATTTGCTTTCACTTTAAAAAGTGAAGACAAATAAGCGTATGGCAACTAACCAAGGTTTTTGGTTGTCATCAAGAAGGGTTAATTCTTGATGACTGTTTGCCGGACTCAATTGTGAATCAAACTTAGTTTGATTCGAATACAAGACACTTGAATGTGTTTGTTGTGTTTATCTAATAAAAGATAAACATTGAGAACTTTTAAATTTGATTAACATGACTCGTAAGTCAGTTAATCAGTCAGCTTTCCAAATTGTTAAAGAGCATAAAGCAAAAAGCTTTAATCAATAACTTACGTTATTAATTAAAGCTCTGGCTTTAACTAAATCTAAACCATCAATCTGTGTGGACACTCATCGTGACTATCTTCGTATAAGGAGGTGATCCAGCCCCAGGTTCCCCTAGGGCTACCTTGTTACGACTTCACCCCAGTCATGAACCACAAAGTGGTGAGCGTCCTCCTCGAAAGGTTAAACTACCCACTTCTTTTGCAGCCCACTCCCATGGTGTGACGGGCGGTGTGTACAAGGCCCGGGAACGTATTCACCGTGACATTCTGATTCACGATTACTAGCGATTCCGACTTCATGGAGTCGAGTTGCAGACTCCAATCCGGACTACGACGCACTTTTTGGGATTCGCTCACTATCGCTAGCTTGCTGCCCTCTGTATGCGCCATTGTAGCACGTGTGTAGCCCTACTCGTAAGGGCCATGATGACTTGACGTCGTCCCCACCTTCCTCCGGTTTATCACCGGCAGTCTCCCTGGAGTTCCCGACATTACTCGCTGGCAAACAAGGATAAGGGTTGCGCTCGTTGCGGGACTTAACCCAACATTTCACAACACGAGCTGACGACAGCCATGCAGCACCTGTCTCAGAGCTCCCGAAGGCACACCTGCGTCTCCGCTGGCTTCTCTGGATGTCAAGAGTAGGTAAGGTTCTTCGCGTTGCATCGAATTAAACCACATGCTCCACCGCTTGTGCGGGCCCCCGTCAATTCATTTGAGTTTTAATCTTGCGACCGTACTCCCCAGGCGGTCTACTTAACGCGTTAGCTCCGAAAGCCACGGCTCAAGGCCACAACCTCCAAGTAGACATCGTTTACGGCGTGGACTACCAGGGTATCTAATCCTGTTTGCTCCCCACGCTTTCGCATCTGAGTGTCAGTGTCTGTCCAGGGGGCCGCCTTCGCCACTGGTATTCCTTCAGATCTCTACGCATTTCACCGCTACACCTGAAATTCTACCCCCCTCTACAGCACTCTAGTTCACCAGTTTCAAATGCAGTTCCGAGGTTGAGCCCCGGGCTTTCACATCTGACTTAATGAACCACCTGCATGCGCTTTACGCCCAGTAATTCCGATTAACGCTCGCACCCTCCGTATTACCGCGGCTGCTGGCACGGAGTTAGCCGGTGCTTCTTCTGTTGCTAACGTCAAGATGCGCAGCTATTAACTACACACCCTTCCTCACAACTGAAAGTACTTTACAACCCGAAGGCCTTCTTCATACACGCGGCATGGCTGCATCAGGCTTGCGCCCATTGTGCAATATTCCCCACTGCTGCCTCCCGTAGGAGTCTGGACCGTGTCTCAGTTCCAGTGTGGCTGATCATCCTCTCAGACCAGCTAGGGATCGTCGCCTTGGTGAGCCATTACCTCACCAACTAGCTAATCCCACCTAGGCATATCTTGACGCGAGAGGCCCGAAGGTCCCCCTCTTTGGCCCGTAGGCATTATGCGGTATTAGCCATCGTTTCCAATGGTTATCCCCCACATCAAGGCAATTTCCTAGGCATTACTCACCCGTCCGCCGCTCGACGCCCATTAACGCACCCGAAGGATTGTTAGTGTCGTTTCCGCTCGACTTGCATGTGTTAGGCCTGCCGCCAGCGTTCAATCTGAGCCATGATCAAACTCTTCAATTTAAGATTTTGTGACTCAACGAATACTGACTTCAAAACTATTCTTTATAAATAAAGAGTGTAATTTTAAAGCTATTACCATTCCAACAGAATGGTAATGAATTGACTGTGCCAAAATTAAGTAAACTTAATTTTGTATTGGTCACTCAGTTCATTGAAATCAAGTTTGTTACCGAAGTAACTGTTATTACGCTCTTTCGAAAAAGAACCAATAACGTTTTGATATTCATCAACGAGTGCCCACACAGATTGATAGGTTTAAATTGTTAAAGAGCGCTAGCGTTTTGTGATTTACATCTCAGTCGCTAGGGGTGCGTACTATACCTGCACCACTTAGAGAGTCAAGGGTTATTTTCAAACTCTTATTCTCTACCGATTTCGCAGCGTGACTTTCGTCTCACTCCTTGTCGGTGATGCGGCATTATAGAGAGTTCGATATAGAGCACAAGAGCTTTTTAAAATAAAAGTTTTGTTCGCCTAAAAAGCCACCACATCCGCATTTTTCGAATAAAAACTAAACATTTGAGACGTATCACAGCAATACATTGGCAAAATGGAAGCCATGAACGTAAGATTCATGTGTCTATTTTGTTAATGGTAGATGCGTATATTTCGTTTATTAATATGTAGTATTCCGATATGAACTCAAAAAAATCGATGTTGTTAATTGTCGCGCTAGCTGTATTGGGCGGCATTGTTTTCTCTCAGGTAGATATATCGCCTGCAATTACCTTTATCCTTGGTGTCTTGGCTTCCGCTTTTGTTGTTAATTTTTCAAGCACCAACTCAAAATCAGAGTCAGAACCTAAGGCTTCAACAAAAACACTTTATGTGGGTAACCTTCCATACAAAGCGAATGAATCACATGTACGTGAATTGTTCTCTGAATATGGTGAAGTATTTGCTGTACGTTTAATGAAAGACAAACGTACTGGTAAAAGAAGAGGTTTTGGATTTGTTGTTATGGCAAGTAATGATGTAAATCATGCTATTTCAGAACTTAACGATAAAGATTACATGCAACGTACTTTAAAAGTACGCGTTGCAAACGATCCTAAACATCCAGAAACGGACGAAGCTGAGCTGAGCTAAACCCTAACTGCTTCAGCATACTATTTAGTGCACTTTCTTTTTTAGGAAGTGCACTACAAAAAGCCTCACGCACTCCCCCTTCTTCAGTACTGCTCTCTAAATCCAATAAATCTTGAACCCGCTTAGCAATAGCCCTACCTGAATCAATCAACATCACGTTTTTACCTAGCACTTGCTGAATCTCTGATTTGATCAGTGGAAAATGAGTGCACCCTAAAACAGCCACATCAATTGTGTTGATCATTGGTTGAAGGATTTGCTGCAGCTCTTCAAGGTTAATCGCCTCACCTCTGAGTTTATCTTCGGCCATATCCACCAGCTGAGTCGAACCTAAAAGCTCAACTCTTTTATTACTAGAGAAGTTTTTGATGAGCTCGTGTGTGTATTCACGAGTAATCGTTGCGGGTGTTGCTATAAGACCAACGGCTTTATTGGCAAGTAGGGATGCAGGCTTGATTGCCGGAACAACCCCGACAATAGGGATTCGGTTATTAGCTCGAAGTGTAGGTAACACAATCGTACTTGCGGTATTACAGGCTATCACCACAATATCAATAGTGTGGCTAGCCACAAAACTGGCAACGATGCTTTGAACTCTGTGGATAAGGACTTGCTGATCGAGCTCACCGTATGGGTAAGCCTCATTATCGAATACATAAGTATAGTTATGATTCGGTAGTAACTGGCTTATCTCTTTATATACGGACAGACCGCCAACTCCAGAATCAAAGATCAATATGTTTTTTTGCATGCTTTCCGACACAACGATTACCTATAATAAGTTTCGCTGCAATGATACTCCTTCGCTTAGTTTTCGCCAATCCTCACTCTATATAATGCAAGCTTGATAACGTTGATGAACAAAGCGCTCACCTTGCTCTACATTTTCTAGCTCTATCTTGAGCTTACCTTTAAAGCATGGCGCTGACGTCACTAAGGTGTGGAACTCACCATCTTCGCCACATGGATCGATATGACTCGGTAAGCTGCCTATTAGCTCAAGTGTGTATTCTTTCCCGCAATAGCTCATGTCTAATGCATCGCTATCGACCGTGACGAGAAAGGTTTCGATTCCTCTGTCGACTATTTCATTAGCTAATGCCTGACTACTCTCCCCCATAAGAGGAAACACACACTCCCAACCTGCAGGTTCTATATAGCTTCTTCGGTAATCAGCAATACCATTGCAAAACATGTCTCCAAACGCGACCGCATCGATTGATAAGCCAGAATCTTTAAGTACCGAGACAATCGTACTTTGGTAAACCTCATTACTGGGGAAGACTTCCGGTAGCTCAATCATAATTAATGGTAAACCGATCAATCGAGCTTGCATTACAACTACCTCAATAGGAGTTACTTGGAAAGGAACTTCATCTCCAACATGTGTAGTATAGAGAGCAACAACTTCGTACTCGTTGCTTTCAAGTAGACGCTCTAACGCTAAGGTAGAGTCTTTTCCTGACGACCAACTTATGACGACTTTCTTTTTCATTGATATATCCAATAAGAAAAAACCGCCCGAAGGCGGTTTAGTTGTTAATTAGAACTGGTAGTCAGCGTTTATAAAGAAACTTCTTTCTTGTGTTTCATACCCTTTAGCTAACGTGTAATCTTTATCAAAAAGGTTGGCAATACGCCCTCTCATTGTGAAATGATCCGTCACAAAGTAGCTCGCAGCTATATCTACTAGCGAGTACTCATCTAACTCAACATTGCCGCTATCCATACGTTTACCTTGATATAAATAACTCAAGTCCGCCTGCCAGTTGTCCGCAAAATACGTCACGTTCCACTTAGCATTTTGTTTCGCTCTACGTAAAAGTTGAGACCCATCGCTTTTATCTGTCGGGTCCATAAAGTCAAGGCTAACTTGGTGAGAGAAACTTCCTGTATCGAATTCTCCCGATAGCTCTAAGCCTTTAATTTCAGCGACACCAATGTTTTTTGATGGCCATCCAACTATCATGTTTTTAATATCATTTTTGTAAGCCGACACTCTCCAATCAACTAATGATTGATGGGCTTCGAATGCGACTTCATAGTTTTTTGACTCTTCAGGCTTCAGTGTTGGTACACCTGAGCCCGGCCAATATAGTTGATTAAATGTCGGTGCTTTAAATGCCGTACCAGCATTAGCCGTCACGCGATAATTAGCTGCTAGCCAATATCCTAAACCCGCTTGCCATGTAGTATTCTTGCCATAGCGTTGGTTATCGTCACCGCGTAAAGCTAATTCAGCTTGTACGGTTTGGTTGTCATAAAAGCCACTAACATATAGCGAGTTATTCGTACGAGATTTCTCGGCATAGTCTTTTGAGGACTCTGATACGTCATCTTTAGACCAATCAAGGCCCGCACCAATAGAAACTTCATTGTTCACAGCGAATAAATTTGTGAAAGCAACGGCCTGGTGATCCGTTTGATAAGTACTTTTGTAGTAATAATCTTTACTAGAATCTTGAGCTTTACTTAAAGAAAAGTTGCTCGACAACGTTTCTCCAGTATAACTAAGACGGCCTATTGCACTGTAAAGTGTCTGATCTTTTTTAGCATTTTTCGGATCGTACTCTGTTTCACCATCCGAGTAAGTAGAATTAAACTTAAGCTTAAACTCGTCATTCAGTTTATGAGTTATCGCAAGCGCTAGCTCAGTCACTTCATGTCCATCTGCGTCTTGATCACCTGCTGAGTTTTGAACAGAAAACCCATCAGTCTCTGCTCGCTTTACAGCTACAGAACCACTTGTAGAGTCTGTAATATTACCAGACACTGCCACACTGCCTTTTTTGTATGAATCAGATCCAAACCCTACGCTAACTTTTGCTTCTGAACTTGATGTGTCTGTAATAATATTAATTACACCACCAATCGCATCGGCTCCATAAATTGCAGCTCGAGGACCACGCACAAACTCAATGCGCTGAACACCAACTAGTGGAATAGCAGCAAAATTTGCTCCTCCTGATGTTGCACTTGCTGTTTTCACGCCATCAATCAGTACTAAGATGTGGTCAGAGTTAGTACCTCTAACAAAAACACTCTGCTTTTGTCCGTAACCACCGTTGCTCGCTACCTGAATACCAGGTAAACGACGTAGTACTTCGTAAATATCATTAGCTTGAATCGCTTCAATCTCTGATCGAGTAACAACTACAACAGGTAGCGTGGTACTTTGAGTGCTTTGCTCAAAACGGTTAGCCGTAACGACCATGGTTTCGTCAGTAGATGCTTCTTGTGCTTGTAAATTGGAGATAGGTGAAAGCAGCGATGCTACAGTAACCGCTAAAAGGGATTTGTTCATGTTGTGATCCTAAATCGCGTAAAGTCCTACCAAACCACATTATGTGGCTTGGCCGCTGGCAGGTATTCGGACTCAAGAGCACAACCTTTCGGTTACCTAATATTCGACTTCCCACAAAATGCTATTTGCAGTGTCTATGAATACTCGTTCTCTTTTACCGCTGCGCGTCAGTTCTGGATTCCCACCAGATTCCCTTTCAGCCATCTATACATCTAGATAGCACCAGCTTGCAAAGATGTTATTAAGCTATCTTTCTTTTGTCCAGTCAATATTCAAATTTTCCGTGCTACAAAACTTTAGTGATATTACATTGCTATTATTTACGAACGATCTTTTACTCATTGTTAGGACAACACTGGACATAGTGCTGAGATTGAATAAAATCTGCGCTCTTGATTTAAAAGCACGACAGCAAAAGGCATAACAATGGCGAATTTAGAAGTAAACCCGCAACGCTACCAAGAGCAACTCGTAGAAAAGACTGAACGTCTTACTGAAATGTTCTCAGAATATAATGTGCCTGAGCTGGAAGTGTATGAATCTCCAGAGCAACACTACCGCATGCGTGCTGAATTCCGTGTGTGGCATGAAGGTGACGATATGTATTACGTCATGTTCAATCAAGAAACTAAAGAAAAATACCGCGTAGACCAGTTCCCAGCGGCTAGCCGCCTGATCAACGATCTAATGCCTCTCTTAACGGATGCAATGAAAGACAACCATTCTCTGCGCCATAAGCTCTTCCAAGTCGATTTCCTTTCGACTTTAAGTGGTGAAATTTTGGTATCACTGCTTTACCACCGTCAATTGGATGAACAGTGGATTCAAGATGCTAAAGCACTTAAGCAGCAATTAAACGATGAAGGTTTTAATCTAAACCTGATTGGCCGTGCTCGTAAGATGAAAATCGTACTGGATCGCGACTACGTCATTGAAAAACTAGATGTGAATGGTGATAGCTACATCTACCAGCAAGTAGAAAACAGCTTTACTCAACCAAACGGCAAAGTAGCAGAGAAAATGTTGGAATGGGCTGTCGACTGCACTCAAGACAGCAAAGGCGACTTGCTTGAGCTTTACTGTGGTAACGGTAACTTCTCACTAGCACTGGCACAGAACTTCGAACGTGTACTGGCAACAGAACTAGCGAAGCCGTCAGTAGAGTCCGCGCAATACAACATCGCGGCGAACAAGATTGAAAATGTTCAGATCATCCGCATGTCTGCAGAAGACTTTACCGTAGCAATGGAAGGCAAGCGTGAATTCCGTCGCCTACAACAAGCAAACATCGATCTGAAGAGCTACAACTGCAACACTATTTTTGTTGATCCACCACGTTCAGGTATGGATGTGGATACTTGTAAGATGGTTCAAGGTTACGAGCGCATCATGTACATCTCTTGTAACCCTGAGACATTGAAAGAGAACCTAGATATTCTAAGCGAAACGCACGATATCACTCGTTTTGCTCTATTTGACCAGTTCCCTTACACGCACCACATGGAGGCTGGTGTATTCCTAGAGCGTAAAGCGTAAGCCTCGATCTCTAGGTCAACGTTGAAGCTAAACAGCAGATACAAAAAAACGAGCCAATTGGCTCGTTTTTTTATTTATACGTTGGTTTAAGCGGTTTTACCGATAAAGCCAAGCTTCTTACCTACCCAAGCGAGCAGTAGCATCGCGACGATAATCGCAAAGAAGTTTGACCCGGCATCAGGGTGCTGTGCTTTCACAAAAGCCGAGTGGCCAAATGCACCTACAAAGAAACAAGCTAAACCCACTAACGGAATATCTTCAGATACTGGATTTGTTAGGTATTCTTGGTATAGCGCTTGTACAGCCAACACTAAAGCAATCAGCGGGAAAATAGAGAAGCCCACTTCGCTCATTGTTACCCAAGATAACAGTGCGTCACCACACACACCTGCTACAACAGCAAGTACGAGTGTCTTTCTTTCAGAACCACGGTTTACAGTATTATTTTCATTCGACATTATTCAATCCCGCCTTTTAATCGGTTACGTTCACGTTCTTTACGATACCAAAAAGCTCCTTTGGCCATCATTCGCAATTGCATGATCAAACGCTCAGCCAATTCATCTCGCTGACGTCGATCTAAATCTAATGCTTCTGCCCCTGAGTTAAAAACCAAGATGACGGAGGCTTCCGCTTGAGTAAAAGCTTCGTCTCTTGTCATTCCTGTTGTGATTAAATATTCGGTTAACTCAGCAGAGAAGTGCTGTATCTCACGAGCTACCGCGGCACGAAACTCAAATGAGGTTCCTGAGCGCTCCCGCAATAACAGTCTGAATACGTTTGGACTGCTTTCAATGAATTCCATAAAGGTTTCAACCGATGTGCGAATCACGCTGCCTTCTTTTACTATGCGTTGCCTAGCTTGACGCATCAACTGACGCAATAATAAGCCACCTTCATCAACCATAGTTAAGCCAAGCTCATCCATGTCTTTGAAGTGACGATAAAAGGAAGTCGGAGCTATTCCAGCCTCACGAGCGACTTCTCTCAAGCTTAGATTAGAAAAACTACGATCGGCACTGAGTTGGCTAAATGCCGCATCGATTAAGCTACGACGAGTCTTTTCTTTTTGCTGTGCGCGAATGCCCATTGGTTTCATACTTTATCAACATCTTCTTTTACAGCCTAAACAGGCATGTCTAATACTCTATCCAATATAACGCGAATCACTTACTTATATAAGGCACTCTGGTTATATAAGACACTAAACACACCTCTTTGTTCACGTATCAAAGTAAATACGTTCAAAGAAAACATTTCAATATCCGCACCGTCATTTGGAGACATACGACATACCAAATATTATTTTTTCAGTAGCATGACGTGATCTCACCGACTCTCTGATGCCCTTTTCATGTACCCAAGAACAGAATCAGTTAAAATCTCGCTAAAGCAATGTTAATCAAATATAACAAGGAAGATATCTATGCCACACTCCAACCACTTTGATGTAATCGTAATTGGTAGTGGCCCCGGAGGAGAAGGGGCAGCGATGGGGTTAACCAAAGCAGGGTTGAACGTTGCAATCATTGAAAAAGAGAGCAGCGTTGGTGGTGGTTGTACCCACTGGGGGACTATTCCTTCCAAAGCACTGCGTCATGCCGTAAGCCGTATAATTGAATTCAACAGTAACCCTCTGTTTTGTCAGAACAACAAAAGTATCCACTCAACATTTTCCAATATTCTGGGACATGCTAAATCGGTCATAGACAAACAGACTCGCTTGCGCCAAGGTTTCTACGATCGCAACCAATGCACGTTAGTCTTCGGTACTGCACGTTTTATCGATACCCACACCATATCTGTAATGCAAAGCGACGGTACTGAAGAACACTACAGCGCAGACAAATTTGTTATCGCGACAGGTTCTCGCCCTTATCAACCAGACAATGTCGACTTCCTGCATGAACGTGTCTACGACAGCGACTCGATTCTTTCTCTGAAACACGATCCTCAGCACATCATCATCTATGGTGCTGGTGTTATCGGCTGTGAATATGCCTCTATATTTCGCGGCTTAGGCGTTAAAACCGATCTCATTAATACTCGCGATCGCCTGTTGTCCTTCTTAGATAACGAAACCTCGGATGCTCTGTCTTATCACTTCTGGAACAGCGGCGTTGTTATTCGTAACGATGAGACCTTTGAGAAAATTGAAGGCACTGATGACGGCGTAATCATTCACCTAGAGTCAGGTAAGAAAATGCGTGCCGATTGCCTACTGTATGCCAATGGTCGAACGGGTAATACTGATAAACTGAACCTTGGTGCGGTTGGCTTAGAAGCGGACTCTCGCGGACAAGTATCAGTCAACAGCAACTACCAAACCAGTGTTGAACATGTTTACGCTGTCGGTGATGTGATTGGGTATCCTAGCCTAGCAAGTGCTGCTTATGACCAAGGTCGATTCGTGGCTCAAGCCGTGGTGAAAGGTGAAGCAGAACGACACCTTATCGAAGACATCCCAACAGGTATCTATACTATTCCTGAGATCAGCTCTGTCGGAAAAACAGAACAAGAGCTTACCGCGGCTAAAGTACCTTATGAAGTGGGACGATCTTCATTCAAGCACTTAGCTCGTGCTCAAATCGCAGGTAAAGATATTGGTAGCTTGAAGATACTTTTCCATCGTGAAACTAAAGAGATTTTAGGTATCCACGTGTTTGGTGAGCGTGCTGCTGAGATCATCCACATCGGTCAGGCAATCATGGAACAGAAAGGTGAAGCTAACACCATCGAGTACTTTGTGAATACCACATTTAACTACCCAACGATGGCCGAAGCGTATCGCGTAGCAGCGCTTAACGGACTTAACCGTTTGTTCTAAACAAAGAACCAATAGAGCTATTTGACCACCTGAAGGCCAAATACATAAGCAGCAAGCCATGAGCTTGCTGTTTTCATTTAAACTACTGAATTATATATCTATGCGAGTAATTAGAACATGATAGTCTAAATACCTTTTTATCTGCACAGCTTCTATTTATCGCCCCCTGAACTAATCTATCTAAGCTAAGCGAGAAACTCACCTTTCTTCCACTGAGAAATAAATAAAACACCGAGACCGATGCCACGCATCGCCATAAAGCTCAACATAGCTAACCACAGCGCATGGTTCTCTAAACCTGATGCTAAATAGAAAATCATGAAGAAACTGCAGGTAGCCACAAACATACTATTGCGCATATCCTTGCCCTTGGTTGCCCCAACGAAAATACCATCCAGCAAGAAGCACCACATAGAAACGAGCGGCATCGCAATCAACCACGGTAGGTAAACTTCAGCCTGAGTCTTCACTTCTGGGATGGTGGTGATCATATGAATCAAGCTAGACCCAGCAATCGCGAACGCTATGGTCAGTACCAAACAAATATTGAAGCTCCAGAAGAAAGTGCCAATCAAAGACTGATTTAACTCTTCTTTATCTTTCGCGCCAATCGCCTTTCCGACCATAGCTTCCATTGCATAAGCAAAACCATCCATCCCATAAGAGATGATCATCAAGAAACTCATCAATACCGCATTGGCCGCCACAACATCATCACCAAAGCTTGCGCCTTGGAAGGTCATAAAAGTGAAAGTCGCTTGTAGGCATAATGAACGAAGAAAGATATCGCGATTCAGTTTTACGAAACGACTCAAACCTTGGCTGGTTCTCTTAAGCAGATCCCATGGCGATGGTAACTGCTTTCTCAACCAGATTCGGTAAATACAAATCAGGCCAAATGTTAGACCGGCATAATCAGCCATTACAGATGCCAATGCTGCACCTTCCACTTGCCATTCTAAACCGATAACAAAAACGATATCCAAAACGATATTGGTGACATTGGTGATGATCACCATCCACATTGGCGCTTTGGCATTTTGAGTCCCGAGTAGCCAACCTAAAATTACAAAGTTAGTCAGCGCAGCAGGTGCACTCCAAGCGCGGATAGAGAAGTACTGTAGGCCATAATGTTTGACTTGCTCACTGGCACTGCTCAATGAGAAAACCGCATCCGCAACCAAGCTGTGCAATAGTAAAAATACACCTGCAAAGCCTAAAGCCATGGTCACGCCTTGCACGAAAACTAAGCCAAGCTGCTTGCCATCGTCCGCACCATAAGATTGTGCGGCTAGACCAGTCGTCGACATCCGTAAGAAACCGAGCAGCCAAAAGGTCACGCTGATCATTGTGCCACCCAGCGCCACACCACCTAAATACCAAGAATGTTCCAGATGACCGATAACCGCAGCATCGACTAAGCCCAACAGTGGAACCGTAATATTGGAAAGAACCATCGGGATCGCGAGCAACAGCACTTTTTTGTGCATCGCCTGATTGGATAAAGTTTGAAAAATGGTTTGGGGATTAAATAACTTCACGATCACCTCTTAGATTAGAGGCGATAGTTTAACCTAGTGAGTGGGCTTTCACTATGTTGTGGAATTTTACTTATAGCGGCTATGTACTCAGCACTTCGAAATACAGAGTCTCTAGAATTACCATTTAACTAGTACTAATTGCGGCGTTAAACGCTTTTTGACCTGAGAGATCTTACAAAGGAGTCGTTGCCACAACTTCCAACGATTACACTGCTGGTCAAGTGGAGAAAACGCTTTTACCCATTGAGCCCATGGCAGCCAATTAAGAACGCTGTCTATCGGAGAAGATAAGCCATGTGCATACTTTCCAGAACCGAGTTTTTGCCCCAGAGCACTAGAGCTTTTATCCCCAGCTAACACTAAACATGCATGTGCGTGGGTAAAATAACGGCTCAAAGACTGAATAAAGTTCGCCGTCTGTTGTTCATTGCAATCCAGTAGAGCATGTTCACACACCACCATCACCGAAGCTTGTTCTGGAATATTAAGTTCATCCAACCAAGTCAGGTCATCCACCGAACCACACTCTAAACGGTAGCGTTCATTCTTGTGGAACAGGCGTTGTCTCCAAACTAGATTCTCGGTTACATCCAATTCAACCCAGTGACAACGGCCGTTATCTAAACGGTAGAAACGGGTATCGAGGCCTGCCCCAACATTGATAATCCAAGCTTCTGGGTTGTGAGATAGAAATTGTTGAACTTGAGCGTCACAAAGTTGAGTCAGTGTTGCGTAGAGAAGTTGTTGCTGATCGAGTTCGCCAGTCAGACATTCAGGTGCGAGTTGGCAACGCTTGCAGGCTTGCGCTGCGATAGGGTCATAAACGAGACCATCATCGGCTAAGCTTTCTCGACTGCGAAACCAAAGGTGTTGAACAAGGTTCGTCGGGACTTGGAATTCTTGATGCGCCGACCCTTGATCAGAAGAAGCCTTTTGAACAGAAGATCGCGGCTTAGGAATAAGCGGCTTCATTTGAGGTTTGGTTGGATTTGGCATCATCATCTTCCTTGTATCTCGACAAAGAAGATGATAATGAATATCAATTACAATAACAAGTTATTGAGAGTAAATATCAATAAGCTGTTTGCACTGACTACATCCAGTCGGTGTTACGAATAATACCAACCGCAAGTCCTTCAATAGACAAGTGTTGAGATTCTAGATCGACATGGATAGGAGAAAACTCTTCATTTTCAGCGTGTAACAGCACCGTTGAACCTTTACGTTCTAGGCGTTTTACCGTTACATCATCATCGACACGAGCCACGACAACCTGACCATCGCGTACATCTTGTGTTTTATGAACAGCCAGTAAATCGCCATCCATAATACCGATGTCTTTCATACTTTCGCCATTTACACGAAGTAAGAAGTCGGCTTGTGGTTTAAACATGCCAGGGTCAACTTGGTAATGCATTTCTACATGCTCTTGGGCCAGAATAGGCTCACCAGCGGCAACTTGACCAATCAAGGGTAAACCTTGTTCTTCGTTCGCTGCGTCTTCAAGCAAAATACGAATACCACGAGACGCGCCCGGGATAATCTCAATTGCTTCTTTGCGAGCAAGTGCTTTTAAATGTTCTTCTGCAGCATTTGCAGAACGGAAGCCAAGTTCACGTGCGATTTCTGCACGAGTCGGTGGCATACCGCAATCTTCGATCTTACTTTTGATAAGGTCAAAAACTTGTTGCTGGCGGGGCGTTAACGGCTTCATGATTCACCTGTCTTTTTATACAGTTGACTGTGAGTATATCCAGTAACTGAACAAAAGCAAAGCAATTGGTTGTTTTTAGTTCATTTTTAGCGAATTACAAAAACAAGATCTCTAGCCACACATAACCTGCAAGTGCCAAGCAGATGAAAACCGCGGCCGAACCGACATCTTTCGCCATCCCAGAAAGCTCATGATGTTCACTACCAATTCGGTCAACGACCGCTTCAATCGCGGTATTGATCAACTCAACAACCATCACCAACACAACTGCTGAAATCATCAAGATTCGCTCAACTTGGCTTACATCTAAGTAAAACGCCAACGGAATAAGCACCGTCGCCATGAAGACTTCTTGTCGAAATGCAGCCTCGTTTTTAAACGAACTCGTGATGCCTTGCCATGAAAAGCCCGCCGCTTTGACGATACGTTTGAATCCGGTGTTTGATTTTTTGGTCATTTTAAACCCTATACTCAATCAGTCGATGAATGATTTTCCACAAACTTAACGGCAATATGACTATTTCCATTAAAAGGTTAGACCAGTTTCTGGTATTCTTGCATCGATTAAATTTACGCCTAGGCTTATCCCTATTTCACTCATAGGATTTATCCTTTCATTATAGAAATAGAGATACGCTTGAGCACATTGAAATAACTATTGAGGCAGTGAACCTATATGTCTTCTGGACAATCTTTTTCACGTTCATTAATGAAGCTACCTTTATCCCTATTGGTAAAGAGCACATCAATCCCTTCAAACCCCATAGAGGATTTGAACATTGATTTGAGCAAACCGATTGTATACGCCTTACCGTTTCGCTCTAGTGTCGACATTCTTACATTGCAAAAACATGCACTTGAATTAGGGTTGCCTGATCCGTTGAGCAAGCTTGAAATCAATGGCAAATCACTGCAACGCTACGTTTTTATCTCTTCTCGCAAAACTCTACTGCAAGACGATGATTATGTACCAAGCTCATCAATTGAAGTCTTCTCTGAGCTGCTTTCACTGCATGCTGAAGACTCTGAACTCGACGTTCAAGTTATCCCTGCCACGGTATTGTGGGGGCGTAAACCTGGTAAAGAAAATAACCAGAAGCCTTACCTACAAGCAATGAATGGCTTAGAGAAATCAAAAGCGGTATTGCTAGCAGGTCGTGACTGCCTAGTTCGCTTTAGCCCAGTGGTATCTCTACGATACATGGCTAACTCACACGGCACCGACAGCACCATCGCGCATAAACTGGCGCGCGTGGCACGTATTCACTTTTCTCGCCAAAAATTGGCGGCATCAGGCCCGAACCTGCCAAGCCGCCAAGCTCTGTTTGATCGCCTACTAAAATCAGAAGCGATCAAAAAAGCGATTGAAGACGAAGCACAAGCAAAAAACATTTCGATCGAGAAAGCGAGCAAAGAAGCTCAAGACATCATGGACGAGATTGCTGCGAACTTCTCTTACTCACTAATCAAACGCGGTGAGAAGATTCTTGGTTGGTTGTGGAATAAGTTGTACCAAGGCCTGCATATTAGCAACGCTTCAACCGTTCGTAAGCTCGCTCAAGACGGCCACGAAATTGTTTACGTGCCTTGTCACCGCAGCCACATGGATTACTTACTGCTTTCTTATGTGCTTTATCATGAAGGCATGGTTCCTCCGCACATCGCTGCAGGTATTAACCTCAACTTCTTCCCTGCCGGCCCTATTTTCCGTCACGGAGGTGCGTTCTTTATTCGTCGTAGTTTCAAAGGCAACAAGTTGTACTCGACGATTTTCCGTGAATACCTAGCCGAACTGTTCGCTAAAGGTTACTCAGTAGAGTACTTCAGTGAAGGTGGTCGTTCTCGTACGGGTCGTCTATTGCAGGCGAAAACCGGCATGCTAGCGATGACAATCCAAGCAATGCTGCGCGGCATGAACCGTCCGGTGACTTTGGTTCCTGTATACATCGGCTATGAGCACGTAATGGAAGTCGCGACCTACGCGAAAGAACTTCGTGGTAAGCGTAAAGAGAAAGAAAACGCGAGCCTAGTGATTCGTACCATTCGTAAGCTGCGTAACTTTGGTAAAGGCTACGTCAACTTTGGTGAGCCGATTCAGCTTAACCAATATCTGAACGAGCACGCTCCAGAGTGGACTAAAGATATCGATCCAATGGGAACCAGTAAGCCACAATGGATGAATCCAGTGGTTAATGACCTAGCAACCAAAATGATGACACACATTAACGATGCGGCAGCGACCAACGCACTAACACTTTGTGCAACGGCGTTACTGGCTTCAAGACAGCGTGCATTGTCTCGTGATTCTTTGATTTCTCAGATCAACTGCTACCTGTCTCTGCTTAAGAATGTGCCTTATTCAGATACATTCACAGTGCCTAAAGACAGCGCTGAAGATTTAGTAAAACACGCAGAGTCATTGAACAAGTTCTTAATTGAATCCGACACGATGGGTGACATCATTTCGCTAGACCGTCACCAATCGATTCTGATGACCTACTACCGTAATAACATCATTCATTTGTTTGCTCTACCATCATTAATCGCTCAAATGACCATTCGTCAGCACGGCCTAACGATTGATTCGATTCAAAAGAATGTTGCTGCAATCTACCCGTTCTTGAAGAAAGAGCTGTTCTTAAGCTACGACGAAGTTCAACTTGAAAGCGTGGTGGCGAACATCATTGAAGAACTTGTTAGCCAAGGTCTGCTTGTTGTGTCGAACAACCAAGTAACGATCAACCAGTCAAACAGCCAAGCACTGATGCTACTAGGCCGCACGATTTCAGAAACTCTCCAGCGCTACTCGATTGCTTTGAACCTATTGACAGAGAATCCTGATCTAGATAAGTCAGACCTTGAGCAGAAAAGCCAAGACATCGCACAGCGACTGGGTCGCCTACAAGGCATCAACGCACCAGAGTTCTTCGATAAAGGCGTGTTTGCGTCGATGTTCGCAACTCTGAAACAGCAGCAATATCTGGATAACGATGGTAACTGTGATTTAGAAAAGACTCAGCAATTCGCTAAACTTCTCTACTCAATGCTTTACCCTGAAGTACGCTTGACGATTCAAGAGAGTATCCACCAAGCAGAATAATCTCTTGGTTAGCATTCACTTTAATCACTAGACTGAACACGATCAAAAAAGGCACCCAATGGGTGCCTTTTCTTTAGCGTTCGTTTACTTGTAAAGCTGATGCTTACCAGAAGGTAATGAACAAGCCTACAGTCACCGCCATTCCAACATAGTTATTGTTCAAGAAGGCTTGGAAGCAAAGGTCTCGATCGCGGTGACGCATCAGATGCTGTTGATACACGAACAAGCTTCCCGAAACTAACAGTGCCCAGTAGAACGTATCACCGAGTTGGTAGTGCATGCCCAATGCAATCAACATCGCCAGTGTAACTAACTGCAGCGCGCCAACCATAAGCTTATCAAAACGACCAAACAGAATAGCCGTCGACTTGATGCCAATCTTCAAGTCATCATCTCGGTCAACCATCGCATATTGCGTGTCGTAGGCTATCGTCCACAACGCATTAATCACGAAGATAAACCACACAATGCTTGGCAGTTCATTGGTTTGCGCCGCCCAAGCCATTGGTATTGCCCAACTGAAAGCCAATCCGAGAAACAACTGCGGAAGGTGTGTAAAACGCTTCATGAAAGGATAAATGAACGCTAGACCAACGCCAATAAAAGAGAGCTTAATGGTCAGCGGGTTCATGGTGAGTACCAACAAAAAAGAAACCACAGCTAACACTAGGAAGAGCACAATGGCTTCCTTGCTGGAAACCAAGCCTGAAGGTAATGGACGTTGCTTGGTGCGTTTGACATGACCATCAACTTTACGGTCAGCAAAGTCATTAATCACACAGCCAGCCGATCGCATTAACACCACACCGAGTATGAAAACAACCAAGACATCAAAATCAGGCATGCCTTTCGCAGCAATAATCAGCGACCACAAGGTCGGCCAAAGGAGTAACAGAGTACCAATCGGGCGATTCATTCGCGTCAATTGCCAGTACGCCTTCGCTTTGGTGGCAAGCATTTACACACTCTCCTTAGAGTAAATGGGGGATGTTGGTAAAAAAAGTTCGGCCACAAGCATCGGTTTATGATTCATCCATAATCGAGAACGACGCGCGAGTAATCGCTCATCGCCAGCGATAACCCAACCGACTTGCAGCGCATCTCGCTCCACATTCTCAGCACTGAAAACAGTTAATCCAAGCGGGACATCCCCTTGTTGAGAAAGATCGGAGTGCTGATGGTCTTCTAGGGTAATTCGAGGTATTAAGGTTCGACCTAACACCCACGGCTCATCATCTCCCTTTAAAATCACTTTACGTAGTAAGCAATCATGTGATGATAAAAGGCGTTCTTCGTCCTTCTGCAGAATTGATCGTTCCACAACTTGATTATGAAGCAACTCAACAGACAGGTGCTTGCAGCACTTGCCCAACTTACGGGAAAGCGATCCTTGTTCCATAAGCCACTCTTTGGTGGTTTCATTAGGAAAACTAAATTTTTCTGTGCTTTGCCAATCTACATTCATTAACGAATTTAGATACAATGATATTGACTGATTCATACTAGTATTCAATAGGTGACTTTACACGTACAATAAAGCTTCAACTTTCGAATAAAATTAAAGCGTCCTTCGAATTGTAAACGTATTTAGATTTAGACCGCTCATTGTAACAAGACTAATGCGTTTCGAATATCGCGAATAAACTAAAGAAAAGTCTCAAATATGCACAAACGTTATGTAGCCCAACTATTTATTGCGATTAATCTACTATTTTCAGCATCAAGTTTCGCTGAAGAAGAATCGACACCCAAACTAGCCTACTTCACGCTAGAGCCCGATCTCACCACCAATTTTTACACTAAAGGTAAAAAACTGGGCTATATTCAGGTCCGTCTCGACATAATGGTCGCAAATAGTAATGACTTAGAAGCCATTGAGCATCATCAGCCATTGATTCGTGATGCGGTGATTGAATTACTCGGCAAACAAAATGAAGAGACAATTAAGTCTCTATCCGGTCGTGAAGATTTGAGAAAGTCCTTAGTTGAGCACCTCAATAAAATTTTACTTCCTGAAACAGGTAAAACCCTCATTGCTGACTTATTGTTTACCAAATACCTTTATCAGTAATGATGTAAAACGATTCCCAATAAAAAAGCGGCTCATCTGGCCGCTTTTTTGTCTCTATCGTTTGGCTACTCACGAGAAAAAATGAGTTAGTTTCTTGCCGAGCTTGGTGCTTTCATCGCATCAATCCAACCAATAATGACACCAGCGGCTAGGCCAGCCAAATGCGCTGTATTGGCGATCGCCATAAATGGCTGCATGTACCCAAGCACTAACCACACCAACATAAAGCCGACAATCTGTCTTGGGATACCTAAACCAAGCTGTGGTGCCTTCGCACCTACAACCCATAAGTAACCAACCAAGGCATACACAACACCAGACAAACCACCGAAGTTCGCCCCTTCAACCCAATACTGCCCAGCACCTGAAAGCGCAGAAGAGACAGCAAAGATCTGAAGTAGCTTGAGGCTACCTAGTTTCTTCTCAATGTCCCCACCTAGCTGCCACCACCACAAAATATTGAATGCGATATGCATAACAGAGAAATGCAGAACGGCATGGCTCAACCAACGCCACAACTGCCATTGCTGTCCATCAACCGCTGGGAAATGCAGGGCATTGAAAATAGCTTGGCCAAAACCAATCTGTTGCAGCGCAAAAATTACCACACACACCAACATTAGGCTCAGTGTCACGGGGCCCGCTTTGGCTTTTATCATGCCCATAAAACTTGGCGTGTGATAATGAAAGTTGCTCTTTCTGGTCTCTGCCATGTCCCAAGAGGCCGCTTGATAACGTTTATGATTCGGTTCAGCCAAAAAACGATTCAGCTCAGCTTCGGTTTCAACCTGAAATTGACCATCAAGAAGCCACAAAGCAAAACGCCCTTCTCCCTCTGGAGACATCTGAATAGGGATCTGACGAGAGGCCATATAATCAATAAATGCTTGAGCAAGACGTGGGTTGTCTAACACCATCAGTCTAATCATTGTTACTTCCTATTCATGCTATGGGAGATGCTTGAAGCGTTTAAGTGATAAAGCTATTAACCCGCGATCACCGGAAGTTCAGCACGATGCCAAGCTTCGAAACCGCCATCAACACTATATACCTCTTCAAAGCCTTGGTTCACTAAATATTGTGCTGCGCCTTGGCTACTAATACCGTGGTAACACATCACTAAGATAGGCTGTTCGAACTCAACCTCATCCATAAACGACACCATTGTATCGTTAGTCAGGTGGTAGGCTGTTTCTGAATGGGCAACCGCAAAAGATTGCGGATCTCGTATATCGACAAGTCGAGCTTCACTTTGTTCAATAAGGGCTTGAGCGCCTTTAACGTCGATATGTTTAAACTGGTCCATAACTTTCTCTTTTTATACTGATTTACTTTGCTGCCATTGTAACCTATCCCAAGGCTAACAATCACACCCACTTAATAAGGTTATCCACCAGCGATCACTTTTGCACCATTTGTGGATAAATCTGTGAATTGCGTGAATAAAGTGCCTTTTTAAAAATAGATCCACAACATGTAGTAATGATCCTGATCTAACTGTGGGTTAACTGAAACATATCCCCACGCGAAAAACCCCGCCAAAGCCTTACTACACCCTGCTTTTAGACAGCTGACGAATAAATTCCTCACAGAGTTATCCACAAAATAGTTTTGCAAATTTCGAACGCAAAAGTTGAGAAATCGATCAAAAACAAAAAGGCCGAGATCTCTCGATCTCGGCCTTTTCAAATTCAGCTTATTTTATCGCTTCTGGCTTATCTGCCTTTAGAAGTCACCAACGGCTTGCTTCAATTTCTTCATCGCATTCTTTTCTAACTGGCGAACACGCTCTGCAGAAATGCTATAGGTATCCGCTAAGTCTTGCAGTGTTGCTTTGTTGTCGTCTAACCAACGTGAGCGAACAATGTGTTGACTACGCTCGTCTAAGCTCTTTAATGCGAGACCTAAGCGATTATTAGTATGTGATTCCCAGTTAGCCGCTTCAACCGTCTCAGCAACGTCTGACGCTTTGTCTTCTAGGTAGTAAACTGGAGCCGTGTAAGCAGAACCACCGTCGTCGTCGTCCATAGGCGCTTCAAACGTCGCGTCTTGTGCCGCCAAACGAGATTCCATTTCTCGAACTTCTGAAGGCTCAACACCCAGCTCACGCGCAACCGTCTCAACTTCACCGTTATTGAACCAACCTAAACGCTTTTTAGACTTACGAAGGTTAAAGAACAATTTACGCTGCGCTTTAGTCGTAGCGATCTTAACGATACGCCAGTTACGCAATACGTATTCATGAATCTCAGCTTTGATCCAGTGAACAGCAAAAGAGACTAGACGGACACCAACTTCTGGATTGAAGCGCTTAACAGCCTTCATCAAGCCGATGTTACCTTCTTGGACAAGATCAGCCATTGGCAGCCCATAGCCAGAGTAGCCTCTTGCAACGTGCACCACGAATCGTAGGTGTGAAAGGATCAAGCCTTTCGCAGCATCGATCTCACCTTTGTAATGTAATCGCTCTGCAAGTCCACGTTCCTCTTCAGGTGTCAGCATTGGGTAGCTGTTCGCTGATCGGATATAGCTATCTAAACTATCTTGTGTGACTAAAGCCATTTGATACGCTTGGTTTGCCATTCGGTTCCTCATCAATCTCTGATCTGGAGTAATACATCTATTAAAACCCTACAATCTTGAACCTAAAATGAACAGGTTTCAAGGATGGGGAAGTAATTATGCATAATCAATTCGTCTATACAAGGCTAAAACTGGTTAAGAAGTGCCTATTTTTCGTCTAATTATGACTCTATTCACCTAAACAGGTTCAATTTCTTTTAGGTGACGCTGCGCAGAAAGCTTCGCAGCCACGCTACCAAGCAAGGTTCCGACGATCAAAAGCAATAAAGATTCATCCCAACTCAGGCCAATTAAGCGGAAGTGGCTATCGTACAGCTGAGCCAAGTCATCCACTGCGCTGTTCAGTAATACGGTAATCAATGCCGTCATTACCCACGCGCTAATCGAACCTAATACACCAAACCACATTCCAGCATACAGGTATGGTCGAAGAATGTAGCTGTCGGTAGCACCAATCAGCTTCATGGTTTGAATCTCTTCTTTATGCGCCAACACATTAAATCGTAGTGTGTTGCCGATAATCAGAAATACGGCGCCCAACATCAACACAGTTAAGGTAATCACGATGACAGCCGCAAGTGCTTTGATCGCATCCAGTCGAGCTAACCAGTCTTCATCTAAACGAACATCAGTGACTAACTCTTGTTTCTTAACCTTGCCTGCCAGTTCTTTAATTAACGTGTCGCTGTGTACGCTTGGCGTAATCACCAACACACCTGGCAATGAATAATCATCGAGGATAGTTAGGGCGTCCTCAAAACCAGAATACTGGCTGAGGTCCTCAAGACCTTGCTGTGGAGAAATATACTCCACCAGTTCGACTTGGTCCCAACTTTCGATTTCATCCTTGAGCACCATGACTCTCGGCTCAGGGATACCATCCTCTACATAAGCACTAATTTGTGACGGGCTGGTGACGTCTTTCGCCACTTCACCAACGTTCTTGCCCAGTAGGTACAAACAAGCGGGCATAGCTAAAGCCATTGAAATCACCGCAAGGGTCAGCAAGTTGCCTAACGGGCGCTGCCACATTTGCGAGAACGATGACTTGGCTTGTTTCCAATGAACAACAAAAAAACCGTCGCTTGAAGCCCGGGTTGCTGCTCGATTGGATTGAGGTTTCTTGATGCGCTTATTCGCGGCCATAATCTTCAACCTCACTCAAAAAGCCTTGGTTTAATTCCAGATGACGATACTGAGGGCGAGTGTTCACTAACCCGATATCGTGCGTCGCTAGCATGATCGTGACACCCGCACGGTTGAACTCTTCAAACAAACGTAATACACGACTCGATAGTTCAGGATCTAGGTTACCAGTTGGTTCATCCGCTAAAAGCAGAGTTGGACGGTTAACTACAGCGCGAGCAATACCGACCCGTTGTTGTTCACCTCCAGAGAGCTGGCTTGGCAAACAACGGGCTTTGTCTAATAAACCGGTTTTGTCCAACGCGGCGCTGACTCGACGTTTAATTTCGTTTTCAGAAATAGATTCAATACGCATAGGCAGAGCGACGTTATCGAAGATCGAGCGATCCATCAGTAGGCGGTGATCTTGAAAGACAATTCCGATGTTACGACGTAAAAAGGGAATGTCTTTGGCTGGGATACGAGTAATATCGTGATCGTTAAACCAAACACGTCCGTCAGTTGGACGCTCTATCGCGCAGATCAACTTCAGCAAGGTACTTTTACCGGCACCAGAGTGCCCGCCTAAAAATGCCATCTCTCCTCGTTTGAGATGAAAGTCCACTTTTTGGAGCGCTTGTCGTCCGCCTCGGTAGGCTTTGCTCACTTGCTGAAATTTGATCACCGAAAATTCCTCTTACGATCACTCATATCAAATTTAAAACGGTAGCAGGTTAAGGATAAACCACTTTGCTACTCGCGTTACTCTTCGCGGCTAAATAGTGCTTCAATAAAGTCTTTAGACTCAAATGGACGCAGGTCATCAATGCCTTCACCCACACCAATGTAGCGGATTGGAATCTGGAACTGGTCAGCAATTGAGAAAATTACACCACCTTTCGCTGTACCATCTAGCTTAGTTAGCGTAATTCCCGTTACTGGTGCCACGTCACTAAACAACTTCGCTTGGCTAATCGCATTCTGACCGGTACCTGCATCTAGCGTTAACATGATTTCGTGCGGTGCAGAATCATCGATCTTCTTCATTACACGAACAATCTTGCGTAGCTCTTCCATCAAGTTGCTCTTGTTCTGCAAACGGCCTGCAGTATCTGCAATCACAACATCAACACCACGCGCTTTCGCCGCTTCGATCGCATCGTAGATAACAGACGCGCTATCGGCACCCGTGTGCTGAGCGATAACCGGAACATCATTACGCTGCCCCCAAACCTGAAGTTGTTCAACCGCTGCCGCGCGGAAGGTATCACCCGCCGCCAGCATCACTTTCTTGCCTTCACTTTGGAATTGTTTCGCCAACTTACCGATAGTGGTTGTCTTACCCACGCCATTCACACCCACCATTAAAATAACGTAAGGTGTTTTAGTCGTATCAACAACCAGTGGCTGTTCCACTTGGCTCAAGATTTCTGACATCTCTTCTTTAAGCAGACCATAAAGCGCTTCACCGTCTTTTAGGTCATTACGGGATGCTTTTTCTGTTAGGTTTTCAATGATCTTAACGGTGGTATTCATACCCACGTCGGCGATCAGAAGTTGCTCTTCTAGTTCTTCAAACAGGTCTTCATCGATTTGCTTGCCTTTGAACAAACCAAAGAAGCCAGCACCAATGTTTGCTTTAGTACGGCTTAGGCTACGCTTAAGTCGTGCAAAGAAGCTTTCTGTCGGCTTCTCTTGAACTTCTTCAATCTTAGCTTGAGGAGCAATCACTGCTTCCTGCTCTGCTTCTGCTTCTGCTGGGACAGGTTGTTGCTCTTGTTGAGTTTCTTCAAGCGCTTGATCTGATTCAGCAAGCTCAGATTCAACTGACTTTGATTCAGTTGACTTAACTACTTCAGCTTCAGCCTCGACTTGTGATTCAACTTCAGTTTGATCTTCAACGTTTTCTACGTTCGCTTCATTCTGAGTTTTTGGGCTTTGTTCTTCTTCACCAAAACCAAGCCACGATAATAATCCGCGCTTCTTTTTTTCCGTCATCAGAGGAGTTTCCTAGATCTACTAATTAGCTGTATTGACTTAATACACGTCGACTCTTTGCTATTGTTATACAATACAAGCTTGTACAAACGAATAGTAAAGAAAAATGACAAAGCAGTGATAAGTTTGCTTTTAGCTTGATACACTTTGTCATTGTAAATTTATTTAATACACGAACCCACTTAAATTGGGCTCGGTATAGTATCACTTTATTAGCGGTCAAAAAATCTATGGTAAGACGTCGCCAGCAAAACACATCACAAAAAAAGCCATCCGGAGGCTTTGTTCGAATTATTAGTGGCTCATGGAGAGGTAGAAAACTGCCTGTTCATGATTTAGAAGGGTTACGCCCAACCATTGACCGAGTAAAAGAGACACTCTTTAACTGGGTGGCTCAAGATATCCCACATTCAACTTGCTTGGATGTATTTGCCGGTTCTGGCGGTCTAGGTTTTGAAGCAGCTTCTCGCCAAGCCAAAATGGTGACACTGCTCGAAATGAATCAAAAGGCGGCTAAACAGCTTTCTGATAACGCGAAAGAGCTCAAAGCAGACAACATTAATGTGGTAAATACTGACGCTATCTCTTTCCTTAAGAAGCCAGGCACTCCTTACGATATGGTCTTTCTCGATCCTCCATTTCGTAAAGGCTTACTCGCAGAAACAGTACAACTGCTTGAGAGCAACGGTTGGCTTGCAGACAACGCCATCATTTACGTTGAGACAGAGAAAGAGCTAAAACTCGAAGCTATGCCAGAAAACTGGGAATTACATCGCGATAAGACCACTGGCCAGTCGAGCTACCGACTGTTCAATCGAATCACTGAAGAATAGGAGTTATTGAATGAAGTTCTTGCTTCCACTAGCAAAAGCAGCCATCGCCTTTGTTTGGTTTATCTTAATCGCCAATATTTTCTACCCATTCCCTGGTAATGCTGCGATTGCGCTTTATATCATGACAGCATTCTTGTTCTTCATGCACGGCCTGCAGATGCTGATTTTCATCGGTGCTTTTGGCGATAAGATCGAAATGTCACGTTGGGAGAAATGGTCAATACTGATTTTCGGAGTCTTTGCCCTACTCGATATCCGACGCAAACACATGATGTAATAAAACGTAAGCTCAGATACAAAATACTGAACTACAGAAAACATCATGACAGAAACAGTAGATACAAAAGCGCCGCTCATTTGAGCGGCGTTTTTTTATTCATCGTTGATACTGATGTTAGCCCATGTAGCCCTTTACACCATCTAGGAACATTTGCGTCGACAGCATAACCAGCAACAAGCCCATCAAGCGCTCGATGGCTTTAAGGCCTCTCTCACCCAGTACTCGTAGGAAGAAGCCATTAAACATCAGAATAAAGAAGGTCGCGCCCCAAGCCAGCATCACAGCAGCTGAGAGCTCTAACATGTTGTCAGGGTGCTGGGTCGACAACAGAATCAATGCCGCAATCACCGACGGGCCTGCAATCATAGGGATCGCCATAGGCACGATAAACGGTTCTTCACCCGCCGCGAGGCCGGTAATACTGCCCGCACTTGGGAAAATCATCTTAATCGCGATGATGAACAGAATAATACCGCCAGAGATGCTCAAGGTTTCAGGCTGCACGTGCAGAAAGTTCATGATGCTTTGACCAGCAAACAAGAACAACAGCAAGATAATCAGCGCAAACATCAGCTCACGAACAAGAACAATACGGCGACGCTTCGGATCAATATGCTTAAGGATAGAGAGCACGATTGGTAGATTACCAAGGGGATCCATAATAAGAAACAGCATGGTTGCTGCAGATAAAATTTCCATAAATTTGTCTCGAAAGCGTAAGTGCGCGGAGTATAGCAGCCTCAAGATTGATTTTCGAACACAGTAACAAACTTAGGAATTTACGTTATTGGAAAGGTATTAATGAGAGCCAAACGAGGGAGAAATAGTCGGAGTGGAGCGAGAATATCGCATCCACTCGCTAATCACAGTTCACTGTTCACTGTTCACTGTTCACTGGCGACAAGAACTGATGGTCATTCAAGATCAGTGGTTGCAAACACGTTCGCGATTAGTGCAAAGCTTGTCATCAATGATCTCGACCTTTTCCATCTTCAGGAAAAACTTCAGTAGGCCATCCAAATCCAAACCGTTCAGCTTACACGTATGAAAGCGAGCTTCAGCGCCATAGGTTTGAGCAAGCTCTTGCGTCAACTCTTCACGAGTCAGCGGCTTTTCACTCAGTAGGTTTAAAACGTTGTGTGCGTGGATTTCAGTGGTCATAACTCTATCTCATGTTTAATGAATTAAGCGTAGAGTACCGACTTTCAACAAGGCTGCCTTGATGTAGCTCAGAATTAAGCGAGCTCTACCCTAAATGGTGAGGGAAGCAACGATGAGAGCGTGTGCAAGAAAATAACTGCCCGTTATCCAAAAGTAAGCGCCCTTTATTGGGCTGCGATAGAAATTTAGGGCGTACGCCAATGCAGAAAGCAGCAGCACGCAGCAACCAACAAAACCAACAGCATGTGATAGCTGAGGCTCAAGTAACCAGACTTCACCAGAAGCCCAAGCAAGCTGAATGAGCACAATACCCATTATAACCACTGGAAAAACGAGTTTGTCTAAACGAGGGAGTAATAGGAAGAAAGCAACGATACATGCAGCTAACAGCAGCGCGAACAACCACCAGACCATTTCCCCCGATAGCTGTAACCAAAATGCTTTGCTGTAACAAAGTTGAGCCAACAGGAAACAAACAAAATGTAGAAGACGTTTTTGAGTAACAGTATGAAGCACATCTGCGATCGCGGAGATCGCTAACCCAGCCACTACCCAATAAGTAAAATCAACGACAACAGATTGAGTTAGAGCAATAGTCGCCAATAATACAAAGGTAAAGACCTTATACAATAAAGCCTGACCGATATGCCCATGTTTCGTTCCTGTTATTACTCCAATACCAGACAAGGAAACCGCCAACCAACTCCACATACCATTTGCCCTATTGCTTTTAATCGTCGCCAGTCTAGGCACACGGGTGTTGATGTAAAGCCTCAGTCCTTCAAAATTGGATCTTGATTACGCTTCCACTAAAAAGAGCGTCTTTAAATTGAAGTCGTCATAATTCCCGCAGCGATAGTGATTATTCTTTTAAAAATAGACTCATTAATCGGAAAACTCATATAAATTGACGCTAGAGAACTCAAACTTCAATTACAACCACTTCTAGCTTGTCACATCCACAATATGTCGTCATATTATGTAAATACCACACAACTAAAAGTTTAAAATAAGTATAAAAAAATCATTAAAAACAATGACTTAAAATCGAAAAATAGACTTATTCGGAAATTTCCAACACTAGGCAAACCTAGACTTACAAAGTACGTAAATTACTTTTCTAAAACCCACTTTGTCAGGTTTCGCCAAGCTTCCTGTCAAAAAACCATCACAATAATCAAACCTAAAACCCACAAAACCCAAGAAAACAAACCCAGACACCACCAAGCCCTATTAATACAGTTTAACAACCTTTAACAATATAAATTACACAAAACACCCATTACAAAACAACAACTTAAATCAAATAAGAACAAAAAAAAATCATAGCGAACAAAATAAGAACACACCAAAACACACAGTAAACATAGCGAAATTGATATAAAACCCAATAGTTTTCTATCACTTTTAAAGGTTTCGAAAGTAATTCTTGATCTAAAGCCATAAGTAGTGCTATTCTTTGAAACATAGCGAGAGACAACCAAATTTAGGAGTAGTGTTATGATTTCATCTTCGCAAAGACAAGGACTTGTAATGATCGCGGTAGTTGTAGGTCTAATGACACTACCGATGATGTACTAAGCAAGTTACAGATAAAAAAAGGGACGCCATGAGCGTCCCTTTTTTTGTTCAATTTTTTCACTTCGAAAACAGATGCAGTGTTAGCACATCCCAGTTCACATAATAGAAACCTGCGGCAGCTAAAGTCATTGCCATCATCAGTAAGATCGCAACTCGCCAGATAAAACGACCACTACGTGGAGTCAACGCCTTCTCACAATCGTTACACATCATGATGAACTTCTGTTGGTCTTCCAACTTAGCCTCATGCTCATTGACTACCTTATTACGACACGTTGCGATATAACGCAGTTTGCTCACCATATCGTGCGGTAGCCTTTCTTCACAGCTTGTTACAAGCTCATGCAATCCTTCGCCTTCGGCATGATATTGAAGTCTCAATAATTTCTCAATATTACGAGTTCTTGTCACCACTTTTTCAATATCGGTCATATTAGCCCTCCCACTCCACACTATAATTCTAGTCGAGCATTTCCTTATTCTTATACAAAATCACTGTTATTTACGAGAGAAAGAGACAATAAATAACAATGCTTTATCCAAAACTGACCTCTAAATGTGATGTCTGCCGAAAAATAATCAGCTTGGCTTACAACAGTTCACGAATAACGGCTTTAAACACATCTCCCTATTGATTGAAAGATTAGAATAGCCATCACGACTACATGGAGGTTACATGCCTAATTCACTTTTTTTTGCCATATTTGCACTCGCCGGTCTAGCGGCTTGGGTATTTCTTGGTTTCTATCGAAAGCACTCACAAGGTGAAAATGCGCCAGAAAAGAAAGTGAACGTTACGGTATTAGACAAACAATCCATCGACCTTCCTGATGCAGAACCAGGTCAAGAAGATCAAGAGTACTGGATTTACGTTCAACGTGGTGTGGTTGGTCCAAAACGAGAATTCCAAGTCGGTATCCACTACTTCCACGCCCTTAATCCTGGCGACAAAGGAACCTTAACTTACCAAGGCGATAAGTTCTTACACTTTGCGTTGAAGCGCTAACCCTAGCCGCCTCAACTGCCTCTTCTAAGTAATCCATCAGAAAGCCTTAGCACCCACCACTAAGGCAATAACCAACGTGTTTTCTCTGACTTAGAGACCAACCAGCTCATCCATAACGCGCCAGCTCCGCTGATCACAATCCATAGAGGAATAACCCAGGCTGGATGTCCTTGGTACCAACCGAACTCTTTCATTGGCCACAAGAAAATCGGGTGCAGCAGATAAATACCTAAGCTGTGTTTACTGATAAAACCAACCACTTGATTGCTCTTCTCAGACAAGCCTTCACCATAGTAACGGCACACCATGAACACCATGCTCGCTGCTAATACCGTATTCAACGTCTTGTAAGATAACCAACGCCCTACCGTGTACTCTTCTGCGACCAAGCTTGCATCAACCACCATGTAAACCGTGGTCAGTAACGCTAATCCACCAAGTAACACACTCACGCCAACTGTCATCTTGTTAAGTGGAACAATCTTATACAGCAAGTAGCCCAACGGTAAGTACCCGGTGTACAACCACAATTCGTGACTCCAAGGGCCATCGATTTTCAATAAGAACAATAACGTTGTGAACAACCATACCGCCGTAAAGGCATAGACAGATCTATCACCGTACTTTCTGACCATGATCTGTAAAAAAGGAATCACAAAGTAGAGTGGGATGAAGTAATAGAAAAAACCAAGGTGATAGTAGGTATAGTGATGATAGCTATTGAGTAGCACATCCCAACTGACGGCAGCATCGAAGCCCATTAGCGACCAACCTGATAGGTAGGTATAGAAAAGCGACCAAACAATGAATGGGATCAGTACCTTGCCCAGACGGCGCTTAAGGTAATACTTGGCATCAAACGGGCGCTGATCACTTAGCATCAGAGCACCAGTAATCAAGATGAACACCGGCACCGCCCAGCGACTGAAACCATTCACCGTAATAGCGGTCAGCCACTCACCGAAAGGAATGGTGCTTAATTCATTGCGATAAGGCGCCAAAACATGAATCGCGATAACGGCTATGGCCGCGACACATCGTGCTAAGTCAAAAAAGAGAATTCGCTGCTTCATGTAAATGCCTGATTAATTTTCAATCATTCTACTATAGCAATAAAAAAGCTGACCGGAATAAATACCAAGTCAGCTTACTGTTAAAGGAGAGACTTATCGCGAATTAAGCTCATTCGTCTCTAGGTTATACGACTTAAAGCTTATGCGACTTTGACTCTTACAAATGAGGCTTATGCGGCTGAAGCTTATGCCGCTGACGTTTGCGGCACTTTCGGTAACCGCAAAGAGATCACCGTCGTGATCGCTAAGAACGCGAAGGAGACCCACAAACACGCAGACAAACCGGCTATTTGGAAGACCAAGCCTGATAATATCGTACCAATCAAACGGCCCATCGCGTTTGCCATGTAGTAGAAACCGACATCAAGAGACACCCCATCTCCTTTCGCATAACTCACAATCAGGTATGAGTGAAGTGATGAGTTCACCGCAAAGATAGCACCAAATACCATCAATCCACCGATGATAACTAGCTCTGGTTGCCAGCCAATTTGCACCGCATAGGCGATACCGGCAGTCACAATAGCCAATGCACCCGCCCATAGTAGCGCTGCATGACCATCAGGCACCTTACCTTGTGCTTTACCAGTAATCTTAGGCGCAATGCCCTGCACAAAACCGTATGCAATGGTCCAAGCCGCTAAGAAGCCACCCACCCATGAGTGGTCCCAACCAAACACACTGCCTAGATAAATTGGCAAAGCAATCACAAACCAAACATCACGAGCACCAAACAGGAACATACGCGCAGCCGACAAGATATTGATGGATTCAGACTTAGAGAAGATCTGTTTGAACTTAGGCTTGGTTTTCGCTTTGCCCATGTCTGCTTCTAAGCTCACTAAACTGCCAATGAACACCAATGTCAGCACAGCAGCCATCGCGAGCACTGCGTATTGGAAACCAATCGTCGAAAGCAGTAAGCCACCGATAAAGAACCCTGCACCTTTCAGTGCATTCTTAGATCCGGTTAGAATCGCAATCCACTTATAAAGCGCACCTTGCTGCTCATCTGGGACTAAGGTTTTAATCGAGCTTTTAGCACTCATCTTATTGAGATCTTTAGCGATACCAGACAAGGCCTGCGCCGCCATTACCCAAGGAATGGTCAACATTGCGGTTGGCACCGCCAGCATGCCCAAGGCGACAACTTGCATCCCTAAACCGATATTCATGGTCTTATTGAGGCCAAGACGCGCCCCTAACCAACCACCGATTAGGTTAGTCACCACACCAAAGAATTCATAGAAAAGGAACAGTGAAGCGATTTCGAACGAACTGTAGCCAAGATCGTAAAAATACAAAACCACCAGCATACGAAGTGCACCATCCGTAATGGTGAAATTCCAGTAGTTGAAGGTCACCAACATGTATTGGCGAACGCTCTTACTTAGATTTGAAAACATAACGCTATCTCTGCAATCTAAACAAAAAGAGCTTTTAGATCATAGGTGTCCAAAAGCTCTAATTCTTACTTTCCACTTAACTTATACTCAAAATAATTGGAGTTGCAGCTAGGTAACCTTTTCCCTACAAAGGAATGAAGTTCAGCCCTATCAGCATAGGTGATCTATGTGATAAGGATGAACTTGCGCAGTTAACAACGCTGCAGGTTCAAGTATGAAGAGCTACGCAGAAGCTACGCCGTTGATATACTCAACCTGAATAGGCTTAGTAAATGCGCCCGGACGCAGTGCCTGCACTTCTTGAACAATCTTGCTCATGTCCCAGCTCTTCTCTAGCAGTAGGTGTGCAGCCAATAAGCCAGTGCGACCAGAACCGCCCATGCAGTGCATCGCTACCTTGCCGCCGTTATCCACAACTTGGTGTAGCGCAGGGCTCGCCGCTTGCCATTTCGCAGCAAAATCAGTACCTGGTGCACAATCGTCTTCGATTTCGATTTGGAACCACTGCATGCCTAGTGCTTGCGCTTTCTCGCCTAGCTCAGATACGTTCTTGCTCGCCAGTTCTTCACTGTCTAAAGCTGTCACAATCGCTTCCACGCCTTGCGCTTTAAGTTGCGCTAGAGATGCATCTAAGTCAGCTTCCTTAGTGCCTGGGCACGGAGTAAGCACTAACGCACCAGTGTCTAAATCTAGTTGCCATGTTGGGTGTGTCATTATGTATTCTCCAGATTCTACTATTTATTAAGCACGCAGGCTTATGCAAGGCCGACTGTACGTACTAGCTCAGCGGTACGCGTTGCGTAACCCATCTCGTTGTCGTACCAAGCGTAGATCTTAACCATACGCTTACCGACTAGCATGGTTGATAGTGCATCCACGATAGTTGAGCGTTGATCGCCTTTATAATCGATAGAAACCAATGGACGCTCTTCAAAGCCAAGAATGCCTTTCAATTCATTCTCAGACGCTTCTTTGAGCATCGCGTTAACTTCTTCTGCTGTGGTGTCTTGTTTCACTTCGAAGATGATGTCGGTCAGAGAAGCATTCGCTAGTGGTACACGAACCGCGTGGCCGTTGATACGGTTTTCAAGCTCTGGGAAGATTTCAACAATCGCTTTAGCGCTGCCTGTCGTTGTTGGGATAAGGCTCATGCCACATGCACGAGCACGACGTAAGTCTTTATGGGGCGCATCAAGAATAGTTTGCGTATTGGTTAGATCGTGAATAGTGGTGAAAGCTGCATTTTCGATACCCAGGTTCTCGTTGATCACTTTAACCACTGGCGCGAGACAGTTGGTTGTACAAGATGCTGCGGTTACGATTTTATGTACCGCTGGATCGAAGATAGCGTCATTCACACCGACAACGATGTTTGCAATGCCTTCTTCTTTCACTGGCGCC
Organism: Vibrio syngnathi; assembly: GCF_002119525.1. Classification (NCBI taxonomy): domain Bacteria; kingdom Pseudomonadati; phylum Pseudomonadota; class Gammaproteobacteria; order Vibrionales; family Vibrionaceae; genus Vibrio; species Vibrio syngnathi. Next base: position 106,035 of record NZ_CP017916.1, on the reverse strand, counting down.
GATACCACAACGCGCTTCACACCTTGCTCAAGGTATTTATTTAGGAAAGATGCCTTACGGTGAACACCGGTCGCTTCAAGAACAACATCGCAACCAGACCAATCGATCGCATCGATGTCGCGCTCTTGCGTAGTTCTAATGCGTTGACCGTTGATGATCATCTCATCGCCTTCAACTGCGACTTCGTGATTCCAGCGACCTTGAACAGAATCGAACTCAAGCAAGTGAGCCAGTGTCGCTGTATCGCCAGCCACATCGTTAATCTGAACAAACTCTAGCTCAGCCCAATCGAATGCTGCGCGAAGTGCTAAACGGCCGATACGACCAAAACCATTGATACCTACTTTGACTGTCATTTTCTATTCTCTCAGCTCGTGGTGAATCTAAAAATATTCAATTAAACGCAACATTGAGGGCGTGAAGTCATGGCTTCTAAGCGCTCAGTGTCTTGTTGGTATTCAGTTTTCAAACAGTTCGATGCGATAAGGTCATCAATTAACTTTAGCATCCAACCTGGTAAATCTTGTGACAGGCGGTAAAACACCCACTGCCCCTGGCGAACATCAGTCAAAATGCCGTTTGAACGCAACTGCGCAAGATGGCGTGAAACCTTTGGCTGACTTTCTTGCAATGCCTGAGTCAACTCACCAACCGATAAGCACTCATTGCGAACGATCAACATTAAGCAACGCACTCGCGTTTCATCGGACAGTAATTTAAAAAATTGGTGAGGAAGCATAAATACATACTCATATATGGATATGCATATATATTAGATGTAAAAAAACGCACGTCAAGGCGTGCGTTTTCATTGTCATAAAAGTTTAACGAAGATAAATCAGAGCTGATTGGTTACGTTATGACTCCAGCGTCGAGCTTCGGTGAGCTCAGTTTTAACCTGTTCCACACTCAATCCTAAATGAGCACAGTGCTCATCCATCTGCTGCCAATCGGCATGTTCAAAGCTCTCTTCAAGGGCCAGCAAGGTTCCATATGGCCCTTCTCTACGTAGCAGAGCCACCTTGATACTTTTACACAAAGGCAGTTGCTCAACTAAATTCTCTAACGACAAGTCGAGCAGCGCATCAAGCAACGAGAACAAACCAATCATAAACGCCTGCTCAGTGTGCCCTGCAAATACCTGGTAACGAGACATGCGCTGGCAAAACTGTGCACGCTGCAAAGACAGGCCATACAGTTCTTTGGGCTTTTTATCAGAGACATAAGACGCTACTGCTAGCGAGACAAACATTTTCAGTTTCTCTTGCCCTAAATAAACCAAGGCCTGACGAAATGAAGAGATGGTGACCTCAAGGCGGGGTGACATAGTGTTCACAAAGCGCAGTAGTTTATAAGATAAGGCAATGTCTTTCGCGACGATGCTTTCGACACGTTGGAAGTCGACATCAGGCTTACAGACTTCCTGGAATAGCTCCATCGCTATCACTTGCTCTGGGCTAATATACTTAGTCTTTATGATTTCTGGCTTACTAAAGAAATAGCCTTGGAAAAACTTAAAACCTGCTTCTTTCGCTTGTTGGAACTCTTGTTCCGTTTCAACCCGCTCAGCAAGAAAACTATACTTCTTCCCTTCGTGCTTTTTGACTAACTCACACGCCGCATCCAACCCCATCTGCATGATATCAAGCTTAACAATATGCGTATATTGAAGGAAACGTTCCCACTCAGGTGTCGAAGTAAAGTCATCTAGGGCAATCATATACCCTGCTTGATAAAGCTCTTTAATTACCTCTAATAGCTCATCGGTCGGTTGGCAAGTTTCAAGAATCTCAACTACGACCTTATCTTTCGGTAAGCTCATTGGAAGACGACGAATCAAGCTTTGATACGGAAAATTAATAAAGCAGCGTGAAGATGGGATCGAAGGGTTAAGCCCAACGGACAAGAAGTTTTCAACGATCAGGCGATACGTTGCTCGATTAGACTCAATATGCGCGGGGTAGGCATTCCTATCACCGTCACGAAACAGCAGCTCATAACCAAGCGTGTTCTTGTTACGGTTTAAGATAGGTTGTCGAGCAACGTACGTAGCGGTCATTTATTGATAACTCTAATTGATTTAACTATAACTCTGTTACTTTCATTAAGCTTTGGCAGCAGCCAGCAAAGCGCCGCAGCCCATGAACATACCACCAAATATTTTATTTATCTTACCCATTATGCGATCTGAGCGAATAAAACGTCCCATTTGTGAAGCTAATGAGGTGTAACCCAACATAACCACGCTATCAATAAATACAGTGGTCACTCCGAGCACCAACAACTGCGGTGCTTGCGGTTGTGTCGGATCGATAAATTGCGGAAACAGAGCAACTAAGAACACGATAGATTTTGGGTTAGTCAAATTGATAAGCACTGCATTTCTGAGCAGCTTGCCACTCGATAGCGTTGATTTTTCTTCTGAAGCCACCAAGCTAGACTTATCACGCCACTTTTGAATGCCTAACCATAGAAGATAAACCACGCCCACCCATTTGATGATGGTGAATGCCAAGGCGGATTTTGCCACTAGTGCACCAATACCCGCGCCCACCAGCATAATATGAAATGCAAGACCGAGCTGTAAGCCTACGATCGACGCAAGTGACTTCTTAGTACCATAACTTAGCCCATTGCTGATTGAGTTAACCGTTCCTGAGCCCGGTGCCAAACTAAACAAAATCGCAGTGACGACATAAGCAAGCCAAACATGAGTATCCATTTGCATTTCCTTACTAGTTCTTTAATCTAACAATATTAATAGCAATAAAGCTCTCACACGCATCAGTTCAGGTAATTTCCCATGGAAAACCACAGCGGCGCCCCGATTTCGTACACGCAAGAACCTCAATTCGAGCAAGCGATTAAACACCCGATCCCCACTCTTTGGCAACAACGAAAAGATGGGTATGTAACATCATCCGGTAAAAAGAAGCTGTACTGGTGTAGCCTAACTTCTCCGGCGCACACTAAGGCCATTGTTATTTCAAATGGTCGCATCGAGTGTTGCTTAAAGTACCAAGAGCTCTTTTATGATTTCTATCAGCAAGGTTATGACGTTTATTCATTTGACCACCAAGGTCAAGGCCAGTCGGAACGTATGGTATCAGACTCTGATATTGGTCACATTCATGAGTTTGATGATTACGTTTCAGATATGTCTGACGTCATTGCCAGTTTTGATCTAAGTAAGTATTCCAATCGCTACCTGCTGGCACACTCAATGGGCAGCACCATAGCCACTCGCTACTTGCAAACTCATCCCAACCATCAGTTTGACAAAGTCACCCTGTGCGCTCCTATGTTTGGGATCAATACTGAATGGTACTTCAAGCCTATCGCAATGCTTGTTGGGCAAGCACTCACCGCTTTCTATGCCAAGCCGACTTATGCCCCCGGGCAACAGGCGTACTACTCGAAGCCCTTCGAAAATAACTTACTAAGCCACAGCAAGGTGCGTTATCAGTGGTTCCGTTGCTTATATGACGGTTCCCCTTCTTTGCAGGTTGGCGGACCAAGCACGCGTTGGGTGTGGCAAGGGTTAATGGCCGCTAAGCAAGCGATACAACAAACTCGTCAAATCAAAATCCCTCTGCTATTGATTCAAGCTGGGGAAGAGAAGATTGTGAGTAACGATGCTCAAGTGAAGTTCATCAATAAGCTGAAAAAAACCAACTCGGATTGCCTGTTTAAGGTGATTGAGGGCTCTCGACATGAGGTGCTGTTTGAGCAAGATGAATATCGCAATCAAACACTGGATGCTATTAATCAGTTTTTTGCCTAGATCTAATAAGCTGAGTAACCGACCAAGAAGATAAGCGCTAAAGAGGAAGAGAAGTAAGCGAGCTTTGCCCTCTTTTCTTACGCAAATTTGGCATACAATTTCCAAGTAAAGATATTGTAGTTAAAGAGAATGCTAGCGTTGGCTAGTGTCGATTTTAGTTAAGCATTTTGCAATGAGGGTTAAATGACTATTCCTGCACTAAAAGATTCCGTGAAAATTGTTGCCTCCGATTTAGATGGTACGCTGTTAGCGCCAAACCATCAGCTCAGCGACTTTACTAAGCAGACACTCACGAAGTTACATGGACAAGGTTATACCTTTATCTTCGCTACTGGCCGACACCATGTTGATGTTGCAGGCATTCGTAAACAGACAGGCATCCCCGCTTACATGATCACCTCGAACGGCGCGCGTGTGCATGATCAAAACGACAACCTGATGTATGCCAAAAACCTGCCAGTGGATCTTGTACAAAGCGTAGTTGATGTTCTCAAACAAGACCCTGAGATCTTTATTCATATCTACATGAACGACGAATGGTTACTAAACCGTGAAGACGAAACCATGAAGAATTTCCACGATCAAACTGGTTTTACATACCGACTGTATGACGTCGACAATGCGCCGACCGAAGGCATTGCTAAAATCTTCTGTACTCACCCAAATCAAAAACATGAACACCTTGTTCCGTTCGAAGATAAATTGAACGAGCAGTTTGGTGACAAACTGAATATCGCCTTCTCAACGCCTTGGTGTTTAGAAGTAATGGCAGCAGAAGTGTCTAAGGGTGATGCGCTACAAGCCGTTGCACAATCTATAGACCTAGAACTTGAGAACTGTATTGCCTTTGGTGATGGTATGAACGATGTCGAACTCCTTTCAATGGCCGGAAAAGGCTTAGTGATGGGTACATCGCATGAGAAAGTCCTCAAAGCCTTGCCACACAATGAAGTAATTGGCAGCAACGCAGACGACGCCGTTGCTCACTACCTAGAAAAGCACCTGCTATAATCTTGTCTTGTCTCGTCGAAGAGATCTAAATAAATAAAATGGCAGCCAACTGGCTGCCTTTTTTGAACCTTACGTAAAAAGCTCTCTCTAACGCTATCGAGAACCCAGTACTTCTTTGCTTAATATAGCCTGCCACTCTTGTTCGGTAACCGGCATGATCGATAATCGGTTGCCCCGTTTTACCAGTGGCATTTCTGACAGTTCAGGCATCGCTTTAAGCGTTGCCAAAGGAATCAAGCGCTCAGTCACTCGCACAAACTCGACATCCACCATAATCCAGCGTGGGTTATCAGGCGAAGACTTAGGATCGTAGTAATCACTCTCTGGGTCGAACTGAAAGTGGTCTGGGTAGGCTTCTCTGGTTACTTGGGCGATCCCCGCTACGCCAACTTTTTTACATGATGAGTGGTATACCATCACTAAATCTCCAAGCTTGACGTCATCACGCATCATGTTTCGAGCCTGATAGTTGCGTACACCCTCCCAACAAGAGGTTTTTTGTACTCTCAGAGTTTGAATAGAAAAGGTGTCGGGTTCTGTTTTAAATAACCAATATGCCATAATAAATCCAATTAACGGTTGCTCCGAGGAAGATATAACATGAAGGTAATGAAAAACCCAGTGACATGGCTAGTCGCGTTCGCTCTACAAGGCTGTGTTACGGCACCTGATACGCCGCAACAACCTGAATTGCCCCCAGCAACCTTGGATGAGCCACTGAGCATTCAACCGCAAACCTTCATCATGCGTGGTCAGGTGGTGGTTGGTCATGAAAGCCGAACCTTCACTCCTTGCGGCAGCCAGCAACAATACTGGTTAGACTTATCTCCAGAGTTAGCGCTGGAAGCACAAGGCTTAGCAACCCGACCTTACCAAGCCTTATATGGCGAGCTGATTGGACACCTAACAGTGCCGAGCCAAACGGGTTATAACGCAGATTTCACGGCACGTTTCGTGGTTGATCAAGTGAATATCCTAACCGCAGAAAACCCTAATCGTTGTGACCAACCACTGCGTTCAACACGAGTATTCGGTAATGAACCCTTCTGGTCAGCAACCTTCGATAAAGATCAGCTGAAATACACCAAGATGGGCGAACAGCCACAGAACCTCGATATTGAATCAAGCCGCACCACACCAAGCAGTCGTGATTACCAATTAGAAGGTAAAGCAGCGCAAGGCAAACTCAACCTTACCAAAGAGAGTTGTAGCGACGGCATGAGTGATTCTATCTATGGATGGCATGCCAAGCTTAACCTCAATGACAGTAACTATAATGGCTGTGCAACAGTCTCTAACCAAGATCCAACATTGGACTGGAGCGGACTCTACTTCGCTAGCTCAACGCAGAACACTGGATTCTCTATCAACCTTGAGCTCAACGATGACCATAGCGCCATTACGACATACTCGTACAGCAATGGAGACCCTTCGATTGTTGAACAAGGCTTCTGGCAGCAACTGAACCAAAATCAGGTACAAGTGGTTATGACTCGCCACCAGCAGCAATACCTGATCTCAGAGCGCATCTTCACACTCGATAACGGCAAACTGGTTACTAAAAAAGAGAAAGTGGGTAACGTCGTCTACCCGATTGCCAATGGCGGTCTGGTGCTATTCGAAGCCAAAAGTGTACAAGCGCAAGTAAACACCACCGCTAACGTTGATCTAAACGCAAAACAGGTGAACTCCAGCGATCAACTTGATCCAAAAGTCGACCAAGCGATCCGCGAATACTTTAAGATCAATAACACCTCACCAGACAATGCTAAGTACCGCTGGTTAACCTACGACCTCAACGGTGACGGCAAAGAAGAGCTGTTTGCACAACTAGATTGGTGTGGTTCTGGTGGCTGTACACTGCTGATTTTCGAAAACCATCAAGATAACTGGCGCTTCAATAGCCGAGTGACACTGGTTAAGGACGACATACGCTTAGGTAAATCGCAAAACCACGGATGGCAAGATCTGATCTTCAATGTCAGCGGCGGCGGTACAACACCTGCGAAACACACATTGTCCTACTCTGGTGTCAGCTACCCGCTAAACCCGAGTGTTGCTCCAATTGCAAATGATGCTGATATCAGCGATGTGGTTTTGTTTGCTGATGGTATCTCACCCGCACAAAGTGGAGTGAAGCTGTAAACATGAGTAACCAACAAGCTTGCCATGGTTGTGGCTTCACTCACCAGTGCGTTTGTCATCTAATACCGACGGTCGAAAGCCAAACCGATATTGTACTATTAACTCATGAGAATGAGCTGTTACGAGACACCAACACCGGAAAGTTACTTCAGCAATCCCTTGAGCAGTGTCAGTCCTTGGTATGGCAAAGGAAAACACCACCAGCAGAGCTAATGGCACTGCTTGAAGATGAAACACGACAACCGTTTCTTTTATTCCCGAGTGATAAAAGCATCGAGTGTCAGCAAGCAGTGATGACCCAAGCCATGAGTCGAAAGCCGCTATTCATTATCTTGGATGGTACATGGCAAGAAGCGAAGAAGATGCTTAACAAGAGCTCGTGGTTGCAAGCTGTCCCACAAGTTCACCTCGACATCACCAGCGAATCCTCTTACACCTTGCGCCGCAATCAAGACAGTGGCCATTTGTGCACTTGCGAAGTGGGCATTGAATTGCTCAAATCTTTAGGTGAAAGTGAACCTGCCAAGCTCATTGATGACTATTACCAACAGTATCTAAAAGTCTTCCACGCTGACAAGTGTGGCCATGCTCTCAAATAGATCAAGCAAGAGCGCGGGAAGACAATAGACACATTTCAGGACGGGACAAATACTGAAAACAAAAAGGGGGAACCATAAGCTCACCCTTTTTACATCGTACTTTAATCTATTGAACCATTTAGTGTTTCACGTGAAACGCACACTCTGGCTGTTCGCTGAAAAGAGACTTTACTCTCCCTATCAGAATAAGCGTTGAGGCTGACCAAAGTAGTAACCTTGCAGATAATCGACACCCATATCCTCTGCGATTCGACACACCTGCTCGTTATGAACAAATTCAGCCACCGTCTTAGCATTCAGAATCTGACATAAACTCACCAGTTGCTGAGCGATCTTACGTTGCTTTTTATCCTTATCGATATTTCGAATCAAGCTACCATCGAGCTTTATCACTTGTGGTTCCAGTTTCAATATCTCATCAATGTTCGAGTAGCCCGACCCAAAGTCATCGACAATAATATTCACACCAAGATCTCGGAAGTGATTACACACCTCGATCAAGCGACCGTAATCCTGAATTTGTTCGGTTTCCAACACCTCTAAACCAATACGCTGTGGGTGGCTGATTTTTTTGATGGCTTGTTCAAGGTGAAGAATGGTTTTCTCATTGCTGAAGTCTTGTGGCGCTAAATTAATTGAGAACGAATCGGTTCGCTGACTCATGAAATCAAAGGTGCGCGTTATCATCTGACGACTCAGACGCGTATAAAGATGGGTACCTTCAATGATTGGCAAGAACTTACCCGGCGCAATCAACTGACCATCCTCTTCAATTCGAACTAAGCACTCATAGCTTTCTACCTGATGACTGTGCGCTGAGACAATAGGTTGGGAACACGCCACAATATTCTGATTGAGCACCGCGCGACTGACACACGACAGCCAACCAAGCTGCTCTTGGCGATGCTTCTCCAATTGAATGAGCGTCTTGGCACTCACTAGATGCTTATTCTGACTCACGGCACTGCGCCTTGCATCAATCGCCTTTAACAATAAGTCATCAATAGAGGTCGTAGGGAAATCTCGACGGCAGGCAATACCTGCACAAACCGAAACCGAAAGATAATCGATATCCGGTAATCCCGTTGGTTCAAAATTCACATGTTCGGTTTGATCGGCAAATTCCGAGAATCGCTGATGAATATGTTCTTGGCTCGCCCAGCTATCAAACACCACCGCCCACTCACCAATACCAATGCTATAGAGCTGGCACCCCTCATCAAAGAACTGCCACAACGCCTTTTGAAAATACTCGCTTAAATCATGCAGAAGCTTGTCACCGACTCGATAGCCATACTTCTCATTGATTTGGCCAAATGTGGTGACTTTCAAAGCCAACAAATGACTATCGGTACTCATTTTTGACAGTTTTTCACGCAGTACGCTTCGGTTAGGTAAACCAGTACGGTGATCAATTCGGTAGCTCGCAGTCAATGCCGTTGCTTGGTGTTGAATCTTACTCGCCATACTGTTGTTCATGTCATCAACATCAAGCAGAGCATTTCGTATCAATGAAAACAGAGGAGAAATATTGGTCGCGGGTTGTGTCTCTAATGGCAATGCAGCCTTGCCTACACCTTCCCTAAGTGCAAGATATGTGAGGCTATGATGCAAGATTCGTTGCTGGCCATTATCTTGATAAAGCTCTCCCATACAATACACACCATGTGTGTCCGCCAATGTTTGGAAAACCTCAACCTCTTGGTTGCCATCAATGAAATCAATACGAGAGGTACAGTTGTAGATAAAAAACTGTTGTGGTTTATGGGAAGCAACCTGTTGAACGCCCAATCGGACTTGCTCTAGGGTCAATGACGGGTGGTCATAACAAAACCGGACCTCATCACCAATCTGAAACGACCCACTGAATTCTATCTCTCCACACTCTGTCACCTTGAGCGGTAAGTAAGTGTTCTGGTCCTTTGGATCGCCAACCATCAAGGGGAAGTTATACAGTTGCTCAAAAGGAATTTCGAGACCATCAGCGAGATAGCGGTTATAGACTTCTCGGACTGGCATACCGTCCAATTCAGCAAGCCGATTATCTTGAGCACCAGTCACTCGGAAGGTACGGCCGATCGGGTTCCATTCGCAGTAATAACCTTTACAAATTGCGAGATCAACACTGTGCAGCGCCAACATGACATAGGCATTTTCATAGCAAATACCGTCTAGCATCACCCATCGCCCATGATCTGTGATAGTCGATGCACCACCACAAATAGGTAATGAATATATCGACTGCTCAAACGCTGAAAACAGATCTTGGTTATTTATCTGTAAGCGATCGGCGAAACAGATGATGCTTTGAGTATCAGCATTACATTCAAGCTGCTGCCACATCGCTTGGCTATCTCGTCGAGGCTGCTCGCTATATTCGACAACACCACAAGTGTAAGATGTCGCCTCGAAGCGAGTAATAATAACATAGAGACCTTGATGTAGGATTTCACCTTGGCTGATGTAGTGATTAGCACTACAACCAATCAATTTAGCATTGGGGAAATTCGACTGAATTACTTGGCAGGCAGCCAACACCGAATCTTTCTCGAAAGAAGAAAACACCTGAATCAGTAGATTGTCATGTTGATGAAAATCTATCTTTTCCAATTCACGCTGGGTGTGCTTAATGTCTTGTATCTGGAAAGAGGTCGATTGCATATTCACATTAATCGTTACGTTAATGATTTGTTATTGTGCTTATTATAGATAAAGCTTGCACGGAATACTTACAATCGTCTTATAAATAATGTGACGTTAGTTAGACATCATTCATTTCACTAAAGAGCCATCATCTGTGCCAGTGAAGCACTTTAAAAGCAAGTAACGTTAAGGTCTTGATGGCTTTAATAACTAAAACAGTCGCTTAGGCTCACCAAAGTAATAACCCTGTAGATAATCGACACCCATTTGCTCTGCAATTTCACAAACCTGTTGGTTATGGACAAATTCGGCAACTGTTTTGGCGTTAAACACCTGACACAAGCGTACTAACTGAGAGGCTATATTTCTTTGCTTATGGTCCTTGTCGATATTGCGAATCAGGCTGCCGTCGAGCTTAATAATCTGCGGTTCAAGCTTAATGATCTCATCAATATTAGAATAACCAGAGCCAAAGTCATCAACAATGATTCTCGCCCCGAGAGCACGGAAGTGATCACACACTTCTATCATGCGACCATAATCTTTGATCTGTTCTGACTCAAGAACCTCTAGGCCAAGTCGAGTAGGATCGCTCATACCACTGATCGCGGACTCAAGAACTTCAAGCGTCTTGTCACTCAGCAAATCTTGTGGGGATAGGTTGATTGAAAAAGAGCTTTGTTTATTTGCCATGTAGCCAATGGTGTTTCTAATCATGTGTCGGCTAAGGCGCGTATAGAGATGTGTGTCAGCAATGATAGGTAAGAACTTACCTGGTGGCACAATAGTACCGTCTGACTCCATGATTCTAACCAAGCACTCTTGGCCAATCATTTCGTGAGAACCAGACGCCACAATCGGTTGTGAGTAAGTGATGATGTTCTGATCTAAGATTGCACGGCTTACACAGCTCAACCAGCCTAGTTGTTCTTTACGATCTTCCTCACTCACCTGAATATTTTTAGCATTAGTAATGTGAGTATTGTTCCGCACCCCGTAGCGTCGAGCTTCAATCGCTTTCAACAAGATCTCATCACCGCTATCAGCTAAGAAATCACAGCGACTAGCGAAACCACCACACAGAGAAACCGAAAGGTAGTCTATGTCGGTTAATCCATATGGCTCAAAATTAATATGCTCAATACCATCAGCAAACTCGACGAAACGTTGCTCTATCTTCACGCTATCGACACTCGCGTTAAAGATAATTGCCCACTCACCGACACCAATACTGAACAGTTCAACCTTTACCTTGGATTCCTTAGCCACACTAAGGTGCAATCGGTCGACAAAATGATTCGACAGATCAAGCAGTAATTGGTCACCCACTTGATAACCGTATTTTTCGTTAACTTGATGAAAATTAGTCAGCTTCAGCGTCAACAGATGTTCATTGAATAAAATCGTATTGAGGCGTTCCTTTAATACAATACGGTTAGGTAGCCCAGTGCGAGAGTCAATACGGTAGCTTTCAGTTAAGCGACGTGCTTGTTGATGGAGTTTGTTCTCCATCTGAGTGTTCATACTGTCGAGGTCTGCGACCGCATTTCTGACTAAGTTGAGTAGTGGCGATACCGTTGAGTCTCGCTTGAAATCTTCGCAACGAAACTCATTAATCTCGTCCGACTCTCTCATCGCAATATAGGTAAGGCTGTGATGCAGTATCTCTTGGCGATCGTCGTTGCGATATAGTTCTCCCATGCAGTATGCACCACACGCGTTTACTATCCCTTCAAATGGTTTGAGCTCAAGTTTACTGTCGATAAATTCTAGTCGAGATACACAGTTATAGATGATCACAGATTCAGGCTGATGCACGGCAAGCATCTCAGCGCCGTGACGCACTTTTTCTGCGGTCAAAGAAGGATGGTTATAACAAAACTGGGCCTCTTCGCCGACATGCCAAGGGCTATCAAACTCAATACTACCATCATCATTAATACGTAGAGGCGTCGAGATGCACTTCTTTCTGCCGAGCTCTCGATACAGGGGGAAGCTCATCAACTGACTAAAAGGGAGATCTTTACCATCAGCAAGGTAATGTTTGAACACCTCGATAGCCGGCTTGTCATTCAACGCATATAAACGATTTCCAACTGCGTGTGTCACTCGCAATTTCATCCCAATAGGATTCCACTCAGAATACGCATCCGACCAAATCTTTAAGCTAGGGTTAGTCAATGCAACCGCAACACAAGCATGTTGGTAGGTTTGCTCATTATGCATAACCCAACGGCCATATTCATTCTCGTGGCACAGCCCACCAGCAACTGGTAATGCGTAAGGTAAACTCTCAAAGGCGCTATAAATAGGATAGTCACGCCCTTCAACCTGATCGCACAAGCTGATAACCGTTTTGGTTTCTTCTGTAAGGTTTAATTGAGAAGCGAGATCTTGGCTGTCTTGATTTGGGTTTCCGGTAAACGTCTGAACTGTAGACGTTAAATGGGTATCGTTAAATTCACTGACGACGACTAAGGTACATTCATGCTTCAGGCTGTTATCACAGATAACATAACGGGCGCTCTGACCGATTAACGTCGCATGCCCTATACGATTGAGGGCTGCATTGGCAATTCGACGAGCGATATCAGAGGACTGAGCAGAGAAAATTTGAATAAGGTACTGTTTGCTGTCACACCACTCTCGCTGATCAAATTGAGACTTAAATAACTCCTCAGTATTTGCGAGAAATGTAAATGTTTGCATGCCAACCCTTGTTCGAAATCGAGTGAAATGAGAACCCGCACTACTATGAATCAAAAATTTCGATCAAAAGTAGTCGCCAATTATCCTAGCCTAAACAGGCATTTAATTGTGACTAATGTAACAATTCAATATCATAAATGCGACACATTAAGCTTACTACGGCCATTAAGTTAATCGCATAAGATCACTAAGTTGCTCTATTTCAACATCAGGCAGCACTGTTGCCTTCGGGGAATCATATAAATTGGAACCAGTATCATTAAACCAGCATGCTTGGAAACCATTTGTCTTAGCTCCATAGACATCGGTTCTAAGATGGTCACCAACATGGAGAATATTCTCAGCGTCACAATTTAGGTATTGCTGAGCTTTATCAAACATATCAGGGTAGGGTTTTGCTCTGCCGTCAGGACCGGCTTTAAGGATTAATTGGAAGTACTGCCCCAAGCCAATTTTATGTGGGTCGACATTGCCATTAGTAATCGCAACTAAAGGAATACGTTGGCTCAGCTCAGCCATCACTCGATGCGTTTCTTGTGGCACATCCACCTGATTACGCAGCCACAAGGCGTGTTCTATGCCTTCACGAGCCGCTTGTTCTGCTTGCTGCTGAGAATACCCCAGTTGTAACAAACCACGCTTAATCTGTGTTTCTCGCCACACGGTGACATCATGCTTTAACGCTGGGTTTTCAGAGGCGACTTGCTGTTTGATACCTTGCCACTCTTCTAACGAAAGAGAAGCAGACACAGGATGCTTTTGATAAAGCCACTGCGCCATCTCTTTCTCAACTTTCATGATCACAGGCCAGTTGTCGTACAAGGTATCATCCAAATCAAAGGTCATGGCTTTGATGGGCTTTAACCCTCGATAAATTCGCATAGTTAAACCTTTAATCTAATCTTTATTCTTCTTACGCGCTCTTGGATGAGCTTGGTCATAAGCTTGTGCTAAATGTTGGAAATCTAAGTGAGTGTACACTTGGGTTGTCGAGATGTTTTCATGCCCGAGCAACTCTTGAACCGCACGAAGGTTTTGGCTTGATTCAAGCACATGCGTTGCAAACGAGTGACGCAGTTTATGCGGGCTGATGTGACTCGCGACAGATTGCTTCTTGCCCCACTCTTCCATGCGCTTTTGCACGCTACGATGAGAGATACGAGTCCCTAACTTCGAGACAAACAGTGCAGGCTCACCCGGCGAAGCGAGTTCACCACGAACTTTGAGCCATTTATCAACCCACTCTTTCGCTAAACCAGAAAAAGGCGCTTTGCGTTCTTTGTCGCCTTTACCAATCACTCGGATTTCGCCTTGTCGACCCAATACATCTTTAAGATTGATACCGACCAGCTCAGCCAAACGTAATCCAGCACCATACATCACTTCCATCATCGCTCGGTCGCGAATTGACAGTGGGTCGTCCTCATTCACATCAAGCAACTGACCGACTTCATCAACATCGAGGTTTTTAGGCAAAGGACGTTGTTTACGAGGTGCTGAAACCCCTTTGGCTGGATTGGCGGTCATTTCGCCACGCAAGACAAGGAAATCAAAGAAGCTGCGCAGTGACGATAAGCGAGTCGCAATACTGCTCGCTTTCATTCCTTCGCGCATGCCTTTACTGGCAAGTTGTCTTACCCACGCCGCATCGACTTGAGACCAATCCTTTAGTCCAAGAGTGACTAAATGAGCGGCCATGGTTTCAAGTTGTTGTTTGTAGTTACGTTGGGTGTGTAAGCTGAGTCCCTTCTCACTTCTAAGATATTCATAGAAGCGAGAAAGCGGCTTTTGAAGGCTATTAGGAAGAGGTATTTTGGGCTCTAGGCTCATTATTTATCTGCCAAGGTAAGGTGTCCGCCAAATGAGCGACAACAAGTGCTAAATGGCGTAAAAAGAGCGTGTCCATATGAGGCTGGAAGTGTCCGCCATCTTCACTAGAAAAAGCGAGTACACCCAGTGGAGATCGCTTAGCAAGGGGTAGCACTACATAAGAGCCTAGCTCTGGAACTGGATAATCACCAAACAAATCGTGCCTGTCTGCCTTTCTCAATCGCCCTAGATAAGCATCTTTGCCATTGAAATGGTTAAGTGAAAATTTCGAGTAACGCTCTTCATTCAGCTGATAAAAGCCTAATTGTGAGAGAACTCGTACATGAGCCTTAAGCCCTAGTTCCAACGCTTTTTGTTCAACAGCCTTGATAACCTGAATGAAGTCACTGCACTTCAACACTTGAGTTTGCAGATCCATGAATTCATAGAAAGTTTTATCGTTATTCGCCGCTAGTGACATCAGGCCAGTGATCTCTTCTTCCAGCTCTTCGATTCTATGACGCTGGCGTTTAAGCTGAACCTCAACTAGAGAAACAGCGCCCTGCTCAACATTATTAATAGCAAGGCGATCAACCAAATCTTTCCTGTTTTGAAAGAAATCTGGGTTATCACGTAAATATTCCGCAACCACTTCTGCAGTCAGAGTGTCGCCTTCAACGTAAGACAAAACCTATCCTTTATTTTTTATAAATCTATTTGTTATATCGTTATTAGCAAGAAAGTTGACCATCAAACACATGCGTTGCTGGACCAGTCATAAACAGAGGTTTCCCAGGGCCTTGCCAGCTAATGTGTAAGTCACCACCAGGTAGACGAACCTTCACATTCTCAGCCAGTAAGCCTTGAGTAATACCAACGGCAACTGCGCCACATGCACCACTACCACACGCCTGAGTTTCACCCGCACCGCGTTCATAGACACGCAAGCGGACTTCTTCACGGTTAACCACCTGCATAAAGCCAGCATTAACACGTTCAGGAAAACGTTCATGAGATTCAAGCAGTGGACCTAAGGTATC
Source organism: Vibrio syngnathi (assembly GCF_002119525.1). NCBI lineage: Bacteria > Pseudomonadati > Pseudomonadota > Gammaproteobacteria > Vibrionales > Vibrionaceae > Vibrio > Vibrio syngnathi. The sequence continues at coordinate 90,295 of NZ_CP017916.1, read as the reverse complement.
CACATCTGCGGTATCGACGTCATCAACCACGGTAACCACATGTGGGTTACCCATGCTAACAGCACCACAGAACAAGGTGTGTACATCCGTTCTTAGGATATACGTCTTTTCTGGCTGCTTCGCCTTAAATGGAATCTTGCCCGGTTCGAACTCAGGAATACCCATATTGACAGTGATTAAATCATTCTCTTCAATTTTGAGAACCATTTTTCCTTTCTTGGTGCTCACGTTGATACTGTACTTATTCGTTAAGCCTTTCATACGAACAAATCGAGCAAAACAACGCGCACCATTACCACACTGCTCCACTTCACTGCCATCTGCATTAAATATGCGGTAATGGAAGTCAGTTTCAGGGTCATAGGGAGCTTCAACGACAAGTAGCTGATCGAAACCCACACCAGTGTGACGATCCGCCAAACGACGAATCAAATCTGGAGAAAAGAAAATATTTTGAGTAATGCAGTCCACGACCATGAAATCATTGCCCAAACCATGCATTTTAGAAAAGTGGAAGTGCATAACGCTTAAAATTACTCCGGAAGAATGTTTTCAAGTTCCCACAGACTCGTAAGCTCTTCACGCTGACGAACCAAATGAGTTTTATCGCCATCAACCATCACTTCAGCCGCACGCGAACGAGTGTTGTAGTTAGATGACATAGCAAAGCCATAAGCACCTGCAGAACGAACGGCCAATAGGTCGCCTTCTTCAAGAACAAGGTCACGGTCTTTACCTAGGAAGTCACCCGTCTCACAGATAGGGCCAACCAAGTCGTAAGTCACCGCTTCACCCTGACGCGGGCTCACTGGCACAATATCCTGCCAAGCTTGGTAAAGTGCCGGGCGCATTAGATCGTTCATTGCCGCATCGATGATGGCAAAGTTTTTATGCTCTGTTGGCTTCAGGAACTCAACTTTCGTTAATAATACACCAGCGTTCGCAGCAATCGCTCTTCCAGGCTCGAAAATCAACTCTAGATCAGAATGATTGTCTAGACGAGCTAACAAAGCCTTCGCGTAATCGGAAGGTTGTGGTGGTAATTCATCTCGGTAAACCACGCCCAAACCGCCACCAACATCAAGGTGCTTGATGTTGATATCATTGGCACGTAGTTGGTCGATCAGTGCAAGCAGACGATCAGTGGCATCAATGAAAGGTTCGATATCCGTTAACTGAGAACCGATGTGGCAATCAATACCATGGATAGACAAGTTATCGAGTGTTTTTGCAAACTCATAGACAGCAGGAGCGCGGTCGAAGGCAATGCCGAACTTGTTATCACGCAGACCCGTAGAAATGTAAGGGTGAGTGTTCGCATCAACATCTGGGTTGATACGCAGTGAAATCGGCGCTTTAACACCAAGCTCACCAGCCACTTTATTCAGTCGCTCCAGTTCTGGCTCAGACTCTACGTTGAAACATTTTATGTTCAACTCAAGCGCACGCTTCATTTCAGCGGCTGTTTTGCCGACACCAGAAAACACAACTTTAGCCGGATCGCCACCTGCAGCAACCACACGCTCTAGCTCACCGCCAGAAACGATGTCGAAACCTGAGCCCATGCGAGCCAAAGTATTCAACACGCCAAGGTTCGAGTTAGCTTTAACGGCATAACACACCAAGTGTGGATACTCACCAACCGATGAATCAAACGCATTCCAGTGGCGTTCTAATGTTGCACGAGAATATACGTACAACGGAGTACCATATTGCTCTGCTAGTTGTGAAAGTGCGACGTCCTCAGCCCAAAGCTGGCCATCTTCCTGATAGTTGAAGTAATCCAAAGTTCTTATCCCTTATAAATAACGATTTCTGCGTGTTTTCACTTATTCTGATTGTTCAGTTTGCTGTACTGCATCAGGATCGTACAACGGACCTGTTTGACCACAACCAGAAAGTCCAATAACGGACACTATAAACAGAGCGGTAATTAATTTTTTCATTTTGCATATCGTGATTATTGACTCAATGCCCCCTATAATCGCACCACACTCAAGAAAAGCAATAGGATAGAAAGGATGAACGATACGGAATTTCATCAACTGGTCGATATACAGATGCAAAACATCGAAGAAGCTATCGATGAATCAGAGGCAGATGTTGATTACGAAGTGACTGGTAACGTGATGACGCTGGAGTTTGAAAACCGCAGCCAAATTATCATCAACCGCCAAGAACCAATGCGTGAGATCTGGTTAGCATCTAAATCTGGTGGCTTTCACTTCAAGCTAGTTGATGACAAATGGACATGCTCAAAGACGGGTATGGAATTGTTTGAGATGGTCAAAGAAGAATGCGAAAAGCACGCAGATGAAGAGATCAATTGGGTCTAATTATTGGTAAAAAAACAAAAAGGAGTGAATCAATCACTCCTTTCTTAATATCAATTATCGAGAATAAGCCTAGATGTTGACTATCTTTGAGCTCCGAGAAGCTAAAGTCGCATCGTTACGGTAAGGCACCACGTAAGAGTGACCTTCTTCAGGATGAACAATTTGGTAGTACTGAGGTAGATTGAAATTAATCAACTTAGACGACACCTTCGACTCATCTTTTACTGAAGTGTAGAAAGAATTCACGCTCGCGATCATCTCATCTTTTTCACCGCTGTATTGGTGATACACCTCAACTTGATTCGACTCGTCCAATACATAAATATTGAAACCTTTGTCGGTATCCTCAAAGAAAAACTGAATTAAACCTTCACTCGCAAAACCATCAACCACTTCTGGTAACTGATACTCTTGCTCTTTATCGAGCATCAGTAAAGGTGAGCCCTTCAGCTTATTCGTCGAGATACTACGATAGAAATCGACCGAGTTTTCCAGCATCTGCACCGAAACACCACGACGTTCAAAGAACAGGCCAAACATCTTGTTTGCCAGACGAATAGCCTTGAAGCGGCGGCGCTTCTCCGGCTCAATCGGTTTCAATCGTAAGTCGATACACTCAGCAAGCAGTTGATACACCATATTACGCATCACACCACGCAGGTTTTTGCTGTAACAGAACACATCGACCGATTCTGGCGGTAAAGCATCTTGGTGCATTTTACCAAGTACCGTCTTCAACGCGTCGAGCATTGCAGTATCACCTTGGAAATGAAGCGTACGTACTTCATGCCAAGAGTTACGATAAACCAGATCAACACTGCCGACTAAACTCTTACCCTCTTCACCAAAACTGAAGATATCGGCGTTCTTAAGATCAACCTTCAACGCACGACCACTTAATTCAGAAGTTGGGTCACTTTCAAAGTTGATGAACATCGCCAGTTGGCTTATTTCACACGGGCTCGCCAGAGCTTGCATACTCGGGCGGCGCTTACGCAAAGAAAACGTATTACGCAGGTCGCTCACCATTTGGTAGAACTTATCGATATCAATCTGAGCGTCACGTACCACAGAGTGCAAACGCGTCGACTCGGTAATCAAGCCATTAAAAAACGACCAAGCAACCAACTTACTCAAGTACTCATGGTGTTCCAGAGAAGGCTGACCAAGAATACGATGCGCTACCAGTGGCTGCTTATACAAGTACCAACCGGCTTTATTCGACTGACCCTGACGAACTTCGATGAAGCTCAAGTCTGGTTCATGCAGATCAGGAGAGATTTGTGGGTTCAGTAGTGTCACTTTACCCGGCAACACCTCAAACGCAGCGTAAAGCTTACGAGCCAAGATACTGATATCTTGTGGGCTGATTGCCGAAGTGATGTCGTTACGACGCGCAAATTGAATCAGATTGCGGTAGCTCAGCATCAAGGCATCAAGTAATGCATGGTGTACCACTTTAACTTGCTCTACCTTCCAGTTACGGCGGTTATCGAGCTCAGCAATGGTTTCATGTCCCCAATTCCAAGACTTAGTCATCTCAGTTAAGGCTTCACGACGCCACGCAACAGAACCAATGCCCGCATCTCGTGACAACTTCTCGTGGGTCTTAAGGTAGAAACAGCGTCTCACCAAGTCCAATCGAGTGTGGTCGTTAATGCGTTCTAGATAGCGCGTTACCTTCTCGAGCATCAGATAGTAGCTATCCATGCCATACAGATCCGGTTCATCCGCGAAGAAGCGACGCTTGGTATCAATACTAAGCAGTTGGGTGTTTGGGTATTCCCATGAATAAGCTTCTAACAGGATCGCCTTCAAAACCGATTTATACGGTGAGTCGATACTCTTATAGAGCTGCCATAGGTTTGAACCAAAGTACTCTTCAGCAGGGATGCGGTTCAGCTTGCCGAAATCGATCCACTGCGAGCAATCAAGATAACCATCCTGACACAGGCCTTGGACATACTCGTCGTAACACTCTTCCATTTCTGGCGGAATTATTTGCCACAACAAACGCTGGCCAGCCAAACGAACGGCAGAGCGATAGAACTCATCAAGCAGTAATAAGTGCTGTGAAGAGCCACAGTTATCACCGGTCATCTCTTCAGAATGGTTTGAGCGGAAACGCTGTTCATCCATCAAGAAGAAGTTAGCTTCAACCCCTAAGGTTTCAGCCCAGTCGGTAATCAACAGACATTTGTTGGTCAGGCTGTCGCGAGATGCGCCATCCATATCCGGAGAAACACACACCCAGATATCGAGGTCACTTGAAGTGCTTTGGCCAATAGAAGAAGTACTGCCCATGGTGTACAAGCCCAGGATTGCCGGTTCAGCAGCCTCGGTGAGTTTTCCACCCAGCGTTAATTCGGTATCAGAGACAAATTGCTTTTGGAATTCATTAGGCGTGAAGCTACGAATTCCAAAAGGAACTTGTTGATCATAATAACCAGGCATCATGGGATGATTGAAGTGAAGTAGTGCAGGAATAAGGTTGAAAACTCGCTGGCCTTGGACATTCATCAACGCCAACGCACGATCAATGCGCTGCTGATTAAGATTGTCTAATCGTTGAATCAAAGTCTGAGTGTAAGCCTGCAAGGTAAGTCCTTGGTTTGAGATTAAATGCACTTCTGTTTAGTTACTGAACGAAAGGAACAACAAAACGTGATCAATTTAACACTTTTACCCTTAATGGTAAAGCAAAGGAACCTGTCATACTGGCCAATGCCTTGATGACAAAAAGTTAAACTCACGGCGCCGTAGTGTCCTCTTTATTACCTATTTCTAATAATAGCCCATGTTTCAAATGAGATACCAATCACACTATTTTGGTGAACTCATGAAAATCCCTCAGCTATCAAAGCATGGAATGATCAAACAGTAAGAATTTTCGCCTCACAATGGTAGGATTAGCCTATTACAGAACCTATATCGGAAACACCATGACAAATTCAGCACCAATCCGTATCGCGACCAGAAAAAGCCCTCTTGCCCTTTGGCAGGCATACTTTGTAAGGGATGCGCTGCAAGCTGCTCACCCTGGTTTAGAGGTTGAGTTGGTAACTATGGTGACCAAAGGTGACATCATCCTAGATACCCCGCTGGCTAAAGTGGGTGGTAAAGGGTTGTTCGTTAAAGAACTCGAAGTAGCCATGCTAGAAGGTCGTGCTGACCTAGCCGTTCACTCAATGAAAGATGTACCGGTCGACTTCCCTGAAGGTCTAGGTCTAGTAACTATCTGTGAACGCGAAGATCCTCGTGATGCTTTCGTTTCAAACACTTACAACAACATCGACGAGCTACCACAAGGTGCTGTCGTGGGTACGTGTAGCCTGCGTCGTCAATGTCAGTTGCTAGAATACCGCCCAGATCTGATCATCAAAGAACTGCGCGGCAATGTTGGTACTCGTCTAGGTAAACTCGATGATGGTCAATACGATGCGATCGTACTCGCTGCTGCAGGTCTTAAACGTCTAGAGCTAGAAGAGCGTATTCGTAGCTTCATCGAACCAGAGCAGTCTCTCCCTGCTGTTGGCCAAGGCGCTGTTGGTATTGAGTGTCGCCTTGATGACGAGCGTCTGATTAAACTCCTTGAACCACTGAATCATAAAGACACGGCTGATCGTGTACTGTGCGAACGTGCAATGAACCTTACCCTAGAAGGTGGTTGTCAGGTGCCTATCGGCAGCTACTCATTATTAGATGGCGATAATATCTGGCTACGTGCATTAGTAGGCGAACCAGATGGTTCTAAAATGGTTCGTGGTGAGATCTCTGGCCTTCGCAAAGATGCAGAAGCGCTTGGCGTTACTCTGGCAAATCAGTTGCTGGATGATGGCGCGAGAGAAATCTTAACCAAGCTCTACGCTGACCAAGAATAATCATGACAGTGTTGGTGACACGTCCCGGCTCAGAGGGACAATCGCTTTGCCAACAACTAGCGGATGAAGGGATTCAAGCAATCCATCATCCGCTTATTCGTATCGTTGATAATCCACACTCATCGGATTTAAGCACCCAGCTTAATAACAGCGATATCATTATTGCAGTCAGTCACCACGCTGTGACCGCTGCCCAAAGCATCCTTTCGAAAACTTCATCTATTTGGCCAACTTCGCCGCTTTATCTTGGCGTTGGTCAAAAAACTGCGCACGTTTTAAGCAAAGTTAGTAAACAAAAAGTAAACTATCCCCAAGTGAGTGATAGTGAACATCTTCTCAAACTTACTGAACTTAATGGCGTAGATAATAAATCCATTTTGATACTGCGTGGAAATGGTGGGCGTGAGCTCATTCGAGATTATTTACTCAATCGAGGTGCACAAGTCTCTTATTGTGAGACCTACCGTAGAGAATATATTCCCATTAACGATCACAATATCTATCAAACATGGATAAACAAAAAAACGTCCAAAGTTGTCATCACTAGTCAGGAACAATTGGAGTATCTCTGCTCAATTACCCCTGATGAGTATTTGGCTTGGCTTTCAACAAGACAACTATTTGTCCCAAGCCAACGCATAGTAGAACGAGCACAACAACTCGGTTTCTCGAACGTGACCAATACTCACAGTGCTACGAACCAAATATTACTGGCTGCTCTCCGGCCCTAGCTAGAAACAGGAAATAAGCATGACAAGCAAAAAAAATAATGAGCATATTGAACCTGAAAAGAAACAAGACACTCAGCCAGTAGTTGTTGAAAACGAAAAAGCTGAATCTACAGAGACAAAACAGCCTGAAAAAAAACTTGATGCCTCTGCGTCAAATACGGTTCAAAGTGAACAGCCTCAAGCTGAGCATAAAGAGCAAATCGAGAAAGCAGAAAAGCAAGGTAAGCGCGGTGTCAAACTAGGCGCTATTGCGATCGCTATTTCTATTATTTTCAGTGGCGGTATCGCATTTCAAATGCAGCAAAAGAGCGCTGAGTATTCAACTCAAATCGCTGCTCTTCAAACACAACTGAAAAATACCCAATCTGCAGTAAATAAAGACCTGCAAACCATCAAGCAAGAGACTATCCAAGAAGCTTCTCACGCAGTGGAGAAAACTCAGGTCGTACAATCCCAGCAACAAAAGAGTATTCAAAGCCTGCAGTTAGCAGTAGCTGACGTTAAAGGCCGTCGACCGAATGACTGGTTGCTTGCTGAAGCCGATTACCTAGTAAAACTAGCAGGTCGTAAACTATTCCTTGAGCATGATGCCGTTAGCGCAACCAAACTAATGGAAAACGCCGATCAACGTATCGCAGCACTAAATGACCCAAGCTTAGTATCACTGCGCCAATCAATGACCAATGACATTACTAAGCTTCGCACTATCCCTCTTATCGACCGCGATGGCTTAGTTCTACGCATCACAAGTCTGCAACAGCAAGTCGATACGCTACCGCTTGCCAATGCAATTCTTCCAGAAGCTGCAGTTGTTGAGAAAAAAGCGGTATCGAAAGATATTAATGATTGGCAGAACAACCTGATGACGTCGATGAAAGACTTCTCAGAAAACTTCATCACCTTCCGTAGTCGTGATGGTGAAGTCATCCCTCTACTCTCTCCCGAGCAACACTTCTACCTACGTGAGAATATCAAGGGCAAATTAGAGACCGCAATTCGCGCTGTCTACAAAGAGCAAGGTGATATCTACAGTGCAGCACTTAATACCGCTAACGAGTGGTCAAAAGCGTACCTAAACCAAGATAACAACTCAGTGATTGAATTTGAGAAAGCGGTTAAACAGTTAAGTGAACAAAACATCTCTGTGAAATACCCTGTAAAACTTGAGTCTCAAAATGAGTTGTCAGATGTGATACGTGAGCGCCTACGTCGTGAAGTCACCGTTATGACCACGGAGGAGAAATAATGATTCGTTGGATTTTTCTTTTTCTCGTTCTAGGTGCTGGGTTAATTGTTGGAACTCAGTTCTCAGGTCAACAAGGTTATGTCCTGATCTCGATAGCAAATAAGACCATTGAAATGAGCGTGACAACACTGGTTATTTTTGTCATTGCTCTTCTAGCGGCTCTATTCGGCTTAGAGTACCTATTTAAAAAGCTTATGTACGCAAGCTCAACTACTTGGAACTGGTTCAGTGTTCGTAAACTAAAACGCTCTCGTCGTTATACCAATGAAGGCATCATAAAGCTGCTTGAAGGTGATTGGAAAGGCGCAGAAAAGAAAGTAACTCGTTGGGCTAACCACCATGACATGCCTCTACTTTGTTATTTAGTCGCTTCTCAAGCAGCTCATGAACAAGGTAATACGAGTGAGCGTGATAAGTACATCGAGCTTGCTAGCCAACAAGAGAACTCTCTACTGGCCGTTGAGCTAACTAAAGCAAAACAACAGATCAGTGAGTCGAACTACGAAGCCGCATTCGATACACTTTCGACCTTAAAAGGTACATACCCTAATAACACCGCCGTACTTGGCCTACTAAAAGCCACCTACACGCAGCTTAAACTCTGGCAGCCATTACTAGAGTTAACGCCTAAACTAGCTAAAAACAAGCTTCTTACAGCTGATGAGCAAGTTGAGTTAGAACAAAAAGCACAATGTGGCTTGCTTCACGATGTGGCACAGCAGCAAGGTAGCGAAGGTTTAATCAGCCATTGGAACAAGCTTTCAAGAAAGCAGAAACAAAGCTCTCACCTTGTTTCCTGCTTTGTGAAGCAACTGATCGCTCGTAAAGCTGACTCAGAAGCCTTCACTGTGATCAAAGAGAACATTGCGAAGAGTGGTTCAAATGAGCTCTACATGTTGCTTCCAGAGCTTAACCTTGCCGATCACCACCCAGTAGTTGTGATGCTAGAGCGCGCCATCAGTAAAGATGGTGGCAATGCCGAAGCACACAGCGCACTGGCTCAGTTCTACCTAAGAGAACAGAAGTGGGCAGAAGCACAAGGCCACTTCGAGAAAGCACTAGCACTTCGCTCTAATGTTTCAGATTACGGATACCTATCTGATGCACTAGAGAAGCAGAACCTGACCAAAGCAGCTCACGAAGTTTCTCGTAAGGCACTCGCTCTCGTTCAACCAGCGTAATTCAAAACGACTCAAACTAGGCCGATGTCTAACATCGGCTTTTTTGTATCTGCTGTTTGCCTTAGGTAACTTCCTAAGTACTAATAAGCGAACACTAGAGATGCTAGTAAAAGTCTTCCATCCAAATCCCTTCTCCACACCCAGTTTATTGCTGACCGAAGCACCTTCCATTTTTAATAAGACCTACCTAGAGTCACACATCTTGATCATGGGTTTTCAAATGCTATTAATGCTTTATAAGTACTGATTTTAAGTCATGAGGTTAAATCCTCATGAAATCCCCCGCAAGGTTTCCTAAAAAACACTGAGGGATACGTTAGATCTATCCGTATGTAGTTTTAGCCAATTATAAAACAAGCTGTTTAGAATCCATTTGAGCTGACTGACAACCTTTATATATATTTTTGAAGGAATAACGATCAGATAACTTGGTTGGATTTGTACCGAAAGAAAAGACGTTTCGCAGTAGTTGTCATTTGATAGAGATTAGCTCTAGATTACAGTGGGCTTAGCAACTGGAATCATTAGATGAAAATTACATTTCAGTAATGTACCTCAAAGCGTTAGAGATCGTAAACCCGACCTACCTCCGTAACCAACCTATTGGTTTAAGATTGAAGAAGTAAATGTATTCAGACTCTAGACGAAATCAATTCTGAGACACAGCAAAACTCCGAAGTTTAAAGCGCGGCTTAGTCATTACACAGAGTGCGCTTAATGTAGAGCTAATTTGGAATTTTCATAAGCGTTTCAATGTGTAAAACATTTTAGGTTAAGACGGCCTAGAAACGTAAAAAGCCCTACTATTCCTAGCACAGCTTTCTAATCAATGTTTGATTCGGGGCTTACTGGTCATAAACAACCTTTAAGGAAGTCATACCAATTAAAGTAAAAATGTGATCTAATTAAGGCCGTCGAACTCTTACAGAAAATCGTCATGGATAGCCTTAATAATACTGATTTTAAAAAGCTAGCAAGCCAACAAAAAACCATTCAAATGAAGGTTCGCTTGCTAGCACTAGCCCACTTCAAAGAAGGTCACTCGCGCACTCAAATTGCCAAATACCTTAAAGTCAGTCGAACTAGTGTAAACAAATGGGTTCAAGTATTTCTTGAAGAAGGATTGGAAGGGCTTCAAGAAAAACCTCGCACAGGCAGACCTGCATACCTCAATGCAGAACAACGAAAACAACTCAGTGCATTCATTAAGAAAGAAGCAGAGTCCCCTTCAGGCGGGCGCCTTGTCGGGAGCGATATACATGACTACATCGTGAAAAACTTTGATAAATACTACCACCCTAATTCTATCTATTATCTCCTCGACCACATGGGCTTCTCTTGGATAACTTCTCGCTCCAAACACCCTAAACAATCACAGCAAATCCAAGACGATTTTAAAAAAATTCAAAATAGAAACGATCCTTAAGATCCCCGGCCATATCGGGCTAGAGAGTGTTGATGTCTGGTTTCAAGATGAAGCTAGGTTTGGTCAGCAGAACACAACGACACGTCTTTGGGCGACTCGTGGAACGAGGCCTCGCGTGGTAAAACAACAGCAATTTGAATACGCTTATTTGTTTGGTTCGGTATGCCCTGAAAGAGGAATTGGCGAAGCCATAGTGGTTCCTTGGGTTAACAAGGACATAATGACAAATCACTTAGAGCAGATATCTAAGGCTACAGAAAAAGGACGTCATGCTGTCGTTATAATGGATGGTGCAGGCTGGCATACCGATGATATTGCGAGAGAATTTAATAACGTCAGTACTATTAATACCAATTAAAGTAAAAATGTGATCTAATTAAGGCCGTCGAACTCTTACAGAAAATCGTCATGGATAGCCTTAATAATACTGATTTTAAAAAGCTAGCAAGCCAACAAAAAACCATTCAAATGAAGGTTCGCTTGCTAGCACTAGCCCACTTCAAAGAAGGTCACTCGCGCACTCAAATTGCCAAATACCTTAAAGTCAGTCGAACTAGTGTAAACAAATGGGTTCAAGTATTTCTTGAAGAAGGATTGGAAGGGCTTCAAGAAAAACCTCGCACAGGCAGACCTGCATACCTCAATGCAGAACAACGAAAACAACTCAGTGCATTCATTAAGAAAGAAGCAGAGTCCCCTTCAGGCGGGCGCCTTGTCGGGAGCGATATACATGATTACATCGTGAAAAACTTTGATAAATACTACCACCCTAATTCTATCTATTATCTCCTCGACCACATGGGCTTCTCTTGGATAACTTCTCGCTCCAAACACCCTAAACAATCACAGCAAATCCAAGACGATTTTAAAAAAATTCAAAATAGAAACGATCCTTAAGATCCCCGGCCATATCGGGCTAGAGAGTGTTGATGTCTGGTTTCAAGATGAAGCTAGGTTTGGTCAGCAGAACACAACGACACGTCTTTGGGCGACTCGTGGAACGAGGCCTCGCGTGGTAAAACAACAGCAATTTGAATACGCTTATTTGTTTGGTTCGGTATGCCCTGAAAGAGGAATTGGCGAAGCCATAGTGGTTCCTTGGGTTAACAAGGACATAATGACAAATCACTTAGAGCAGATATCTAAGGCTACAGAAAAAGGACGTCATGCTGTCGTTATAATGGATGGTGCAGGCTGGCATACCGATGATATTGCGAGAGAATTTAATAACGTCAGTACTATTAAGCTTCCTCCCTACTCGCCAGAGCTTAACCCTATAGAGCAAGTTTGGAGTTGGTTGCGACAACATTATCTAGCGAATCAAAGTTTCACGGATTATAACGACATTGTTTCCAAGGTTTGTCGCGCTTGGAATGAATTTCTTGAGTGCAAAGATCGTGTCACAAAAATGAGCAGAAGGGATTGGATAAACCTGATCAGTTAATTTTCCGGATTGGTATCATAACCAAGAGTTAAAACTCATACCCTAGAAACGACGAAAGCCTAGTCGTAAGACTAGGCTTTCTGATAAGTGGCGGAGTGGACGGGACTCGAACCCGCGACCCCCGGCGTGACAGGCCGGTATTCTAACCAACTGAACTACCACTCCGCAGTGGTCAACTCACTAAGTGAGCGTCCATATCTCCAGGTCGGTCAACCTAAAGATTTAATTTAAAACCTGGCGATGTCCTACTCTCACATGGGGAAACCCCACACTACCATCGGCGCTATTGTGTTTCACTTCTGAGTTCGGCATGGAATCAGGTGGGTCCACAATGCTATGGTCGCCAAGCAAATTTTGTTTAATTGACGCATTAGCGACAATTAATAATTCGGAAAACTGATTTAAAAGTATCTCTTCAAACTCATTCAAGATCTGTCTTTCTATTGAGTCCACAAAACCCCTTGGGTGTTGTATGGTTAAGCCTCACGGGCAATTAGTACAGGTTAGCTCAATGCCTCGCAGCACTTACACACCCTGCCTATCAACGTCGTAGTCTACGACAACCCTTTAGGACACTTATAGTGCCAGGGAAAACTCATCTCAAGGCTCGCTTCCCGCTTAGATGCTTTCAGCGGTTATCGATTCCGAACTTAGCTACCGGGCAATGCCATTGGCATGACAACCCGAACACCAGAGGTTCGTCCACTCCGGTCCTCTCGTACTAGGAGCAGCCCCTTTCAATTTTCCAACGCCCACGGCAGATAGGGACCGAACTGTCTCACGACGTTCTAAACCCAGCTCGCGTACCACTTTAAATGGCGAACAGCCATACCCTTGGGACCGACTTCAGCCCCAGGATGTGATGAGCCGACATCGAGGTGCCAAACACCGCCGTCGATATGAACTCTTGGGCGGTATCAGCCTGTTATCCCCGGAGTACCTTTTATCCGTTGAGCGATGGCCCTTCCATTCAGAACCACCGGATCACTATGACCTGCTTTCGCACCTGCTCGAATTGTCATTCTCGCAGTCAAGCGGGCTTATGCCATTGCACTAACCACACGATGTCCAACCGTGTTTAGCCCACCTTCGTGCTCCTCCGTTACTCTTTGGGAGGAGACCGCCCCAGTCAAACTACCCACCAGGCACTGTCCGTAATCCCGATTCAGGGACCAACGTTAGAACATCAAAACTACAAGGGTGGTATTTCAAGGACGACTCCATCACATCTAGCGACGCAATTTCATAGTCTCCCACCTATCCTACACATGTAGGTTCAATGTTCAGTGCCAAGCTGTAGTAAAGGTTCACGGGGTCTTTCCGTCTAGCCGCGGGTACACTGCATCTTCACAGCGATTTCAATTTCACTGAGTCTCGGGTGGAGACAGCGTGGCCATCATTACGCCATTCGTGCAGGTCGGAACTTACCCGACAAGGAATTTCGCTACCTTAGGACCGTTATAGTTACGGCCGCCGTTTACCGGGGCTTCGATCAAGAGCTTCGACCGAAGTCTAACCCCATCAATTAACCTTCCGGCACCGGGCAGGCGTCACACCGTATACGTCATCTTACGATTTTGCACAGTGCTGTGTTTTTAATAAACAGTTGCAGCCACCTGGTATCTGCGACTCTCGTCTGCTCCATCCGCAAGGGACTTCACTGATAAGAGCGTACCTTCTCCCGAAGTTACGGTACCATTTTGCCTAGTTCCTTCACCCGAGTTCTCTCAAGCGCCTTGGTATTCTCTACCCGACCACCTGTGTCGGTTTGGGGTACGATTCCTTACAATCTGAAGCTTAGAGGCTTTTCCTGGAAGCATGGCATCAATGACTTCACTACCGTAGTAGCTCGACATCGTATCTCAGCGTTAATGAAAGTCCGGATTTACCTAAACTTTCCGCCTACGTACTTGAACCTGGACAACCGTCGCCAGGCCCACCTAGCCTTCTCCGTCCCCCCATCGCAATTGTAAGAAGTACGGGAATATTAACCCGTTTCCCATCGACTACGCCTTTCGGCCTCGCCTTAGGAGTCGACTTACCCTGCCCCGATTAACGTTGGACAGGAACCCTTGGTCTTCCGGCGAGGGAGTTTTTCACTCCCTTTATCGTTACTCATGTCAGCATTCGCACTTCTGATACCTCCAGCAGTCCTTACAGACCACCTTCAACGGCTTACAGAACGCTCCCCTACCCCACATACCCTAAGGTACGTAGCCGCAGCTTCGGTGTATAGCTTAGCCCCGTTACATCTTCCGCGCAGGCCGACTCGACCAGTGAGCTATTACGCTTTCTTTAAATGATGGCTGCTTCTAAGCCAACATCCTGGCTGTCTGAGCCTTCCCACATCGTTTCCCACTTAGCTATACTTTGGGACCTTAGCTGGCGGTCTGGGTTGTTTCCCTCTCCACGACGGACGTTAGCACCCGCCGTGTGTCTCCCGGATAGTACTTACTGGTATTCGGAGTTTGCAAAGGGTTGGTAAGTCGGGATGACCCCCTAGCCTTAACAGTGCTCTACCCCCAGTAGTATTCGTCCGAGGCGCTACCTAAATAGCTTTCGGGGAGAACCAGCTATCTCCAGGTTTGATTGGCCTTTCACCCCTAGCCACAAGTCATCCGCTAATTTTTCAACATTAGTCGGTTCGGTCCTCCAGTTGATGTTACTCAACCTTCAACCTGCCCATGGCTAGATCACCTGGTTTCGGGTCTAATCCTAGCAACTGTACGCCCAGTTAAGACTCGGTTTCCCTACGGCTCCCCTAAACGGTTAACCTTGCTACTAAAATTAAGTCGCTGACCCATTATACAAAAGGTACGCAGTCACACCACGAAGGTGCTCCTACTGCTTGTACGTACACGGTTTCAGGTTCTATTTCACTCCCCTCACAGGGGTTCTTTTCGCCTTTCCCTCACGGTACTGGTTCACTATCGGTCAGTCAGTAGTATTTAGCCTTGGAGGATGGTCCCCCCATATTCAGACAGGATATCACGTGTCCCGCCCTACTCGTTTTCACTGATTATGATGTGTCGGTTACGGGGCTATCACCCTTTATTGCGGCACTTTCCAGAGCCTTCACCTGCATCATTAAAAGCTTAAGGGCTAATCCAATTTCGCTCGCCGCTACTTTCGGAATCTCGGTTGATTTCTCTTCCTCGGGGTACTTAGATGTTTCAGTTCCCCCGGTTTGCCTCCTGTTGCTATGTATTCACAACAGGATACTTACTTATGTAAGTGGGTTTCCCCATTCAGGAATCCCAGACTCAAAAGGTTATTACTACCTAATCTGGGCTTATCGCAAGTTATTACGCCTTTCATCGCCTCTGACTGCCAAGGCATCCACCGTGTACGCTTAGTCACTTAACCATACAACCCGAAAGGGTTTCTATTTGCTTTCACTTTAAAAAGTGAAGACAAATAAGTGTATGGCAACTAACCAAGGTTTTTGGTTGTCATCAAGAAGGGTTAATTCTCAATGACTGTTTGCCGGACTCAATTGTGAATCAAACTTAGTTTGATTCGAATACAAGACACTTGAATGTGTTTGTTGTGTTTATCTAATGAAAGATAAACATTGAGAACTTTTAAATTTGATTGAATTACTCGTAAGTAAATCAATCAGTCAGCTTTCCAAATTGTTAAAGAGCTTGATTCAAACTAATGAACCATTTTTAAATATTTTCAAATAAAAACACTTAAAGATGGTGGAGCTATGCGGGATCGAACCGCAGACCTCCTGCGTGCAAGGCAGGCGCTCTCCCAGCTGAGCTATAGCCCCATCTTTGTATCTAGTCGATATTGGTGGGTCTGAGTGGACTCGAACCACCGACCTCCCGCTTATCAGGCGAGCGCTCTAACCAGCTGAGCTACAGACCCAATATCGTCTCTTTTACTTTTTAAACCTAATCAATCTGTGTGGACACTCATCGTGACTATCTTCGTATAAGGAGGTGATCCAGCCCCAGGTTCCCCTAGGGCTACCTTGTTACGACTTCACCCCAGTCATGAACCACAAAGTGGTGAGCGTCCTCCTCGAAAGGTTAAACTACCCACTTCTTTTGCAGCCCACTCCCATGGTGTGACGGGCGGTGTGTACAAGGCCCGGGAACGTATTCACCGTGACATTCTGATTCACGATTACTAGCGATTCCGACTTCATGGAGTCGAGTTGCAGACTCCAATCCGGACTACGACGCACTTTTTGGGATTCGCTCACTATCGCTAGCTTGCTGCCCTCTGTATGCGCCATTGTAGCACGTGTGTAGCCCTACTCGTAAGGGCCATGATGACTTGACGTCGTCCCCACCTTCCTCCGGTTTATCACCGGCAGTCTCCCTGGAGTTCCCGACATTACTCGCTGGCAAACAAGGATAAGGGTTGCGCTCGTTGCGGGACTTAACCCAACATTTCACAACACGAGCTGACGACAGCCATGCAGCACCTGTCTCAGAGCTCCCGAAGGCACACCTGCGTCTCCGCTGGCTTCTCTGGATGTCAAGAGTAGGTAAGGTTCTTCGCGTTGCATCGAATTAAACCACATGCTCCACCGCTTGTGCGGGCCCCCGTCAATTCATTTGAGTTTTAATCTTGCGACCGTACTCCCCAGGCGGTCTACTTAACGCGTTAGCTCCGAAAGCCACGGCTCAAGGCCACAACCTCCAAGTAGACATCGTTTACGGCGTGGACTACCAGGGTATCTAATCCTGTTTGCTCCCCACGCTTTCGCATCTGAGTGTCAGTGTCTGTCCAGGGGGCCGCCTTCGCCACTGGTATTCCTTCAGATCTCTACGCATTTCACCGCTACACCTGAAATTCTACCCCCCTCTACAGCACTCTAGTTCACCAGTTTCAAATGCAGTTCCGAGGTTGAGCCCCGGGCTTTCACATCTGACTTAATGAACCACCTGCATGCGCTTTACGCCCAGTAATTCCGATTAACGCTCGCACCCTCCGTATTACCGCGGCTGCTGGCACGGAGTTAGCCGGTGCTTCTTCTGTTGCTAACGTCAAGATGCGCAGCTATTAACTACACACCCTTCCTCACAACTGAAAGTACTTTACAACCCGAAGGCCTTCTTCATACACGCGGCATGGCTGCATCAGGCTTGCGCCCATTGTGCAATATTCCCCACTGCTGCCTCCCGTAGGAGTCTGGACCGTGTCTCAGTTCCAGTGTGGCTGATCATCCTCTCAGACCAGCTAGGGATCGTCGCCTTGGTGAGCCATTACCTCACCAACTAGCTAATCCCACCTAGGCATATCTTGACGCGAGAGGCCCGAAGGTCCCCCTCTTTGGCCCGTAGGCATTATGCGGTATTAGCCATCGTTTCCAATGGTTATCCCCCACATCAAGGCAATTTCCTAGGCATTACTCACCCGTCCGCCGCTCGACGCCCATTAACGCACCCGAAGGATTGTTAGTGTCGTTTCCGCTCGACTTGCATGTGTTAGGCCTGCCGCCAGCGTTCAATCTGAGCCATGATCAAACTCTTCAATTTAAGATTTTGTGACTCAACGAATACTGACTTCAAAACTATTCTTTATAAATAAAGAGTGTAATTTTAAAGCTATTACCATTCCAACAGAATGGTAATGAATTGACTGTGCCGAATAACTACAAGTAGTTAAACGTATTGGTCACTCAGTTCATTGAAATCAAGTTTGTTACCGAAGTAACTGTTATTACGTTCTTTCGAAAAAGAACCAATAACGCTTTGATATTCATCAACGAGTGCCCACACAGATTGATAGGTTTAAATTGTTAAAGAGCTTGTTCTCTAAAAAGAGAACGCTTTCAGTGCCTTAGCACGTAAGCAGGACGCGTATAATACGCTTTCCACTTTGAAAGTCAACATAAAGCTCTAAGAAAACTTAGAACTCTATGGTGACTTGTCTATTAAATAGACAAAGTCGAACTTTTGTCTTCACTTTTAAAAAAGTGAAAATAAATTTGGAGCCTGGCGATGTCCTACTCTCACATGGGGAAACCCCACACTACCATCGGCGCTATTGTGTTTCACTTCTGAGTTCGGCATGGAATCAGGTGGGTCCACAATGCTATGGTCGCCAAGCAAATTTTGTTTAATTGACGCATTAGCGGCAATTAATAATTCGGAAAACTGATTTAAAAGTCTCTTCAAACGCATTCAAGGTCTGTCTTTCTATTGAGTCCACAAAACCCCTTGGGTGTTGTATGGTTAAGCCTCACGGGCAATTAGTACAGGTTAGCTCAATGCCTCGCAGCACTTACACACCCTGCCTATCAACGTCGTAGTCTACGACAACCCTTTAGGACACTTATAGTGCCAGGGAAAACTCATCTCAAGGCTCGCTTCCCGCTTAGATGCTTTCAGCGGTTATCGATTCCGAACTTAGCTACCGGGCAATGCCATTGGCATGACAACCCGAACACCAGAGGTTCGTCCACTCCGGTCCTCTCGTACTAGGAGCAGCCCCTTTCAATTTTCCAACGCCCACGGCAGATAGGGACCGAACTGTCTCACGACGTTCTAAACCCAGCTCGCGTACCACTTTAAATGGCGAACAGCCATACCCTTGGGACCGACTTCAGCCCCAGGATGTGATGAGCCGACATCGAGGTGCCAAACACCGCCGTCGATATGAACTCTTGGGCGGTATCAGCCTGTTATCCCCGGAGTACCTTTTATCCGTTGAGCGATGGCCCTTCCATTCAGAACCACCGGATCACTATGACCTGCTTTCGCACCTGCTCGAATTGTCATTCTCGCAGTCAAGCGGGCTTATGCCATTGCACTAACCACACGATGTCCAACCGTGTTTAGCCCACCTTCGTGCTCCTCCGTTACTCTTTGGGAGGAGACCGCCCCAGTCAAACTACCCACCAGGCACTGTCCGTAATCCCGATTCAGGGACCAACGTTAGAACATCAAAACTACAAGGGTGGTATTTCAAGGACGACTCCACCACATCTAGCGACGCGGTTTCATAGTCTCCCACCTATCCTACACATGTAGGTTCAATGTTCAGTGCCAAGCTGTAGTAAAGGTTCACGGGGTCTTTCCGTCTAGCCGCGGGTACACTGCATCTTCACAGCGATTTCAATTTCACTGAGTCTCGGGTGGAGACAGCGTGGCCATCATTACGCCATTCGTGCAGGTCGGAACTTACCCGACAAGGAATTTCGCTACCTTAGGACCGTTATAGTTACGGCCGCCGTTTACCGGGGCTTCGATCAAGAGCTTCGACCGAAGTCTAACCCCATCAATTAACCTTCCGGCACCGGGCAGGCGTCACACCGTATACGTCATCTTACGATTTTGCACAGTGCTGTGTTTTTAATAAACAGTTGCAGCCACCTGGTATCTGCGACTCTCGTCTGCTCCATCCGCAAGGGACTTCACTGATAAGAGCGTACCTTCTCCCGAAGTTACGGTACCATTTTGCCTAGTTCCTTCACCCGAGTTCTCTCAAGCGCCTTGGTATTCTCTACCCGACCACCTGTGTCGGTTTGGGGTACGATTCCTTACAATCTGAAGCTTAGAGGCTTTTCCTGGAAGCATGGCATCAATGACTTCACTACCGTAGTAGCTCGACATCGTATCTCAGCGTTAGTAGTGGTCCGGATTTACCTAAACCACCCGCCTACATACTTGAACCTGGACAACCGTCGCCAGGCCCACCTAGCCTTCTCCGTCCCCCCATCGCAATTGTAAGAAGTACGGGAATATTAACCCGTTTCCCATCGACTACGCCTTTCGGCCTCGCCTTAGGAGTCGACTTACCCTGCCCCGATTAACGTTGGACAGGAACCCTTGGTCTTCCGGCGAGGGAGTTTTTCACTCCCTTTATCGTTACTCATGTCAGCATTCGCACTTCTGATACCTCCAGCAGCCCTTACAGACCACCTTCAACGGCTTACAGAACGCTCCCCTACCCCACATATCCTAAGATACGTAGCCGCAGCTTCGGTGTATAGCTTAGCCCCGTTACATCTTCCGCGCAGGCCGACTCGACCAGTGAGCTATTACGCTTTCTTTAAATGATGGCTGCTTCTAAGCCAACATCCTGGCTGTCTGAGCCTTCCCACATCGTTTCCCACTTAGCTATACTTTGGGACCTTAGCTGGCGGTCTGGGTTGTTTCCCTCTCCACGACGGACGTTAGCACCCGCCGTGTGTCTCCCGGATAGTACTTACTGGTATTCGGAGTTTGCAAAGGGTTGGTAAGTCGGGATGACCCCCTAGCCTTAACAGTGCTCTACCCCCAGTAGTATTCGTCCGAGGCGCTACCTAAATAGCTTTCGGGGAGAACCAGCTATCTCCAGGTTTGATTGGCCTTTCACCCCTAGCCACAAGTCATCCGCTAATTTTTCAACATTAGTCGGTTCGGTCCTCCAGTTGATGTTACTCAACCTTCAACCTGCCCATGGCTAGATCACCTGGTTTCGGGTCTAATCCTAGCAACTGTACGCCCAGTTAAGACTCGGTTTCCCTACGGCTCCCCTAAACGGTTAACCTTGCTACTAAAATTAAGTCGCTGACCCATTATACAAAAGGTACGCAGTCACACCACGAAGGTGCTCCTACTGCTTGTACGTACACGGTTTCAGGTTCTATTTCACTCCCCTCACAGGGGTTCTTTTCGCCTTTCCCTCACGGTACTGGTTCACTATCGGTCAGTCAGTAGTATTTAGCCTTGGAGGATGGTCCCCCCATATTCAGACAGGATATCACGTGTCCCGCCCTACTCGTTTTCACTGATTATGATGTGTCGGTTACGGGGCTATCACCCTTTATTGCGAGACTTTCCAGACTCTTCACCTGCATCATTAAAAGCTTAAGGGCTAATCCAATTTCGCTCGCCGCTACTTTCGGAATCTCGGTTGATTTCTCTTCCTCGGGGTACTTAGATGTTTCAGTTCCCCCGGTTTGCCTCCTGTTGCTATGTATTCACAACAGGATACTTACTTATGTAAGTGGGTTTCCCCATTCAGGAATCCCAGACTCAAAAGGTTATTACTACCTAATCTGGGCTTATCGCAAGTTATTACGCCTTTCATCGCCTCTGACTGCCAAGGCATCCACCGTGTACGCTTAGTCACTTAACCATACAACCCGAAAGGGTTTCTATTTGCTTTCACTTTAAAAAGTGAAGACAAATAAGCGTATGGCAACTAACCAAGGTTTTTGGTTGTCATCAAGAAGGGTTAATTCCTGATAACTGTTTGCCGGACTCAATTGTGAATCAATGTAAACATTGATTCGAATACAAGACACTTGAATGTGTTTGTTGTGTTTATCTAATGAAAGATAAACATTGAGAACTTTTAAATTTGATTGAATTACTCGTAAGTAATCAATCAGTCAGCTTTCCAAATTGTTAAAGAGCATAAAGCAAAAAGCTTTAATCAATAACTTACGTTATTAATTAAAGCTCTGGCTTTAACTAAATCTAAACCATCAATCTGTGTGGACACTCATCGTAAGTATCTTCGTATAAGGAGGTGATCCAGCCCCAGGTTCCCCTAGGGCTACCTTGTTACGACTTCACCCCAGTCATGAACCACAAAGTGGTGAGCGTCCTCCCCGAAAGGTTAAACTACCCACTTCTTTTGCAGCCCACTCCCATGGTGTGACGGGCGGTGTGTACAAGGCCCGGGAACGTATTCACCGTGACATTCTGATTCACGATTACTAGCGATTCCGACTTCATGGAGTCGAGTTGCAGACTCCAATCCGGACTACGACGCACTTTTTGGGATTCGCTCACTATCGCTAGCTTGCTGCCCTCTGTATGCGCCATTGTAGCACGTGTGTAGCCCTACTCGTAAGGGCCATGATGACTTGACGTCGTCCCCACCTTCCTCCGGTTTATCACCGGCAGTCTCCCTGGAGTTCCCGACATTACTCGCTGGCAAACAAGGATAAGGGTTGCGCTCGTTGCGGGACTTAACCCAACATTTCACAACACGAGCTGACGACAGCCATGCAGCACCTGTCTCAGAGCTCCCGAAGGCACACCTGCGTCTCCGCTGGCTTCTCTGGATGTCAAGAGTAGGTAAGGTTCTTCGCGTTGCATCGAATTAAACCACATGCTCCACCGCTTGTGCGGGCCCCCGTCAATTCATTTGAGTTTTAATCTTGCGACCGTACTCCCCAGGCGGTCTACTTAACGCGTTAGCTCCGAAAGCCACGGCTCAAGGCCACAACCTCCAAGTAGACATCGTTTACGGCGTGGACTACCAGGGTATCTAATCCTGTTTGCTCCCCACGCTTTCGCATCTGAGTGTCAGTGTCTGTCCAGGGGGCCGCCTTCGCCACTGGTATTCCTTCAGATCTCTACGCATTTCACCGCTACACCTGAAATTCTACCCCCCTCTACAGCACTCTAGTTCACCAGTTTCAAATGCAGTTCCGAGGTTGAGCCCCGGGCTTTCACATCTGACTTAATGAACCACCTGCATGCGCTTTACGCCCAGTAATTCCGATTAACGCTCGCACCCTCCGTATTACCGCGGCTGCTGGCACGGAGTTAGCCGGTGCTTCTTCTGTTGCTAACGTCAAGATGCGCAGCTATTAACTACACACCCTTCCTCACAACTGAAAGTACTTTACAACCCGAAGGCCTTCTTCATACACGCGGCATGGCTGCATCAGGCTTGCGCCCATTGTGCAATATTCCCCACTGCTGCCTCCCGTAGGAGTCTGGACCGTGTCTCAGTTCCAGTGTGGCTGATCATCCTCTCAGACCAGCTAGGGATCGTCGCCTTGGTGAGCCATTACCTCACCAACTAGCTAATCCCACCTAGGCATATCTTGACGCGAGAGGTCCGAAGATCCCCCTCTTTGGCCCGTAGGCATTATGCGGTATTAGCCATCGTTTCCAATGGTTATCCCCCACATCAAGGCAATTTCCTAGGCATTACTCACCCGTCCGCCGCTCGACGCCCAACAAATCCTCCGAAGATTCAATGTTGTCGTTTCCGCTCGACTTGCATGTGTTAGGCCTGCCGCCAGCGTTCAATCTGAGCCATGATCAAACTCTTCAATTTAAGATTTTGTGACTCAACGAATACTGACTTCAAAACTAATATTCATTCGCCTATTCGAAAATAAACAAAGAACATGTAATTCTAAAGCTATTACCCCTCTCTTCTTAAATAAATAGGAACAGAATGGTAATGAATTGACTGTGCCAAATAACCGAAGTTATTCGTATTGGTCACTCAGTTCATTGAAATCAAGTTTGTTACCGAAGTAACTGTTATTACGTTCTTTCGAAAAAGAACCAATAACGCTTTGATATTCATCAACGAGTGCCCACACAGATTGATAGGTTTAAATTGTTAAAGAGCTTCACTTGTTGAGCGTTCCTTTTAAGTAAGGAGCCTCTCTAAGTGGACGGCCATTCTAGCGAATTAACATTCAGTGTCAAACACTTTTTGAAAATTAATTTTTTGTCGCTTTCCGTCTGACTGATTGTTGCTGAAGCCTTGTGGCGTCTGCCGTCTCAGTGGTGTCGCATTATAGGGAACCCACTCAGCTTAGCAACTACTTTTTCATAAAAAATGAATAAATAGGGGTTAACTGCCTAATAGTTCACCTAAACAGAAAAAAGAGAACATTTCTGCTCTCTTTTTGCTCAAAATCCAAAAGAATTCTTAGATAAATGCGTAAGCATCTGCGTACATATGGTCACGCTTTGCTTCTTTATTCTGAGTAAACATGTCTCTTGCAGCGCCTGCCATTTCGAAACGACCCGCAATGTAGATATCGAAATCAGCTAATGATTCGAAACTTTGCGTGATGGCTTCTAATACATTACCCGTTTGGCCGTTCCAAACTTCAGGTGCTTCTTCTACTACTGGTACAAAATGCACATTGCTGTGTTTTGCTGCAATGTCGACAAGCTCTTCTTTCGCATACAGCTGACACTCATCTTTTGCACCCCAGTATAGATGAATCTCTTTTTTACTGTTCTGCGCGATGCAGTGATCGAGAATAGAGCGCACGTAGCTAAAGCCAGTACCACCAGCAATGAGTAACAGAGGACGATCGCTTTCTTCTTTAACCCACGCATCACCGTGCGGA
This sequence comes from Vibrio syngnathi, assembly GCF_002119525.1. Classification (NCBI taxonomy): domain Bacteria; kingdom Pseudomonadati; phylum Pseudomonadota; class Gammaproteobacteria; order Vibrionales; family Vibrionaceae; genus Vibrio; species Vibrio syngnathi. Next base: position 65,980 of record NZ_CP017916.1, on the reverse strand, counting down.
GCATCAATAGCTATATCGCCATCTTCAGCTTGCGCTTTCTTCATTGCCTCAACGACTTCTGATGCGTAAGCATTGTGCTCAGCTGCACCAATGTGTAACTCAAGCTCGCCTTCATGGCGACAAGGGCTGCTTGCAATCGAAAATGGACGCTTATCTTTCTCGCCCATTTCAACCATCAGATATTGGCCCGCTTTAAAAGCGACCGGTGTTTCTGGGTGAAGTAGGATTTGGTAAGTATTACAAGCCAAAGGCTCGATAGACTTCACTTTACATTTAATAGTCATGTTCTTCCTCTTACTAACCCTTAATCGGCAAAGGTTAGAACTAAATTACTTTCTGCAAATGCTTGGCAAGCAAAAATCCAGCCTTGTTGCTGCTCTTTCTCTGTGAGCATGGGTTCAAGATGGTAACTCACTTGCCCTTCTAATTTTCTGCACATACACATCGCGCATGCGCCGACTTGGCAACGGTTTGGGAAATAGATATCGCTGTTGAGCGCAGCATCCAAGACCGTTTGCCCTTTTTCTACGGTAAAACTGATGTTTTCTGGGTATAAGACTACTTGGTAGCTCATGAAATTCCTAGCTGTTCCCAGATGCTATCAATCTTTTTAACGACATCAGGATCTTTTGTGATTGGAACACCCCACTCACGCAGGCATTCGCCTTCCCACTTATTGGTCGCATCTAGACCCATTTTTGAGTGTCCTGTTTCATTCTGTAGGAACAACGTATCTCTGGCCGGATCCATTCTTGTGGTCACCGCCCAAATAATGTCATTCCAATCACTCACGTTGACATCGCCGTCACACACGATAACAAACTTGTTCTCATCAAATTGAGACCAAACCGCTTCCATGATTTTCTTACCATTACCTGCAGCTTGCTTATCAATAGACACCACAACCATGTTGGCATTATCGTTTTGCAGGTGAATATCAATAATTTCAGGTTGAGTCTTGGTTAACTCAGCTAAGCTGCCCTCTATATGTTCACTATTTACAGGTGCTGATTCGATATCTGGCGATAGTGCTAACTCGGCATCCCACTTCTTAGTGATGTCTAAGCCCATCTTAGAGCCTAACCCAACCACGGGTGATGCAAAATCCAATGAATCGATTGGCGTGTGCTCTATCATCAAGCTATCGCGTGACGGTTCCATATGTTCACACATAGCAGCGGTCACTTGAGACCAGTCTCGTGCATTCACATCTTCATCGCACACCAATACAAACTTGGTGTACATGAATTGGCGTAAGAAAGACCATACACCCATCATCACTCGCTTAGCGTGACCTGGGTATTGCTTCTTCATGGTTACTACTGCCATTCGGTATGAACAACCTTCAGGCGGTAGATAGAAATCTTCAATCTCTGGGAACTGCTTTTGAAGAATAGGAACAAACACTTCATTTAACGCAACACCCAATACCGCAGGCTCATCAGGTGGACGGCCAGTATAGGTGCTGTGATAGATAGGGTTTTCGCGCATGGTTACATGAGTAACAGTGAACACATGGTGCTTTTCTTTCTCGTTGTAGTAACCAGTATGATCTCCGTAAGGCCCTTCGTCCGCGAACTCATTCGGGTCGATGTAACCTTCCATCACGATTTCCGCACTTGCAGGAACGTCTAAATCATTGCTGATTGATTTAACAACCTCAGTTTTACTACCGCGTAGTAAGCCTGCAAACGCGTATTCCGATAAAGTATCCGGCACTGGCGTAACCGCACCAAGAATGGTGGCAGGGTCTGCTCCAAACGCTACAGAAACTGGGAATGGTTTACCTGGGTTAGTTTCCATCCAATCACGCAGATCAAGCGCTCCACCACGGTGGGCTAACCAACGCATAATGACTTTATTCTTACCGATCTTTTGCTGGCGATAGATGCCTAAGTTTTGGCGTTTCTTATTAGGACCGCGAGTAACCGTTAATCCCCATGTTAGCAATGGCGCGACATCGTCGGCCCAACAGCTCATCACGGGGATTTTATCTAGGTCGACGTCATCCCCCTGCCACACCACTTGCTGGCATGCCGCTTTACGAAGACGTTTAGCTGGCATATTTAAGACTTGTTTAAACACCGGCAGTTTATCGAGAGCGTCTTTAAAGCCTTTTGGTGGCTCAGGTTCCTTTAGGTAAGCTAACAACTTACCCACTTCACGCAGTTCTTTCACTTCCTGACGACCCATACCAATAGCCACACGATTAGGTGTACCAAATAGATTGGTTAAAACAGGCATGTCATAGCCTATTGGATTTTCAAATAAAAGAGCCGGGCCACCAGCACGTAGAGTACGGTCGCTAATCTCGGTCATTTCATAGTCTGGATCGACTGGGTGAGAAATGCGTTTCAACTGACCAATACTTTCAAGATGGTCGATAAAATCACGTAAATCTTTAAAACTCATAGGACTTCTACATGCTGATTATTCTGCGCTCAGTATATCAAAAAGGGTGACGCTGAGATCCCCCTTTTTAGTGTGGTTATTGAGAGGCAAAATCCACTTTACGGTAATGCTTGCTCGATCAAAGAGCTCTTCACCTGAGGGTTATCATTTACAAGATCTTGCAACCATCGCGTATGACCTTGTTTGGCTAATTCACGGGCGACTAATGGCGCTTCATCGGCAATCGCCATCCTAGAGACAAGAAACTCCTTCACCTCTTCTGATAGCGGGTTAACCTTGGTAAGCAAAGTAATCGCTTCATCTTTCAAACGAGGGTTCTTAGTCGCAGCCATTACTTGTTCAAGTGCGAACGCTTGTTTGGTTTCAGCAAGGCGGACTAGCTCAGCTTGGCTATGATAATCGGCCTTCATTCGCCATAGAATCTTGTAGACCTCTGGGTCTTCGCTCACTTGCGCTAATCGAACCACCACCTCAGTAGAAGGTAGCCAGCTAACAATCGAGGAGGCCGTGAGTTGCTTAGTCAGATAATCAACCGCTTCAGGAGACAAACTGTCTAGCTTTCTGATTAACAATGCTTCTCGTGTTTGAACTTGATGCTCAGATCCAGATAACCACTCTTTTAGGTCGAGTTCTTGTTTCTCTGCATCTAACACAAACACCAGCGTCTTCTGGTCTTGGCGCCACTGTTTGATGAGCCGGTTGGCAATCGAAGGGTAATTAAAGGCAGGTACCGTAAACTCATAACCATCTCCACGCTCTAAAACTTGGTAAGTTGGCGTGATAGCGAGTTGCTGCTCAATGAAGATAGACATCTTGGGGGTGAGGACAATTTTTTGCTGTTCGAGCTTCTTCAAGAGTTGGTAACGAGCCACTTCTTGTTGGGGAAATGTCAGACGCTCAAGCGCGAAGCGCAGCGAATTAATTTCGTCACGTACGACAAATTCGAGTAATTCAGCAGTTTTCAGTTTTACTTGATCATTCTCAAGCCAAGACTCTACTGTAATTGGAGACATCTCGGTGGCATAGCTCATACCGACCGGGGAAAGTAACAGTGAAGTAGACAGGAGTAATGATGACAACAGTCCATGTTGCATTTTAACTTCCTTTTAACACTTTTGCTCATTCTGCAAGCTGTCGCCATAAAATGCAAATAAAAAGCGCCACCCGAAGGCAGCGCTTTTTAATAACTATCAGCTAATCAAGACTACTGACGACGCATTGCGTCAAAGAACTCATCGTTCGTTTTAGTCATTGCTAACTTATCGATAAGGAATTCCATTGCATCAGTTTCGCCCATAGGGTGAACAATCTTACGCAGGATCCACATCTTCTGTAGTTCATCGCTCTTAGTAAGAAGCTCTTCACGACGAGTACCTGAGCGGTTGAAATCAATCGCTGGGAATACGCGTTTTTCCGCAATCTTACGGTTAAGGTGCAGTTCCATGTTACCTGTACCTTTGAATTCTTCGTAGATAACTTCATCCATCTTAGAACCAGTATCAACTAGTGCTGTTGCGATGATAGTTAAGCTACCGCCTTCTTCTACGTTACGTGCCGCACCGAAGAAACGCTTTGGACGATGTAGAGCATTCGCATCAACACCACCAGTAAGAACTTTACCTGATGAAGGGATAACAGTGTTGTAAGCACGAGCTAGACGAGTAATAGAATCCAACAGGATGACCACGTCTTTCTTATGTTCAACAAGACGCTTCGCTTTCTCAATTACCATTTCTGCTACTTGTACGTGGCGAGATGCTGGTTCATCAAACGTCGATGCGATTACTTCGCCTTTAACTAGGCGCTGCATTTCTGTTACTTCTTCTGGACGCTCATCGATAAGTAGAACCATTAGTTCACACTCAGGATGGTTACGAGCAATGCTTTGAGCAATATTTTGCAGAAGCATTGTCTTACCCGCTTTTGGCGGAGCAACAATCAGACCACGCTGACCTTTACCAATTGGAGAAGCAAGGTCAAGAATACGAGCAGTGATATCTTCAGTTGCACCATTACCCGCTTCCATAACCATACGTTCGTTGGCATGAAGAGGAGTGAGGTTTTCGAAAAGAATCTTGTTGCGAGCGTTATCAGGTTTATCGTAGTTAACCGTGTTTACTTTAAGCAGTGCAAAGTAACGTTCGCCATCTTTAGGTGGGCGGATTTTACCGCCAATTGAGTCACCTGTACGTAGGTTAAAACGACGAATCTGGCTCGGTGATACATAAATATCATCAGGGCCAGCAAGGTATGAGCTGTCGCCGCTACGTAGGAAGCCAAAACCGTCTTGAAGAATTTCTAGAACACCATCACCAAAGATGTCCTCACCACTTTTTGCATGCGCTTTAAGGATGGAGAAGATAATGTCTTGTTTTCTTAGGCGAGCTTGATTTTCAAGACCTAGGCTTTCGCTAAGTTTAACAAGTTCAGACACAGGTCTGTTCTTCAGTTCAGTAAGATTCATAGTGGTGGAAGTTTGTTTAGTCAAAATAGGATCTGTTTTCTTAAGTTAAGAAGGATTTGGTCACAGGCTCGACCAAGAAGAGAATTTGTTCAATTAACGTGCGATAAATTAGCACTAAAACTAAGACTAGTCCATAGCTTAGAAAAAACAAAACCGCGCATTTGTTAACTGCGCGGTTTCTTTTCAAATGCTGACCTGATTATAGGTTAGCGTCTAGGAACTCTTTAAGTTGAGTTTTAGACAATGCACCAACTTTAGTTGCTGCTACGCCGCCATCTTTGAAAAGAAGCAGAGTTGGAATGCCACGAATACCAAATTTTGGTGGAGTTCCAGCATTTTGGTCAATATTTAATTTACCGATTGTGAGCTTGCCTTCGTACTCGTTTGCGATTTCATCAAGAATCGGCGCAATCATTTTACATGGACCACACCATTCTGCCCAAAAATCAACAAGAACAGGGCCTGCAGCATTGATTACATCGTTATCAAAACCGTCATCAGTTAGCTGCAAAATCTTATCACTCATCTTCCACTCCAATGTATTTTTTAGAACTGGTTGGATGATAACCAGTAAATAGATGCCCTATTGGAATGTATTTACTTTCGTATTGCAAGCTTAAGCTGATATTCTATAGCAATGAAAAAGACGCATATCACAGAGCAAAAGTTCGCCGACTTGGATTTACTTCCGCAAGTCATTGAAGGATTGGAGAAAAAAGGGTTCGATTATTGTACCCCTATCCAAGCCTTGGCGATCCCGGTACTGCTCACCGGCCAAGACATTGCAGGCCAGGCCCAAACGGGTACTGGTAAAACGCTTGCGTTTCTAACTGCTACTTTTAACCACCTGCTAAAAACACCTGAGCATGAAGGGCGTAAGCCTAACCAACCACGTGCAATTATTATGGCACCAACGCGTGAACTCGCGATTCAGATCTACAACGATGCTGACTCTCTGGTTGAAAGCACGGGTATCAAAGCAGCACTCGCTTACGGTGGCGAAAGCTACGACAAGCAGCTAGGTAAGATCGAAGAAGGCGCAGATATCTTAATTGGTACTACTGGCCGTATCATCGATTTCTACAAGCAAAAGGTATTTAACCTTAACCACATTCAAGCTGTTGTGCTTGATGAAGCCGATCGTATGTTTGATCTGGGCTTTATTAAAGACATTCGCTTCTTGTTCCGCCGTATGCCTGAGCCTAAAGATCGCCTGAACATGCTGTTCTCTGCGACGCTGTCTTACCGTGTACAAGAGCTGGCGTTCGAGCACATGCACAACCCAGAGCACGTGGTTGTTGAGCCTGAGCGTAAAACAGGTCACCGCATTCAAGAAGAGCTGTTCTACCCTTCTAACGAACATAAGATGGCTCTTCTACAAACGTTAATCGAAGAAGAATGGCCAGATCGCGCAATCATCTTCGCTAACACGAAGCACAAATGTGAATCAGTTTGGGGCCACTTGGCTGCCGATGGTCACCGTGTAGGCCTGCTAACTGGTGATGTTCCTCAGAAGAAACGTGAGAAGATTCTTGAGCAGTTCACCAAAGGTGATGTTGACCTTCTTGTCGCAACTGATGTTGCAGCTCGTGGCCTACACATTCCTCAAGTAACACACGTATTCAACTTCGACCTACCTGATGATTGCGAAGATTACGTTCACCGTATCGGTCGTACAGGTCGTGCTGGTGAAAGCGGTCACTCGATCAGCTTTGCTTGTGAAGATTACGCAATCAACTTGCCACCAATCGAAGAATACATTGAGCATGCTATCCCAATGTCTGACTACGATGCTTCTGCACTACTAGAAGATCTGCCAGCACCGATGCGCTTACGTACACGTAACCCTCAACAACGCCGCTCGAACAACAATGGCCCACGCAACGGTAACCGTAAACCAAACCAGAACCGTCGCCCACGCCAACCGCGTCATAACAAGGAAGCTTAGTCGCTTATGAGTCAAACAGTGTCACCCCCGCTTTATGCTGCAATCGACCTCGGGTCGAACAGTTTTCATATGCTCGTTGTGCGTCACATCGATGGCAGCGTACAAACCATGGCTAAGATTAAGCGTAAAGTGCGTTTAGCAGCAGGCTTAGATGAAAATAATGCGCTTAGTACTGAAGCCATGCAGCGCGGTTGGGACTGTTTGAGTCTCTTTGCAGAGCGACTGCAAGATATTCCGAAAGAAAATATCCGCATTGTTGGTACAGCGACCCTACGTACCGCTATCAATGTGGATATATTTCTCGAGAAAGCGAACCAGATCCTTGGTTACGACATCAATGTTATCTCTGGTGAAGAAGAAGCTGCGACTATCTATAAAGGCGTAGCACACACTTCTGGTGGCAGCGGCCGCCGACTAGTGGTTGATATTGGTGGTGCAAGTACCGAGATGATCATCGGTGAAGGTTTCTCAGCCAAAGCCTTAACCAGCCTAAAGATGGGTTGTGTTACTTGGCTTGAACGCCACTTTAAAGATCGCCAATTAACCGCAACCAACTTCAACAATGCCATTGAAGCGGCTAAGTCTACGTTGGCTCCTATCCTAGATAGCTACACTGATATCGGATGGGATGTGTGTGTTGGTGCCAGTGGTACCGTTCAAGCACTGCAAGAAATCATGTTGGCGCAAGGCATGGATGAAGTCATTACTCATGCCAAACTTAAGCGTCTACAAAAACAAGCAATGATTACCGAGCGCTTAGAAGAGCTTGAGATTGAAGGCTTAACCCTTGAGCGCGCACTCGTGTTCCCAAGTGGTCTTTCTATTCTTATCGCGATTTTTGAGCTGCTTGAAATCGATTCAATGACACTCGCAGGCGGTGCACTCCGTGAAGGCCTAGCCTACGAGATGGTGGATGAACTTCGCCAAGAAGATATTCGTGCTCGCACCATTAAGAGTGTTCAATCACGCTATCAAATGGACGTAAGCTACGGCGAACAAGTTGCTGTAGTCGCACAAACTCTATTAGAGCAAGCGGGCGCCGAAACATGGGTTTTTGAACCTCAAGCAGGTGTGCTATTGCAAACTGCGGCTAAGCTTCATGAGATTGGTTTAACCATTGATTTCAAAAAAGGCGGCGAACACAGCGCTTACCTACTGCAGAACTTAGACCTGCCTGGCTTTACTCGAGCGCAAAAGCACTACTTGGGTGAGTTAACTCGCCGCTACCGTGAACAGTTAACCTCATTGCCTGAGCAACATGCAGTCTCAGGCACCAGTAGCAAGCGTATTTTGCGAATCCTGCGCTTAGCTATTTTGCTGACTCACCGTCGCAATCCAGCGCTAGAGCCTGAATTTAAGCTTGCAACCGATGGTAACAACCTGACCTTAACGCTTTCTAAGCAATGGCTAGCAGACAACCCGCTGACCGCTGCTGAGCTAGAGATCGAATCGAACCGCCAAACCGATATTGGCTGGCCATTGAATATTGAATGCCTCTGATATTAGTATCTGATGCTAGAAATTAAAAAAGCCCAAGTTAGTAGACTAACTTGGGCTTTTTCTTATCGCTGCATTAATGCTTTGTGTTACAAATCTCAAACTTAAGCGTTAACACCTGTCGCTTTAAAATCAGGGTTCACTGCGGTTAACTTCTTAACCACGTAATTAAGAAGCACACCGTACATAGGCACGAACAAACCTAAGCTAATGATGAGTTTGAATCCGTAATCAACCAACGCAATCTCAGTCCAGTGCTCAGCCATGAATGGATCTGGGCTTTGGTAGAAGGCAATCGCAAAGAACGCGATGGTATCAATGGCATTACCAAAAAGTGTCGAACACGTTGGCGCAACCCACCATTGCTTCATTTGGCGTAAGCGGTTGAACACATGCACATCCAAAATCTGACCGAGCAAATAAGCCATGAAGCTTGCCGCTGCGATGCGTGCAACAAACAGGTTGAACTCGCCTAGTTGACTAAAGCCTTGGAATGAACCTTCAAAGAACACAACAGACAATAAATAAGAAACGGCCAGTGCAGGCAACATCACTAAGAAAATGATTTTACGAGCAAGCTGCGCGCCAAAAATGCGTACTGTGAGATCGGTCGCTAGGAAGATAAACGGGAAAGTGAAAGCACCCCAAGTGGTGTGCATACCGAAGACGGTAAAAGGTAGCTGAACCAGATAGTTGCTTGACGCAATAATCACCAAATGGAACAAAACTAATAGTGCTAGGGCTTTGCGCTGTTGCGCAGGGGTAAAATTACTCATGCTGTACCTTTTTAGTTTGGTTTGGGGGTGAGGGAACCCAAATCGAGTCATTTCTTCAAATAAACTAAGAAAGCTCTTACCAATAATGTGAATTAAAAATGTTTCTATAATTTGCTCTATTGAGCGGCGGGCGATTATACATTAATCACTATTGGCTGCAATGGTGAGAACAAACGCAAACGTTTATCCTCACTTTAATTAGTGAATGACACTAGAAGATCTGTTTTTTAAAGCGATATTTTTAGAAGCTATGCTAAACGTTAGAAACCATGCTTGAAGTTAGAAGCCACGCTTGAAAAGCGTCGCGAGATAATCGAACTCTTCTCGGCTTTCTTCAGCGTTTAACGACTCAAACCAAATTGATTCGCTGTAATGCTCAGACTTTAAGAACATTCGACAGTCTTCAAAATCAATCAACCAAGAGTGCATGTCAGCGTCCCATTGTTTTTCAACAACAGAAGCGGACAGCAATGCCACCAGCTTTTCACCTAACACTTCGTAAGAATCAAAATCAAAACTTGGAGACGTAATCAATAAACGTCCTTCCTCAGCCAAATATTCTCTTAAGCCAAATTCTGTTGGTGTTGTCATGTCCCTATCAACCTTATTCTTTTTCTATGAACTAACCGTTCTTATAAGCTAAACGCTTCTGAAAACTAGCAATCAGCCAATTAGCCGTGTGTGGTGATGTGTTCTTGAATCAAATCTAAGAATGGATCAGCGTACTTATCGAGTTTGCGTTGACCGACACCATTCACTGCCAGCATCTCACCATAAGATGTGGGTAGGATTTCAGCCATATCAATCAGCGTCGCATCACTGAATACCACATAAGGTGGCAAGCCATCTTCATCAGCAATCGACTTACGCAGCTTACGCAGTTTGGCAAACAGCTTCTTATCGTAGTTCTTACTGCTCAGTTTATCGGACTTCGCATTACGCACTGCTGTATCTAAACGAGGCACAGCCAGCTCCAAAGACATCTCTCCGCGCAGTAACGGACGTGCTTCTTCGGTTAACTGTAACGTCGAGTTACGAGTGATGTTCTGGAACAACAAGCCCTTGTGAATCAGCTGACGGAAGATACTGATCCAGTAGTCGTGACTATGATCGCGGCCAATACCGTAAGTAGACAACTTATCGTGACCATTATCTCGGACGCGGATATTTTGCATACCACGCATCACTTCCACCACGTAGCCCATACCAAATGACTGATTAACACGATACACACAAGACAACGCCTTCTGCGCCTCTTGGGTCGCATCAAAGTGCTTGGGGGGATCTAGACAGATATCACAGTTGCCGCATTGCTTATCACGATATTCACCAAAGTAGTTGAGCAGTACCTGACGACGACACGTTTGCGCTTCGGCAAAGGCGCTCATCGCGTTAAGTTTATGCATCTCAACTTGTTTCTGCGGACCTTCTTCTTTCTCATCCAGCATACGACGTAGCCAACCCATATCAGCCGGGTCAAACAGCATCATCGCTTCTGCAGGCAAGCCATCACGACCCGCACGGCCAGTCTCTTGATAGTAAGATTCGATATTGCGTGGAATATCAAAGTGCACCACAAAGCGCACGTTGGGTTTATTGATACCCATACCGAAGGCCACAGTCGCTACCACGATCTGAATATCATCACGTTGGAAAGCTTCTTGAACGTAAGCACGTTCGTCGGTATCCATGCCAGCATGGTAACCCGCAGCGCGAATACCGTTATTGCACAGCTTCTCGGTCACCATCTCCACTTTCTTGCGACTACCACAGTAGATGATGCCGCAATTGCCTTTCTGTGTTTCTAGGTAGCGAACCACCTGTGACACGGGCTTATGCTTCTCAACCAAGTTGTAACGAATATTAGGGCGATCGAAGCTACCTAAATGCGTATGCGGATCCACCAACTGCAAACGCGAGATAATATCTTTGCGCGTTGCATCATCAGCGGTTGCCGTTAGCGCCATATAAGGCACATGCGGAAAATACTGTTTAAGCTGGCCTAATGATGCATATTCAGGGCGGAAATCGTGTCCCCACTGAGAGATACAGTGCGCTTCATCGACCGCAATCATCGAAAGCGGTAAACCTTGTAGACGCTCGATAAAGTCACGCATCAACACGCGCTCTGGCGAGACATACACCATTTTCAACTGACCTGAGTTCATACGATTAAAGACCGAGATCAGGCTCTCTCGCGGCATCGACGAGTTAATGCACTCTGCCGCGACACCGTTAGCTTTCAGCTGATCAACCTGGTCTTTCATCAACGAAATCAGCGGTGAGATAACCAGAGTCAGCCCTTCACGAACCAAAGCCGGGATTTGGTAACACAGAGATTTACCGCCACCGGTTGGCATAATCACCAAGCTGTCTTTGCCCTCAACGGCCAAATCAATGACCTCTTGCTGACCATCGCGAAAGCTTTGATAGCCGAACACATCTTGCAAGATGGTTTGCGCATCATTCGCGGGAGTTGGTGTTTGCTCAGCAATCAGAGTGGCGGTCATTGTGGTTCCTAATCAAGGTATAAAGTCAGCCTGCAGCATTGGCAAGCAAGGCGCACATTGTAGAGGGGAACGCTGGCGAATTAAACCGCAAATTGTTAGGTGAAAAGGGTTAACGCTCCTATACTGACCAACTCTCTTTATAAATCTTATTAATAAGCACTCAGGGCTAGAGAAAGTTACATGACACAGGAAGAACAACAACGTACGCGACAGGGAATTTTGCTTGCCGTCGGCGCTTACACCATGTGGGGAATCGCTCCCATATATTTCAAATCTTTAAGTGAAGTATCCCCATTTGAGATTCTTAGCCACCGTGTAGTATGGTCTTTTTTCCTACTCGCTTTTCTACTGCACATGAGTCGTGGCTGGCGTAAGGTTCGAGACACCCTCACCTCCAAGCCCAAAATGCTTTATTTAGTCGCCACTTCGATTTTAGTGGGCGCCAACTGGCTTATTTTCATTTGGGCGGTGAACTCCAATCACATGCTAGATGCCAGCTTAGGCTATTACATCAACCCGCTGATTAATGTGTTGCTCGGGATGTTCTTCCTTGGCGAACGCTTACGCAAGCTTCAATGGTTTGCCGTTAGTCTTGCTGCGATTGGCGTGATAATTCAATTGATCGCGTTTGGCTCTGTGCCGATCGTTGCCATTGCCCTAGCCTTCAGCTTTGGTTTCTATGGCTTGTTACGTAAAAAGGTGAGCTTGGAAGCTCAAACTGGCTTATTCATTGAGACGCTGGTGATGCTGCCTATCGCTGCAACGTACTTATTGTTTATCGCAGACAGCGCAACGTCAGATTTCTCGATGAACCCAATGCAACTCAATCTATTATTGGTTGCAGCAGGTGTGATCACCACGGTTCCACTGCTTTGTTTTACTGGCGCTGCAACCCGCTTGAAGCTATCGACACTCGGTTTCTTCCAGTACATCGGCCCAAGCTTAATGTTCTTACTGGCGGTTCTGATTTACGGTGAAGCCTTTACTTCAGATAAAGCGATTACCTTCGCCTTTATTTGGGGCGCTCTGGTGATTTTCAGCTTTGATGGCCTACGTAACAACAAGAAGAACAAACGCGCTAAGCAATAACACTGATCGTTTTTTACAAGACAATCCCTTAATACGAAGATAAGCTTGGTTGAATTGATGACTATTTGACCAAGCTTTTTTGTACCATGGATAAAGTCCACTACTACTCTACCCCAACAGAAGATATCAGCCTGATCCAAGCTCAGTACCAAGAGTTTGCCTTTCAGCGCCACTATCATTTGGACTTTCACATTGGCTTAATTACCCAAGGACAGCAGAAATTCGTCTATAAAGGGACGAGCCATAATGTTGGTGCTGGCCAAGTTGTTATCATGCCACCCGATGAGTTGCATGATGGGCACTCCAAGCTCGATTCGGGTTATCAAGTCAGTGTGTTTGCCGTGTCTCCCCAATGGTTTCAAGATCTTGCCGATCCCAAGCAAAATGGTCACACATTAGGCTTTTCTGAGTTGATCCTCTCCGATCAAGCTGCATTTTCACAATTGCGCAACTTACACGGCCTATTAATCCATCAAAACATCAGCCAGCTCGCTCAAGATTGCTTACCTTTCGAAGGGTTCTCGACGATTGTCGATCGTTATGCGAAATTTGGATCGAAGAGTGACATCAAACTGGGTAATCAATCGATTGATACGCTAAAAGACTACTTGATGGCAAACTTGGATCAACCAGTGCGATTAGAACAATTGTCTGAGTTGTGTGGTTTAACCACGACTCAATTCCAACGCCATTTTAAAAACAGAATGGGCATTACGCCTTATGCATGGCTGAGCCGTTTACGTATGGAACAGAGCATGCGTCTGATTAAGTCTGGGATATGCGGTACCAAGGTCGCGCATCAAGTAGGCTTCTATGATCAAGCACACTTCTCTAAGGCTTTCAAAACCACGTTCGGCGTCCCACCGTCACAAATCAACTAAGTGTTGATAATTTACAATTGCTCGATTTCAAATCACGGTAAGCTACGCTCAATACGATTACTTATTAAAAAATAGCGGCAACGTTATTGAGAACTGACGATGAACGAAGTCACCATACTGATCACCCTAGCCTCTATCCACTTCATCGCTTTGATGAGCCCCGGCCCTGATTTTGCGTTAGTCGTGCAAAATGCGACGCGTCACGGACGCCAGACAGGCTTGTACATTGCGCTTGGTTTATCTTGCGGGATCTTGCTGCACTCATTGCTAAGCCTGACGGGAATCAGTTACCTAGTCCACCAACAACCGACATTATTTGCCATTATCCAACTAGCCGGCGGTAGCTACTTGCTGTACTTAGGCTACGGTGCACTTAAAGCAACCTGGCAAATCATTCAGAACCACGATGATGATGCCGATATCGTTAATTCCAACGATCTGATTCTCACCAATAAGCGTCAGGCATTTTCGAAAGGGTTTGCGACCAATATTCTCAACCCAAAGGCTTTGGTGTTCTTTATCAGCTTGATGTCGAGCCTAGTGCCTGCCGACATGTCTCTATCAGGTAAAGGCTTTGCGCTTATCATCCTATTTGGTCTGTCTCTGTTTTGGTTCTCACTACTGGCGTGGATGCTTTCGACTAAGGCATTGCAAAAGAAACTCAGCGAAGCAACGGTATACATCGATGGCTTATGTGGCGTGGTATTCAGCCTTATTGGCGTGAGTATTCTTTGGCAGTCGCTGTCCGGTTTAATCGCTTAAATTCGAATCAAGATTACAATTCGTTAACAACACTCTGGCTATCTCATCTTTCCACTGCCAATCTAGCTCTGCATATTACAAGGAGAAGATCATGCAGTGGAAAACAAAACTAACAACCCTCGCCACTTCTACCCTACTTTTTGCCTCTCACGTCAGTTGGGCAAATCAAGCTGCCGATTCCGTCGCACCCGAACAAAGTAGTGGTTTAGAAACCAAACAACTCGTTAAAGCCAATGATTGGATGGTCACCGCAGCCAACCCATTAGCAACGCAAGCTGGTGCTGATGTACTTGCTCGTGGTGGTAACGCCATTGATGCCATGGTTGCCGTCCAGCTTATGCTTGGCTTAGTTGAGCCTCAGTCATCAGGTATTGGTGGTGGCGCGTTCCTTGTTTATTTTGATGGCAAGGACAAGCAACTCAAAACCTACGATGGTCGTGAAACTGCGCCACTTGACGCCACACCACATCTATTCCAAGACGAAAACGGCCAGCCGCTTAAGTTTTATGATGCCGTTGTTGGCGGTCGCTCCGTTGCGACACCAGGCACGGTGCAATTACTGTGGGACACTCACCAGAAGTACGGCAAGCTCGAATGGGCATCACTGATTAAGCCTATTGCTCAGCTGGCTGAAGAAGGTTTTACTATTAGTCCACGTTTAGCCACCTTGATTGAAAATGACCAACAGCGACTAAGCCGCTTTGCCACTACCAAAGCCTACTTCTTCAATGCCGATGGCAGCCCGAAAACAGCTGGCACGCAACTTAAGAACCCAGAGTACGCGGCAACGTTAAACGCTATTTCTAAGAACGGTGCTAAGGCCTTTTACCAAGGTGAGATTTCTACCGACATCATTAACACAGTACAAGCAGCGAAAGGTAACCCGGGCGTATTAGCACAGAAAGACTTCGACGCTTATTCGATCAAGCAGCGCGAACCGGTTTGTTCTGCTTATGAAAGCTACGATATTTGCGGAATGGGGCCACCAAGCTCTGGTGCGTTAACGGTTGGGCAGATCTTAGCGATGACCGAGCAGTTTGACCTCAAATCATGGGGACCAAACGATGCGAAGTCTTGGCAGGTGTTAGCAGACGCTTCTCGCCTAGCTTTTGCAGACCGTGGTATGTACATGGCGGATCAAGATTATGTGCCAATGCCTACCCAAGGGTTAGTGAATACTGACTATTTGCAGGAACGCGCTCAGTTAATTACCGCAGGTAAGGCATTGGCAAGCGCACCTTCAGGCACACCGCCGTGGGATCACGCGATGCAGAGAAGCCAAGATGTTTCTATTGAATTGCCGTCCACCAGCCACTTCAATATTGTCGATAGCGATGGCAATGTCGTTTCGATGACCACCACCATTGAGAATGCCTTTGGCTCGCGTTTGATGGTTAGAGGTTTCCTACTCAACAATGAACTGACGGATTTCTCATTCAAGACCCACAACGATGGTAAGCCTATCGCCAACCGACTTGAACCGGGTAAGCGTCCGCGCTCTTCAATGGCACCGACCATCATCATGCAAGACGATAAACCTTACATGGCAATTGGCTCTCCGGGAGGCAGCCGTATCATAGGTTATGTAGCACAAGCGATCATTGCTCATACCCAATGGGACATGGATATTCAGCAAGCCATCAATCAACCACACTTCCTAAACCGCTTCGGTACCTTAGATTTAGAAAAAGGAACATCAGCGGAAAACTTCAAACCTGAGCTAGAAAAGATGGGATTTGAGGTCAACGTTCGCGATCTTAACTCTGGTTTACACGCGATTCGCATCACAAAAGATGGTTTAGAAGGCGCTGCAGACCCTCGTCGTGAAGGTGCAGCCATTGGTCAGTAGGGAATAATCCTCCCTTTTTACTCGCTGCCTTGTGCGAGATCTCTCACAAGGCAGTGAGTAAATATCGATATTTGATGACGAAACTAGTCACCTAGATATCGTAACCAATTGAAATAAAACGATACGTACATTTATCATTCAAATAATTATATAGAAATTCGCTTATGCACCATTGCTGATAAATAAGGAATCGGTAATATGAATGGTGTCGGAAGGATGCTGACACGGAACAGGAAACGCCAAGGACTTGGTTATCTTCAGGATGAAGATTCGATTACTCAGGATGAATAATCGGCATGGATAGCGAAATGGACATTGAATGGACGCAATAGTAACTAGGATGGTTGCTACTAAGGAAAGACAATGGACACCTCTGGACGAGGAAAGGACTGAACATCAGGATGATGTAAAGGACACCGCTCAAGGAACAAGTGACGCGCGCTAACGAGGATTGTTGGCAGATCAGGATAAGATCAAGGACACCGCTAGGAAGGCGACGAAAGGAATACGCTGAAGGATAACAGCACACTATCATGGATTTGATGAATGGAGCACACTTAGTAGCCGGATTGCTGCGAGTAAGACTACAGACCCCGATGAGCGCAAGCTCTCGGGGTTTTTCTTTATCTGTCGTTTCACTTATTCCTCTCTCAAACAAATAAATCAAAGACCTTTAATTACAATTCTGACATTTAAAGCATTCACTTCTTAACCACTTCCGAGTAACGTAAGTCTTACTAGGCTCAACTAGTTTCATAACCATAATTAAACTAAGGACAAATTCATGTCACACGTTACCTTCAAAGGCGCTGCTGTACCACTAACAGGCACATTCCCACAAACTGGCGAACAAGCACCAAGCTTTGCACTGACTGCAGGCGACCTTTCTGAACTGACTCTTGCTTCTCTTGAAGGCAAGAAAGTGGTTCTAAACATCTTCCCAAGCATCGACACAGCAACGTGTGCGACGAGCGTACGTACGTTCAACGCAAAAGCAGCAGATCTTGAGAACACAGTTGTTGTTTGTATTTCTGCTGACCTACCGTTTGCGGCGGGTCGCTTCTGCGAACTAGAAGGCATTGAGGGCGTTCAACACGCCTCAACTTTCCGTTCTCCTGCATTCGCATCAGACTACGGCGTAGCGATTGCTGAAGGCCCACTATCAGGCCTAACAACACGCGCAGTTGTCGTTGTTGATGAAAAAGGTGTGGTAACACACAGCGAGTTAGTTGCAGAGATCACTGAAGAACCAAACTACGAAGCGGCGCTTGCAGCATTGTAAGTCCCACTTTATGCAGAAATGCCTTAAGCTCGTATTAACCTAATTTAGGTCGGTACATAGCAATAAAAAGAGCAGCCATTGGCTGCTCTTTTTGTTTTTAATAATGAACGATTTTTAGATGCCGAAATAGCAGATTAAAGCTGCTCTAATCGAGCGTAAGCCGTTACTAACCACTTAATCCCTTCACCGTTAAACGCAACTTGAACTCGACTCTGTGGGCCACTTCCCTCGAAGTTGATGATGGTACCTTCACCAAACTTAGGGTGCTTAACGCGAGAACCTAAGCTAAAGCCTGTTTCGTTAAAGTTCTCTTTCACGGCGGTTTGACTAAAGCGACCACTGCTTGCAGGGCGGCTCACTTGCGCTTTCATACGCACTTCATCCAGACATGTCTCTGGTAGCTCACGAATAAAACGAGATGGCTTGTGATACTTGTCTTGACCGTACAAACGACGCATCTCTGCGTAAGTGATATAAAGCTTCTCCATCGCACGCGTCATGCCTACGTAACACAGGCGACGCTCTTCTTCTAAGCGCCCTGCTTCTTCTGCTGACATCTGGCTTGGGAACATACCTTCTTCCACACCCACCATGAAGACCATTGGGAACTCTAGGCCTTTGGCACTGTGCAGGGTCATGAGCTGAACCGCATCATCAAACTCATCAGCTTGGCCTTCACCCGCTTCCAAAGCCGCATGAGTTAAGAATGCTGTTAGCATGCTCATTTCATCCGCTTCTTCTGGTTTTTCAAACTGACGCGTTGCCGTTACTAATTCTTCCAAGTTCTCAATACGTGCCTTCGACTTCTCGCCCTTCTCTTGCTCGTACATCGCAAACAAGCCCGACGATTTGATCACGTGGTCGGTTTGCTCATGAAGCCTCAGTTCTATCGTGTCATCTTCAAGCGCATTGATAAGCTCGATGAAGCGGCTCAATGCACCCGCAGCACGGCCTGGAAGCACTTGCTCTTCTATCAGAGCAATACTGGCTTGCCACATGGTTGCACCACGGTCACGCGCCGCAAGACGAATCGTTTCTAACGTTTTATCACCCAGGCCACGCGTTGGCGTATTGACGACACGTTCGAATGCCGCATCATTGCTGCGGTTACTCATTAAACGCAGGTAGCTCAAGGCATCTCTGATTTCCTGACGCTCGAAGAATCGCATGCCGCCGTAGATTCGGTAAGGTAGACCACCTTGAATCAAAGCTTCTTCAAGCACACGCGATTGGGCGTTATTACGATAAAGCATCGCGGTATCTTCTAACGCACCGCCTTTCTCTTGCCACTCTTTGATTTTGCTAACCGTGAAACGCGCTTCATCTAACTCGTTATAAGCTGAGTAAACAGAGATAGGCTCACCATCATTACCATCCGTCCAAAGCTCTTTACCCATACGTTCGGTGTTGTTCGAGATAAGCTCATTCGACGCCTGCAGAATGGTTTTGGTTGAACGGTAGTTTTGTTCGAGTCGAACCGTTGAAGCACCTGGGAATTCATCCAAGAACTTCTGAATATTTTCAATCTTGGCACCACGCCAGCCATAGATAGATTGGTCATCATCACCCACGATCATCACGCGACAATCCGGGCCCGCCATCATACGTAACCAAGCGTATTGGATGTTGTTGGTATCTTGAAATTCGTCGACAAGGATATGCTTGAAGCGAGCTTGGTAGTGCTCTCGGATGTGTTTCTTATCGCGCAATAGTTCATGCGATCTCAACAAGATTTCCGCAAAGTCGACCAAGCCAGCACGGTCACATGCTTCTTGGTAAGCAGAATAGATCTTTAACCACGTTTGAGTTATTGGATCATGGTAGGCGTCGATGTGATTTGGGCGTAATCCCTCGTCTTTCTTGCCATTGATCCACCAAGAAGCTTGCTTGGCAGGCCACTGCTTTTCATCAAGATTTTGCGCCTTGATTAAGCGACGTAGCAAACGAATCTGATCATCAGAATCAATAATCTGGAAATCTTCTGGCAGTTTTGCATCTAGGTAGTGAGCACGAAGGATGCGGTGACAGATACCATGGAAGGTGCCATTCCACATGCCTGACGAGCTACCCATCATCAACTCTTCAATACGACCACGCATCTCTGCTGCCGCTTTGTTGGTGAAGGTAACCGACATGATAGAGAACGGCGATGCTTGCTCTACGCTTTGCAGCCAAGCGATGCGATGCACCAACACTCGCGTTTTACCACTGCCAGCACCTGCCAGAATAAGTAGGTTTTCTAAAGGTGCTGCGACCGCCTCACGTTGTTTATCGTTTAGGCCATCGAGTAAAAGCGAAGGATCTATCATTGGATATGCTCACTACTGGGTATTTATACATAAAAGCTGATTATAACCTAAACACTAGGCTGCGTTTAGGATAATAAGAAGAAAAAACAATCAAAAAATAACATCATACAATCAGTAACTTAATAGCTAACACATCATTAATATTGATATTTTTTATAATGCAGTGAAATTATTTCCGAGTTCTTCCTATCCTTTTTAGTAAGCAAGTTAACAACTTATTAACCTGCGATATAAAAATACTATTAAGTCCTAGAGGGAATGACTATGAAAAATTCTAATCTTGCTGTTACAGCTGCAATCACAAGTGTACTAGCGTTCGGCGGTGCAGTTCTTACATCAGCGCCTGCAGAGGCAGCAGCAAAAGAAAAATGCTACGGCGTGGCAAAAGCTGGCCAAAATGATTGTGCAACCAAAACAAGCTCATGTGCGGGTACAGCAAAAGAAGACAACCAATCCGATGCATTCGTGGTCGTTCCTAAAGGACTGTGTGGCAAATTATCAGGTGGTGACACTCAATCATCATAATTGAGCTGCTAAGTATGGTGAGCTGACATTCAGCTCACCTCCACTTCCTATTAGGAGAACCGTTGTGACTGACACTCTTCATCCCAATGCAGGGGTTGGCCTTAGAACACCGCACTTGGACTTCTTTAGCCAAAATCCAACTTTAGTGAGTTGGTTAGAGGTTCACAGCGAGAACTACTTTTTAGCTCAATCACCGCAACGCCAACAACTCAGAGAAATACGTAACGCCCACAACATAAGTTGTCACGGTGTTGGATTGTCTCTAGGTTCAGTTGATCGCATCAACCCCAATCACTTGCTGCAGTTGAAAGAACTCATCGATGACATCGAACCGTTCTTGGTTTCTGATCACCTAAGCTGGAGCCAAACTGGCGGTCATTACTTCAATGACTTATTACCGCTGCCTTATACCGAAGAGGCGTTAGAAGTCTTTTGCCGTAACGTGTTAGAGGTTCAAGATAGCTTACAACGCCCTATGCTAATTGAGAATCCATCCAGTTACCTTGCCTTCAAGCATTCAACTATCCCAGAGTGGGAATTTTTGGCCGAGGTACAGAAGCGCACCGAGTGTCGATTATTACTCGATTTCAATAATATTTTTGTCTCATCTTTTAATCATGGCTTCAGCTGTGAAGAGTACTTAAGCGGAATTCATGCAGACAAAGTGGAAGAGATTCACTTGGCAGGTTTTACCAAAAAGAAGCTTGAACAAGGTGAGATCTGGATAGATACACACAGCAAACCTGTCTGTGACGAAGTGTGGCAACTCTACACGCAATGGATCGCACAACATGGTTCGCGCCATACCTTGATTGAGTGGGATCTAGATATCCCAGAACCACAAGTCTTATTGGCTGAAGCAACCAAAGCCAGTGATATCTTGTATCAACACGACAAGTTCAACCAAAGGAGTCGCGCATCATGAGCCACTCCCTAGCAGATGTTCAATTGGAGTTTGCTAACGCCCTACGCTACCAAAACAGTGGTGAGCATTGCGACATAGTGAGCGACCATTTTACTGATGAGCAACGCATTCAAATTTACCGTAATAACTTTGTGATTAGCTTGAGCGAAGTACTGGCTGCTACGTATCCACTCACTGAAATGCTGGTTGGTGAAGAATGCTTCCAACAGATGGCTCGTCGACATGTCTTAAGTTATCCATCAACCTCTGGTGATGTCAGTGGTTACGGAGAACATTTTGAACAGACTATCCAAGCCTTTCCTGCCGTTATTGAGGCTGCCCCTTATCTCGCTGAAGTGGCTTTGTATGAATGGAAAAAAGATAGCTTGATGAGATGCGTTTCAGAGTCACATGTCGACCAACGCCCCCTTTCTTGTTTAGCTGATGTGCCACAAGAACAGCAAGGCGCTTTGGTCTTCCATCTCCAAGATTCAATAACGCTAGTCAATTCTAGCTATACGATGATCGCGCTTGAGCAAGCTATCTATCAGCAACAATTCGACGGGTTAGACATCAACCAACCTGAATTTGGGGTGTTAATCCGCGCCGAGAATTCACAGGTTGAGAGCCATTGTGTGACAGAAGAATGCCACCAACTATTAACTGAATTGCAATCGGGTCAAACGCTCTCAGCGATAGACCCTTTACTACTACAACATCTGAATACTGTCATGGCACTTAACGTCATCTCAGGCTTTTCAATCAATGCCGAATTGGAGACATAATATGGATAACAACACAGTCACGAACATGATGGCTCAATACGACAGTTTGATTGAGAAATCACAGGCACTTTTTGTTCCCGTACTACTTCTGTTTTGTCGCCTATGGGTGGCGTGGGTCTTCTTTAATTCAGGACTCACCAAGATAGCCACTTGGGATAGCACCCTTTACTTGTTTGAATTGGAATACCAAGTGCCTCTTTTGCCTTGGGAATTGGCCGCTTACATGGGTACCGCAGCTGAATTGATTCTGCCGGTATTCTTAGCGCTTGGCTTGTTAACCCGACCAATGGCTGCAGTGCTGTTCGTTTTCAATATCATGGCCGTCGTGTCATACCCTGTATTGTGGGCACAAGGCTTCTATGATCATCAGCTTTGGGGATTAATGATTCTTATCGTCGTGGTATGGGGAGCTGGACCATTTTCATTGGATAGAATCTTAAAAGCGCAGTTCAAAAACTAAACCTCTTTTCCATGGTCTCTAAATTTACATAGGTCCAAAACGCAAAAAACCACTCAATTGAGTGGTTTCTTTTTATCTGGAATAAACTACTTGTTTAGAAAAGCTTGTAGCTCTTCAGCAGAGATACCTTGCTCGGCTAGCTCTTTTGCTAGTAGCTGAACTTGTTCACCTTTACGAGATTCAACCACGCGTTGAAATTGGTAAATGATATCTCGCAAAGTATCAATTGGAACTTGTTTTGCCGCACTGCGAATACGCTCTTCACTTTGGTTTCCTAGCTCTTTAAGCAATTTACCAAACATGACCTTTTCAGGTGCATCTTCCATTTGTTCTAAGATGCGCGCCATTTCGTAGGTTGTTAATGACATTACAGTATTTTCCGTTGGGGACTAACGTTTCAATGAGTGACAAATATACCATGTTTTAACGTTTCGCAAACCGCCATTTGTATATTTTGTCACCCTTGAGACTTATGCCTTAGCAAACGTCGTGTGCCATGACTTACCCGCTTTGCTCGCAAGCACTAACAATGCAGGAACAATAAGGAACATTTGCAGCGCAATCATCACTTGAGACGTTAAATCAAGACGTTGCATCGTACCAACAAGCAGTCCAGAACCGCTCATTTGGAACAAGCCAAGCAACGCAGCTGCGGTACCCGCACGGTCACCAAAAGGTTCAAGTGCCTTACCGGCTGCAGCACCAAGAATCCAAGCGAAGCCAACTGAAGATAGGAAAATCGGCAGCATGAATGCGATCGCGCTAGCATGCTCAGCAAGCACCAACATAACCACACCCGCTAATCCAAGCGTTGAAATACCGACAACCAATGCTTTGTAAGTACCAAAACGGTCCATAAACTTCGGCGCAGTAAATGCAGCCGTGATGTTGATAACCGCGTTGATGCCAAACCAGAACGTAAACTCATTCATCGTCAAACCTAGGTTTTCCATCAGCACAACAGGTGCAGAGGTAACGTAAGCAAGAATGACCGCCATCGCCATCAAGCATAAGGTTGCATGGAAGATGAATGATGGTGTTTTCAATACCGACCAGTAACGCTCAAGTTTGAACACCGCGACCTTTTCTGTCGCCGGATTAGACTCTTTCATTTGGAAAAACAAAATGGTGCCAACCACGACAGCGAACACAGCCATAAAGCTAAAGTTCGAGCGCCAGCCAAACTGTTGAGTTAACCAAGCACCCAGAATCGGTGCTAGTGCAGGAATAAAGCAAATGGCACCATTGAGGTAACTGATCATACGGCCACTCTTCTCAGGGCCAAATAGATCGCGAACCGTCGCAAAGGCTGCTACAGAAGTCGCACAAGCTCCTAAGCCTTGTAGCAGCCGAGCTATTAGCATCATATCAATCGATTGAGCTGCCCACGCCAAGCAAGCACTCAATGCATAGATACTAACACCTCCCAATGCAACGGTTCGACGTCCTAACTTATCAGCCAAAGGGCCTGCAAATAACTGCCCGACACCCATGGCGAATAAAAACCAAGTAATTGTATCTTGTGCTAGTGCGTGTTCCACGTGAAACGCTGTTGAAATTTGTGGCAGAGCTGGAAGATAAATATCTATAGCCAGAGGGCTAAATAGAACCAGCATTGCCAATAAAGCAACCTGCAGTTTACTAGGGGTTGGAAGCGCGTTAGAAGGCACAAGATTCTCCGAATGAGTTAATTTAGGTGCATAATAACCAACTAAAGATATGAACAAAAATGGCATATACTCATTAGCATTATTCCAAATAGGAAACTCACATGAATATCGAGAAACTATCACGCCTCGACCTCAATCTATTGGTTTGCTTGCAGGTGCTGATGGAAGAGCTGAGTGTCACTCGCACCGCACATCGATTATGCTTGAGCCAATCGGCCGTGAGTAAGTCGCTAGCCAAGCTTCGTGAACAATTTAATGACCCCCTTTTCACACGAAGTGCTCATGGCCTACGTCCAACACCGAAAGCTGTTTTCCTTAAGCCTCGGTTAGAAACGTTGATCAACCAACTTGATGTTCTCACTCAGCCTGAGACATTCATTCCCAACAACAGCGACCACAGCTTTCACATTGCTGCCGTTGAGAGTGTTTACCCGCTGATTCTTCCTCACTTCTTACCGGCGATATTTCGACAAGCACCTAAGGTCAATATCAACACCCACGCGTGGACCGAACAAACCTTTAAGAAGCTACAGCTTGGTGAGTTAGATATCGGACTCACAGGCAAAGACATCGACATCAACGACGCGCGCTTAACCATGCTGCCGCCAGACGACATCTGCGAACAAGAGATCTACCGTGATGCACAGATGTGTGTGTTAAGGCGTAACCACCCTGCTCTAAGTGGTAAATGGGATTTGGGAACCTACCTTGCGCAGCGTCATGTACAAGTAAGGTGTGATGGGAATGATCGATGGCTACTCGACTACAAACTTGCCGACCTTGGTCACCAACGTGATATCGCGATTTCTGTTCCAGACTTCAATAGCGCCGCAAGCCTGTGTACTTACACCGACTTTGTGTTTACCGCACCAAGCCACTTTACTTACCTCGTCGCTAAGCAACTCGACTTAGTGGTTGTTCCTTTACCAATGGAATTCCCACCGATGGCATACACTTTGTTTTGGCACCGTGACAGAGAAAATGACCCAGCCTTAACTTGGTTGCGAGATATCATCAAAGAAAAAACTCTGCACCTTAGATAAAAATGGCGTACAGCGTTTGCAGCAAACGAACAAAAGCGCTAGCTTATTGACCTAATAAGTCCCCTCGCATGTATATCGACTGTGAGTGTTAACAAGGACCCTAACAATAAGGATAAACACAGATGCACAATATCACTGCTGAACGCGTTGCTGCGGTTCGAGCTTGGCTTGAAACAAATAACCTAGATGCCGTTATCATTCCACATGAAGATGAGTACCTAGGTGAATACGTTCCAGCTCATAACGAGCGACTTCACTGGTTAACAGGTTTCACTGGCTCTGCAGGTGCCGCTGTTATCACTCGTGATACTGCTGCTATTTTTGTCGATGGTCGCTACACCGTTCAGGTTCGTAAGCAGGTACCAGCAGAGTTATTTGAGTATCGCCACCTTATTGAAGAACCGGCTTTAGATTGGATCATCAATTCATTGCCACAAGGCAGTAAGGTTGCATTCGACCCACGCATGCACACAGCAGCTTGGTTGAAAGGCGCACAAGCAAAACTGGCAGAGAAAGTTGAGCTAACGACACTCTCTTCTAATCCAATTGATGAGCTTTGGTCTGATCGCCCTGAGCCTGTCGTGTCTGATGTTCGCCTAATGGCAACAGACGCCGTTGGTCAATCAAGCGAGAGCAAACGCGCGGAGATTGCTGGCTTACTAAAAGTAAAAGGTGCGGACGCCGCTATCCTTACCGAGCTAGACTCAATCTGTTGGTTGCTTAACATTCGTGGCTTGGACGTATCTCGCCTACCTGTTGTGTTATCCAATGCGATAATCCACGCCGATGAAAGTGTCGATTTCTTCCTAGACCCAGCACGCATCCCAGCAGGCTTTGACGCTCACGTTGGTAATGGCATTCGAGTTTCTCACCCATCAGAGCTTGAAGCGCGCCTTCAGTCTCTAGAAGGTAACAATGTGTCTGTCGATTCAGGCACGAGCAATGCTTGGTACACGCTTGTTCTACAAAACGCTGGCGCTCACATCATTGAAGCAGCAGACCCATGCCTAATGCCAAAAGCCGCTAAAAACGCAACTGAGATTGCAGGTATGAAAGCGTGTCACATTCGTGATGGCGTTGCGATGGCGAAGTTCTTATCTTGGATTGATGCCGAAGTCGCGCAAGGCAACCTACACAACGAAGCAGTATTGGCTGACAAAGTACAATCATTCCGTGAACAAGACCCAACACTGATGGATCTAAGTTTTGATACGATTTCAGCTGCAGGCGGTAACGCAGCTATGTGTCACTACAACCACGAGAACCAACCTGAACCCGGTCAGTTAGAGATGAATACTCTTTACCTAGTCGATTCAGGCGGCCAGTATTTAGATGGTACAACCGACATCACTCGTACTATCGCAATTGGTCAGCCAAGCGACGAAATGATCCAGCAGTTCACGTTAGCGCTTAAAGGTCACATCGGCATTGCACGTGCGCGTTTCCCACAGGGCACTCGTGGTTTCCAACTTGATATCCTAGCGCGTCAGCACTTATGGGCAGAAGGCTTCGACTATGACCACGGTACTGGTCACGGTGTTGGTCATTTCCTAAGTGTTCATGAAGGCCCACAAAGTATCTCTAAGAAGCTGATCGACGTACCTCTAGTTGAAGGTATGGTGTTATCAAACGAGCCGGGTTACTACCGTGCTGATGAATTTGGTATCCGTATCGAGAACCTAGAACTGGTTGTTGAACTTCCAACTCAAGGTGACTTCGCAGTATTGACGTTTGAATCGCTAACACGTTGCCCTATCGATAAGCGCAACATCAATGTTGATTTGCTAACACGACCTGAACTGGCGTGGCTGAACGACTACCATCAGAAAGTATGGAACGATGTTAGCCCATTAGTTGAAGGTGATACGCTGGAATGGCTACGCCAATCAACCACACCATTAGCTCACGCATAATGCTTCGTTAAGCTATTAACTGAACCAAAACGAGCTTGCTAGGTTAATAAGTTAAATAGCAAAACGGCTACCCAAAGGTAGCCGTTTTTATTTGCCTGCATCATTAAGATGTTTCACGTGGAACATAAACCAAACATTGATTAACCAGAATAGGCACTGTGCCAGTCTCGCCACACTGGATCGAAACCTCGCTGACGAATCATTGACTCGACATCAGCAGCAGTTCTCTCGTCACTGATCTCAAACTGCTCAAGTTCTTCTTCACCGGAAGCATAACCACCAGGCTGGGTTTTAGAAGCCGCCGACATACTCGTGATACCCAATGGCAACACATTGTCGCGGAAGGTTGCAGACTCACGAGTAGATAGAGATAGCTCGACTTCAGGATTCAAGAGTCGATATGCGCAGATAAGCTGAACCAATTGTTTATCGCTCATGACTGATTTAGGCTGTAATCCTCCACTAGACTCCCCACCTTCACACGGGCGAAGACGTGGGAATGAAATCGAGTAACGTGTTTGCCAATAAGTACGCTCTAAGTAATCTAAGTGAGCAGCAACAAAGAAGCAGTCGGTTCGCCAATCTTCCAAACCAATCAAAGCACCTATACCTATCTTATCAATACCCGCCTTTGCCAAGCGATCAGGAGTTTCAAGACGATATTCAAAATCCATTTTATTGCCACGTAGATGGTGCTCAGCGTAGGTCCTTGGTTGATAGGTCTCTTGATAAACCATCACCGCATCTAAACCGAGAGTTTTAAGTTCGGCGTAATCTTGTTGATCAAGTGGCTGCACTTCCATCGCAAGGTAGTTGAATTGCTTTTTGATATTCGGGAGCACCTGTCGAAAGTAATTCATCCCGACCTTAGTTTCATGTTCACCGGTGACTAACAAAACGCTATCGAACTTCATCTTTTTGATAGCCGCACTTTCGGCATCAATTTCATCCAAAGTAAGCGTGCGACGTTTGATACGGTTCTCCATTGAGAAGCCACAATACGTGCATGCATTAGCGCATAGATTCGAGAGGTACAAAGGAATGTAAAGCGACATTGTATTGCCAAATCGCTTACGAGTTAGCGCCAACGACTGTTGTGCCATCTGCTCTAAGTAAGGTTTTGCCGCCGGAGAGATCAGAGCCTTAAAGTCTTCTAAGTCACGTTTGGGTTTACTCAGAGCACGTTCAACATCCGCTGCCGTTTTACTGAAGATAGACATACCAATGTCATCCCAGTTGAGCTGTTTAAATCGATCAACAAACGTCATAGGGACACTACTCGTCTAGAAATGAAGTTAACGGGCTCGAAGCAACCGCGTGAGATACTTTTCCTGCAAGCCCAGCAAGGTAAGCCATACGACCCGCTTCAACTGCCAGCTTAAAGGCAATCGCCATATCAACGGGTTGTTTAGAAGCCGCAATCGCCGTATTCACTAACACAGCGTCTGCGCCCATTTCCATTGCACGAGTAGCATGAGATGGCGCACCAATGCCCGCATCAACAATCACAGGGACATTCGCTTGGTCGATAATGATCTCTAAGAAGTCTGCAGACGCAATACCCTTATTTGAACCAATCGGCGCACCCAACGGCATAACTGCAGCACAACCCACCTCTTCCAAGCGCTTACACAAAACTGGGTCGGCGTGGCAATAAGGCAACACAACAAAGCCATCTTTGACCAGTTGCTCAGCGGCTTTAAGCGTTTCAATAGGGTCTGGCATCAAGTACTTTGGATCTGGGTGAATTTCCAGTTTGAGCCAATTTGTGCCTAGCGCTTCACGAGCCAAATGTGCAGCAAAGATGGCATCCTTCGCGTTCTTCGCACCAGAGGTATTCGGCAATAAATTCACGCCAGCATCCATGATCGGTTGTAGGATATCGTCTTGTTCAGAGCGAATATCAACTCTCTTCAGCGCCATGGTTGCCAGTTGCGAACCTGAAGCCTCGATTGCACTCGCCATCAAATGCTTATTGGCAAACTTACCAGTACCAGTAAAGAGTCGAGATTGAAACGTTTTATCAGCGATAGTTAACATGGTTAGCCTCCTGCAATGGCTTGGAAAAGAGAAATAGCGTCGCCTTCATTAACGACCGTTTGTTGCCACTGGCTGCGCGGTACAACCGCATTATTGATTGCAAATACACAACCTAGATCAGGTAATGATAGAGATTGGATAATGTCCGCTAGAGACGACGAGTGCGCTACCTGTTCTGGTTGCTCGTTTATAGAGATCGTTATATGACTCATTGGATTTCTTCTTCTAAATGCTTAATTGCAGACGCACTGCACACGGAACATTCACTATCTTGAGTGACCATTAAGTTTTGCCAGTTCATCGTTTGGCCATCGAACAGTTTGAGCTGGTGTGTTGCGACTTGAAACTCACCACGAGTTAGACGTTGAATAGCAGCCAAAGCTTGAAGGTTACCTATAGTGCCAACAACTGGGCCTATGATGCCGCTATCGCTACAACGAGTCGTTTGTGGATGATGTCTAAACGGGAACAAGCAGTGATAGCACCCTTTCTGATTCTGATAATCAAATACAATAAACTGGCCTTTCCAGCCAATTGCAGAACCAGAAATCAAAGGGGTCTTCGTGCTGAAACATGCTTGGTTAACCTGCTGGCGTGACTCGAAGTTGTCAGTACAATCCAACACTAAGTCAGCTAGCATCACTTCAAGCTCAAGCTGACTTTCACTCATTCGTTGATTGATGGTTCTTACTTGGCTGCGACCATTGAGCTCACTCAGTTGTTGCTTCAACGCTTCAACCTTAGGCGAACCTAACTGATTTTCCCTGAACGCGACCTGTCGTTGCAGGTTCGATGAATCGACACAATCATCATCGACCAGCACGATCTTTCCAACACCAGAAGCAGCCAGGTAAAGAGCCGCAGCATTACCTAAGCCACCACAACCGATGATCAACACATGACTATTTAGTAGGTTGCGTTGCCCTTGCTCACCCACTTCAGGTAACGCAATTTGTCGTTGATAACGAATAAACTCAAAGTCACTCAACATAGCTAGGCTCCTGTATAACCTCTTCCTTGATAGTTGGAGATTTAGGTACCATCAGTTTTTCGAAAAATTCGATCACTTTCTGTGGGTCTTCCGCCAATGTAATCGCACGTACCACCGCCAAACTCGATACCCCACACTCCCACACCTGCTCAGCTGTCGATTGGTCAATACCGCCAATAGCAACCGTCGGATAACCGATAAGTTGTTCTGTGTATGGGATAGTATCAATCAGCTGTTGATACAGAGATAAACGAACTAAACCCTGAGGTTTCGATGGCATCTGTTTAGTTGTTGTTGGGAAGATATGCCCTAGCGCAATATAGCTTGGGTTGATTTGAACAATGCGTAGCAACTCGTAATAGCCATGAGTCGAGAGACCGATCTTAATACCTGCTTGGCTCAACTGTGAGAGGTTTGATTCTTCAATATCCTCTTGCCCCAAATGAACACCAAACGCGTCATGCTTGAGTGCAAGCTGCCAATAATCATTGATAAAAACCTGAGCGTTATGCTCTCGACCAAGCTCGATTGATCGCGCAACTTGTTGTTCTAAGTCCTCTTGCTGCGGGTTTTTAATACGTAGTTGAACAGTGTTGATTCCAAGCTTGAGCAACCTTTCGATCCACTCAACATCATCAACCACTGGGTATAAACCTAGACTATTCTTACTCAGCTCAGGAAAAGAAAGCACTGTCCCTTGATTAGCCCAACCAACGCTTATATTCAATCGTTGATCTTCAAGAGTTGGAATTGGAAAGTTTTGGTAATGTGCTGGCCATGTTCCACGTGAAACATTGGACGATGCGCGAGCTAAAACCAATGCGTCCTCTAATGGGAATTCCAGCGCCAACAAAGTAAGTAACCAAGCAAAGTGGCCGCGATTATCTAACTCCTGATGAGCTGTTGTGTCACTCTTGATAGCACGATTAGCATCCAGGTGTGACCAGATATCCAGTACAGCTGAATCATCTGAAACACCGATATAGATGACATTCGGAGTTTGTGTAAAGGCATCACAAACGTCAGCTAGCGCGACTGAATTGCTGTAATCAACAACATGGTTCAGTTCTGCTAGCTGACACACCGTCAATGAATCAAGATCATGAGCGAAGCCAATAGATAACGCCTGCTGAGAATCAACGATAGAGAAGTATTGAGTTGGACTTACGCCCAACTCAACTGCATCTGTTGCCAAGCCTTGTCGATTAGCAACCAATAGACAGTTCTGCACCTCTCCCGTTAACTCAATATTTTGAGATGGGATGAGAATCTTCACTGTCATTATTCCTCTAATTGAGCTTCTTTTGCACCTACTGCAGGGTGGTAAAGTTCAGAGCCAGTATCACGGAACTCTTGTGATTTTTGACGCATCCCTTCCAACGGGTTATCTAGCATCTTAATCTCGATAGCCTGATCCGCGGCTACTTGTTCGGTGTCTTTCGCATACTCTCGAACTTCTTGAGAAATCTTCATCGAACAGAATTTAGGTCCACACATTGAGCAGAAGTGAGCAACCTTACCGGATTCTTGTGGCAGAGTTTCATCATGGAAAGAACGTGCTGTTTCAGGGTCTAAAGCTAGATTAAATTGGTCTTCCCAACGGAACTCAAAACGTGCTTTAGATAATGCATTATCTCGGATTTGTGCGCCTGGGTGTCCTTTTGCCAAGTCTGCAGCGTGTGCAGCCAGCTTGTAAGTAATCAGGCCGGTCTTTACATCTTCTTTGTTTGGCAAACCTAAATGTTCTTTAGGGGTTACATAACAGAGCATCGCGCAACCGTACCAACCAATCATAGCCGCGCCAATACCAGAGGTAATATGGTCGTAACCAGGGGCAATATCTGTCGTCAATGGACCTAAAGTATAAAAAGGCGCTTCATGGCAGTGTTCTAACTGCTCGTCCATGTTCTCTTTGATTAGGTGCATTGGCACATGTCCTGGGCCTTCAATGATCACCTGCACGTCGTATTCCCAAGCGACCTTAGTCAACTCACCTAAAGTACGTAACTCCGAGAATTGAGCCTCATCATTGGCATCTGCAATAGAACCCGGGCGTAGGCCATCACCCAATGACAGGGCAACGTCGTACTTCGCACAGATCTCACAGATCTCGCGGAAGTGTGTATATAGGAAGCTCTCTTGGTGATGTGCAAGACACCATTTCGCGATGATGGAGCCGCCACGAGAGACAATACCAGTCACACGTTTAGCGGTCATAGGAACGTAGCGAAGCAATAAGCCTGCGTGGATAGTAAAGTAATCAACACCCTGCTCTGCTTGTTCAATCAAGGTATCGCGCATCACTTCCCAGTTAAGGTCTTCCGCAACGCCATTCACTTTTTCAAGCGCTTGATACATAGGAACCGTACCAATTGGTACTGGGCTATTACGTAGGATCCATTCGCGAGTCTCGTGAATATTACGACCAGTAGAAAGGTCCATCACGGTATCGCCACCCCAGCGAGTCGACCATACTAGCTTCTCAACTTCTTCTTCAATCGAAGAGCTTACTGAAGAGTTACCGATATTAGCGTTCACCTTCACTAAGAAGTTTCGACCAATAATCATCGGTTCTGATTCTGGGTGGTTGATGTTTGAAGGGATAATAGCTCGACCTTCAGCAACCTCTTTACGCACGAACTCAGGAGTAATTTCTTTCGGCAGATTTGCACCAAAGTTATGGCCAGGATGTTGATGGTTAAGCTGCTCATCAGCGAACTTCTGACGTCCCATGTTCTCACGTATGGCAATGTACTCCATTTCAGGTGTGATAATACCCTGACGAGCATAGTGCAGCTGAGTAACACATTGGTTGTCTGTCGCGCGACGAATTCTAGGCAGGTTGCCGTAGCGAAGGTCGTCTAGAGTTTCATCTTCTAAACGTTCTTTGGTGTAAACAGAGCTTACGTCGTCTAACAGTTCCGTATCACCACGCTCTTCAATCCATTGCTCTCGCAACTTAGGAAGACCGCTATACAGGTCTATTTGATGTGTAGGGTCTGTATAAACACCTGAGGTATCGTAAACTTGAATGGGTACATTAGGTTCGAATACAGGCTCTTTTTTGCTACCACCAACAAGGCTATCAGCGAGTGATATTTCTCGGACAGGGACTTGAATGTCCTCTCGAGATCCTTGGATGTAAGCTTTCTTTGAGTTTGGATAGGGTTGTACGGATAAAGAATCAATGAAATTCTTCGCTTCCAGTCTTGCTTGTTTACGAGTCGACATAGCATTTTTCCTTGGCTTTTAGCCATTATTTATAGGGATAAAAATGCTTGACGGATTAGATGCTACAAGAGGGATCACGGTAAGAAATACAGTTGTGATCTGGAGATAGATCTCTAGAAGGATTCTAGTTAGATATCTACTCTTGTTCCCTTCGCAGGTATTAGCCTGATCAGGTTCAACGGATCCCGAGTTAACGGTCTCAGCCATATGGCACTCCGACAAGTTCGATCGAGTATATAAAAACGGCTTGGATAAACCAAGCCGAGTTGTTAACAAATCATAAGAAAGTTTTAAGACTTTATCAAAAGTTGGAAGCCGATCCATGCGGCTGAAATACTGAGTACCACGTTGAGTAGCACATTGAGTCCCATCTTAAAGAAAGCGCCCTGCTGCATAAGAAGTACGTTATCCATCGAAAATGTAGAAAATGTAGTCAGTGCTCCTAGGAAACCAAGACCGATAATTTGCCTCCACGGTTCCGTCGCGACCATCTCGTTTTCAAACGCGGCGATGAGCAATCCCATAATCAAAGAACCAATCACGTTAACGGTCAACGTACCGTAAGGAAAACCACGTCCTAACATCACAACGCATAACTCTGAAATCAAGTAACGTGAACAAGCACCAAACGCGCCACCAATGGCAATAAAACCTAAAATAGATAACTGACCCATGAATCCTCCCAAACAATAGTCCCTATATTCTAGCTTTACCACCGATAAAAGCGAGGGTAGAAACTAAGAATGCATGCGCAAATATTAAACGTTACAGGTGTCACTTAACTTCAATATATCCCATTAAACCCGTTTTCATGTGTTCTATAACATGACAGTGGTACATCCAGCGGCCAGGGTTGTCTGCAACAAATGCGGCTTTCGCTCGGCCGTTTTTTCCAAGTAGCACGGTATCGGTATGGAAAGGTTCTTGAATTTTTTTACCATCAAGTTCCAATACAGTGAATGTATGACCGTGAATATGGATCGGGTGATGGTATTGGGTGACGTTCTTTAGATCGAATATGTAAGTCTTACCTAACTCTAAAGTCGTCAACGGTTCAGGAATATTGTCTTTGCTCATTCCTTCCCATGCTCTTTTATTAGTAAGCCAAAACTTAGGCATCGATTTCCCATCTTTAGAAACTGGTGATACCGCACCTTCCCACTCGAACACAAAATCGATCTCTTCAGCATTAGCAAGATCTAGATTAGGTACAGGGTTAAGAGGCAACAATGGCAATAAACGCCCTTCAGTAAGGGGGGAATCTACTACCTCGAACTCACATAAAGAGAAAGGAAAGCGGCCCTTCATTTGAAGAACATTAACTCGCTCGCCTACTTTGGGCGCTATCAGTCCAATATCCACGCGCATCCCTGGGCCGATTTTATGTTGAGTCAGTTTATATGGCGTCTTTACAGGATTACCATCAATGGCAATCACCCATGCCTCAGCCCCTTCGACAGCAATAGGATAAGTGATCGTATTATCGACATTCGCGATACGCAGTCGAGTCGTTGCGTGCTGCTTTAATTGGTATACAGGTTCATGAACACCATTGACGCTACTCCACTCTCCTGGAGTACCCATACGAGCACTTAGTCGTGGAATCATTAAGTCTTTCCATTGACCCTGTTTATCGATGTGCCAATGCTTAAGCATCAGTGCGTGTTCTTCATCAAACTGCACTGGAATACTCTCCTCTACGATAATAAGACCAACCAAGCCCATACCAAGCTGCTTAACGCTGTTCATATGTGGGTGATACCAAAACGTACCAGCATCTGGTGGCGTAAATTCATAAATGAATGTTTCACCAGGCATGATCGGTGGTTGGCTTAAGAAAGGTACTCCATCCATTCCGATAGGAATCCTTAGACCGTGCCAATGAATAGTCGTCGGCTCTGATAGCTTATTAGTAAAACGAATTGTGACCTTTTCACCCTGTCGACATCGAATTGTCGGAGCAGGGATCTGTCCATTAAAGGCCAAAACATTAGTATCAAGTCCCGCGACTAACTCAGCTGTTGAAGGCTCAGCAGTTAAGTCATAAACATACTTTCCTTGCTCATCAGTCGACCGTTTCATTGAGCAAGCGGGCAGTACAGTGAGTGCAGATATAGCGATAGATGATTGAATAAACTTACGACGGGAGATATCCATATTTGTTGCCTTTTAGTAATAACGACCAAAATGTAACAAAATATTGAGAATAATTCTCATAAAGAAGTGTGGATTGTGTTGTTAATTGATTATAAAAGAGACTGAGATAAGTAAGCACTTACATTTCTAAGACAATATTCTATTCAAGGTAGGTAATACCAATTAAAGTAAAAATGTGATCTAATTAAGGCCGTCGAACTCTTACAGAAAATCGTCATGGATAGCCTTAATAATACTGATTTTAAAAAGCTAGCAAGCCAACAAAAAACCATTCAAATGAAGGTTCGCTTGCTAGCACTAGCCCACTTCAAAGAAGGTCACTCGCGCACTCAAATTGCCAAATACCTTAAAGTCAGTCGAACTAGTGTAAACAAATGGGTTCAAGTATTTCTTGAAGAAGGATTGGAAGGGCTTCAAGAAAAACCTCGCACAGGCAGACCTGCATACCTCAATGCAGAACAACGAAAACAACTCAGTGCATTCATTAAGAAAGAAGCAGAGTCCCCTTCAGGCGGGCGCCTTGTCGGGAGCGATATACATGACTACATCGTGAAAAACTTTGATAAATACTACCACCCTAATTCTATCTATTATCTCCTCGACCACATGGGCTTCTCTTGGATAACTTCTCGCTCCAAACACCCTAAACAATCACAGCAAATCCAAGACGATTTTAAAAAAATTCAAAATAGAAACGATCCTTAAGATCCCCGGCCATATCGGGCTAGAGAGTGTTGATGTCTGGTTTCAAGATGAAGCTAGGTTTGGTCAGCAGAACACAACGACACGTCTTTGGGCGACTCGTGGAACGAGGCCTCGCGTGGTAAAACAACAGCAATTTGAATACGCTTATTTGTTTGGTTCGGTATGCCCTGAAAGAGGAATTGGCGAAGCCATAGTGGTTCCTTGGGTTAACAAGGACATAATGACAAATCACTTAGAGCTGATATCTAAGGCTACAGAAAAAGGACGTCATGCTGTCGTTATAATGGATGGTGCAGGCTGGCATACCGATGATATTGCGAGAGAATTTAATAACGTCAGTACTATTAAGCTTCCTCCCTACTCGCCAGAGCTTAACCCTATAGAGCAAGTTTGGAGTTGGTTGCGACAACATTATCTAGCGAATCAAAGTTTCACGGATTATAACGACATTGTTTCCAAGGTTTGTCGCGCTTGGAATGAATTTCTTGAGTGCAAAGATCGTGTCACAAAAATGAGCAGAAGGGATTGGATAAACCTGATCAGTTAATTTTCCGGATTGGTATGATTCAGAAAGCAAAAAGGCCCTAGCATTTCTGCTAGAGCCTTAAATATGGCAGGGGTGGAGAGATTCGAACTCCCAACACGCGGATTTGGAATCCGCTGCTCTGCCAATTGGAGCTACACCCCTAAAACTTTTTATCACTTCAGATTCGAAAAAACCTCGCACTAGGCGAGGTTATCGAATAAGTGGCGGAGTGGACGGGACTCGAACCCGCGACCCCCGGCGTGACAGGCCGGTATTCTAACCAACTGAACTACCACTCCGCAGTGGAATACTTATCGTCGCTGACAAGTGTTCAAATTTAAAGCCTGGCGATGTCCTACTCTCACATGGGGAAACCCCACACTACCATCGGCGCTATTGTGTTTCACTTCTGAGTTCGGCATGGAATCAGGTGGGTCCACAATGCTATGGTCGCCAAGCAAATTTTGTTTAATTGACGCATTAGCGGCAATTAATAATTCGGAAAACTGATTTAAAAGTCTCTTCAAACGCATTCAAGGTCTGTCTTTCTATTGAGTCCACAAAACCCCTTGGGTGTTGTATGGTTAAGCCTCACGGGCAATTAGTACAGGTTAGCTCAATGCCTCGCAGCACTTACACACCCTGCCTATCAACGTCGTAGTCTACGACAACCCTTTAGGACACTTATAGTGCCAGGGAAAACTCATCTCAAGGCTCGCTTCCCGCTTAGATGCTTTCAGCGGTTATCGATTCCGAACTTAGCTACCGGGCAATGCCATTGGCATGACAACCCGAACACCAGAGGTTCGTCCACTCCGGTCCTCTCGTACTAGGAGCAGCCCCTTTCAATTTTCCAACGCCCACGGCAGATAGGGACCGAACTGTCTCACGACGTTCTAAACCCAGCTCGCGTACCACTTTAAATGGCGAACAGCCATACCCTTGGGACCGACTTCAGCCCCAGGATGTGATGAGCCGACATCGAGGTGCCAAACACCGCCGTCGATATGAACTCTTGGGCGGTATCAGCCTGTTATCCCCGGAGTACCTTTTATCCGTTGAGCGATGGCCCTTCCATTCAGAACCACCGGATCACTATGACCTGCTTTCGCACCTGCTCGAATTGTCATTCTCGCAGTCAAGCGGGCTTATGCCATTGCACTAACCACACGATGTCCAACCGTGTTTAGCCCACCTTCGTGCTCCTCCGTTACTCTTTGGGAGGAGACCGCCCCAGTCAAACTACCCACCAGGCACTGTCCGTAATCCCGATTCAGGGACCAACGTTAGAACATCAAAACTACAAGGGTGGTATTTCAAGGACGACTCCACCACATCTAGCGACGCGGTTTCATAGTCTCCCACCTATCCTACACATGTAGGTTCAATGTTCAGTGCCAAGCTGTAGTAAAGGTTCACGGGGTCTTTCCGTCTAGCCGCGGGTACACTGCATCTTCACAGCGATTTCAATTTCACTGAGTCTCGGGTGGAGACAGCGTGGCCATCATTACGCCATTCGTGCAGGTCGGAACTTACCCGACAAGGAATTTCGCTACCTTAGGACCGTTATAGTTACGGCCGCCGTTTACCGGGGCTTCGATCAAGAGCTTCGACCGAAGTCTAACCCCATCAATTAACCTTCCGGCACCGGGCAGGCGTCACACCGTATACGTCATCTTACGATTTTGCACAGTGCTGTGTTTTTAATAAACAGTTGCAGCCACCTGGTATCTGCGACTCTCGTCTGCTCCATCCGCAAGGGACTTCACTGATAAGAGCGTACCTTCTCCCGAAGTTACGGTACCATTTTGCCTAGTTCCTTCACCCGAGTTCTCTCAAGCGCCTTGGTATTCTCTACCCGACCACCTGTGTCGGTTTGGGGTACGATTCCTTACAATCTGAAGCTTAGAGGCTTTTCCTGGAAGCATGGCATCAATGACTTCACTACCGTAGTAGCTCGACATCGTAT
Organism: Vibrio syngnathi; assembly: GCF_002119525.1. NCBI lineage: Bacteria > Pseudomonadati > Pseudomonadota > Gammaproteobacteria > Vibrionales > Vibrionaceae > Vibrio > Vibrio syngnathi. The sequence continues at coordinate 27,282 of NZ_CP017916.1, read as the reverse complement.
CTCAGCGTTAGTAGTGGTCCGGATTTACCTAAACCACCCGCCTACATACTTGAACCTGGACAACCGTCGCCAGGCCCACCTAGCCTTCTCCGTCCCCCCATCGCAATTGTAAGAAGTACGGGAATATTAACCCGTTTCCCATCGACTACGCCTTTCGGCCTCGCCTTAGGAGTCGACTTACCCTGCCCCGATTAACGTTGGACAGGAACCCTTGGTCTTCCGGCGAGGGAGTTTTTCACTCCCTTTATCGTTACTCATGTCAGCATTCGCACTTCTGATACCTCCAGCAGCCCTTACAGACCACCTTCAACGGCTTACAGAACGCTCCCCTACCCCACATATCCTAAGATACGTAGCCGCAGCTTCGGTGTATAGCTTAGCCCCGTTACATCTTCCGCGCAGGCCGACTCGACCAGTGAGCTATTACGCTTTCTTTAAATGATGGCTGCTTCTAAGCCAACATCCTGGCTGTCTGAGCCTTCCCACATCGTTTCCCACTTAGCTATACTTTGGGACCTTAGCTGGCGGTCTGGGTTGTTTCCCTCTCCACGACGGACGTTAGCACCCGCCGTGTGTCTCCCGGATAGTACTTACTGGTATTCGGAGTTTGCAAAGGGTTGGTAAGTCGGGATGACCCCCTAGCCTTAACAGTGCTCTACCCCCAGTAGTATTCGTCCGAGGCGCTACCTAAATAGCTTTCGGGGAGAACCAGCTATCTCCAGGTTTGATTGGCCTTTCACCCCTAGCCACAAGTCATCCGCTAATTTTTCAACATTAGTCGGTTCGGTCCTCCAGTTGATGTTACTCAACCTTCAACCTGCCCATGGCTAGATCACCTGGTTTCGGGTCTAATCCTAGCAACTGTACGCCCAGTTAAGACTCGGTTTCCCTACGGCTCCCCTAAACGGTTAACCTTGCTACTAAAATTAAGTCGCTGACCCATTATACAAAAGGTACGCAGTCACACCACGAAGGTGCTCCTACTGCTTGTACGTACACGGTTTCAGGTTCTATTTCACTCCCCTCACAGGGGTTCTTTTCGCCTTTCCCTCACGGTACTGGTTCACTATCGGTCAGTCAGTAGTATTTAGCCTTGGAGGATGGTCCCCCCATATTCAGACAGGATATCACGTGTCCCGCCCTACTCGTTTTCACTGATTATGATGTGTCGGTTACGGGGCTATCACCCTTTATTGCGAGACTTTCCAGACTCTTCACCTGCATCATTAAAAGCTTAAGGGCTAATCCAATTTCGCTCGCCGCTACTTTCGGAATCTCGGTTGATTTCTCTTCCTCGGGGTACTTAGATGTTTCAGTTCCCCCGGTTTGCCTCCTGTTGCTATGTATTCACAACAGGATACTTACTTATGTAAGTGGGTTTCCCCATTCAGGAATCCCAGACTCAAAAGGTTATTACTACCTAATCTGGGCTTATCGCAAGTTATTACGCCTTTCATCGCCTCTGACTGCCAAGGCATCCACCGTGTACGCTTAGTCACTTAACCATACAACCCGAAAGGGTTTCTATTTGCTTTCACTTTAAAAAGTGAAGACAAATAAGCGTATGGCAACTAACCAAGGTTTTTGGTTGTCATCAAGAAGGGTTAATTCTTGATGACTGTTTGCCGGACTCAATTGTGAATCAAACTAAGTTTGATTCGAATACAAGACACTTGAATGTGTTTGTTGTGTTTATCTAATGAAAGATAAACATTGAGAACTTTTAAATTTGATTGAATTACTCGTAAGTAATCAATCAGTCAGCTTTCCAAATTGTTAAAGAGCATGAGACTTTAAGAACCAGTGTTCTAAAATTCACATTTTCTAAAGACTCTCAGGGTCAAACATACCAACCAACGACAAAAGAAGTGGTTTGGATATGATGATAACCAAGAATTTTTAGAGAATGGTGGGCGATACCGGGCTCGAACCAGTGACCCCCTGCTTGTAAGGCAGGTGCTCTCCCAACTGAGCTAATCGCCCACTAAAAGTTTTAATTCCTTCGCGGAGAAAGAATGGTGGGTCGTGCAGGATTCGAACCTGCGACCAATTGATTAAAAGTCAACTGCTCTACCAACTGAGCTAACGACCCAATGGTATCCCGTAGGGGAGTCGAACCCCTGTTACCGCCGTGAAAGGGCGGTGTCCTAGGCCTCTAGACGAACGGGACACTGCTAATTTATCTCTATGTTAAAAAGTAGAAACAAACTTCGAAGAACTTGGGAGTTCTTCATCTCTTTGCTTTTCTAAACCTAATCAATCTGTGTGGACACTCATCGTGACTATCTTCGTATAAGGAGGTGATCCAGCCCCAGGTTCCCCTAGGGCTACCTTGTTACGACTTCACCCCAGTCATGAACCACAAAGTGGTGAGCGTCCTCCCCGAAAGGTTAAACTACCCACTTCTTTTGCAGCCCACTCCCATGGTGTGACGGGCGGTGTGTACAAGGCCCGGGAACGTATTCACCGTGACATTCTGATTCACGATTACTAGCGATTCCGACTTCATGGAGTCGAGTTGCAGACTCCAATCCGGACTACGACGCACTTTTTGGGATTCGCTCACTATCGCTAGCTTGCTACCCTCTGTATGCGCCATTGTAGCACGTGTGTAGCCCTACTCGTAAGGGCCATGATGACTTGACGTCGTCCCCACCTTCCTCCGGTTTATCACCGGCAGTCTCCCTGGAGTTCCCGACATTACTCGCTGGCAAACAAGGATAAGGGTTGCGCTCGTTGCGGGACTTAACCCAACATTTCACAACACGAGCTGACGACAGCCATGCAGCACCTGTCTCAGAGTTCCCGAAGGCACACCTGCGTCTCCGCTGGCTTCTCTGGATGTCAAGAGTAGGTAAGGTTCTTCGCGTTGCATCGAATTAAACCACATGCTCCACCGCTTGTGCGGGCCCCCGTCAATTCATTTGAGTTTTAATCTTGCGACCGTACTCCCCAGGCGGTCTACTTAACGCGTTAGCTCCGAAAGCCACGGCTCAAGGCCACAACCTCCAAGTAGACATCGTTTACGGCGTGGACTACCAGGGTATCTAATCCTGTTTGCTCCCCACGCTTTCGCATCTGAGTGTCAGTGTCTGTCCAGGGGGCCGCCTTCGCCACTGGTATTCCTTCAGATCTCTACGCATTTCACCGCTACACCTGAAATTCTACCCCCCTCTACAGCACTCTAGTTCACCAGTTTCAAATGCAGTTCCGAGGTTGAGCCCCGGGCTTTCACATCTGACTTAATGAACCACCTGCATGCGCTTTACGCCCAGTAATTCCGATTAACGCTCGCACCCTCCGTATTACCGCGGCTGCTGGCACGGAGTTAGCCGGTGCTTCTTCTGTTGCTAACGTCAAGATGCGCAGCTATTAACTACACACCCTTCCTCACAACTGAAAGTACTTTACAACCCGAAGGCCTTCTTCATACACGCGGCATGGCTGCATCAGGCTTGCGCCCATTGTGCAATATTCCCCACTGCTGCCTCCCGTAGGAGTCTGGACCGTGTCTCAGTTCCAGTGTGGCTGATCATCCTCTCAGACCAGCTAGGGATCGTCGCCTTGGTGAGCCATTACCTCACCAACTAGCTAATCCCACCTAGGCATATCTTGACGCGAGAGGCCCGAAGGTCCCCCTCTTTGGCCCGTAGGCATTATGCGGTATTAGCCATCGTTTCCAATGGTTATCCCCCACATCAAGGCAATTTCCTAGGCATTACTCACCCGTCCGCCGCTCGACGCCCATTAACGCACCCGAAGGATTGTTAGTGTCGTTTCCGCTCGACTTGCATGTGTTAGGCCTGCCGCCAGCGTTCAATCTGAGCCATGATCAAACTCTTCAATTTAAGATTTTGTGACTCAACGAATACTGACTTCAAAACTATTCTTTATAAATAAAGAGTGTAATTTTAAAGCTATTACCATTCCAACAGAATGGTAATAAATTGACTGTGCCGAATAACTACAAGTAGTTAAACGTATTGGTCACTCAGTTCATTGAAATCAAGTTTGTTACCGAAGTAACTGTTATTACGCTCTTTCGAAAAAGAACCAATAACGTTTTGATATTCATCAACGAGTGCCCACACAGATTGATAGGTTTAAATTGTTAAAGAGCTTTTCCTTTTTGAGCTTCGCTCAAATCGGACGGCCATTTTAGCGATTTAAGTTTTAGTGTCAACCACTATTTTCAAAACTTTTTTCAAGCGCTTAGCTTGGCTAATTTGACCTGCTGATTCGTTTTGGTTTCTTACGAAGCCTTCCCGTTTCAACGAGGTCGCATTATAGAGATTTCGATCACACTGGCAAGCCCTTTTTGAAGTTTTTCTCGTTTTTTTATTCGTTCGATTAAAAAGAGCACAAAACGCCTCAAAAGTAGGCTTTTCTCTTACATCTCTTGCAATTTCTTAGAGAATAAAGAGACTTTTTCCCAGTTCGTATACTCAACTTCCTTGGTTGTGTCCGTTTCTCCGCCTGTCATATTCATAATGAAGCGAATCATGGTTTTATCGAACCAGTTATAACGTGGGTAATAGAGGGCACCAGCGAATACACCGATTAGAGTCGGCTGCCATGGTGACTTAAGAAGAAACTTCTTAATATAGGCACTACCTTCAGGGGTGTCTTTGCCTTGGTCTTCTTTACGAGCCGTTAAGTTAACGCAGAAGAAGGCAACCTTATTGGATTGCAACTGAGCAAGGTTGGCATCAATGAACTTATATAGCTTCTTATTAAGGTGGCCGTAACGAATAGATGCACCAATCAACACTCTGTCATATTGAGCAAAGTCGACATTACTAATAGTGTGCAGATCTTGAAGCTCACATTCGAACTCATTCATTTCTTCTTTTATATAGTTCAAGATCTTCTTGGTTTGCCCTTCACGGCTTGAATACAAAAATAGAGCTTTTGCCACAATGTTGTCCTTAGCTACGCCAAAACGTAGGGGTCAATAAAATTAATAAGGTGAATATCTCTAAACGACCAAACAGCATAGATACGATCAACACCCATTTGGCCTTATCATTCACATCGCCGAAGTGCATTGCCACTTCACCTAAGCCAGGGCCAAGGTTATTCAATGTTGCCGCTACGGCAGAGAAAGCACTCAGCTCATCCATCCCAGTAGCAATAAGAGCCAACATACAAACCACAAAAACCAATGCGTATGCAGAGAAGAAGCCCCAAACCGCATCAACAACACGTTGTGGTAACGCAGAACCTCCAACCTTGATGGTATAGACAGCACGCGGGTGGACAAGGCGCTTCATTTCACGAGCACCTTGCAAAGTAAGCAATAAGATTCGAATAACTTTCATACCACCGCCCGTTGAACCTGCACAGCCCCCTATAAAAGAAGAGAACAGAAGCAGAACAGGTAAGAACAATGGCCACTCAGAAAAACCAGTGGTAGTGAAGCCTGCGGTTGTTGAAATAGATACCGTCTGGAACAAGGCCTGATCAAAGGCATCGTAATACGAGTCATAAGAGTGGTGATTAAGCAGTAATAAGAAACAAACTAAGAACAAAACCGCTTGAATAAAGATAAAGGCGCGGAATTCAGGATCTTTCCAATAATACTTAGGATGCACACCACCCGAAGCAAATGCAGCAAAGTGAAGCGAATAGTTACACGCAGAGATAAGAAGGAACACGACCGTAATCATGTTGATAGCCGGACTATTGAAATAGCCCATACTCGCATCGTGAGTCGAGAAACCACCAATCGCAATAGTAGAGAAGCTATGACTGATAGCATCAAAGAAGCTCATGCCTGCAAGCCAAAACGCCACCGCACAAGCAATCGTTAGGCTCAGATAGATGTACCAAAGCGCTTTTGCCGTTTCAGCAATACGCGGAGTCATCTTACTGTCTTTTACAGGGCCCGGGATTTCTGCACGATATAGCTGCATACCACCGATGCCCAGAACCGGAAGGATGGCTACCGCCAATACGATGATACCCATACCACCAAACCATTGCAGGAACTGGCGGTAAAACAGAATCGCCTTAGGCAGATCATCGAGACCAACAATAACGGTCGCGCCCGTGGTTGTTAATGCAGAGAAGGATTCGAAGAAAGCATCGGTTACCGATACATTGGGGTTATCGGCGATCAAAAACGGCAGCGCACCAGCACTGCCGATTACCGTCCAGAATAAAACAACAATCAAGAAGCCATCACGCGCTTTCAATTCATGCTTATAACGTCGGTTTGGAAACCAGCAGGTTGCTCCACAGAATAAGAGAACAAAAAAGGTCGTCACAAATGGCACACCCGCACCATCTCGATAGATCAGAGCGACGAGAGCAGGTGCGAGCATTGATACACTAAAAAGTGCTAATAATAATCCGACGATTCGAATAATTGAGCGAAATTGCATGAGCTATTGAACGAAGCGAAATGCTTCACACTTCCTAGTTGTCTTTGACTTTCGTTACCAGTGCCTTAGCACCGCTTTTATTGATCATGGTTTGGGTAAACGAATCTACCTGAAGGAGCTCTATTTCAATAATAAGCTCAACTTGAACACCATAATCCGCTTGGACTTCAACAGCCTGATGCTGAGCCATGATGGATTGTGCAATCGGCACAAAGCCATAGTCTAACTCTAGCCGTAATTTTGTGGTTATTTTTTTCTCGATAGTTTGAAGCAGCTTGAGAGCTTGTTGTACTCCACCACCATAAGCCTTAACTAAACCACCAGTACCGAGCTTGATTCCGCCTGAATAGCGAGTGACTACAGCCGTTAACTCGCCAACACCCGAACCAGACAGTTGCGCCAAGATAGGCTTTCCAGCAGTACCCGAGGGTTCGCCATCATCACTAAAACCCCATTTCATCGAGTCTTCCGGTCGCCCTGCAGCAAAGCCCCAACAGTTATGTCGCGCTGAAGAATGCTCTTTTTTTACCTGTTCAACGAACTGCTTAGCAGCTTCTACACTTGGAGTATGAGCAAGATGAGTAATAAAAACGCTCTTTTTTATCTCTTCTTCAAACAGAGCCGACGCTGACGGTATTAAATAGGGCTGTTCATTCATATCGTTAACTTAATTATTAAGAGCGGCGAAGTGTATCACGCGTGAATAATAAGGGTTAGAGGATCTGTGCTGTCGCACAATGTTAAACAATTGTTTAAAAAATGTATTGAAATTAATCAAGCAGAGGTACAGACTAGAATAACTGGTCTTACCAGGTGCTCTACAATAATAGAAAGATAACAAGATTCTCTCAAACAATCGTGGATTGTATGTCATGGAGATAGACAATGATTTACCAAGCTAACACCTTACAGGTAAAGGAATTACAAGATGGTATTGCAGAACTTAGCTTCTGTGCTCCGGCCTCTGTAAACAAACTCGACCTTGCTACTTTAGAATCACTGGATAAAGCGTTAGATGCTCTTAATGCTCACGCTGGATTACGTGGTTTAATCTTAACTTCAAACAAAGACGCGTTCATCGTAGGCGCAGACATCACTGAATTTCTTGGCCTATTTGCTAAGCCAGAAGCAGAACTTGATGAATGGTTAAGATTCGCTAATTCAATCTTCAGCAAGCTCGAAGACCTTCCTGTCCCAACTCTTTCAATGATGCGTGGCCATGCCCTTGGTGGCGGCTGTGAATGTGTACTCGCTACCGATTTCCGTATCGGTGACAAGACCACTAGCATAGGTCTACCAGAAACCAAACTTGGCATCATGCCTGGCTTTGGTGGTTGTGTGCGCCTGCCACGTGTTATCGGTGCTGACAGCGCGATGGAAATTATCACTCAAGGCAAAGCATGCCGTGCAGATGAAGCGCTTAAAGTTGGCTTGTTAGATGCGATTGTTGAAACAGACCAACTACTAGAATCAGCGATCAACACTGTTTCTTTGGCAGCCAATGAGAAACTTGATTGGCAGCTACGCCGCAAACAAAAAACGTCAGCGCTTTCACTAAGCAAACTAGAAGCGATGATGAGCTTTACCATGGCTAAGGGCTTAGTGGCTCAAAAAGCAGGACCTCATTACCCAGCACCCATCACTTCGGTGATTGCTATCGAAGAAGCAGCGCGCAGCGATCGCGATGCGGCGTTAGACATCGAACGCAAACACTTCGTTAAGCTAGCAAAATCTGAAGAAGCGAAAGCCCTTGTCGGTTTATTCTTGAATGACCAATACATTAAAGGCTTAGCAAAACAAGCTGGTAAGTCTGCGAATAAAGCAACTGAACGCGCAGCAGTACTTGGCGCTGGCATCATGGGTGGCGGTATTGCTTACCAGTCAGCATTGAAAGGCGTGCCAGTGATGATGAAAGACATCGCACAAGCGTCTCTTGATCTTGGTATGAACGAAGCTTCTAAGCTGTTGAATAAACGCTTATCACGCGGTCGCCTAGATGGGTTCAAGATGGCAGGTATTCTGTCTTCTATTACTCCAAGCTTGCATTATGCTGGTGTTGAACAATCTGATGTGATTGTGGAAGCGGTTGTAGAAAACCCGAAAGTAAAAGCAGCAGTACTGAGTGAAGTTGAAGGCCTAGTTGGTGAAGACACGGTTCTAACATCAAATACCTCAACGATTCCGATTAACCTGTTAGCGAAATCTTTGAAGCGCCCAGAGAACTTCTGTGGCATGCACTTCTTTAACCCAGTACACCGCATGCCTTTGGTTGAGATCATCCGTGGCGAGCATACTTCAGAAGAAACTATTAATCGCGTGGTTGCTTACGCAGCGAAGATGGGTAAATCCCCTATCGTTGTTAACGACTGTCCAGGCTTCTTCGTTAACCGTGTACTTTTCCCTTACTTTGGCGGTTTCAGCATGTTGCTACGTGACGGTGCTGATTTCACTAAGATCGATAAAGTCATGGAACGCAAGTTCGGTTGGCCAATGGGCCCAGCTTACTTGCTAGACGTTGTAGGTTTAGACACAGCACACCATGCACAAGCAGTAATGGCGCAAGGTTTCCCTGAGCGCATGGGTAAAGAAGGTCGTGATGCGATTGACGCACTTTACGTCGCTGAAAAATACGGCCAGAAGAACGGCAGCGGTTTCTACACGTACAGCGTAGACAAACGCGGTCGTCCGAAGAAAACCTTCTCTGAAGACATTCTTCCTATCTTGGCTGACGTATGCCAACAGCCACAAGACTTTGATGACCAGACAATTATCCAACGTGTGATGATTCCTATGATCAACGAAGTGGTGCTTTGTTTAGAAGAAGGCATCATCGCGACACCACAAGAAGCGGATATGGCACTGGTTTACGGTTTAGGCTTCCCTCCATTCAGAGGCGGCGTATTCCGCTACTTAGACAGTGTGGGTATTGGTAACTTCGTTGAAATGGCGAAGAGCTACCAAGACTTAGGTGCAATGTACCAAGTTCCTCAACTATTGCTTGATATGGCAGCGAAAGGCGAAAGCTTTTACGACGGCCAACAAGCCAGTTCTCTGTAACCCACATTTGGAAAAGGAATAGCAAAATGAATAATGTAGTTGTTGTTGATTGCCTTCGTACCCCAATGGGACGTTCCAAAGGTGGAGCTTTCCGTCACACTCGTGCTGAAGATCTGTCGGCACATTTGATGAAAGGCATTTTAGAGCGCAACCCAGAAGTAAACCCTGTCGAAATTGAAGACATTTACTGGGGTTGTGTACAACAAACGCTAGAGCAAGGCTTCAACGTCGCACGTAACGCTGCTTTGCTTGCTGGTCTCCCGATTGAGATTGGTGCGGTAACGGTCAACCGTTTATGTGGTTCATCTATGCAAGCTCTGCATGATGCGACTCGCTCTATCATGGTTGGCGATGCTGAAATCTGCCTGATCGGTGGTGTAGAACACATGGGCCATGTACCAATGAACCACGGTGTTGATTTTCACCCTGGCATGTCTAAGCACGTAGCAAAAGCAGCGGGTATGATGGGTCTAACCGCTGAAATGCTAGGTAAAATGCACGGCATTAGCCGTGAAGACCAAGATGCATTCGCAGCACGCTCACATGCTCGAGCTCAAGCAGCAACAGTTGAAGGTCGTTTCAAAAACGAAATCCTGCCAACAGAAGCTCACGCGGCAGACGGTTCACTGTTCACTCTGGATTACGATGAAGTCATTCGTCCAGAAACTACGGTTGAAGGCCTGTCTCAGCTTCGCCCGGTATTTGACCCAGCAAACGGAACGGTAACAGCAGGTACTTCATCAGCATTGTCTGATGGTGCATCGGCAATGCTGATCATGAGCGAAGAGAAAGCCAACGCGCTTGGCCTTAAGATTCGTGCTCGCGTGAAGTCTATGGCTATTGCAGGTTGCGACCCTTCTATCATGGGTTACGGCCCAGTACCAGCAACCAAGAAAGCACTTAAACGTGCAGGTCTGAACATTGAAGATATGGGTGTGATTGAACTCAACGAAGCGTTTGCGGCTCAATCTCTTCCATGTGCGAAAGACCTAGGTCTACTGGATGTAGTTGACGAGAAAGTAAACCTTAACGGCGGTGCGATTGCTCTTGGTCACCCACTGGGCTGTTCTGGTTCTCGTATCTCGACGACCCTAATCAACCTGATGGAAGCACAAGACGTGAAATACGGTTTAGCGACCATGTGTATTGGTTTAGGCCAAGGTATTGCAACGGTATTTGAACGCCCATAGCGGTCGTTGGTTGTAATACTTGTAAAGTAATATTTTGTGCAGCTATATTTATATAGCTGCACTTTTTATTGCTCGGCGTCCAATAATGTATCGATTCGTTCAGCGAACTTAGCGAGAGAAAAAGCACCACTCACATCTATGCACAAAACGCATAGATTCAATGTTGATGTTTCATTATTTTTTCTTCGATGATTCAACTAAAGTTACTTCAGTTTCCTAATATTCCTCCCACGGAGCAGATCATGTTTAAAGCACTTGTACTAAACCAAGAAGATAAAAAAACTATCGCATCAGTATCTCAAATTGATGAATCTCAATTACCAGAAGGTAACGTGAAGGTTGATGTGAGCTACTCTTCTTTGAACTACAAAGATGGTTTGGCGATTACAGGTAAAGGGCGCATTGTTCGTAACTTCCCTATGGTTCCTGGTATCGACCTTTCAGGTGTGGTTTCACAATCTGATGACCCACGCTACAAAGCGGGCGACGAAGTTGTTCTAACGGGTTGGGGTGTGGGTGAAGGTCACTGGGGCGGCATGGCTGAGAAAGCGAGCCTAAACGGTGATTGGTTAGTGCCAATGCCAGCGGGTCTAGACGCTAAGAAAGTAATGGCGATCGGTACAGCAGGTTTCACAGCAATGCTTTGTGTGCAAGCTATCGTAGATGCAGGCATCAAACCAGAAGACGGTGAAATCCTAGTAACAGGTGCAAGTGGCGGCGTAGGCAGCGTGTCTATTACGCTACTAAACCAACTAGGCTACAAAGTAGCAGCGGTTACTGGCCGTGCTTCTGCAAACGGTGAACTACTTAAATCACTAGGTGCTACACGCATTGTAGAGCGTGCTGAACTTGAAGAACCAGCTAAGCCACTAGAAAAACAACTGTGGGCTGGTGCTATCGATACTGTAGGTAGCAAAGTACTTGCAAAAGTATTGGCGCAAATTGACTACAACGGTGCGGTTGCAATGTGTGGTCTAGCAGGCGGTTTTGACTTACCAACCACGGTAATGCCATTCATTCTGCGTAACGTTCGCCTACAGGGTGTGGACTCGGTAATGTGCCCTCGTGAAAAACGTATTAAAGCGTGGGAACAACTAGCGGAATTGCTACCTGAATCTTTCTACGCGCAAGCAACCAAAGAAGTGTCTTTAGACGGTGCAATTCAAGCAGCAGAAGACATCACTAACGGTCAAATCACTGGTCGCGTAGTCATTAAACTATAGATTCTCAAACATAAAGTTATCAAACCTTAAGCAACAGCTTTAGATTTGGATAACCCAAAATAACAAAGGGCTGATAGTAATCAGCCCTTTTGTGTTTTTGTCATTAGGATCGAGTAAACCAAAGCTAAGTCCCAGTTAACCTAAGCCAACATCCGCAATACGCTTTTGAATCAATTCGCCACACTCCTCTTTAACCACCCTTCTTAACCATTGTTGCGAGGCAGAAGAATCGCAGCGCGAGTGCCAAATCAGTGAGTAATCAAACGGCATAAACTCGAATGGCAGCGGTTTAACGACTAAGTCATAACGCTCAGCCACCAAGTAAGCTAAATCAGCAGGTACTGTGATCACCAACGGCATTCTATCGACAATCGCCAATGCGGCTTCAAGGTGATAAGCACGCAGCACCATTTTACGAGGTTGTTGATTAGCTAAAGCGTTATCGAGTAAAGCCTTAACACCATCACTGATCGCAATCATCGCGTGAGGCAACGAAACATAATCTTCGAGACTTAACGATCGATCGGCTAACGGATGATTTTTAGATAACAAACATGATACGCCGACTGGCCCCAATACCTCTTGATGAAGTGGAGCAACGCTGCTACTCGGTCGACAGATCGCCATATCAACACGTTCGGTACTGAGTTGTTTAAACAAATGCTCATGCTGCAGTGGCGCAAACTCCAAAGAGATGTTCGGCGCTTGTTCATAAATCTTAGGCAACGCATAAGGCAAGATGGTTTGCATCGCGTAGTCAGTGGTCGCAATTAAAAAACGCTCACTGCAATAGTAAGGGTCAAAATCGCTAGGGCTAAGCAGTTGACGGAAAGACTCTAACGGTTGATCAATACGCTGGCTGATCTCGAGTGCTTTCTTGGTGGGAATAAGGTGCTGACCTTGACGTGTAAACAGGGGATCGTTGAGTAGTTCTCTTAAGCGCCCTAACACTCGACTGGTTGCGGATTGACTTAAGTTAAGACGAAGCGCAGCCTGGCTAACACTGCCCTCTTCAATCAATACTTTTAAGGCGACCAATAAATTAAGGTCTCTACGATAGATGTCTTCTAATTCCACGCCACTTACCTAGTTGTATACAACTGTCATTAGTTACTAAGTTGTTTATAGCATGCTTTAGATAAAAAAAATCCCGCAATTATGCGGGGAAGCCCAAGAAAATCTGGGGATAGTGTCGGAATGTTGTCGTATCGGAATTCGCTGTTGTATTCGGGTTAGTGTTCTTGCTCTTGCTCTTCGGCTATGCCTTGCCAACGGCGCATCTCTACCCAAATACCAATAATCGTTGCTATTATGCCAAATATTGGCATCAGTGAGGTCTCTGTCGATGAGCGTAGTACTAACGCACAAAAAGAAATAAAACAGAGAACTGAATAAATTGTTAATCTATCTAATCCTGTCAACATCGCCACTCCTTAGCTAGTTGCCTTTGTTTCGGGTTGTTATCAACTTGTTAATTAAGTTATAGGAAATGACTCCACTTGCCAAGCACTTATTGCATATTTTTTCTGCAGACGTATTATTCACAGGTTAGATAGATATAGAGATACAAACCATGACATTCAAACCTGAACTGGCAACCCATACTTTAGAAGCTGAAGGCCTGCGTTGCCCAGAACCAGTAATGATGGTCAGGAAGACAATTAGAAACATGCAGGATGGCGATGTGTTACTGGTAAAAGCTGACGACCCTTCGACAACTCGTGATATTCCGAGCTTTTGTCGATTCATGGATCATCAGTTGGTAGGCCAAGCGACAGAAACCTTACCTTACCAGTATTTGATCAGAAAGGGATTGGAGGCGTAACGCCCCACCTAAATATCAAGCATCAAAAAAGCCGCTCGTACCTGATGTTCTTAAACAGAACTCAGAGTACGAGCGGCTTTTTGTTTATTCGTTTCTAGACTTGTTTTGCAGATGCTCAAGCTGATGCTGAATTTCTCGAATATCTTTGCGCATCGGAATAATATGCGCGACCCGAATCCAAGCCTCTACCGCAAGCCCAGTCATGATCATCGAACCGGCCACCATCGGTAACCACATGTCCGTCAACACCATGCCTAATAGTGTAAGTGCAAGACCAAAGGTAAATAGATAGCTTTGGCTTTGTGGAGTAATACCCATATAACGCGTCAACATAATCATGCCCTCGTGTTCTTAACTCACAAGATTAAAATATCATGACAAGTATGACAGTTATATGTCCATTCGCTCGATAAACCCCACAATACTGTAAGAGTATGACCTACAACACATTACTCTACTGGTTGAGTATAATAAGACTCAATACCACCGCTTAATAGAAAGCAGCTCCGATAGCCAAACCCACAAATAACAAAGCAGTGATCTTACGAATCAGATCAAGAGGCATCTTATCCGCAGAAAGCTTACCGATGATCACCACTGGCACATTCGCCAGCAACATACCGATCGTAGTACCTAGAATCACCCACGTTAATGCATCAGAGTATTGAGCCCCTAGAATGGAGGTCGCAATCTGAGTCTTATCGCCAATCTCAGCAATGAAGAAAGCAATAAAACTGGCGACAAATGGGCCTCGATTCGAGATCTGCTCATCATCGTCTAATTTATCAGGAATCAGAATCCAGCCTGCCATCGCAATGAAACTGACCACCAGCACCCATTTCAACACTTCAGGAGATAAATAATCCGCGACCACAACTCCAAGCCATGCGGCAAGGGCATGATTGGCAATAGTGGCAAAGAAGATAGCCGCGATGATAGGTATCGGTTTTCGATATCGACTGGCTAATAAAAGGGATAGCAACTGAGTCTTATCACCGATCTCGGCTAAGGCGACAGTTGTAATTGAAATTGCTAAAACGCTCACGACATGCTCATTTGGGACGGAGATTATTATATTTAACCAAAGACAAACCTCGCGCCCCATCCCGGTTCACGATGCTTGTCTAAGGTCTTGCTAAGCGCCACCAAGGTGGTGGTTGCCTCGAACGCCATGATGATTTTGCATCAATTATGTTGACGGACGAACTCATTCAATAGGATATGAATAAGTAAGCTACTCCCCAAAGACCGCGAGATTTTAATCACCCACGCTTTCAAACACAAGTGTCAAAGTTATCAAAATATCCACTTGTGCCGAAAAACAAACATTAAAGGCAAAAAAATCCACTAAACGACATTTTAGACCACTAATTAAACAAGATTACCCCTACTCGCTTTACCAATATCTCGGTATACTCAGAGGTTATTTTTATCATTCATTTAAAAGAATCGCGCGAACCTGACTATGCAAAAATACGATATCAAAACCTTCCAGGGAATGATCCTCGCGCTGCAGGATTACTGGGCACAAAACGGTTGTACCATTGTTCAACCACTAGATATGGAAGTAGGTGCTGGCACCTCTCACCCAATGACATGTCTACGTGCACTTGGCCCAGAGCCAATGTCTACGGCATACGTTCAACCTTCTCGTCGTCCGACCGATGGTCGTTACGGTGAAAACCCGAACCGCCTGCAGCACTACTATCAATTCCAAGTAGCTCTAAAACCTTCTCCAGATAACATCCAGGAGTTGTACTTAGGCTCGCTTGAAGTTCTTGGTGTCGACCCACTTGTTCACGATATTCGTTTCGTAGAAGACAACTGGGAAAACCCAACGCTAGGCGCATGGGGTCTTGGTTGGGAAGTATGGCTAAACGGCATGGAAGTGACTCAATTCACTTACTTCCAACAAGTTGGCGGTCTTGAGTGTAAGCCAGTAACGGGTGAGATCACTTACGGTATCGAGCGTCTAGCAATGTACATCCAGGAAGTAGACTCTGTTTACGACCTTGTATGGAACGTAGCACCAGACGGTTCTAACGTGACTTACGGTGACATCTTCCACCAAAACGAAGTTGAGCAATCAACATACAACTTCGAGCACGCAGACGTAGATTTCCTATTCACTTTCTTCGACCAGTGCGAAAAAGAGTGTAAAGAGCTACTTGAGCTTGAGAAGCCACTGCCGCTTCCAGCTTACGAGCGCATTCTAAAAGCAGGCCACGCATTCAACATCCTTGATGCGCGCAAAGCTATCTCTGTAACAGAGCGTCAACGTTACATCCTTCGTATCCGCAACCTGACTAAAGCTGTTGCAGAAGCGTACTACGCGTCACGTGAAGCACTTGGCTTCCCAATGTGCCGATCTGTAGAAGAAAAGGAAGGTAAATAATCATGGCGAAGAATTTTCTAATTGAACTGGGTACGGAAGAGCTTCCACCAACGGCACTTCGTTCTCTAGCTGAAGCCTTTGCTTCTAACTTTGAAGCGGGTCTTAAAACGGCTGAGCTTTCTCACGAAGGCATCAAGTGGTACGCAGCACCTCGTCGTCTAGCACTAAAAGTGACGGCACTGGCTGAAGGCCAAGCAGACAAAGTCGTTGAGAAGCGCGGTCCTGCAATTTCTGTCGCATTCGATGCGGAAGGCAACGCGACTAAAGCTGCACAAGGTTGGGCTCGTGGTAACGGTATTACTGTTGAGCAAGCTGACCGCCTGAAAACAGACAAAGGCGAGTGGCTTCTTTTCAAACAAGAAGTAGTTGGCAAACCTGTTCAAGAATTGGTGATGGACATCGCTGCGAAAGCACTGGCTGGCCTACCAATTCCTAAAGCAATGCGCTGGGGTAACTCAGACATTCAATTTATCCGTCCAGTGAAAACACTGACAGTACTACTAGGCGATGAGCTTGTTGAAGGCAAAATCCTAGGCGTAGCTTCTGCTCGTACTATCCGTGGTCACCGTTTCATGGGCGAACAAGAGTTCACAATCGACTCTGCTGACCAATACCCTGCGATCTTAGAAGAGCGCGGTAAAGTAATGGCAGATTACGATGCGCGTAAAGCGATCATTCTTGCTGATGCTAAAAAGGCAGCGGAAGCTGTTGGCGGTATTGCTGACCTAGAAGACGACCTTGTTGAAGAAGTGACGTCTTTGGTTGAATGGCCAGTAGTGCTTACAGCTAAGTTTGAGCAAGAGTTCCTAAAAGTGCCTTCTGAAGCTTTGGTTTACACCATGAAAGGCGACCAGAAGTACTTCCCTGTTTATTCGCATGAGATTGGTGACGCTGAAAGAAGCCTACTACCGAACTTTATCTTCGTTTCGAACATCGAGTCTAAAGAGCCTCGTCACGTAATCGAAGGTAACGAGAAGGTTGTACGTCCACGTCTTGCTGATGCTGAGTTCTTCTTCAACACAGACCGTAAGCGTCCGCTTATCGACCGTCTTGCTGAACTAGACCAAGCTATCTTCCAAAAGCAACTTGGTACAATCAAAGACAAAACAGACCGCATCACAGAACTTGCTGGCTACATTGCTGAGCAAATCGATGCTGACGTTGAAAAATCTAAGCGTGCAGGCCTACTGGCTAAGTGTGACCTAATGACATCTATGGTATTCGAATTTACGGATACTCAAGGTGTGATGGGCATGCACTACGCGACTCACGATGGTGAAGACGAGCAAGTAGCACTAGCACTTTACGAGCAGTACATGCCTCGTTTCGCAGGTGACACACTGCCAAGCACTGGTATCTCTTCTGCAGTAGCAATGGCAGACAAGCTAGACACTATCGTAGGTATCTTCGGTATTGGCCAAGCTCCAAAAGGTTCTGACCCATTCGCTCTACGTCGTGCATCACTGGGTGTGCTACGTATCATCGTTGAAAACGGCTACAACCTAGACCTAACCGATCTAATAGGTAAAGCGAAAGAGCTACTAGGCGACAAGCTAACTAACGACAACGTTGAAGCTGACGTTATCGACTTCATGCTAGGTCGTTTCCGCGCATGGTACCAAGATGCTGGTTTCAGCGTTGATATCATCCAAGCGGTACTAGCACGTCGTCCAACTAAGCCAGCTGACTTTGACCAACGTGTTAAAGCCGTTTCTCACTTCCGTGAATTGGAAGCAGCAGAAGCACTAGCAGCAGCGAACAAGCGTGTAGGTAACATCCTTGCGAAATTCGATGGCGAGCTACCAGCTGAAATCGATCTTGCTCTGCTTCAAGAAGACGCAGAGAAAGCTCTGGCTGAAAACGTTGAAGTAATGACAGAAGCATTAGAACCAGCATTCGCGACAGGCAACTACCAAGAAGCCCTAAGTAAACTTGCTGATCTACGTGAACCCGTTGATGCATTCTTCGACAACGTAATGGTTATGGCTGATGACGAAGCGCTTAAGAAGAACCGTCTAACGCTACTGAACAACCTACGTAACCTGTTCCTACAGATTGCTGATATTTCTCTTTTACATAAATAAGCAATATTGCAGAAAGAAGTTGTTCTTCCGATTGGTTAGTACGACTTAGGTAAATACCCAAAGGGAAGCGAAAGCTTCCCTTTTTGTTTTTGTTAACCAAGCATTTTTTGAGACAGATATTGGTTATTTATACGAACTCGAAGTAAGCGCTCAATGATTGAAACAGCAGAAACTAAACAAAAATATAAAGCATCTTCGTTATTATCAAAGCGCATTCAATAAGAAATCGGTAAGTAATTAGATAAACATTGTTGAGTTTTTTTTCGTGTGAGGGCAATTCGTGCTTTGCGCCGCAAAAACATTGCGGTATGTTCGAATATTACCCACTGTAACCCGCCACGCTCGGGTTCATAAGATTGATCATAATCTACGAATAATAATCACAATGAATTAGGTATACGAAGCAATGCAATTCTCAAAGTTTGGTGAAAAGTTTAATCGATACTCTGGAATCACTCGTTTAATGGATGATTTGAATGATGGCCTGCGCACTCCTGGTGCAATCATGCTCGGTGGTGGTAACCCAGCCGCTATCCCAGCCATGCTCGATTACTTTAACCAAGCCAGTGCCGACATGCTCGCCAGTGGAGAACTCATCGCCGCCCTCGCCAACTACGATGGTCCGCAAGGCAAAGACAGCTTCATCAAGTCGTTAGCTACAATGCTAAAAGATACTTACGGCTGGGACATCAGTGAGAAGAACATTAGCCTAACTAATGGCAGCCAAAGTGGCTTCTTCTACCTATTCAACCTACTAGCAGGCCAACAGCCTGATGGCTCACATAAGAAAATCTTGCTACCGATCGCGCCGGAATACATTGGCTACGGCGATGCGGGCATTGACGACGATATCTTTATCTCTTACCACCCAGAGATCGAGCTGCTTGAAAACAGACAGTTCAAATACCACGTCGATTTTGAACAGCTAAAAGTTGATGACTCAGTTGCGGCTATCTGTGCCTCTCGTCCAACCAACCCAACGGGTAACGTACTGACCGACGAAGAAGTGCGTAAACTGGATAAGCTGGCGCGTGAAAACAACATCCCGCTACTGATCGATAATGCCTACGGCCTACCATTTCCAAACATCATCTTTGAAGATGTGGAACCGTTCTGGAATGAAAATTCGATTCTGTGCATGAGCCTATCTAAACTCGGCTTGCCGGGTGTGCGTTGCGGTATCGTGATTGCGAGCGAAGAAGTAACACAAGCATTGACCAACATGAATGGCATTATCAGCTTGGCACCCAATAGTGTTGGCCCTGCGATTGCTAACCACATGATTGAAAAAGGCGATTTACTACGCTTAAGCAGCGAGGTAATCAAACCTTTCTATAAAGACAAATCTCTACGTGCGGTTGAGCTGCTTCAAGACGCTATTGATGATCCACGTTTCCGTATCCATAAGCCTGAAGGCGCGATTTTCTTATGGCTATGGTTTGATGAGCTACCGATTACCACCATGGAGCTGTACAACCGACTCAAAGCTCGTGGCGTATTAATTGTTCCGGGTGAATACTTCTTTATCGGTCAAGAAGACGAGTGGGATCATGCTCATCAGTGCTTGCGTATGAACTACGTACAAGATGATGAAGCGATGCAGAAAGGTATCACTATCATCGCTGAAGAAGTGAAAAAGGCTTACAGCGAAAGTAAATAGAGATTCCCTACTCGGTCGTTCCTCCCTCTATGGAATGACGGTGATAGGACAAACAAAAAAGAGCACCGACCTTCTTCAAGGTACTGGTGCTCTTTCACTTTTACTTCCCGATAATGTTTGTCACTTGAATACCCTAAATAATTGGGGGTTCAGCTAGGCGACTAGAAAATTCAGCCCTATGAGCATAGGGAACCTATGTAATTAGGGGGAATTTACGACGTCAACAACGCTGTAGCTTCAAGTATGACGGGTATTAGCCTTCTAGTAGGCTATTACCGTTGATAGCAATCTTACGCGGTTGCATCGCTTCTGGGATCTCGCGTTCTAGGTCGATGTGAAGGAGACCATTTTCCATGCTTGCGCCTACCACTTTTACATAGTCAGCCAGTTGGAATTTACGTTCGAAATCGCGCTCTGCAATACCTTGATATACGAAGGTTTTCTCTACTTCTTCTTTACGCTCACCTTTCACAATTAGCGTATTCTCTTTTTGAGTCAGATCTAATTGGTCATCTGCAAAGCCAGCGACTGCCATAGTAATACGGTAGTTATTCTCGTCTTTTTGCTCGATGTTATAAGGAGGGTAACCGCCAGAAGTATTTTTCGATGTGTTCGCTTCCATCATGTTGAATAGACGATCGAAGCCGATTGCGTTGCGGTAAAGTGGAGTGAAGTCTACAGTTCTCATAATGCTATCCTTTTAGTAAGCAATAGTCTTAGCTGTGATTTTTACTAAGATCGAACTTGTGAGTGACCCAGTAAACAGCTAAGGGATTCAGTTTGCATTCCTCGGGTTTCGCCTCTTTTGGCGACAACGCTGGGACATGACAATGAATCAATTTTTAAATTGTGTGCTGCCAAAGTTATCCTCTATTGAGCGATACTCTAGCAACGGTTATGAAGGTTCTGTTTCTTCTCTTGTAGAGCAAGACAGTCATCCTCTTCACAACTAGATATGTGGATTGAGCAAAATAGTTTCAAGGGATTATTTTCAATTATTTTTTCAACTCAATATTTTTCAGTAACTTAAAAACAAAAAGACCGCCATTTCTGGCAGTCTTTTTAATTATAAATTTAGTTTTTTGAGACGAAGCTATTTCGTTTTAGTTCAAGGAAGAGGCGCGTAGCATACGAATGTATGTGAGCACCTCTGACACAGAAATTAAGCGAAAGAGCGAAGTATCAAAGATACTAAACGTCTAGGTTTGCTACTTTCAATGCATTCTCTTCGATGAAGTTACGACGCGGTTCTACTTGGTCGCCCATCAACGTTGTGAACAACAGATCAGCACCAACAGCATCTTCAATCGTTACTTGCATCATACGACGAGTTTCAGGATCCATCGTTGTTTCCCAAAGCTGATCAGGGTTCATCTCACCTAGACCTTTGTATCGTTGTAGGCTCAGGCCACGACGAGACTCTTTCACTAACCAGTTCAGAGCTTCAACAAAGCTAGAAACCGCTTGAGTACGCTCACCACGCTTGATGTAAGCGCCTTCTTCAATCAAGCCGTCAAGCGCTTCAGAAAGGTCTGCTAGCTTACCAAACTCTTTCGAGTTGATAAGGTCAATGCTGAGTACATGTTCGTGAGTAACACCGTGTGTACGTACTACAATCTTAGGAACGCTTAAACCTAGCTCTTCGTGTTTTTCAACTTCAAGAGAGTATTGGCTCGCACCCGCTTCTTTGCCGTTTAGCTGCTCTACAAGCTGCTTACCCCAAGCTTCAACTGCCGCTTCATCATGACACTGCTCAGCGGTTAGGCGAGGTACATAAATCAGTTCGTGAAGCAATGCTCGTGGGTAACGACGGCTCATACGATCAACCAGCTTAATACCTGCATTGTATTGATGAACAAGCTTCTCTAAGCCTTCACCAGCAAACGCAGGTGCTTCAGGGTTTACGTGCAATTCTGCATTGTCCAAAGCCAAAGATACTTGATACTGGTTCATCGCATCTTCATCTTTGATGTACTGCTCTTGCTTACCCTTCTTCACTTTGTAAAGTGGTGGCTGAGCAATGTAGATGTAACCACGTTCAATCAACTCTGGCATTTGACGGTAGAAGAATGTCAGTAGCAGAGTACGGATGTGAGAACCATCGACATCGGCATCGGTCATGATGATGATGTTGTGGTAACGCAGTTTATCTGGGTTGTATTCGTCACGACCAATACCACAACCAAGTGCTGTGATGAGCGTTGCAACTTCTTGAGAAGACAGCATTTTATCGAAACGTGCTTTCTCTACGTTAAGGATTTTACCTTTAAGCGGTAGGATTGCTTGGTTCTTACGGTTACGCCCCTGCTTAGCTGATCCGCCAGCAGAGTCTCCTTCCACAATGTATAGTTCAGACAGTGCAGGATCTTTTTCCTGACAGTCAGCAAGTTTACCTGGAAGACCCGCTAAATCTAATGCGCCTTTACGACGTGTCATCTCACGAGCTTTACGCGCTGCATCACGAGCACGCGCTGCATCGATAATTTTAGAACAAACGATTTTCGCTTCACCTGGGTTCTCAATTAGGAACTCAGACAGTTTCTCACCCATTGTAGACTCAACGGCAGATTTCACTTCTGAAGAAACTAGCTTGTCTTTAGTTTGGCTTGAGAACTTAGGATCTGGCACTTTCACCGAAACAATCGCTGTCAAACCTTCACGAGCATCATCACCTGATGTTGAAGTCTTCGCTTTCTTCGAGAAGCCTTCTTTATCCATGAAGCTGTTCAATGTACGTGTTAGTGCACCACGGAAACCCGCTAAGTGAGCACCACCATCACGTTGAGGGATGTTGTTGGTGAAACAATAAATATTTTCTTGGTAACCGTCATTCCATTGCATCGCAACTTCAACGGTAATACCGTCTTCACGCTCATGATCGAAATGGAATATTTTCTGGATAATCGGTGTTTTGTTGGTGTTTAAGTGCTCAACAAACGCTTGGATACCGCCTTCGTATTCGAAGTGATCCATTTTATCTTCTTCGCGCTTATCAATTAGCTTAATTGATACACCTGAGTTCAAGAATGATAGCTCACGTAGACGCTTAGCTAAAATGTCGTAATGGAACTCGATGTTAGTGAAGGTTTCTTCACTCGGCCAGAAACGAATCTCTGTACCTGTTTTATCCGTGTCACCGATAACCGCTAGTGGCGCTTGAGGCTCACCGTGGCAGTATGTTTGAGTGTGGATTTTGCCACCGCGATGGATAGTAAGAGTAACTTGCTTAGAAAGTGCGTTAACTACTGAAACACCAACACCGTGCAGACCACCAGATACTTTGTACGAGTTATCATCGAACTTACCACCAGCGTGAAGAACCGTCATGATTACTTCTGCTGCTGATACTTTTTCTTCTGGGTGCAATTCAGTTGGAATACCACGGCCGTCATCGCTTACTGACACAGAACTATCTTCATGGATAGTTACGATGATGTCATTACAGTGACCAGCGAGTGCTTCATCAATAGAGTTATCTACCACCTCAAAAACCATGTGGTGCAGACCGGTACCATCATCCGTGTCGCCAATGTACATTCCAGGACGCTTACGTACCGCATCCAGACCCTTCAGTACTTTAATACTCGATGAATCGTAATTATCTGACATAGTTACTCTCTGACTAATTATCCTTGCTCTATTTTGCCATGTTCCACATGAAACATCCTGCTATTTTCGTCATGCATATCTGCAATCTGATCAGCGGTAATAGAGCTTACAAAAACTTGAGCCTTGGTCGCCTTTAAACACTCAGCAAGACGTGCTCGGCGTTGGCTATCTAATTCGGAAGCGAAGTCATCTATCAAATAGATGCATTGCTTACCTGTCATTTGAGTGAGGTGTTGCCCTTGTGCTACTCGTAGCGCGCACACCATCAACTTCAACTGACCTCGTGACAAGACATCTTCCACTGGAGTGCCGTTCACTTTTATCTTTAGATCTGCTTTGTTTGGCCCACTAAAGGTGTAACCAAGCTGCTGATCCCTTTCAAAATTCTTTTCTAATATCTCGGCGTATGGGGTGTCTTTGTCCCAACCTCGATAATAGTTAATCTTTATCTCAAACTCAGGTAAGAAGGTCGCACAGATTTCTTCGGCGACTTCTTTAAGCTGTTCAACGTAAGTGGCACGCCACTGGCTGATGCTTTCAGCTAAACGGGCCAACTCTTGATCCCAATAGCTCAGCTCTTGATAGTGTGTTGCCGTTTTCAATAAGGCGTTTCGCTGCTTATTGAGGCGCTTCACCCTACCCCATGCATCATAAAAACCCGACTCACTGTGGAAGACTCCCCAATCAATGAATGCGCGGCGATGCTTAGGTCCATCGGTTAGTAAATCAAACCCTTCCGGGTGAATCAACTGCAAAGGTAAAACCTGAGCTAACTGAGCCAATTTTTGCCCAGTTTGACCGCTTATTTTAACCTCTGTTGTGCCATCGCGCTGCTTATTAATGCCAATTGGCAGCTCAAATTGATCCGAGGTCATAAAACGGCCATGGACAAACAGCTCACTGCACTCGTTTTGTATGATACGACCGGTGAGTGAACTCTTAAATGAGCGACCATGTCCGAGCAGATACACCGCTTCAAGGACGCTGGTTTTGCCGCTTCCGTTAGCCCCTATAAGAAAGTTAAAGCCTGATGACGGTTGAATGTCACAGGCTTCTATATTTCTAAACTGCTTAACGATTAAGCGCGATAAAGGCATAACGTCTTCATATTAATCTTCAATCACGACTCGATAGGTCAACATATGACAGCTTATAAGCGAATAGGCATAACAACGTACATCGCGCTGTCGTCTTGAGCGTTCTCGATAAGAGCACTCGCATTGGCGTCTGACATTGAGATGCGAACTTGTTCACAACGCAGCGTATTCAATACATCCAATACGTAGCTTACGTTGAAGCCAATCTCTAGTGCGTCACCATCAAAGGTTACGTCTAGCACTTCTTCCGCTTCTTCTTGCTCTGGGTTATTCGCGGTAATGCGCATCTCGCTATCTACAAGATTAACGCGAACACCACGGAATTTTTCATTCGACAGAATCGCAGCACGAGAAAACGCTGAACGTAACTCATCACAGCCAGCTTCTAATGTCTTGGTGGTATTTTGCGGCATTACGCGGCGATAATCAGGGAAACGACCATCAACCAGCTTAGAAGTGAAGACATAGTTGTTCACTTCAGCACGCACATTAGAGTTACCAATTTGAAGCGTTACCGGTTGCTCTGGTGCATCCAGTAGCTTCACTAGCTCTTGCACACCTTTACGAGGAACAATGATCTGCTTCTGAGCAAAATCGGCACCCAGTTGCGCTTGAGATACCGCCATACGGTGACCATCAGTTGCAACACTACGTAAGATAGAACCTTCAATCTCAAACAACATACCGTTGAGGTAGTAACGAACGTCTTGGTTCGCCATTGAGAATTGGGTTTTCTCGATAAGACCGCGCAATTCAGCTTGTGTCACTGACACTTCAACTTCACTGCTCCAATCTTCAATGTTTGGAAAATCTGCCGCAGGTAATGTTGCTAATGAGAAACGGCTACGACCAGAACGAACCTGAACACGGTCACCATCCAAGACCACGGTGATCACTGAGCTATCAGGCAAACCGCGACAGATATCTAGGAACTTACGTGAAGGTACGGTAATGCTGCCCGCTTCGAAATCACCTTCAAGCGTTACACGGCTGATCAGTTCAACTTCTAGATCCGTTGCTGTCATCGACAACACGTTATCTTCTACTTTAATCAGTAGATTTCCTAGAATTGGAAGCGTTGGCCTGCCACCGAGTGCGCCAGAGACTTGTTGTAATGGCTTAATCAGGTGACTACGTTCAATGGTAAATTTCATATCTTGCTCTTACGGTCTAAATGGCACTGCGTAATAGTACGTGGCCAAGATTCTGCTTATTAAGGTTAAGAATACTGTGTATTAAGAAGAAAGGGTACGAATCAAGTTCGAATAATCTTCTTTAATGTCGTGGCTCTCTTCACGCAGCTGAGCAATCTTACGACAAGCATGCAGTACGGTCGTGTGGTCACGGCCACCGAATGCATCGCCAATCTCAGGCAAGCTGTGGTTAGTTAACTCTTTAGCCAGTGCCATCGCCAGTTGGCGTGGACGAGCAACAGAACGAGAACGACGTTTAGATAATAGATCAGCAACTTTGATTTTGTAGTATTCAGCGACTGTCTTTTGAATGTTATCAATGGTGACCAGCTTTTCTTGCAGTGCAAGTAAGTCACGC
This sequence comes from Vibrio syngnathi, assembly GCF_002119525.1. Lineage (NCBI taxonomy): Bacteria > Pseudomonadati > Pseudomonadota > Gammaproteobacteria > Vibrionales > Vibrionaceae > Vibrio > Vibrio syngnathi. The sequence goes on along the minus strand of NZ_CP017916.1, from coordinate 1,205 downwards.
AGAGCTTCACGCACGAAATCGATCGTGATCGGACGACCAGTGAAATTTGCATTCGCGATAACACGGTTCAATGCGCCTTCTAGCTCACGAACGTTAGAGCGTAAACGCTTAGCAATAAAGAATGCCACTTCATCCGCAAGGTGAATTTGGTGGTCTTCTGCTTTCTTCATTAAGATCGCAACACGAGTCTCAAGCTCTGGCGGCTCAATCGCAACCGTCAAACCCCAACCGAAGCGAGATTTCAGACGATCTTCTACCCCGTTGATCTCTTTGGGATAACGGTCAGACGTTAGGATGATCTGTTGGTTGCCTTCAAGCAGCGCATTAAATGTGTGGAAAAACTCTTCTTGAGAACGCTCTTTATTCGCAAAGAATTGGATGTCATCGATAAGCAATGCATCAACACTACGGTAGTAACGCTTAAACTCTTCAATCGCGTTGTTTTGCAGTGCCTTTACCATATCCTGAACAAAACGCTCTGAGTGCATATAAACCACTTTCGCATTCGGCTTATTATCAACAATGGCGTTACCCACCGCATGCAACAAGTGCGTTTTACCTAAACCAGTGCCGCCGTATAGGAATAACGGGTTGTAGGCTGTTCCTGGATTGTCAGAAACCTGACGAGCCGCAGCCAAACCCAGTTGGTTCGACTTACCTTCAACAAAGTTATTGAACTTGTGTTTTGGGTTGACGTTTGAACGGTGGTTAAGGTCAACCGCTACAGGTTCTTCATCACGCCAGATATTGTGGACAGGCTTGCGAGCCTGCAATTGCGCAGGTGCAGATGACTCAGCGGCTACATCGGCTGCTGTACGGGTACGAGCTGGGGCGATAGTCTCAGATTTTGGAGCAGTAACTCGTTTACTTCCAATCTCAAAATGAAGATGTGGAATATCATTACCACAATATTCTTGTAGCAAACGGTTAATGCTATTTAGGTACTTATCGCGCACCCAATCGAGTACAAATCGGTTTGGTGCAAATAGAGTTAGAGTATTACCATTGAGCTCCGCTTGTAACGGACGTACCCACATACTGAATTCTGTAGCTGGTAATTCTTCTTGAAGCTGTTGCAAGCATTGCAACCAAAGCGAAGATGACACGGTGCCCCACTCTATTTAAGTTATATGAAATGACCGTTAATTTTACCTGTTGATAAGTCAGATCACCAGCAATTGATCACAGATCCAGTGAATAAGATC